>DAONGE010000064.1:0-1971 GCA_035403965.1 Candidatus Omnitrophota bacterium | reverse complement strand
TCAAAAATAACAGGGTATTTTTCTAAAGCGCGCAGAACTTCCGAACAGGCGGAGGTGCGTCCACTGTCGAAAGAACACAAACTTCTCGAGAGAAAGTATCCACTCCAAAACTCTCGTTTATTCGTGAAAAGATCCCGGAATTAATATTCAGCGGACAAATAATGTGTTGTTGGTTTTATGGCCGGTGATTCTTAGAGGCGCGGTTTTTATAAGGGACGCTACTTTTTGGGAGAAGGGGAGAGATTTTCCGCCGTATTTTTTTGAGGTGCGCCATTTACAGGTCTTGAATATCTCGAATGCCTCGGAAAAGAACGGCGAATTTTCGGCATGTCCCTTGTCCAACCCCATTTTTATGTGATTTATTACGCGGACAAGTTTCCAAAGCGTGAAGATATCCTCCCGTGTGAACTCATTACATTCAAGATCCATCGCGGTCAGACGGGCCGACAGAAAAGGGTCCTTTCTGTGTGATGCCAGTTTTATCCCGGGATCGCCTTGTTTCGCTATATGAAGGCGTGATCCCGGAGTGAAATAGAACGGTGAAGGTTGTATAAGGCATTGTAGGCCGGAGAGAAAGGTGAGGGTGCTCCAGATCTCTGGTATGGTCTGATCCGGCAACCCTATAATACAGCTTATACCCACGGTGAGGCCTATGCTGTTCGCCGCGGAGACTATTTCGATCAGCCTATCACGTGTATGCGGGCGAGCCAATCCGGCGCGGATTTTTTCATCGTGGCTTACTATGGCGAGATTTATACTTTTAAAGCCTGCTTTTTTCATTTTTGTAAGGAGCTCATTGTCGAGCGATAGGTAGCTTAATCCGTTCATAGCGGACAATTCTATGGGAAGATCCAACTCTATGATCTTATCCAGTATACCGATCGCTCTTTGTCTGTCGAAGGTAAAATTGTCGTCTTCTATGTCGAAATGACGTATGCCTAACGAGAAAAGATCTTTTATCTCACTAATGACGCGGTCTTCGGGAACGGTGTAGTATCGTTCGCCAAAAACAGCATGGACCGTGCAGAACGCGCATTTGTGAGGACATGACCTGGAAGTGACAAGCACGGCCGATGGGAGTTTTTTGTAAGTGTATTTATTGATGTCGAGGATAGATATTGCAGGAGACGGTATTTTGTCGCGGTCTGGTATTTCAACCGGTTTTAACGACGAATGTGTGTCCTCGCGTTTTATGATATTCGGGATTGTCGGGATATCTTTTTTTGCCAATAATGAGGATATGATATCGCGAAAAGGTATTTCGCCTTCGCCGCGAACGACATAGTTGCATACATGGCGGTTCTTCTTATTCTTATAGTGCAGTAAGGATCCCGGATGCAGAGATGCGTGGTTCCCTCCGATCACGATAGGTACGTCTGGGAAAATGTCTTTACATAATGAAGCCATCGCGAGTGTTTCTCTGTAGTAAGGAGTGAAGAGAGAGGATATGCCTATAACGAGCGGAGAGTGCCGTTCTAATTTGCACCTCACATCCTGTTCGGGCATTCCGAATCGATAGTATTTATGGAAAAGCGCGAACGGCCCTGAGTCGGGATGTCCGTAATACGGCTTAAGATATTTAAATTCCGTGGGCCATGGGAGATTTTCTTTGTGCGAAGAAGAGAGGCAGTCCAGTATATGAACGGGCATGTCGGGGAATTCTTTCATAACATTGGCCGCGATATAGCACAGGCCGATCGGCTGCAGGCGGCAGTCGGTTATATAAAAATCTTCGATCCAGGGTTGTATCAGCAGTATCTCTTTGTTCATGACGGATTGATCTAGCGTTATTAATTTCAGCCTAAGTATAACGAAAATACGGATTTATTGCCAGATAATAACTAATTTCAAATTGCCTCATTTGCGCAAAAGAAATGGGTTATGCTATTTTTGTGTCCCTTGGCGAAACGAGAAGTTCTGTCGTTCAGACGATTTCCTTATTCGGAGAATTTTCTGACAATTTTGGCGCCT
>DAONGE010000063.1:0-2591 GCA_035403965.1 Candidatus Omnitrophota bacterium | reverse complement strand
AAGCTTGACACTTTAGCATATCATCTCGGATTTCCGCACGACATCTTCAACGCAATCCACTTTGTCATCCCCGCACGCTTTAGGCGGGGATCTATAATATTAAAATATTTTGATGCAATACTTTGCGGGACACGGGACACCTTGCGACCGAGGACGCAATGTCCGAGGGAGTGCCGAGGCCTCCGGACGAGGCCGGCTCCGCTCCCAGTATATTTCTAGATCCGCCTGTTCGGAAATTCTGCGCGCTTTAGAAAAATACCCTGTTATTTTTGATCTCCAGGCGTTTGACTCGCGCTGAATTGTCATGTTACACGTGCCCGTTTTAATGAGACACAACGCGTCAAATGTCTTGAGATAAGCAGGGACACGTGTTAAAATGTCTAAAGCCATAACGATGTGGCGATCGAGGTGTTTGTTTTTACATTATACAATCTATGAATGGAGGCGATCTTTCTCACGTGAGGAGGAGCGCCTTTTTTTGTTTATGTAATATGCTCATTCCGGGTACGTATTTTGATGTTGCCATCGATTTTAAGTCAAACGTAGCGCCAGAACCTTGTTCAATGAACGCAGATAATATGAAAATTTGCTAAAGCAGAGCAGACGGGGGTATTTTAGGTGAATATATTTTTGGTTTATGTTAGAGATGCGAATTTCTATCAGATGTTGCCTGCCGGGCAGGATAGAGCCGGTTTTCCGGAAAACCGCGTCAAAGTAATGGCGTTTCCGCCTTTAAGTATACAGGTCCTTGCCCCCATACTGCGTCAGCGAGGGCATAAGGTGCATATGTTCGATATGTGTCACCCCGAAATGAAGCTGGAACATATCGCAAAAGCGGTAGCTTCAGAAAAACCGGATGTTATAGCCCTTTCGTTCCTTTCGGCAACGACTTATCAGGAAACCAAAAAAGTAGCGAAGCATTTAAAAGGGATTAATCCCGCGATACCCGTTATTGTCGGCGGCCCGTTTGCTACAATAAATGCCGAAAAGATATTGAAGGATTGTGTTTATATCGATTGCGTGGGAGTAGGGGAAGGAGAAGAGCTTTTCCCGGAATATCTGGATAATATTGAGCATCCCGGTTCTGTCGCGGGGCTTGTGTGGCGATCGGCCGGCAAGATCGTGAAAAATACGGCGCGTCCGCTATTGCAAGATCTGGACAAATATCCGTATCCGGATCGAAATACTCTTCCCATCGATTATATAGAGTCATTGCCTCTGGATGTCCCCGCGGTTCTTTCAATGGACAAATTTTGTACTATACAAACTTCAAGAGGGTGCCCGTATTCCTGCATATTCTGCAACATCCCGTTACTTTTACAGCACAAATCCCGTTGCCGTTCAGCCGAACATGTTTTAGGCGAGCTTCAGGAATTATATGATATGGGATACCGCTCTGTTTATTTTACAGATGAGCACTTTTTGCTTAACGGAAAACGTATCAATGAGATATGTCAGGGAATGATAGAACGTAACCTGAAGTTCCGTTGGGGTTGCGAAGGGCGTGTGGATTCAGCGGCTATTGATCAAATGCCCATTATGAGTAAAGCCAACTGCAAATTTTTGGCGTTCGGCATAGAAGCGGGCACGCAAAAAGTTCTGGATCGCCTCAAAAAAAGGCAAACGTTAGCACAGATACAGCATGCTATCAACGAAGCAAAACGCCATGGGATAGAACGGGTTCATGGTTTTTTCCTGATAGGGTCTCCTGATGAGACAAAAGAAGATATCCTCTCAAGTTTCAGGTTCGCGGCGCGGCTGAAACTTGATACTTTCGGGTTTAATCGTCTATGTGTTTACAGGGGGTCCCCGTTATGGCAAGAATATGTTACGCGCAGCATAGTAGATGACGATAGGGATTGGGACAAGGGCTTCAAGTGCTCCGATATAGATCCTACGGTACTGCCGAGCGAGACAATTAATGCAATTAGAAAGAAAGGGTACACGTTGTTATTCGGATATCGTATTTTGGGGAGACCGATTCAAAGTCTTAAGCTGCTCTTTTCTTTCGGGAAATTCATGAAGATGGCCGATATCATAAAGATATTAATAAGTCCTTTCATAAAGCGGAAAAATACGCGGCGATATGCAGTTACTGCCAGAATGGATGATTTGGGGCTAAAAGAACCTGATCGGACTTAAACTATCTTCAGAATATCTCCCGGTGTTCGCCTAGCGCAGATGCGCAATTTACTTTTATCTATTGTGGGCTTTTCTCTCCAATGCTCGGATTTCCGCACGACATCTTTAACGCAATCCTCACACTGTCATCCCCGAATGCTTCTATCGGGGATCCATGAAATTAAAATAACGCCTGGCCGGGAGATCCTGCGTGCTTCACGTTTTGCCTTTTCATTTTTGATCTCCCGGCGTTTGACTCGCGCTGATGCATAAAATATTTTTACTCGGATAACGGCAAATCGTTCCAGTACTCGGATCCCCCCGCCAGGTGTTTAATTCAATTTTCGCGCGTATGTGCTCCCGGTATATTTATAGATCCGCCTGTTCGGAAATTCTGCGCCCTTTAGAAAAATATCCTGTTATTTTAGATCTCCAGGCGTTTGATGCTTCGCTGAAGCGTAAAATATTTT
>DAONGE010000062.1:0-2793 GCA_035403965.1 Candidatus Omnitrophota bacterium | reverse complement strand
AGGTGAACAACAAAAAGGTCAAGGGTCTGGGGAAAAGCAAGGCGAAGAAAAAAGCGGCCAAGATAAGCAACAAGGTGAACAAGGACAAGGCGATCAACAAAAACAGCAAGGTGGCTACGGCAAAGGTGCGCAACAGAAGGGCGAAGGATCAGAGGCGAAACAAGGCCAACAAGGTCAAGGTGAACAACAAAAAGGTCAAGGGTCTGGGGAAAAGCAAGGCGAAGAAAAAAGCGGCCAGGATAAGCAACAAGGTGCACAAGGACAAGGCGATCAACAAAAACAACAAGGCGGGCAAAGTGGTCAGCATAAATCAGATCAAAATAAACAACCAGACGGACAAGAGCAAGATGATCAACAAAAAAGTCACGACAAAGGATATCAAAAAGGAAATCAGCCCACAACTCCAGGTTCAAATAGCTCAAATCAACCGAGTAACGGCCCAGATAAAGTCCCAGGATCCGGCAGCAATGGAAAATTGGAGGATCAAAACGCAAACGATAAAATGGCAGGAAAATCAAACCGGACCAAACGTCTGATCGAATCATACTGGAACGGTGAAACACCAAAAGTCGCTATAGAACAGGAGTGCGCTCCTGAGAGCGAAAAGATAGATAAAGACTGGTGAAAAAATGAATATATTGCGAATAATCCTGATACTTTTCATCCTGGTGTTGGCGATCCCGGCCAATGCCACGGTATATCATGATAAAATGAAAGAGGCGCTTTCTGGAAAAAGCGCAAAAAGCGTGGCGCTGACACAAGCCCTGGACGGACATATCTTCGCAAAAATAGAATTGTCGAATGATACGCCTGAAGTCGACGAAAAATTTGAGATCAAAATAACCCTTTTCAGCGACTGGCTGGATGTGGACAATATCCGGCTTGAACGCCCGGAATCCGACTATATAATCTATGAAAAATTTTCAAACACACAACCGTACATAAAAACCATCAACAAAACACGCTTCGCCGTACTTACTTATGTATCCACGGCATATTCGCCGATGTCGGGGAAATGCTCTATTGCTCCGGCGAAATTCAAATTTACTATAAACCTCCCGCCCGATGAGAATAAACTTCTTAATAACAATCTCGCGTTTTATAAACAGCTCCTTTTACAGTCGAAAAGCCTGTCTGCGGAAATTAGCACTCAAAAATTCTCCGTGAATATACGGGAAACGGCTTCTTCCTCTGCGGATATGATCTCAGAAGAAGAAACAAGCAACAAGGATCCGGTCCGAAATATCGCCGCAATTAAACCTGTGCCAGGCGCCTATGGCGATTTTCCACCGGTATTTCATGAAAAACCGGTATTCGCCGTGATCCGCGGAATCTTTTCGTTGACAATATTGCTTCTCCTCCCAAATTTCATACATCGCCGCAGAATGGCTACAGACAAACAGTATGCGGCGCTTTATCTCGCGTCTACCGCCGCCAATAAAAACATAGGAAGGGTAGTGAACGCGCTGCGCAAAGGCGCTCCGCGCGCGTTTTATGAAGAGATATTTGAACTTCTAAAAAACTATATGGCCATCCGATTGTTCCTGCCGGAAACATCACTGCAGGACGATATTATCCAAACCTCAGCCATCTCTGAATATCTTGACAGTGATATGACTACGGCTTTAACGGAGATTCTAGGGCGATGTTATCGTATAAAATATTCGGGCGCGGAATGCGATATGAACGAAATGAAAGATACATACCGACAGATTGTCGATATTATCAATACACTGAACGGCAGGAAGAGGATCATATGAAAAAAAAGACAGCCGTGATATGCTCGTCGATAATCGCCGTTCTAGTTTTAATATGCGGCATAACCGCGATAATGATCGTCAAAAAAACATCAGTCAATACGCCGTCAAAAGTTTTTGACGAAGGCTGTAAACTTTACAATTCGGGCGATTATGCCGGCGCGAGTTCTAAATTTGAAGAACTTGTCGCGGCAGGGACTCTGTCTGGGAATATTTACTATGATCTCGGGAACTCGTATCTACGCTCACGAAAGATCGGAAAGGCCATCCTGAATTATGAAAGGGCGTCGCACTTAGGCTCTCTAACGCCGGAAACAGCGATAAATATGAAGATCGCACGATCTCTCATAAAACAGAAGATACGCGAGAAAAACATCTCCTGGCTCACGGTGAACGCACGTAATATATTCGGCACGTTATCGTTCCGACAGTTGTTTTTTTTCACCGAAGTGATCCTATACGTGATCCTTTCATGCATCATATGCCTGTTGGTATTTGATCGCCGCGGTATTTTTATCTCAGTAATCGTAATTTCCGTTTTCTTTATCGTGCCTGCATGGATAATACGAACGGAACGCCTGCGTGATCTGAACTCTGGACTGATAATAACAGCTCCAACCACCGACGCAAAATTTGAACCGTCCAATAAAAGCGCCACACATTTCCCGGTATATGACGGCATGAAAGTCTATCTGACACGCACCGAGAAAGACTGGTACCGCATAAAACGTTTAGACGGTAAAATAGGGTGGATACCCGCCTCTTCCGCGGAACGCATCGCGCAATAGACACACTTAAACCATCGTAAGCCACACTATTACAGCCGGGACATTCTGCGTGCGCCGTAAGTCAAATATAAGAGTTTGTGTTCTTTTTGCCGGGACGCTCGCGCTATGTCATGCCCGAACGTTTTAATCGGGCATCCATAACATAAAATCGAATCACTAAATTTTAGCCTCGTCATTGCGAGCGAAGCGACGGCGAGTCTACTGTCTACCTCTTAGATGTCGTGCGTCATCCTGCGCGTTTCGAGAAA
>DAONGE010000061.1:0-2931 GCA_035403965.1 Candidatus Omnitrophota bacterium | reverse complement strand
AATCTGGACGATTCGGGAAGTCCATCGAACGCGGACAAGCTTGAGCCTTTGGCCGATAGCGGCGCGCTTAACGGAAGTATAGAGTCAATGACGCAATATGTTAATACCGTCGTTGATCATGTTAATGGCGCAAGCGGCGGAAGCGGTATTTCTACCGGGGACGACGGTTTGAAGAACGTAGGTGTTTGGGCAAGAGGATTCGGGAATTATTCTCATCAGGATCCAAGAGGCTCTTCTAACGGATACAATTCAACTTTGTGGGGAACGGCTTTCGGTTTTGATCTGGAAGGTCTGGAAAGTTTTAGATATGGTTTAAGCGGGGGCTTCGCGCAGGATTTTTTGCGTTCTAAGGATAATAGCGGAAGAACCGATATTGATAGTTATCAGGCCAGTGCTTACGCGATGCTGGATAAAGGGAACTATTATTTAGACGGGGTGCTTACGTTCGCGTATAATCAGTATGACGCGTCACGACATATAGCGATAGGTGTGATAGATCGTACCGCTAATAGCAGTTACAATGGGCAACAGTATTCCGTTTATACAGAAACCGGATATGATCTTGATATGGGGAAATTAACCCTTACACCTTTGATTTCTTTTCAGTATATGCATTTGCGGATCAATCCTTATACTGAAAAGGACGCGGGGGCCGCTGATCTTGAGATGAAAGGTCAGGATTATGATATGGCCCAGCTTGGGGCGGGACTAAAACTGGCGCATAGTTTTAATTATCGGTCTGTGACGTTTATTCCCGAAGTACACGGCAAATGGCTATATGATTTCGTGGGTGATAGGCAGGCAATGTCTTCCACATTCACGGGCGGCGGCACGGCGTTCAGTACTGACGGTTTTGAACCGGCTCAGAGTACATATAATGTGGGGGCAAAGCTGACATTTATTACTAAAAATGACGTGACATTGAGCCTGAATTATGACCTGGAGCTCAAAGAGGATTATTACGGGCATTCGGGGTATGTGAATGTAAGATATGATTTCTAATAGTTTTGGGATATTTGCCATGTAAACAGGGCGACGGCCGGGATTGAAATTAAATTAAAAAAATAATTGACATAATGGGTAGATAGTGTATAATACTGTCCGTAGGGAAATGGTAAATGAATAGAGCAAAAGTAAATAGCATATTGAAGTACCAGGAAAGTAATTTTAAACCACAAGGTTGAGAATTAACGGGCCTTGTGGTTTTTTTTTACCCCTGTTTTCAGTATCCTATTGAAGAAAAGTAAGGAAGGAGGGTAGTACAATGGCAAAAGGTGTAGTTAAATGGTTCAATAACCAGAAGGGTTATGGATTTATTACTCCGGAGTCAGGCAGCGATGTATTCGTACATCACAGCGCGATTCAGGGCGAAGGCTATAAGTCTTTAGAGGAGGGCCAGAAAGTTGAGTTCGAAATTCAACAGGGTCCAAAAGGCGCTCAGGCCGTAAATGTAGTAAAGTTATAACGTCAAAAATAAGGGTTCGGTGCTTAAAGTATCGAACCCTTATTTTTTTAGTTACCTGCGAGATCAATACATTTCATATTTCAGTAGACGACAATCTATGTCACCGTTATAAAGAGGTATTCGACGCGAAGCGTGGAGATGGACCTTTTTGGCGAGTTCAAGGTTTCCGGTAAAAACATACCCCGTGTAACCCTGACATCTTTTCTTGAAAAAATCACCGATATTTTTATATACCGGTACAAGTTTTTCCTCGTCACCCATGCGTTCGCCGTATTCCGGGTTTAGTAGGACAATTCCGGATCCTTCGGGTATATCGGTTTCGGCGAAGTCACATGCTTTAAACTCAATAAGATGATCGACACCGCAGGTTTTAGCGTTCTTTATCGCCGCGTCTATCGCTTTTGGGCTTATGTCAGTGGCGATTATCCTGAGATCTGTTTTTTTTCTGGCTAAAGCAAGCGTGTCCTTGCGTAGCGATTGCCAGTATTCTTTGTCGAAATTTTTTAGGTGGGTCAGCGCGTAATTGCTTCTCAAGAGGCCCGGCGCCTTGTTCAAGGCTATCAAGGCCGCTTCTATCGCTATCGTTCCGCTTCCGCACATCGGATTTACCAGATGTTCTTTACCTGTATATCCAGCTGCGAGCAAACACGCGGCGGCGAGAGTTTCCTGCATCGGCGCGATAAGCGGTATTTTTCTATATCCGCGATCCGCAAGTTTGTTGCCTGAAGTATTGAGATACATCCAAGCTTCCTTATCTTTCCAGTAAAGATGTATGACTATATTTTTTCGTTCTGGTCCGGCGTCAGGACGTGACCCTGTTTTTCGGACCATGCGATCGGCGATGGCGTCCTTTAATTTCTGATTGGCGAACATGGAATTCCGTATCGTCGGGTTATTTACCTGAGAAACCACCGAAATATATTCTCCCTCGGGGATGATATTCTCCCAGGCGAAATCGAAGGTTTTTTTGTAAAGATCGTCGGCGGACGCGCATCTGAATTGTTTCAAAAGAAAAAGGACGTTATATGCCGTGCGCAGGTTCAGATTGAGTTTATAGGTGTCGATGAATTCACCCGTTATGACGACTCCGGTTTCGTGTGAGGACTCCACTACGTATCCGAGCGCTTTTACCTCTTCCGCGAGGAACGGTGCGATACCGCGGGCGCATGTGATCAATATTTTATTTATTCCGTGTAGTTTCATATCTATAGAGTATAACGTAATTCAGCCCAAAATAAAATATTTTAAGCATACGGCCTATGTACCATCTTCCGTACATGGCTACGGTGGGCATGTCCGATTCGCGCCCACGGAACTTGCCATCCCGTTATATTTCTTATATCCGCCTGTTCGGAAGTTCTGCGCGCTTTAGAAAAATACCCTGTTATTTTCGATCTCCAGGCGTTTGATGCTTCGCTGAAGCGTAAAATATTTTTATCTTTTGCGGGTATTTTTCTCAAGTGCTC
>DAONGE010000060.1:0-2973 GCA_035403965.1 Candidatus Omnitrophota bacterium | reverse complement strand
TACATAACAGCATTGGAGAGAAAAGCCCACAATAGATAAAAGTAAATTACGCATCCATGCTAGGCGAACGCCGGGAGAATAAAAATAACAGGGCTTTTCTCGAAACGCGCAGGATGACGCACGACATCTACGAGGTAGCCGTTGAACGATCTATGGTTTGAACATCTTTTTGATGGTCGAGGCAATATGTTGTTTGATCTTTCTGGGAACCCTTGCCTTAACCACAACACCCTTTTCTGTGTACCGTTCGCTTATCACGGAACCGTTCTCCTTGATCATGCCGAGCAGCTTGTACGCCGAGTGAGGTATCGTCATTTCAATATCTTCCATTTCCCCCTGCAGACCGGCCACTATCCGGTTCAGAAGCTCCTCAAAACCTTCCTTCTTCGAGGCCGATATGACAACGGGATCGTCAAATTTGAATTTTATCCTGTCTATATCGAATTCATCCGTGACCTTATCCGCTTTATTCAGAACAGTCAGGACCTTTTTACCGATCGCTCCCAATTCTTTCAAAACCTCGAATACAGCCTCCACATGCTGATCGATACGAGGATCACTCATGTCCACGACATGAAGCAAAATATCCGCCTCAACGACTTCTTCCAGCGTAGCTTTAAAACTCTCTATCAAATGATGCGGCAGGCCGTGCAAAAAACCTACAGTATCCGAAATAAGAACGGTCTGATTATCCGGAAGTATTATCTTCCGTACCGTCGGGTCAAGTGTGCTGAAAAGCTGATCTTTGGCGATCACGCTTCCCGCAGTCAGCGCGTTAAAAAGCGTGGACTTCCCGGAATTCGTGTACCCTACCAAAGCGATATTTTGAATAGAATATCTGTCACGCTGTCCGCGTCTAACCTTACGTTGCGATTTTATTTCTTCGAGATTTTTTTTGAGCTTATCGATCTTCGCGTAGATCCGGCGCCTGTCCACTTCTAGCTTCTGCTCACCGGGCCCTTTTGTTCCTACACCACCGCCGAGACGCGAAAGATGTATACCCTGTCCCGAAAGACGCGGCAGAAGATACTCGAGCTGCGCAAGCTCCACCTGGACTTTCCCCTCGCTGGAGGTCGCACGTTTAGCGAATATATCAAGGATCAGCTGTGTCCTATCGATGGTTTTTACGCCGATCATTTCTTCGAGATTTTTCTGCTGTGACGGGGATAGATCATCGCTAAAAATAACAACGTCCGTCGTTGTCTCTTCGGCCATCATGGCGAGTTCTTCCACTTTTCCTTTGCCGATCAAATATGCGGGCGTAAGAACCTTTCTTTTGCACATTACTTCACCGACAACATTAACTCCGGAAGACCTGGCGAGATTCGATAATTCATCGGCCTTATCCTCTATCGCCCATCCTTCCCCGCCGACTTCTTCGACTGTGATAAGTATGGCTTTTTCCGGTTTTTTTGCTGTATCATAAAAACGATCATTTCTAGGCATTTATACCTCTATCCTTTAGTTTTTAAACGTACGATGATTTCATCCACTATTTCGCTTACCGGTCTGTCAGCTCTCACCCATTCGGCTCTTTCTTCGGCCCTCAGCCACGTAAGCTGCCTCTTCGCATAACGACGCGTATTCATTTTCATTTCTTCCCGGGCCGTGTCCATATCTACTTTTCCCGCAAGATACTCGGATATTTCTTTTATCCCTATCGCTTTCCTGGCGGTCATTCCGAGTTCCGTTTTTTTTATTTCCCCCACCGCGTCCACTATCCCGTTCATGAACATGGCGTCGACGGATTTGTTTATCCGGTCATACAATTCTTTCCGGGCCAGATCCAGCGCGAATATACGGCACGAATATTTTTCCTTTATTCCTTCTATTTCTTTTTTCTTATCGTGTATCGTTTTTCCGGTCAACTCGCGGACCTCTAACGCGCGGATTATCCTTCTCATATCGTTCGGATGAAGTTTTTTCGCGGTTTCAGGGTCTATGGCCAAAAGCCGTCTGTGTAAAAACCCCGGGCCTTTCTCTTTCTCGATCTCCTCAAACGACTTGCGCAACTGTTCGTCTTTCGGGGGAGAAGCGAATATACCGTCGATCAACGTCTTCATATAAAGCCCGGTCCCGCCGGTCACCAGAGGAAATTTTCCCCTTGAGATAATGTCCTTTATCACTTCCTGCGCCTCAAGAACGAACTGCGCCACGTTATATTCTTCGCGCGGATCCACGCATCTTACAAAATAATGCCTAACCTTGCCCGTTATCTCTTCGGAAGGAGCCTGCGTTATCCTGTCCATTCCCCTGTATATCTGCATAGAATCGCACGATACGATCTCGCCGCCGAGACGCTTGGCCAGTTCCATAGATACCGCCGTCTTCCCGGACGACGTAGGTCCCGCAATAAATACTACGGTTTCTTTTTTCATCAGTTCTTATTTTTTTCGTTTTTTATCAGATACGCCACTATTTTAGCCGCTACCACTTTTATCATCAGAAAACCCAGCAAATACCCTATCACGGAAAAAACCGCAGTAATTGACAGATTGCGGATCGCGGAATCCGTAAAAATGCCGCTTTTAAAACAATTTGTCGATGTAAGTATGACTATCGTAAAAAGAGGAAGCACGCATACGAGAGTGTATACCATGTTGAATATTTTTAACGAATTTCGTTTTGCGTCCTCCAGAATCTTCTGCATATCCTGTTCGCTGTTTTTTTCCTTGCTCATGTTCCCTCAGTCTTAAAACAAGAACAGATCCCGAAACCGCTCGGCCCCGGGATCTGTTCTTTTAATTTTCAAACCAAAGCATCAAAGTGTTCCCTTCGAGTCTTTGATACCATCCTTAAGTCCCTGTACATATCCCTGTTTATATCCGTTATTGAAACCATCGTTATAGCCGTCACCATATGCACCTCTGGGATTGCTTTCTACAGACTTCTCTTCCTTTACTTTTTCCCCGCTTATTGAATCAAGAAGTGCTCCGCCTACGACATTCACACCCGCTCCGGCAAGGGCCCCTT
>DAONGE010000059.1:0-3489 GCA_035403965.1 Candidatus Omnitrophota bacterium | reverse complement strand
CCTTTCCATATATCTCCACCTTTTCCGCCCGAAGCCGCGCCACCTACCGCACCGGCACCGGCGCCAAGAAGACCTTGCTTCAATATATCTGACGAACCGCTATCGGCATATACACATTGCCCGACAGCACAAAAAATAAACAACGCGATGAATAGGATACAACAAACCTTACGCATATTTTCCTCCTTGAATTTAGCCAATCCCTGGCAAAGATATTTTATTCTATTTTTAAGCCTTATTCAATCACTGCATCCATAATACTGTCAACCCGAAAAGTCCTCTCACCCTGACGGAGGTGACAATACGCGAAAATCAAAGTCTTATCCTGTTCACTCTTTATTGAGATCGGCGTGATCTTTCTATGCGTCACTTTATTCTCCCAAAGCGACCTGTACGAAATATTTACCGGTCTATTACTTTGTATCGCGTTCGATATCACGGCGGTGATCTCATCAAGCCCTTTATCGGAGTATGTCAGGTCATCGTCCAGCGCGATAACAACCTCCTCCACCTCTTTGATACCCGCTTTTTTCATTTCTCCGATCTCACGTTTAAAGACTTTCATCGTCATGATCACATCGGCTATCGCCCGGTGTTTACCGTCGGTATTTATGCCCAACGTTTCCGCCACGTAAGAAAGTCTGTATCTTCCTATCTCGGGGAAAAATTTTCGCGCAAGTTTAAGTACATCAATAACTATAAAATCATCCAACTGATTTGCGTTTTTACCGAGAGCATTCGAAAGAAAACCAAGATCGAACGGCGCGTTGTATGCGACAAGCACACTTCCTTTTATGAATTCCATGAACTGCGGCATGACCTGATCTATTTTAGGTTTTCCTTCAAGCATTTCCGGCGTAATACCGTTAACGGCGAAAGCTCCGGTGGATATCGGCCGTTCGGGGTCTACAAGTGTCTGAAAAATACGCTGCACGCGTCCCGGATCAACACGGATCGCTCCGATCTCGCATATTTTATCACCTGCCGATGAGTGCAGTCCCGTCGTTTCGACGTCAAGGACGGTATAACTCATCTCTTCAAAACGCATAAGCCGCACCTTTCTCCGTTATCTCGCATTTATTATATCGTTTTTAATAGCACCATACCACAAAAACATGATGGCTAATAAAATGTTCCCATTGGTTTGTCCAAATGGGAACGTTCTCCGAGATACCACCTCGGAGGACGTCCCCATTTTCGACATTGATTATGGTGTCATTGCGAACCCCGAAGGGGTGAAGCAATCTCATAAGCTTTTTATATATTTCGCAGAGATTGCTTCGTCGCTTCGCTCCTCGCAATGACCATGAAAAGGCGAATCAGACATGCTCCCATAGCGATGGAGGATGTACTCGTCGCAAAATGATTTCTCTCATTAACCTTTTGGCTGGGAAGTCCGATAACTTGGCTTGCGCTCGTTCTCTTTCAGGATCTTTTTTCTGAGACGTATGCTCTTCGGGGTGATCTCGACAAGCTCGTCTTCCTCGATGAACTCCAGCGCGAACTCAAGAGTCATCTCGCGCGGCGGTATCAGCTGGATAGCCTCATCGGAACCGGATGACCTCATGTTCGTCTGTTTTTTCTCTTTGGTAGCGTTCACTATAAGATCGGCCCCTTTATTATTAACGCCGATTATCATTCCCTCATAAAGATCGTCGCCTACATGCACGAATATCTCTCCTCGTTCCTGAAGCCCCCAAAGCGCGTACGCGACAGCGGTACCGGCGCACTGCGAGATCTGAACTCCTTTTATTCTTTCCGGAAGTTCCCCTTTGAATTTCTGGTATTCATGAAAAAGCTGATACATCACGCCGTTACCGCGCGTCGTGGTAAGAAATTCACTCCTGAAACCCATCAAAGCCCTTGAAGCGATAAGAAATTCAGCGCGTATCGTACCCGCGGCGTTCACCTGCATATGTTTCACTTCCGCGCGCCGCTCGCCAAGGTTCTGCATAACCGCGCCCTGATACTCAGGATCAATCTCTATTACAAGCTCCTCGACCGGCTCGAACTTCTCTCCATCCTGTTCTTTGAATATTACATGTGGACGGGACACTTCCATTTCGTACCCTTCGCGACGCATCGTCTCTATCAATATCGCCAGATGCAATTCCCCGCGTCCCGAAACTTTAAAACGTTCACCGCCGTCAGCCTCTTCCACTTTGATCCCTACGTTTATCATCGCCTCATGTGCCAATCTTTCGCGGATATGCCGCGACGTAAGGAATTTCCCTCCGTCTTTACCCGAGATCGGACTTGTGTTGTGTGAAAAATTCATGGATATCGTAGGCTCATCCACTTTGATCGTAGGCAACGCTTCGGGTTTTTCCGGAGACGCGACCGTGTCTCCGACCCTTACGTTCTCAAGACCGGAAACGCATATTATATCGCCGGCTTCGGCGGAATCGGCCTCAATCCGCTCCAAACCTTTATATCTCAATATTTTCGTGATTTTACCGCGCTCTATCTCCCCGTCGCTTTTTACAAGGACCACCTGATCCGCGTATTTAACTTTTCCGTGCGCGACGCGCCCTATACCCATGCGCCCGACATAAGAATCATAATCAAGCATCGTAACCAGCATCTGGAACGGCTTTGTCGGATCCGCTATCGGCGGCGGCACATGCTTTATTATCATATCCAGTAAAGGCGTCATGTCTTTATTCGGCTTATCCGGATCAAGCGTGGCAAAACCTTCTTTCCCTGACGCGTATATGATCGGAAAATCCAGCTGTTCGTTCGTGGCGTTCAGTTCACAAAAAAGATCGAACGTCATGTCCGCCACTTCATGCGGCCTGGCACCGGGCCTGTCTATTTTATTCACGACAAGTATCGGCCTAAGATGAAGCTCGAGTGATTTTTTCAGAACGAATTTTGTCTGCGGCATCGGCCCGTCGAACGCGTCTACAAGAAGCAGGACTCCGTCGACCATTTTCAATATACGCTCGACCTCGCTTCCGAAATCAGCGTGACCAGGCGTATCGACTATGTTGAAATGCATATTTTTGTACTGAAAAGACGCGTTCTTGGAAAATATAGTGATGCCTCTTTCCCTCTCAAGAGGGTTAGAATCCATTATCATAACTTCGCCGTCTTTAAAATCGTAGGCCCCGCTTTCTTTAAGCAGAGCGTCAACTAAGGTAGTTTTGCCATGGTCGACATGCGCGATTATCGCGATATTACGTACGTTACTGCGTCTTTTTACATCTTTTTCTTTCGTCATAAAAAATTTTCCACCTTGCTTTTTTATTAATTAATCCAACCAATTCTCTTTTTGGGGGTGCCACATTATATCCACATGTCACGAAGAATTCAAGGATATTGTTCGATTATCTCAGCAGAGGCATATGGGACCCCGGGACACGAGTCCGGGGCGGAATTCCGCATTCAGTTAAATTGGCGAAACGAGAAGGGATGGAGTGAATACGATTTCCCGGAGAATTTTATCCCGTACCAGAACCCTATGTGTTCGGTACGGGATTACGCCCT
>DAONGE010000058.1:0-3636 GCA_035403965.1 Candidatus Omnitrophota bacterium | reverse complement strand
CGAAAAAGGAAATCGTCTGAACGACAGAACTTCTCGTTTCGCCAAGTAGACATATGTACATTTTATGCTACGTTGGGCTGGTGAAATTTGCGTTATCCGAATAAAAAAATTTACGCATCAGCGCGAGTCAAACGCCGGGAGATCAGAAATGAAAAGGCGAATCGGGCATGCCCGCCAGAGCTATGTAAGCTTTTAATTTAAGCATCAAGAAAATCGCCTGCGGACAGTCCTTCTCGTTTCGCAGATCCAATGAGGCGTTATTTTGGTGGCTGGTATTACTATTTTTTCGCGATCCTTGCGATCTTCAGCGTAATGTAGTTACCGTCCTGCCAGGGCCAGAACATGGCAATAACCGTACCTTCGTCAAAACCTTTTTTATAAAGCACCTGATTGGTATATATTCCACCGAACTCACTGGTTATCTCACTATCCTGGCGTGTAGGCTTTGTCCCCTTAGGTTTAACGGCGGGACCGAATATGCCGCTGAACACGGTATTCCACTCGTCTATCTCTTTAGCAAGAAACACTATTTCGCAATAATCCTCGGCAATATTCCGCTTCTCAGCGATGCCAAGCGCGTTACATTTCTCAAGGATCTCAACTAGTTTCATTATTTTTCTGCGCCCCTTCCTTTTGCGCATACATTATAGCCGAATACTCTGCAGCCGCAAGCGAAAACACTTATTTATCTTACGCTTTTATAAGCGTCTCCAAGATCAATTCATTGTAAAGCGGCAATTTATCCAAAACCCTGTCAGATACCGGAAGTTCAAGGATCAATCTGTGCACATCTTTAAACTTACCGCTCTTTATATCTTTTAGCAGATCATGTTCTGAGAGCATTTTATATTGATCGACCATAAACGCGAACGATATGCCGTATTTTGAGATCAACTCCTCGGCATCAACGTTATCCGGAAGTGACGATATCGCGAACGCCAGATCAAGCATCCCCACTATGCGAAGGAAATATTCGTCCACTTTACCGGCGTTTATTTTTACGTCGATCGCTCCCTTACCTTTCACGACACCCTTCTTGTCCTGCCGGTACACGCATATCAGAGAATCATCCAGCCCGTTCGAAGTCGCACCGCCTATCACCTTTATGGCCAAACCGGCATTCTCGCCAAGAAGTTTTGCATATGCCCGTATCATGTTTTCCTGATCTTTTGATATCCTCGACTCGTCAAATTTGACCACATATTCCTGAGTGGTATCAAGCCCGGAATATATCATGTTCACCCGCGTCGTATCCACATCCGACATGTACTTAGCCGTGTTCTTTAGCACGTTATCATTTGTCGCCGCGGTTCGCGCGGTTTTATCATCCGCGACCAACTTCATCCCGGGGCCTGTTTCTCCAGCCGCTCTTGGCGCGGAATCTTCTTTTTTAGCCACGATCTTAGACATATCATCGGCGAACAACGACGCCAGCATTTTATTTCCCCACTCTGATCGCTGAGCCGTGAAACCATGCCGGCCGTTCGCTTTTACACGAAATTCAAGGTCCATTATCTTATATATCGCATCCGGCAATTCACCGTCTTTGGGCAACCATCTACCGTTCGGGATAGACTGAACCGCTCCGGCTGTTTTTCCAAGCCCAAGCGGCACTATTTTAACCGACGGATTTTTCTTCTGTTCTTCCCCGATTTCCTCCGCGTCATTACCAAAAAGCTCCCCATCCGTAAGCAGGAATACTATCCTCCTGAATTTTTTGTCGCCCTTCACGTTCCGCTGCACCGCCGAATGGGCAGCCTTAGCGGCATTCGTCCCCCCAATGCCAAGCGTATGAACGTCTTTAATTATCTGTACCTTATCTTTCAATCTGATCTTTTTGCTTGAATATTCCCTGATCGGGATGCATTCCGTGTTCGAAAACCCCACCACCTCGAACAAAATATCCTCCGGCCAATCCTGTATCGCCTCCAGCAAAACAACAAGCCCTTTCATCGCCTCTTCTATCCGGTTCCCCGTATGCATACTACCGCTCATATCCACAACAAATGATATTTTGAAATACATTTTGTTCTGACGTTGTATATCCTTAAAAACTCGGTATTCTCCCATCGGAACCCCGGGGATCTCGTCTTCGTCTATCTCCCCTTCCTCACGCAAACGGCGCACGCGTTTTTTCTTTTCTTCCATCTTTATCCTGCGCAGATTATTCTTTAGCGTCGTAGCCTGACCGGATACTTCTTTGAAATATTTTTGATAAAAATCGTAGTCTGCCTGCGTTATCCCTTCTCGCTGCAGATAATCGTCATGCCCTATACCGGCTCCGCTCCCCGCCGCAGGCCCGGATCCTCGCGCGGCTCCTATCTCTCCGGCTATCCCTTCCTTCTCCTCAAAAGTTGTTTTTATATCCTCCATCTCACCCCGTTCCGCTTCTATCTTCGGATCTAAATTTTCATTATTTTCCTTTTCGCTCTGTCTCATCGCCTGCCTGACCTTTTCCATTATCTTAGCTTTTTCCTCAGGCGACATTTTATCCCATTTTTCCTGTATTTTTTTCTTTAAACGCTCGCGTATCTCTTTAGGCATCATTTCAAGCGGTATCGGGTTACCATTTTTGTCCTTAAGGGTCTTCCCTTCTTTCCCTTCTCCCGATTCCCCATCCAGATCCACTTCATTATTTTCGGCCATATCTTTCAGCATTTCATCGTTCTTCTTTTCTTCTTCCGATATCTGTATAAGTTTTTTCACTTCCGGCCATATTTCAGCGTACACCTTTTCGCACATTTCGGCGGTGTTACCAGATTTCACTATTTTCATACATCTTTCGCGCAATTTCGCATATGCCTCAAGTAAAGCGGAATTCGTCACCAAAGGATGCAATTCACCGTAGAACCAATCATGCACAACCATCAGCCCAAACTGTATGTGTAAAGGATTCCTCTGTTCAAACGTTATTTTTTCTCCATCGATATCGTCAAATTTTGTCGGATAAAACTTGTTATACAATTTTTTTAAAGGAATTTTTAACCCGGGCAAACGTTCTACCCCTTTATCATTTACACGAGGATCTTCATGTGCATTGATCAACCATTGTAAAGCGCCTTTAAACTGGAATTCTTCTACACGATCGATAGCAATTTTCCATGCATCGTGATCAGTATACAAAAGGTGAAAGGTTTCATGCCCCGTAATAGCGATAGGGATATCCTCGTCCTTGCCTCGAAGATCGTCTTTTATATATTGCATTACGTGTATATCTCCGCGTTTAAACACTCGCCATGTCGGACGCGGATCTATAATATCTTCGCCGCATATCGGCTGCCATTCTTCCATTTCTACGGGTTGATGCGAAAGTATCCGTATCAGGTTATTCAATATATTCGGACGGATACAAAAAGGTTCATTCGACATATCGCCGTTTATACCAAAATCAGCGGCCATCGACATTATACCGTACGCCGGTTCGTAATATTTTGGGAGCTTCACTCCGCCGATCGACAAAATATCATCTCCGATATCACGTATATTCACATCACTCATGTCGCCTTCAAGCATTGACTTTAACGCCAAGGCCTGTAATCTGTCTTCGTCCAGATCCCATATTCGGATAGTACTATCTTTGCCACCGGATATTATCTTCCCGTCCGGGGTTATTGTTAGTGCCCAAACACCACCAGT
>DAONGE010000057.1:0-6071 GCA_035403965.1 Candidatus Omnitrophota bacterium | reverse complement strand
CGCCTGGCAGGGGGATTCGAGTACTGGAACGATTTGCCGTTATCCGAGTAAAAACAATTTACGCATCAGCGCGAGTCAAACGCCGGGAGATTAAAAATGGAAAGGCAAAACGTGAAGCACGCAGGATCTCCCTGCCAGGCGTTATTTTAATATTATAGATTCCCGCTAAATGCGTGCGGGAATGACAAAGCGAATGCGCGGCCTCGTCCGGAGGCCTCGGCACTCCCTCGGACATTTCATCCTCGGTCGCAAGGTGTTCCCTGCCCTGCGTAATGGCATCGCCGCAACGAACGGATTTTATTTGTTTATATGAAACGCTTCAAGTATCATTTATGGAGTTGAACATACCACCCTTTACGCATTATCAGAAAAGAGGATGAATGCCGGAACTTGAGAAATTATTTTCACAGATAAGCGACGTTCTGTGGGGGCCGCCGCTTTTGATACTTTTATTCGGCACCCATGTTTTCCTGACGCTTAGATTGAAATTCGTGCAGCGTTTTATGGGACGCGCCATACAACTGTCTTTCGACAGAACAAAAGAGAACGCCGGTGATATAAGCCATTTCGGCGCGCTCATGACGGCGCTCGCCGCGACGATAGGCACCGGGAACATAATCGGCGTCGCATCGGCCGTGACATTAGGAGGCCCCGGCGCGGTTCTCTGGATGTGGCTTACCGGGATATTCGGCATAGCGACGAAATACGGCGAAGCGGTTCTCTCCGTCACGTACAGAGGCAAGAACGCAAAAGGTGAATTTTCCGGCGGGCCGATGTATGTGATAGAACGCGGCATGAAAGCCAGATGGCTTGGCATATTGTTCGCGGTCTTCACGGCGGTAGCGGCTTTCGGTATCGGCAACATGGTGCAGGCGAACTCGATATCCGTTATGCTCAAGGAAACAATGAACATATCGCCGTGGGTGAGCGGAGCGGTGATGATGGCGCTTGCCGGTGTGGTGATCATCGGTGGGATAAAATCTATAGCTAAAGCTTGCGGGTATCTTGTCCCGGTAATGGCCGTGTTCTATGTGTTAGGGTGTTTGGTGGTATTGGTGTTAAAAATAAATACGATACCCGATACGATAGCGCTGATCATTAAAAGCGCTTTTACGGGACAGGCCGCCGTTGGCGGTTTTATAGGAGCGGGTCTTAAAGAAGCGATGCGTTACGGCGTGGCGCGCGGGCTTTTCTCTAACGAATCGGGCCTTGGCAGCGCGCCGATAGTCGCGGCCGCGGCAAAAACAAAACATCCGGTCGAGCAGGCGCTGGTCTCATCGACCGGCACTTTTTGGGATACCGTTGTGGTCTGCGCTATGACCGGCCTTGTGGTCGTCAATTCCGGCGACTGGTCGCGGGGGCTTGGAGCCGCGTCTTTGGCGAAATCGGCTTTTTCAGAAATACCTTTGATCGGTCCGCTTGTTCTTACGGTAGGTCTTTTGACGTTCGTTTTTTCAACGATAATCGGCTGGGGATATTACGGTGAAAAAGCGGTTGAATATCTTTTCGGTCTGAAGGCGATACCGTGTTACAGGTGGATGTGGGTCGCGGCAGTTATGGTGGGGTCGGTAGCGACTCTGCCTATCGTATGGTCGTTCGCCGATATCGCGAACGCGCTTATGGCGATACCGAACCTTATTTCGCTGATTGTTCTGAACAAAGTGATCATAGATCAGACGGAAAGACATTTATTCACGCCTTTCAAAAGGCTTAGACGTCTGCGGGATAACAATCAGGAGGACAGATAGTATTTGATTATGGCTTAAGGGCCGGTTTAAACATCTTAAATGTCATGCGCGAAAGTTGTGTTAACCGCCTGGCAGGGGGATTCGAGTACTGGAACGATTTGCCGTTATCCGAGTAAAAACAATTTACGCATCAGCGCGAGTCAAACGCCGGGAGATTAAAAATGGAAAGGCAAAACGTGAAGCACGCAGGATCTCCCTGCCAGGCGTTATTCTAATATTATAGATTCCCGCTCAGTGCTTGCGGGGATGACAAAAGACAACATAGATTTTATGCGATCACGTATTTTCAAAACTGGCGGCTGTCCGACGGATGTGATATATTAATGCTATGAAAGCCCTTTTTGTTCCATATTATCCCAAAGTACCCTATCAGCATGAGCTTGCCGCTGCGTTAAGGAAGCAGGGCGTTGAAGTAGCGTTCGGCACCGGATATAAGCCTTTTTGCGTGATACTGTTATCGGTGATAAAGGGCGGTTTGCCCGACGTTCTGCATATACACTGGCTCACGTTCTTTTACGCGAGCGCCGTTTATCCGATCGCGATAATCCCCGAACTTTTTAATCTGATATTCGAGGCGATTACGCTGTTCGTTTTGAGATTGATCGGCGTTGAGATAGTCTGGACGGTGCATAACAGGCTTACGCACGATTCCAAATTCAAAAAAATTGAGCTTTTTGTCTGTCGTCTTATGGCCCGTATCAGCGGCGCGATCATTGTGCATAGTAACGAGGCGCGTGACATGGTGATGAATGAATACGGCGTCAGGGATAGCGGCAAGGTGAACGTGATATTTCAGGGGAATTATATCGCGTATTATCCGAACACGATAACTAAAAAAACCGCCAGGGAAAAACTGGGGATCGCCGGCGATAAGAAAGTGTTTTTATATTTTGGGCTTATCAAACCATACAAAGCCCTCTCGGCGCTTATAAACGCTTTTCGCGAAAACGATCTTTCGGGACACATCCTGCTTGTCGCAGGAAAACCGCTTAACAAAAAAATAGAGCGTGAGGTGGTCTCCTTGTGCGACGGACGGGATAATATAAAAACATTCCTGAAATTCATCCCCGACGACGAAGCCCAGATATATGTGAACGCCTCGGACGCTGTCGTCATGTCGTACGGGAATGTGCTTACGTCAGCGGCTTTGCTTTTTGCGATGTCTTTCGGAAAGGCCGTGCTTGCTCCCGATTTTCGGTATTTTCGCGAGATGGCTATGGAAGAAGGATGCGTGTACTATGAAAAGACGGAGCCTGAGGCGATAAAGAACGCTGTTAAAAAAGCGGTATCGATGGATCTGGATTTCATGGGGGCGTATAATCTTGTGTTGGCGAAAAAATACAGCTGGGATATCTCGGCTGAGCTTACAAAAGGGATATATATGAATTTAACGAGGGGTAACGAATGAAACACGAACCCGAATACAGGGTGTACTGGCATCTTAACGACAAATGTAATTTCAGATGTGGCTACTGTTTCTATGTGCCGGAAAAATTAGCCAAAGAAAATCCAGCCTGCGGAAAGTTCCCTCCCGCGCGGATAAAAGAAAGTTTTGATTCCACCGGGAAGACATGGCATGTGCATATGTCGGGCGGCGAGCCTTTTCTTTATCCTGATTTCACCGCGATGTGCGCGGAGCTTTCCAAAACGCACTTTATCTCTATGAATACCAATCTTTCGACGTCTAACATAAAGGATTTCGCGGACAGGATAGATCCCGCCAAGGTACTTTTTATTAACGCCGGATATCACGTGGAGGCGCGGCTTAAATTGTCTGCTGACGGGGCTCGGAAATTTTTTGAGACGGTATTGTATCTTCAGGAGAAAAAATTCAATATCAATGTGTCATATATCGCGTATCCGTCCGTTTTGGGCCGGATGGCGTCCGATCTTGGTTCCCTGAGGGCGAACGGCGTCAAAAAGGCCGGGGCCGTCGTGTTCAGGGGGTACGACGGAGGAAAACGTTACCCGGAGGCATATTCGGAAGAAGAAAAAAAACTCATCGCGGAGAATGCCTGTTCCGATGAGGAACGTGAAGTGGTGAAAGAGGATTTTAATTACATGGGAAGATGCTGTTATGCCGGTGTTAAATATTTTAAGATAGATCCTGCCGGGAACATAACACGCTGTTCCACGTCGCTGAAAAGATACGGAAATTTATTCAACGGGAAATATAAATTCGACGCGGAGCCGGCGCCGTGCCCCGTGAAAAATTGTAATTGTCCGTACGAAGGGATCGAATACGCGTCGAAACGGAAAGGGTCTTTTATCGCTTTGGCCGGAGAGATTGGCAAAGAGGTTTTTTACACCGTGTGCGGTCGCGAGATCACGCCGCAAAAACTTATCAGGTACGCGAAAGAAAGAATGGGTTTAAAGTACCGGAGAGACCATGCCAGGTGAAGAGAAAAATATCTTTGAGCTGCTGAAAGAAAAAAAGAAGATCGATCCGCGATATTCTTTCAAGGAAACCACCGCGCCGGAAAAAGATGACAGGTGGCCTAGGATCACGGTTGTCACTCCGTCTTACGGTCAGGGGAAGTATCTGGAAAGCGCGATCCTAAGCGTGATAGGCCAGGGGTATCCTAATCTGGAATATATCGTGATAGACGGTGGGTCCACGGACAATAGCGCGGAAATAATAAAAAAATACGCAAAATATATTTCATATTGGATCTCGGAAAAAGATAACGGCCAGGCCGACGCCGTACGAAAGGGATTAGAAAAGTCGACCGGCAGTATAATGGCGTGGCTTAACGCGGACGACATGTACGCCGAGGGGACGCTGTTCAAGGTGGCGGATCATTTTAAGCATAACCGTTCAGACGTAGTGTATGGGGACGAATATGTGGTGGACGAGACGAACGTTGTTGTCGGTGACAGGCGGACTTTGCCTTTTCCCCCGGATAAACTGGCGCTGGCATTTTTTATGTATGGCGGGTTCTGGACGTTCCAAACCACGACGTTCTGGAGAAGGTCTATATACGAAAAAGCCGGAGGGATAGACCCCCATTATTTTTTTAGCCTTGACGTTGATCTTTTTTCCAGGTACGTTCTTGAAAAGGCTTCTTTTTCATATTTAAGGTCGCATCTTGCGTATTTTAGGATACATGAAAACTCGAAGAGCTATACGAGGCAGGACATGTGCCTGAAGGAAAGGCGCCAAATAATCGCTAAGTTCAGTAAAAATATTCCCCTGCTATTTAGGAATCGTTCCGTAATGAGGGCTTTAGGAGCGGCGTATTTTTACAGGCATTTGTTCGCAGGTAGTCCTGAATTTATTTTATATGAAGGAATGAGAAGAACGGGTATAATAAAGAAACACCCTCTGATGCCGTACTAGAGGCAAAAAGATGGCCCTTATATAGAACAAACCTAAAAGCAAGGAAAACACATGTCGAACAGCCGAGCGCTTTTTTATTTTTTATTGTTTTTGGGTGTTGTGATAGTGAATGCGGCTTCACATTCCCAGGAAAATATCATTTCCAAACGACAGCTTGTGAAAATGGATTCAAACCTTGCCGGTAAGATCACGATGATAAAAAAGATGCCCTTTGAAGTGGAGGTCGGGTCGTTGTGGGACGATATAGAGATCAGCCCCGATGTAGAGTATGTAATGATGAATCGCGGTAATGTCGAATGGATATTCGCGAAGGAGAAGGTCGTCGATGTGGATAAAGACGCTTTCATCGTGATCGAAAATTATCCGCTGTTACAAAAAGATATCGGCCCGAGCCCCGCTGACGCGCTGAGCGGGTTTTATCGCATAATGTACGGAGGCGTAAGGCTGGAAGACCTTACCGGGAATGGTTCCGGGGAAGATACCGTGATTGGGGCCGCGCCGGAGGAAAGTGCCCCGGGTGTCGCTATGGACGGGGTTGTGAATGTGACCGGTAAAAAAAAGGAAACACGTTTTTTTGTCGCGATACTTCCGGCAAGCAATGATGTTAAACGTCTGGCTAAAAGACTTGAGCCGGGGGACAGGGTAAGCGTGTCAGGAGTGCTTTTAAAAAGCGCGGATAAGTGTGAGATAGCGAAATGGAATCTTCCCGAAGAACTAAGGGGAATGAAAATATTGTATGTCACCTATATGGAGATAGCCCGCCAGAAGAAACAGCGCAAAGATGTTCCTTTGCCCGAGATACCGGAGTAATTCCATATACCTGCGGTGGGCATATTCGATTAGATGTCGTGCGTCATCCTGCGCGTTTTGAGAAAAGCCCTGTTATTTTTGTTCTCTCGGCGATCCGCCTGTTCGGAAGTTCTGCGCTCTTCAGAAAAATACCCTGTTATTTTTGATCTCCAGGCGTTTGATACTTCGCTGAA
>DAONGE010000056.1:0-8320 GCA_035403965.1 Candidatus Omnitrophota bacterium | reverse complement strand
CATTTCTGATCTCCCGGCGTTTGACTCGCGCTGATGCGTAAAATATTTTTAATCGGATAACGGCAAATCGTTCCAGTACTCGGATCCCCCTGCCAGGCATTCAGCACAAATCGCTGGATGCGATGCTCGGATTTCCACACGACATCTTCGACCCAATCCCCCGCTGTCATCCCCGCACGCTTTAGGCGGGGATCTATAACATTAAAATATTTTGTTTTCTCACTTCAGAACTTTGCGTGCTATACTTGTTCAGCGTTTTAAACTTTTTGTATTAAACAGCTTAAAGCAAAAAAGAAAAAACATGTCGAAAGCAATCCGCGGGAAGACAGCGTTACCGGTAACTATTATTTTTTGTCTTATATTCTGCTTAACAATCCCCTCTTATGTTTTTGCCGAAAATGATCGTACGGTATATTCGAATGACAATGCTTTCGCAGGGGCTATTTTGGGAGGACTTTTGGGCGCAGGCGCAGGTACTGCCATAGGATGTCCTTTAGGTTATTTCGGGATGGGAGCTCTTATAGGCACAGAAGCGGGCGCTTTTGGAGGCGCTCTTTTGGGCGCCAGGCAAAAATCTAACCGATCGCCACAGCCTTCGCAATGGACCGTTTCTCAGGAAGCGCTGATCTTTGATCGTGTCGGCACCGCAAAGTGGGTACTTGTTGAACGAGTATCGGGAACTACGCCTTTCCTCCTCGTCCCGACCACACCATCAAACCCGGCCCTTAACAGCACCGACCTTGATCAGGGCTTTGCCCCGGGCATGCGGTTGGGGCTGGATTATCATGTCGATCGAAAGCACGACCTGTTATTTTCTTTTTTTTACATCGGTACCTGGTATTCCGCCAAATTCATAGGACCGGACGATCCCTTGAACTGGCTGGAAATGAAAGCTCCCGGTGTTTTTTTCCAGACCCAGGATTTTGCGTACCAGTCAATGCAATGGGATTACTCCACGCAACTTTATAACGCGGAACTCAACGTTCAGGAGAAAATCTCCGACCGGATAACCATAATCGCCGGATTCCGATGGCTCCAACTGCGTGAAAATCTTCAGGGCAATATTCCCCCCTCGGATACTTTTCAGCCCGAGTGGAAGAACACCAATCCTTTCTCCACCCTGTTCGATATCGCATCGATCACAACAGGAACAGCTGCCCCTGCTTATCCACCCTTCTGGAACACAAGTACCACTAATAATCTTTATGGTTTTCAGATCGGCGCGGAAGGAAAAATATTCGAATGTGGCGCCTTTTCCGCTAACGCGCTGATAAAGGGCGGGCCGTATTTGAATCATGCATCAGAGTTAACCGGCGTAAGCCTGGCAAAGACCGTATACGAGTCGGGCACCTCGGCCGACCGCGCGGCCTTCGTCGGCGAAGGCGGGCTGCGGCTAAAATATCAAGTCACTCCTGCCATCGCTTTGAAACTCGGATATGAAATACTCTGGCTATCGGGCGTTGCCACGGCACCCGGCCAGATACGGGAGACCTATATATTTTCCTCCCCGACCAGTGTCGTGACACACGGCATCAGCTCCAATTCCAACGTGCTTTTTCACGGAGTCACCGCAGGTTTAGAATTTTCGTTTTAAAAATCCGGGACACATTACTTAATTCAACTCTCTCGTCCCGAACAATCCGAATATACACTGTCTGCCTCTTAGATGTCGTGCGTCATCCTGCGTGACATCTTCAACACAATCCACCGCTGTCATCCCCGCACACTTTTAGCGGGGATCTATAACATTAAAATATTTTGTCATAACGCATCGCAGGGCAAGGAACGCCTTGCGCGCATCCCGTATTTTTGTCATCCCCGAATGTTTTTATCGGGGATCTATAATATAAAAATAACGCCTGACAGGGAGATCCTGCGTTCTTCACGTTTTGCCTTTTCATTTCTGATCTCCCGGCGTTTGACTCGCGCTGATGCGTAAAATATTTTTAATCGAATAACGGCAAATCGTTCCAGTACTCGGATCCCCCTGCCAGGCATTTGGCACAACTTTCGCGCGTGCTGTGCGCAGGCATCCCGAGGAGATTGTGTGGTTTTGTCGGCAAATCGGTATCGCCGTAATGCCTCCAAAACCCCACGGCGCGGATTTGGTACACATCGCAAAAATAATCGTTTGGGCGGGGTCTCCCCGCCCAAAATGTTTAGAGAATCGAAGATCGAGAATAGATGATAAGAGACAGACGTGGGATTGGGCTCAGAACCGTCCTGAAAAGTTATAAAGACTTTTTGACTATAACTCTGGAAAGCTTATCTATTACTTTTTGCGTACGAATTTCTACCCCTCTACGATTCAAATGATAGACTGTATCATAGAAGTACTCTTTAGGTAGCACAAACTCGTCCGGCGTGGACATGATCTCGCATTTTAAATTTTTCGATAGGTATTTGCTTATAAAGCTTATACCACTTATATCATTCCTAAAAGAATCCCGCTCGAGACAAGGGTACATAAACACCATCCGAATTCCTCGTTTTGTCACATCCTCATAGTAATCATTCAACATGCCAACAACTTCCATGTTTACTTTTTGAAGACCTTCACAAAAAACTTTAATTTTTTGCTGTGGTTGATCCAAGTGTTGAACATTATCGCCGTTTCTATTAAAACCTTGCCTACTATACACACTTATCTTTATTTTTTCGCTCTTACCAAACTGAGCCAAAAAATCATAAATTCTTGTCCTTACATACTCTGGAGCCGTGAACAAAAAAAACAATTTTCGCTCAAACGGCAGATCTTTAACTCCTGCAAGATCAAAATTTGTCAAAATGTACACCAACGCCTTCCCTCCATACCCCCTGTCATGCGTATAAAAGCAGTCGTATTCCGGGACAATCACCAAAACATCCCCTTTGTTTAACGACTCAGAAACCTTGTTTAACATATATCTCAGTCCTATCCCGGCATGAACCCCCATGTTAATGACCGGCATATTAAATTTTTTTTCGATCAAGGGACTATCCAGTCCAAAAGCCAGGTTGGATCCACCCACAAATACAATCTTTGGACTGGAGGTACTGTTTAGGATTTCAACCTTGTCTACCCATGACCTCATATAATTTGTTTTATCAAAATCAATAAGCGTCGATAGATACAATAACCCCGCTATAGAGGCTATCACCATTATCACCAAGATGAACATTTTCTTAGAAAACATTTTGATATCTGTACTCATATACTCCCCTAAAACTGAAAATAGATAAACGCCTCACTGGTTTTTACCCCAAAAACGATTATCGCCATAACTACAAAATAATACAAAGACAATCTTAACAGTAAAGGTTTGTCCAACAACATATGCCTAATGCTGCCATGCTTTTGAATAAAATGTATGAAAACTAAGAATATTATGGCGCATACCGCGATCATGATCTCGGGCACACTCAACCCCAGGCCAAGTATCTGCTCACTTATGGGCCCAAAATCCCCCTTGACCAGATTAATGAAATCTTGCCCCAACCCACTAAATAAATGAATGCAGATATAACTCGCGTCACTCATTGATTCCGCCCTAAAAAAAATCCATGCGAAACACACCAGCCCAAACGTTATTACGGTCTTCACTATTTTCTGAAGCAATCTATTCCTGTCCAACCCTATTGCGTTGACGATATTTCCCCGTATTTTTTTGGTATAAAGCGCGAAAATCATATAAAAACCATTAATACCCCCCCAAACAATAAACGTCCAATTAGCTCCGTGCCATAACCCACTCAGAATGAAAGTAACCATCAAGTTAAGGTAATGCCTCATTTCCGAAACACGGTTTCCTCCCATCGGAATGTATACGTAATCCCTAAACCAGGTAGAAAGCGATATGTGCCATCTTTTCCAGAATTCGGATATTGACTTCGAAAAATATGGTCTATTGAAATTGTCCATTAACTTAAAACCCATCACCTGCGCCGAGCCTATCGCTATATCAGAATATCCAGAAAAATCGCAATATATCTGGAATGCGAAAAATACCGTGGCTATTATCAGCGCTAATCCCGTGTGATCATGAGGATCCGCATAGACATGTTTTACAAGTACAGCTACACGGTCAGCGATAACGGCTTTCTTAAAAACACCCCAAACCATCAGCTTCAACCCGTCAGTTACTCTCTGGTATTCAAAATAATGTTTTTCATAAAATTGATGCAGAAGATGTTGTGGCCTTTCAATCGGCCCGGCCACAAGTTGCGGATAGAACATGACATATAAAGCATAAATACCAAAGTGCTTTTCCGCCTTTTGTTTGCCCCGATAAACCTCTATAACATAACTCAGACTTTGAAAAGTATGGAATGACAGCCCTATCGGCAAAATAATATTTAAGACTGTACTAGGATATTCTAAATGTAAAAATCTAGCTGCGGACGCAACGCTCAAATTAAAAAAATTAAAATATTTAAAAACAAACAAAACCAAACAGGTCGACACTATACTTACTATCAAAAATAGTTTCCTCAGTTTCTTATCTGATTTTTCAATAAAAATTCCGGCAAAATAGTCAATGACAATGGTCGTAAATAAAACCAAAATATAAACCGGCACAAAAAACATATAAAAAACACAACTTGCCATCAGCAATAAAAACCATCTAAACCTATGCGGAACCATAAAATAGGCAAAAGTGACCACTGGGAAAAATATAAAGAATTGTAAAGAATTGAACAGCATCTGGTCCTTTCTACATGCTAATAACCCTCCGGGACGGTTCTCGCATCAATCCCACACCCGTCCCCCAAACCCCTTAAAAACTATACCTCACATTAATAAACCCGTAATGCTCATAATAATCTTCTTTCATAAGATAATCATAATTCAGGTCGAGTGCGATGTTGTATTTGGTTTTTATCGTGAGCTTCGTACCGATGTTATATGCCGAGCAGGCCGGACTGAAACCATTTGTCGCGAACGAAGTTCCTCCTCCGGAGAAATTAGCCGATGTCGCCTGGCTATCTCCCACCCAGTCATACAGCCATTTGAAATGCATATCCGGAGCAAGTTCCCCAAAGGCGCTTTGAAACGGATAAGCGATCTTTGCCCCGAGACCGGTCTGACACATATCATAATCCTGCGCCGCCACTTTCAGGTTAAGCGCATCTGCCCCGGTTTCGGTATAATTTTCCACATGTAAATGCGTATAGTTTATCGAAGCCAGCGGGGTCAGGATAAAATTTTTCAAGAAGAAAGAATACCCTCCTTCAAAATACGCGATATACTGCTGCCCGTCATAATCGGAATTGGCGACGCGCTGGATCGTCGGCCCCGCCGAAACATTTCTTGTCCCGCTGTATGTGTTATACATGAACGTAAATACTCCATCGATATAAAAAGGATTGTTTTTATCGTCATATGTCATGTATGCGCTGGCGGGAATACTGTCTATGTCAGTTCTTCCCGAAAAATCTTTTGACCGGACAAATGTCTGGCCATAACCAGCGCCTATCCCCATACGGATCGAATCGTTCGCGATCGGAAGATCCGCTCCGCAGATAAGCCCCCAGGATGTCGAGTTATAACCGTTACTAGTACCACGAGAATCCTGATGAGCATAATCTCCAAGCCCTTGCGTCCATATACTGACATCTTTAAAACAATCATCTCCCGTAGAAACACCGGTAGCAGTACCTTGCCCCGGCATATTTTCAAGATGGATATTTATCGTATCGACCACTTGACTTCCCATTGATAGCACAGACTGCACTACAGCTCCGTCCACAGTAGGAGACATCGTTTCTTCCGCGCTCCCAGCCTCGCTATCCGAAAGATTTCCCAACGCGGTAAGAACCGAAGACATGTCACTGGATGGATCTGACATATTATCAAAAACCTCTCCAACCGCACGCGCATTACTATTCGTGGCATCCGTGGCAAAATGTGTACGCGTTTCATCAACGGCCGCGTAATATAAAAGCTGAAGCATATTTCCTGAAAGAAATATTTCAAAGTATCCGTTCTGTACGGTGCCGGTGATGTCGTTCGTAAAATTACTTGCATCCAAAGTGAAAGATGCCGCGTCAAAACCTGTAACCCCCGCTGCGGCGGTAGCGATAGTCCAAGTGTAATTAGATGTTTTGGTAAAATTCGCCGCGTTACCGGCGATATCCCCGGTAAGACTTGTGATATCTATCGTAAAAGTATCCCCGGCTGACGACGACGCGGTAATATTTAAACCTCCGTCAATACTATGATGATCCCAGCCAGGATCCGTACCGGCGGTACCGGCTGCGTCATTGATCTCCCATTTATACATTCCACCCTCGGAGCCCTTACCACCTCCACCATACTCAACGTCACCGACACTTGATATAGTGCCTACACTATCACCCGGATTAAGTACCCCGTCGGCAAAAACTTTCATATTACCGGTCGTACCTGTCCCTTTCAACGTCCCACCATAACGCACATATGTCGTACCACTTGACTGAATATCGCCTGTCAAATTCAGTATACCCTCATCCACACACGTCGCGCCTGTGTAAGTATTTGTCCCGGCAAGGATCAATGTTCCGGTACCCAGTTTGGTAAGAGTGTCGGCGCAGCCGGAAATATTTGTATTTATCGTATCAGTTGTATTGTCTACGGTTATGGCCGCATCCTCGTCCATATGGATCGCCGTTCCCCCGGAGATTATAACAGCATCGGTCTGACCGGCGCCGAATGTAATGGAGTTCATGTCGACAGTCCCGTTTACGGCTATTGTGTTCCCCGGAGCGGCTATACCAAGAGTTGCTGTGCCAAAATTTATATCATCAAGATCCGTGGTAGGCGGATCGGTAGTCGCGTCGGTACCTGCGGAACTTGTAGACCAATAGGCATCCGTTCCCCATGTTCCCGATGAAGAACCGAAACCGGCGGTCGCGCCGTTCGTATCCCAATAATACGTGGTTGATCCTCCGGCGAACGCAAAAGGACCTGATAATAAAAAGAAAGAAAATGCCGTAACAAGCGAAATGATTTTTTTCATAGACCTTAACCTTTCACGGTAAGTTATCATGACTAATATTTTTTGACGCAAGTTAATTTACCTGATAAGCCGCGACTAAACAAGCGTGTTACACACAACTCTGGAGACACATTACTTAATTAAATTTACACGCGTCACGAGGAGATTATGCTCTTTGTACCGGGTGTGGGATTCGGTTCAGAACCGTCCTGGCATCTTACTTATCTCATACGATAATTGACGTTTACTCGCGCAAATGGTAGGGTATTCCAAAGGAGATCAATATATGTGTGAATTCTGCGTAAAACATGGCGAAGGCGAGAAATGGTATCTGAACGCTAAAAACTACAGCGAAGATCTCGCCAGCGATATAAATAGAAGAAAATACGTCAAAGACTTTTTTCACGGAGCCGCCCGAGGATATGAAAACCACTTCGAGCTCGGCAAACGTTTACCATTAAAAATGCCCATCATTGGCCCGGTATTAAAAGCTATTCTAAGACATAAATTCATGAATAAACATTGGGGACAAGTCATCCCCATAGAAGATGTCGAAAAGGTTTTATCAATAACAACTTCTATTGTCAGGATACCATGCGCCTGCGCTAAGATCACTACAGGGAAAGAACGCCGGTCATGTTTTGTTATCACATTAAAACCGGAATTCATGGAGTACGTGGACCAATCTTTTTTTGGCGGACCGGATGTAGCAAAGTTCGAAAAAGTCGACAAACAAACCGCCTTGAACTTCATTAAGGCGGAAGAACCCAACGGCGCTGTCCACAGCGTGTGGACATTCAAAACCCCGTTCATTGGGGCATTGTGTAATTGTAATGATACGGAATGCATAGCGATAAAAATGTACAAAGATATCATCCCTAACTTTTTTAGGAGCGAATATATCGCGCAGTTAGACCGGAACAACTGCATCGGTTGCAAAGCGTGTATGAAAGTGTGCCTATTTAAAGCGTTGGAATATGATACCGAAAATAAAAAGGTCAAGATCGATCAAAAAAAATGTTATGGGTGCGGCATCTGCCGGTCGGTATGTAAAAAGAACGCTATAACCTTACAAGACCGCGCGTCTATTCCTGAATCCGCGCATTTGTGGTAAATCCAGTAAAAAAATCTCTCCGACCGCCTTCTCCCCAAATGATCAACTTGTTGTGAGTCAATCCATCATTGTCTTTGCGCAATGGGACGCAGTCTCTACAAAATATAGACTGTCTATCACTTAGATGTCGCGCGTCATCCTGCGCGTTTCGAGAAAAGCCCTGTTATTTTCATTCTCCCGGCGTTCGCCTATCGCAGATGCGTAATTTACTTTTATCTATTGTGGGCTTTTCTCTCCAATGCTGTTATGT
>DAONGE010000055.1:0-8807 GCA_035403965.1 Candidatus Omnitrophota bacterium | reverse complement strand
TCCAAGCCTTCCCAAAATAGTCATAAAATTCTCCGGGAAATCGTATTCACTCCATATCTTCTCGTTTCGCCAATCAGACCAAAAAACAGGAATTGTGCATGTGTTTCGACGTTGCTTTCGCATGAAACGCATTTTTTGCCGTGGCTATGTAGCAGTATAAATAGATGAAATTTAAACTGAGTTGTTGTATATTGATGCTATGACTAATAAAAATTGCTTACAAATGCTGTCTGCTCTGTTGCTTATCGCCGTGTCTGCCGTGTTTTTCTTTCCGGCGGGGTGCGAAGCGAAAGAGTTGTCCGTGCCCCCCGATGTTGTGATCGAAAAGCTTGTAAGGAAAGTTGATACTTTTGGAGGGGAGTCTGGCGGGGCTGAGAATCCGAAGAAGTCTTTACCTCCTGTAATCGATATGGACAAGTCTGATAAAAACACTCCTCCGCTTGAAGAAGGCTCTTCATATATCGATCCTGCTAAGGAAAAAGCATTTATGGATTATTATGATATGCTTCGGGAGAGGATAAGCGGTGAGATATGCAAACTTATCACACATAAGGCGAACGGGCTGGTTGAAGTGTACTTTACGGTTGATCAAAATGGCCGGCTTTTAAACTTAGACGGTATAAATTTGGTGTCTGGGGCTACGGATCTCAAGACAATAACTGTTAAAGGAATTAAAAAGGCAAGTCCCTTTCCGTCATTTCCTCCTGAACTCGGTGCTTTGCCTGTCAGATTCAGTCTGTCTGTCAGGTTCTCTGCCAATTAATATCGGATCAGGTATACTTTCTTTAAAATATTCTGCGTTCTGGGACTCTTGGTATGTTAAAATTAATATTCACATGGAAAGGTGAATAGGATGCGAATTATTAAGATATTTAGATGTATGATTCTGTTTTTCGCTATTGTTATAACGGGCGGGATCCTGGCCTTCGCGGGCGGGAGTAGTGACGAATATGGTTATCATACTGAGGTGCTTGATAACGGCGCTACGGTAGTGTCAAAATATATCCCAGATTCGAATATTACAATTATTCAAATTAGGGTAAGGTCCGGACTGTCAAACGAGGGGAGATTCGCCGGATCAGGTATTTCGCATTTTCTGGAACATCTTTTATTTAAAAGAACCAAGACGCGTTCCACGGACGAGATATTTAAGGAGATACGCCGTCTTGGCGGTATTATAAACGGGTTTACTAGTCTAGATTCCGCCGCATATCATATAACTATCCCGAACGAGAGCTTTAACGCGGCTTTTGACCTTGTTTCGGATATGGTAATGCATCCGGCGTTTTCTGACGATGATATGGAGAAAGAACGTAAAGTCATACTGGAAGAAATGGCTATGGAAAACGATGACCCCAACGATATCAGGATGGATAAATTGTTATCGACCGCTTACATGGAGAACATTTATAAATATCCGTTAATAGGCTATCTCGACCGTTTTAAGGAACTTACAAAAGAGGATATAATCGGATATCATAAGGCGAATTATACGCCGGACAATATCGTTATAGGGGTTGTAGGGGGAGTATTGCCGCAGGATGTCTTAGCGGCGGCGTGCCGTAACTTCGCGGATCACGCGCGAGGCGATCATCCCGCGAATTTTATCATAACTGAGCCACGCCAGCTATCAGAGCGAGAAAGCACCGTGAACGAGGATGTGAATATGGGATATCTGGCCGTCGGATATCATGGCACAAGCCTTTTTTCAGAGGATATGTACGTGCTTGAGATATTTAGTATATTGGCAGGTAACGGGCGTGATTCAAGGCTTTATCAGCGATTGGTAGTTGATAAAGAACTTTTGCATGGCGTCTCGTGCTCAAATATGACACCGCGCTATCCGGGATACCTTATTATCACCGGCGAAGGAGACGCCGGAAAGCTTGAAGCGGCGAGAAAAGAGATTTTTTCCGTTATTGACGATATGCGGAGCGGAAAAACCCCGGTGACGGAAGAAGAACTTGTGCGTGCTAAAAATATTATCATTTCCGGGTATGAACATGCTAATGAGGATATTGACAGCGTGGTTTCTTTTATGACAAGTTCACAGATGCTTACCGGTTCGCCTGATTTTTATGAAAAGTATCTGGGGTATATCGAAAAAGTATCGGCTGAGGATGTGACGCGCGTGGCCGCTAAATATCTGGATGTTCAAAATTCCACAACCGTAAAAATTGTCCCGCGGAATTTTAAAAGTGATGAAGGACAAACACGGGCTGTGTCCTCAAAATCCGATAATATACCGGAAAAGATCATTTTGGATAACGGGGTGCGGCTTATCCTGAAAAAACGGCCGGACTGTCCGATAGCCTCGATTACTTTGACGATGCCCGGCGGGATCATCGAAGAAACACCGGAGAACAACGGGATATCTGCATTAACGGCCGCTCTTTTACTCAAAGGCACCTCTACGCGGAGCGAGGACGAGATAGTCCCCGCGATCGAGAAACTCGGAGGGATGATATCGTCGTCGAGCGGGAAGAATAGCATAGTGGTCACGGTGGATGTGTTGTCAAAAGATATAGATACCGCGATCGATATCTTACAGGACGTTGTCAGGAACCCGGTATTCCCCGAGGAAGAACTGCTTAAACAGAAAAAAAAGACCCTTGCGGTTATTCTTGAATCGGAAAAGAACATAAGCGTGGCCGGTGGTAAAACCTTGTCAAGACTGTTGTACGGAGATCATCCGTATTCAATGACGGAGATAGGTGAATTGCGCTCGGTTGAGAAAATAACCGTAAATGAAATAACGGAATTTTATAAAAAGTGTTTTATCCCGGCGGGGGTGGTGATCGCCGTAGCCGGCGATATTGATGCCGAACATATCCGCAAAAAGATCTCCGATAATTTTGGATCTATACCTTCGTCTCAGCAGGTTGTTGTGTCGCATCGATTAAAACCTATAGAGTCGGTGCTTAAGGTCGACATTAACATGGATAAGGAACAGGCGCTATTTCTTGTGGGATTCCAGGGTGTAACGGCATTTGATGAAAAACGATATCCTCTGGAAGTGCTAAATGCTATATTGTCCGGCGGCGGCGGTATACTTTTTGACCGTATCCGTGAAAAAGAGGGGTTAGCGTATAGCTGCGGGTCTATGATGCAGGTGTCGAAGGATCAGGGGACTTTTGCGGTGGTGGCCAAAACTATGGAGAAAAATCTTAAAAAAGTTCAGGATATCGTTCAGGTGATAATCGAGAAAATACGCAAAGGGGATATTACCGAGGTTGAAGTGGAGGACGCGAAGAGCAAACTCCTGACAATGTATTATTCGTCACTTGAGACTAATTCCACGTTATCCGGAATGCTTGCCACGTCGGAATATATCGGAGTGGGGTATGATAACTATCTTAGGTATCCCGAAAAGATAAAAATGGTTAAACGGGATGATATCATAGCTATCAGCAGAGAGATATTGACCCCCGCTAAATGCGCTATAGTAATGGTCCATTCTTCGAAGACGGAAAGATGACTATATGAGATATCGACTGATCAATGGTACAGATCTAAACGTGTCTGAGATCGCTTTGGGGACATGGGTTTTTGGCGGTAGGGAATGGGGAGAGACCGACGATGCGGTGTCTATAAAGGTTATTCAGGCGGCATACGATAATGGTATAAATTTTATCGATACCGCTCCGATATACGGACTTGGCCGTTCTGAGGAGGTTGTCGGGAAAGCCATCAGATCTATCGGAGTAAAAATGATAGTCGCCACTAAATGCGGGCTTGATCCGGCAGGTGGGGCTATCCCGTTCATTGATCTTTCCCCGGCGTTCATTCGTAAAGAGGTGGAGTCTTCGCTGCGCCGGCTAGGTGTTGATGTTATAGATCTATATCAATGTCATTGGCCGGATAAAAAAGCGCCGATAGAAGATACTTTTGGTGAAATGAGCAAACTTGTGCGTGAAGGCAAGATCAGATACGTCGGTGTAAGTAATTTTGGGAAGGACCTTATTGAAAGGGCTTTAAAAATAATGCCTATAGTCAGCGAACAGGTGAGGTATTCTGTCGTTGAAAGAGAGATAGAGGCTGAGATATTACCTTTCTGTAAAGAAAAGAATATAAGTGTTCTGAGCTATGGTTCTCTAGGTGGAGGGCTCATGACAGGGAAATACGCAGAGCGTCCGGATTTTCCGAAAAATGATGTTAGAAGTTTTTTTTATAAGTATTACAAAGAACCGTTCTTTCCCAGGGCCCAAAAGATCCTGGCTGTACTGTCAGAAGTGGCGTTATGCCGCGGGGTGCGTGTGCAGGGGGCGGCGATCGCCTGGGTGCTGCGGAAGAGCGAGATCGCTGCATGTATTATAGGCGCCAGGACGCCGGAGCAGGTATGTGATAATATAAAATGCGTCGGATGGGATTTGTCATGCGATGAAATCGATCGTATAGAAAATGAATATAAAAGGATTTTTCCTCGGGAATAGAAAGGTTATGTGATTATGGACAGGTTTCCAAAGGATTTTTTATGGGGGGCGGCTACTTCTTCGCACCAGGTGGAAGGAGATAACTTCTATAACGATTGGTGGGAATGGGAAATTTCGGGTGGGACTGAACCTTCAGGAAAGGCGTGCGATCATTACCACCTTTTTCGGGATGATTTCGCCATCGCGAAGGAATTAGGACATAATGTTCATCGTCTCAGCCTTGAATGGAGCCGGCTTGAGAAAAGTGAAGGAGAATGGGATAATTCCGAATGGGAACATTATCGGCAGGTTATAGATGAACTGATTCGCTTGGAAATAGAACCTATTGTCACGCTCAATCATTTTACTATCCCCGTATGGTTGGCCAATCGCGGGGGATGGCAGAGCCGCGATATGCCGCGGCTATTCGCGAAATTCGCGCAGAATGCAGTAAAGCATCTTGGGGATAAAGTTCAGTATTGGATAACCATAAATGAACCGCTTGTGCTGGCATATATAGGATATTTTCAGGGGAAATGGCCGCCGTTCAAAAAAAGTTTCGACGATATGTTGCTCGCGGCCAGGAATATGTTGGTATCGCATGTTGAGGCGTATTCTCTTATGACTCTTACGGCGGATAATATTCCGGGGTTAAGATCTCCTAAAATTGGGATAGCCGTCAATGTCGCTACATTCCATCCGTGTTCAAAAATGTCTATCCGGGATAATCTCTCCGCGTACTTGAGGGCCAATTTTCAGAACCAGAGTTTTGTCAGTTCATTAGTATCGGGAAATGTTAATTTTTTCCCATACATGAATTTCAAGCTTTCTGCCGCGAAGACCGTTGATTTCATCGGGTTGAATTATTATTTTAGGGAGTTTGTCCATCATAAAAGACCTTTTATTCAGAATCCGTTCGGCAGTATCTGTTCGCACGCTCATCATGAAGACGCGGGGCCGCGGACAAGTATGGGGTGGGAGATATATCCCCGGGGTTTGTACGAAGTTGTGATGAGTTATGCGAAATATAAGCTCCCGATAATGATAACTGAAAACGGGCTTGCCGCGGATAACGATGCCGTACGGCGCGAATACATAAAAGGTCATCTGATATGGCTTTTCCAGGCGATTAAAGAAGGCGCTCCGGTGGCTGGTTATCTGCATTGGTCTCTCTTGGATAATTTTGAGTGGGCCGAAGGGTTTAGTAAACGCTTCGGGATGGTTCATGTGGATTTTAAAACGCAAAAACGCACCGTAAAGGATTCCGCTCGGTATATGGCCGAGATAATAAAAACCGGGGTTGTTAAATAACAGTCCGTGACCGATAGGGGTGACGTAGAGGCGGATAGTCCGCCTGAAAAGCAAGTGATGTCATTCCCGCACGCATTTAGCGGGAATCTATGCTATAAAAATGAGATGATTTTAATGTTATGGATGCCCGATAAAAGAGTTCGGGCATGACAAGGTTTGAGAGATTCGAGATTCGAAGATTATGTAGGCGCGGACCCGTGCTTGTCAGCCCGAAACGATAGGAGGAAATGATCATGACCGGAAAAAAATTAATATCCTTGGTTATACTGAATGTGTTTTTATTTTTGTTCTCCGGGCTGGCTTCGGCTGACGAATGGGACGATATAGTAAAACAGGCTGACAAACAGAAACTCTCCGAATACAAAAAGAAGACATCGTCCGGCAAACGGATAATAAAAGAAAAGATCGCGCGTATAGAGGAGATCGATAAACAGGTCCCGTATTTAATGCAGCGCGGTCAGTATAAAATTGCGGAAGATTTTTTGATAGAGGCGTTGCGTCTTTCCATGGAATATTATGGCGCAGACAATATAAATGTAGCGGAAAGGTTTATCTCACTAGGGATACTTTATATGGAAGCCGGCTATACCGATAAGGCCGAAGCGGTTTTTGTTCGCGCCAGGGATATCGGTGAAAAGACATATGGGGCGGGGGATTACCGTCTGATGAATGTTTACAGATTTCTTGCCGTTGCTTATTACTCTAACGGTAAAATCCAAGAGGCGGGTTCTGCCGCAAAAATTTTTGTGAATATTTCACGTGAAAAATTCGGTGTGGACAGCGATGAATATAGGTCTGCCGAAAATCTTCTCAAACAGGTATCTACACCATAACATTCTGCCTGTAATTGTGCTGCTTCTAAAAGTCACAATATGGTAAATATTTGACTAGAGGTTTCTGTCCGCCAATAGCGTATGTTTAGCAGCTTGCCCTTTAATTCTGATACTTCCGGAGTGTCCGACGTAGCGGGGATACCCATATAAACAGCACAAATAGTTGTTTTTTAATCTATGTCGATCAGTTTTAAAAATATTTTGAACGAAAATACCCGTATTTTGTGTCTCTATATATATGGAGGTGATGGGGATAAACCTAGATAAGGCGATCTATATTAAATAAGCTATTGACAAAAAATAAAAAAATAATTGACAAAACATCAAATCAGTGTACAATAAAAAAGCGGGTGAGGGGTAGGGGAGTTCACCCGCCTATGTAACGCGATTGATCCGGAGCCGGATCCGCGCTAACTGATGTATATATTTTATCAAAAAAGCCGTATAAGTCAACATATATAGGAGGGGTGGTGTCATGGCGAAAAAAATAACTATTTTCTATAAAAAAGGGGTTTTTTCAGCATTTTTCTGTGTTTTGGCCGTTGTTTTTGGTGGTAAAAATACCGCGTTTGGGGATGAAAGCGGATGGATGAAACTGGATAGGGGTATTGAAATCTCACTGGAAAATGTTCGGGTTGCGGTGAATGACCAGAAAGATCAAGTTTTTCTCTGCCGTGGTGGTCGGTTATATCGTATATCGCCGGGTGAAGACGTATGGACCGAGGTTCATTTTCCGGGGGTAAATCGTACCGTAAATGATGTGGCGGTGCACAAGGGGCTACTGGCCGTCGCAGTTTCAAAAGGCGTATATATTGAAGACGGGAAAGGCGGATGGGAATTACTGCCGTTTGAAAGTGATATAAAAAGGATATGGGTGGTAGACGATAGTATTATTATCGTTGCGGACGATGGGCAAATATATAAGGGAATAAACGGAAGTTGGACAAAAATTATAGTCCCGGGAACCGACTCGCGTATGGATAATTGTTTTGTGACGGGATCTCGCATGTTCGGTGCCCTAAAAGACGATATCTATACATCGTGTGACGGCGGTAATAGCTGGAGTAAATATAAATTGGGGGGAGATCTCAGCGCGGATGAAGGTGATCTTTGTGACGATGGCGAGAATTCTGAAGATGATATAAAAGATGAATGTCCGGAACGGATATTTCCGTATGTAAGAGATTTCTGGGATAATGAAAGTCAGGTGGATATATTGACGGCGAGGGGTGTATACATGATCGATGATGAGGGGAAAGCGGTGATGAAAGCCGATACGTTCGGGCTTCCGGCGGATGAAGCGGAACATATAATATGTTCGTATGGGAATATTTTTGTTTCAACTAATAGCAAAGTGTATTTGCGCTCAGACGATAGATGGGTGACGGTATTCGGAGTTTCGTCCAACGCCGCTGTCATACAACTTCTTTTATGTAACAAAAATAACGAGCGTTATATTTTTGTGGTTACAGAGAAAGAAATATTTATGAAAAAGATAACGAATATCGTGAACGAAAATGGGATAGAGATTGGTTACGGAAAACATATGTCAATGGCCGCAGGTGAACCCGGGATTCTGGAAGTGCAAAAGATGGCGATAAAATATGCCGAGGTTGATCCTTCAAAGATTGAAAAGTGGCGAAAAGACGCTAAGGTGAGGGCGATTATGCCGAAGGTCTCCGTAGGTTTTGATCATTCGACGAATGATAATATAGAAGTCTATACGAGTGCCAGTACGTCATATTCGGTATGCGGGCCGCAGGAGAACGGCGATGACTGGCACATCGATCTTTCATGGGATCTGTCGGAACTGATCTGGGCCGACGCGCAGACCAGTATAGACGCGCGTAGCCGTCTTATGGTGGAACTGAGGAACGATATTTTGGAAGAAGTGACGCGTATATATTTTGAAAGAAAACGTCTTTTGCATGAGCTGGCGGTTCTAAAGGATGCGGGCAGGGATGCCTTCGAAAAAGAATTACGTATTGATGAACTTACGGCGCATTTGGATCTTCTGACGGGCGGGGGATTTTCGCGTTCGGTCGAACACTGAGTTTAGTTGGGAGTTAGAAGTTGGGAGTTGGGAGCGGATGGGAACCAATAGATAGCCACAAAATACGCATACATCGCTACGGCGGGCATGTCCTATTTGCCTTTTCACTTCTAATCGCCAGGCGTTTGATGCTTCGCTGAAGTGTAAAATATTTTTATCTTTTGTGGGCGTTTTTCTCAAGTGCTCGAACATTCCGAA
>DAONGE010000054.1:0-9677 GCA_035403965.1 Candidatus Omnitrophota bacterium | reverse complement strand
AGAATAAAAATAACAGGGCTTTTCTCGAAACGCGCAGGATGACGCGCGACATCTAAGAGGTAGACAGTGTATATTTTGTAGAGATTGCTTCGTCGCTTCGCTCCTCGCAATGACCGGGAAATAAGACAATGGCTAACAATTAAAGGAGACAGGGGATGCCCGAGAACCGCACGAAGGAGGCTCGGCCTCGTCCGGAGGCCTCGGCACTCCCTCGGACATTGCGTCCTCGGTCGCAGGATCTCCCTGCCGGGCGTTATTTTTATATCATGGATCCCCGATAGAAGCATTCGGGGATGACATTGTACGTGTGTGCTGTGGGACAAATAACGCGACACGACCTTGTCGCGGATCTTTGTTATAATCATGCCAAGATATTTTAATATTCGGAGGACCGATGAGAATTATAAAAATATTTGTTTTTGCCGCGGCGCTGACGGGAATTCTTTGTATCGGCGGGTATGGTAAAGCGGCGGACATTCCCGAAAAAAGTTTTTTTGACCTTGGATATGTTCTTTTACAGATAGCGGGCGTCGAGAACGACATGAGATTATTCATACAGTGGATAAACGAAGATAAGAACGATTGGCTGGAGCCCGCCGGAGACGCGTTGAAGCGTCTGGATAAGATCAGAAAGAAACTTATCGCGATGAAATTGCCCGCCAACAAGGAACCGCTCAGGGATGATGTGGGGGCATGCATATATCTTTTGGAAAAAGCATATATCGGTATCTATAAAAAAAGCGATAAAGAGCTCGGAGACGAGTTGATGGATTATTTTGGGGCGTATAATCATGCCGCGACCAGAATGGGCGAGGCATACGGCGCGATCATATTTCCTCCAAAAGGGAAATTTGATCTTTTGACGCACGAGGTGTCATTTGCGCGGAATAAAAACGATGCAAAAGATTTTCTGAAGGCATGCGACCTTATAAAACATAAAAAAATGGAAAAGGCCAGAGACATTCTGGTTAGATTGCTCGCGGATTATGAAAATACCTGTTTCGAAGGGAGTATCGTAAACCGGCTTGTTATGGCCCTGGAAGATATAAACGGGGATATAGTCAGGTCTGATCCTCAGGACGAAACGCTTAAGATCCTGGATAAATTTTTGGATCGGAAACAATATTCGCCGATCCTGTATAAGATCTTTGTACAATGGAGGACGTTTAACCAGTTATTCATGAACGGTGCGTCTAACTGGTCGCATATACCTAACGAAGAATATGATGAGAAAAGAATGCAGATCGTTGAAACGATCAGGAACTATGCCAAAAACAACAGACAGGATGAATGGGCACCCTGTCAGATGGTACTGCTTATGGATATTCCCATCATAACCCGGGGTGACCCTTACGGTAATTCCGTTCTCCGTGACTGGGCGGTTGAAAGCGGAACCCTTGACGAGATAACGAGAAATCTCGTCATAAAAAAAGTTTTGTTGATCTTAGCCGGGATCGTATGCGTTCTTGTAGCCGGATCTGTGTTCTATCGAATGAACCGTGCCGGAATACAAAGGTTGTTATTAAGGACAAAGGCCGGGGGATGATGTATATCCGGCACTTTGTGTATACCTAAGTTGCAGATAAAGTTGCATAAGCGAAAGAAAGGTGTGTATATGGGAAATAATATCGGGAAGGACAATAAGATGCTCTCCGAGCTTTTTATTGCACCGCAGATCAATTGCGAATTGATGATCCCACCAAATTCCCGGGAGGAGTATTTAAAATTGTTGGAAAGTGATATAGGTGAGGATAAAAAGCTTGAATACTTAGAAGCTTTACTTGAGATATATCGATTAGAGAACCTGAAGAATGGGGATAAAAACACCGAGGTTGCGTGCAGGGAAATGATCGGAATATTGCATAAACAAGCATTGAATCCAAAATTGAACGAGCAAGTAGCATATCTGCTAATAAGGGAAGGGGCTTATTCCGAAAAAGTTCATAATTATGAGAATGCCGTGAGATTCTATGAAAGTTGCTTATCATTTGACGTCAAAGATCCTGATTTTCGATATTTCCGGCTAAATAATCTCGCATTTTGTTTGAATTTTATGAGTAGGTTTGCGGAAGCGGAAAAGTTCCTTCGAGAGGCGATCGAAATAGCCCCCGAGAGATACAACGCATGGAAAAATCTGGGAGTTAGCCTCGAGCATCAAGTCCAGTTTGAAGAAGCGGCGGAGTGTTACTTGCGGGCGGTCACGGTAAGTCGTGGCGAGAGAAGATCAGTAATGCATTTGTTGCGTTTAATCGAAAGGTGCCCGACACTTAAGAAAATCCCGGAAATTAGTGATTTTGTGAAAGTATGGGCGGGTGATTAATCGCTTGTCTGGATATTCAGGACAAAGGGGAAGAGATGGTGTATAATTCATAAACAGGAATTATTATGACGAAAAATAAGAAGACGCAGTACGATAAAAAGATATTCCGCATATGGACGATGCTGAACAAGCTGGACTCCGGGAAACATATTTTTACCTCAAAACTCGCCGATGAATTCAATATTTCGGTAAGAAGCATACAGCGGGATGTCGAATTGCTGAACCTTGTGGGGTTTCCGATCGAACCGTGCGGTAAGGGTTGTTATAAATTCGTCGAAGGTTTTTCGCTCGGGCGGATGATGCTGACGGAAGAAGACGCGACGCTTATAACGTTTTTTTACGACGTGTCTCATTCGCTTGGCAGCAAATTCGAGGACTCGTTCAAAAATTTTCTTAAAAAGATACTCTCAAGCGACAAGTCTTCGCCGTATTACCTTAAGGTCTGTGATGGGATAAAGCTTAGAGCGGAATATTCGTTCGCCGATATCCTGACCGACGGCATAAATAATAACAGTTACGTCAAGATAAAATATGTTTCCGGTAAGGAGCCTGCCGAGGAAAAATTCTACGAAGTGAAGCCGCTTAAGATGATATTTTACGAAGGGTTCTGGTATTTACTGGCTCAGGCCGATAAAGAGGATATTTTACGTAAGTTCAGGCTGGACAGAATAAGATCCGCCGAGGCCATGGACGAGTATTTTGATACGCCCGCGAACCTTAAACTGATACTCGACGAGAGCACAAACGTGTGGTTTGAGGGGGAGAGGAACAAGAAAGTGACGCTGGAAATAAGTTCGGAAGTGGCCGAATTCTTCAAAAAACGCAATTATTTCCCAAAACAAAAAATAGTGAAAGAACGCAATAACGGCAATATTGTTATGGAATCCTACATTTCCGACGATATGGAGATAATTCCTACGGTTCTTAGCTGGATACCGTGGGTGGAAGTGGTCTCGCCTAAGGAGATCAAAGAAAAACTGAACAAACGTATCAAAGCCTATCTGGAAAAATGATGTAACAGTGTTTGACCCTCTACCAAAGTAAACCGTAAATTCAGGTATAAAGATCAATAAAATAACGCGACATGACGGTGTCGTGTTGCCGTTTTATAATATTTCCTATACAATAAAAATATAAAAGCGAGGATATATGGTAAGTGACGCGATAATAAAATTTTGTAATTTGATCACCGGGCTTGGCGCAGTGGCGATCTTTTTTGGCATCATATTCGGGCTTTTTAAGGCGCTTGTCTGGCTTTTAAGCGATATGGGAAGGATAATCGAAGGGAGGCAGAGGCAGACGACAGAGCAGCAGCTTGCGATGCTGGATAATCTTTTTAAAAAAGTACCCCCAAAAGTCGATCTGCCGGAAAAACTGGAATACGAGTTTAAATATTACAGGATGGGAAGCGAGGAAACGGCGGTGTTCCCGACGGTGCTTAAATTTGTATTTTCGAGTGTTTACAAAATAAATCTTATTAAAGCCGCGCCTCACGATGGGCCGGATAGATTTACATACGGCGAGTTTAAAAAGACCGAGCTTTATCCGTATCTGTCGGATTTCGTGCGGAATACCGACAGGTTGGGCATAGAGCGACAGCAAATAGATGAATTTTTCGACTTTATTGTCGGGAAGGGGTTTACGGGGGAGAAGAGTGATCTGGAAAGCCTCTTTGAGAACGAAATGGCTGAATATGAATTTAACGAGAGGTTTAAGGAGAATTTTGACGTGTGTAAAACATTGCCGGACGTTATTAAAGTATTCGCCCAATGCTATTACAAGGACATACGTAAACTTGCCAGGATAAGATCGAGTTTGAAAAATGGGACTTTTTTAGAGCGATATGGCATAGACGCGGACAGTATGAAAAAATATATCGAATGGATGCTTGTTTTGACCAAGAAGATCGCATACTTGAAACGTATCATCGCCGAGAAAAAAATGGAGGCGGTAGACGAACTTATTATTCGATGGATATTTGAAGAGTATAAGCAGATACCCAAACCGAGCATGTGATTTTTGCCGGCTTATATGAATGCCGGCCGGATATACGTATTGTGCTTAAAGGTGTCGGGCCTTTATTGTGGCGGACGTTGAGAGGTAAGCCTGTTAGGGGCATAGCTCTCACTTTTAAGCGATCATTTTATATTATAGATTCCCGCTTCCGCCTTCGCTGAATCACTTTTATCCCGCACCAGAACACCCCCAACTCCAGTTTGGGTATGAATAGGGATGCCGAATACATGGTGTTCGGCCATCCCATTTACATTCCCGCTCCGCCTGTTCGGAAGTTCTGCGCCCTCTTGAAAAATACCCTGTTATTTTTGATCTCCAGGCGTTTGATGCTTCGCTGAAGCGTAAAATATTTTTATCTTTTGCGGGTATTTTTCTAAAGTGCTCGAACATTCCGAACAGGCGGATTGGGGGAATAACATTGTTATGATGATGACGATTGAAGCAAGGCAAGGGGATGCCCAAGTACCGGACGAAGGATGCGCGGCCTCGTCCGGAGGCCTCGGCACTCCCTCGGACATTGCGTCCTCGGTCGCAGGATGACGCACGATATCTAAATTGTGTGCGCTTATGAAATTGAACCAGTTTTAAATAGAGAAGATGTTGTGTATACTTGGGAGGTGTTAAATAATAATAAAACGTTCGGAAAGAGGAATTATGCGTAATGTTATAGAAGCGTTGATGAAAGTAATCATTGGTATAATTGTTTTTGCCGGACTGCCGATCCTTGGATGGGGTATCGGTGATATCCAGGGATTTATTGCCGAACCGGCAAGGCGTTTATTTTTGATCATCATCGTGGCACTGCAGATGGTGGCTGTGATCATGTTCCCGAATATCGAGCAGGGACGTAGCAAAGGTAAAAACCCGGTTAAACGTCAAATCTCAACGCTAGCTATATTACAAATACTTACGCTTGGGGTTGTTTTAATATCAGCAATAACAGATAGGTTTGGTTTTTATATGATCGGTAATATTTGGTATTTTAGGTGCGCGGGGCTTATTATTTTCCCCGCCGGATTTATATTGATGCTTTGGTCGGAATCACATCTTGGCAAACAGTTCAGTCTGGAAGTGACTATACAGGAAGGGCATGAGCTTATTACCGATGGGCCGTATCGTTTCATACGTCATCCGAGATATTTGGGTATAATAATTTTTATGCTGGGCATATCTTTGGTATTTTGTTCGTTGGCCGGGATCCTTCTGGTTTCATTAATATCCATTGTTCTTCTTGGACGAATAAAAGACGAAGAAGATCTGTTGTCTAAAGAATTCCCTGAAAAATGGTCCGCTTATAAGACAAGGTCGTGGCGGCTTTTTCCTTTTTTGTATTAAATGACGCAATTTAGGTTTACGTGATGTGTAGCAATAAAAAAAGGATGACTTTATGCGTCATCCTTTTTTTATTTGATCGTAAAGCTGATCTAGTTAACTCTTTTTTGTTCTTCTTAAAGCGACAAGCCCCGACCCGAGTAAGAAAAGGATCGAACTCACAGGCTCCGGAGTGGAGGGAAGCGGACTTCCTTTTGCCCATATCTCAAAACTGTAAGTATCGTGTGAACCATAGGAGTCGTCGTTTATGTAGATGCTGAACCCGTAGTTGTTAAGCGCCGATGGTATTTCTGATAACTCTGTATAACTTCTGCCCGCAGTCTTAACCATGTATATCTCAACACCTGACCCGAATAGTTTATACAGTGAAGACAAACCAGTTACAGTGTTGGAATCTGAAGATGCGCCGTATCCGGTACCGTGACTCCAAGTTGAAAGAAACGACTGTGTTGTGGGAGAGGCAAAGTCGGAATTTATGATAGTCGCTTGAGTGTATTCATGCGTTTCCGGAACATGATTATTGTAATGGATCCAGTTCCATGTGTCTCCGCTTAACTGAAAAGTATCTGAGCCGTCTATCTGGGCCGTGATCTCCATATACTTTGTGTCTGCTTTTGCCACAGTGCTCATTGACGTAACAAAAAGCATCGTTAAACAAATGGAAAACAATTTTTTCATCTCAGCTCCTTAAAAATAGTTAAGTTTAAATTTGTTCACATCATAGCAGGTTGATATCTTCGATTCAACCCGAAAATCAATTAATTATTTATCGAATTTTTATGATACTTTCTTCTTGCCGCTATTAAGGTCCCGCCGAGAATGAAAAGTGCCGAACTTAAAGGTTCCGGAGCTTGAACGGCGCTGATCTTTATAAACATATCATTGTAGTCGGAGTCGCTGTCGGATGCGGTTATGTCCAGGTCTTCCCAAGCTACAAGCCATTCTGATCCCGATTTTAATTCATATATCAGGGCCTGAGCCGCGCCGGAGCGGTGTCCGTTGTCCTGACTGGCCGCGTTCTCTTTACGGTCCGTGAACCAATAATCCCATGTGGATGGGTTAGATGTTGTCCCGTCATTCGGAGTGTGTATGTATAATCCGAACGGTCCGGAGATGGTTAATGTTTTAGCTCCGGTAGTGGAGTTGTCGCTGCCGCTGAAAATTTGTGTAAGAATTTTGCTGGACCCGCTTCCTGTATAATATCCGAAAGTCGTGTAATCCGCGTAACCGGCTAGTTCCTGTTGGATGCTGAATACGGCGTTATCCGTGCCTGCGTTCCATGTAAAGACGTCATTTTTGCTGTGATATCCAAAAAATCCGGTTTTCGCGAAATTTTTAGCGGAAGAGAGATCGCTGTAATAATTGTTCGACACGAGCCATTCGGCTATATAATCGTATCCTTTTTTCGGCGTAGACGAATCTACACTGTTTTTCCAATTCACATTGATGTCGGCATGTGCCGTCGCTGTGAAAACAAAAATCGCCAGAATTATCGCATGAAAATAATATTTTTTTAGCATTTGAATATCTCCTATTTTTTATTACTAACTTTTTGTTAACTTATTATATAAAAACAGAGCAGGAGATGTCAAAAAATATTAACAAACTTTTTGATTTTTAATCTGCAGGAAAAATTTCATGATTTTCAGCAAAAATGCTGAGGAAATTATCGAACAAAAGAGAATATTTGATGTATGTCGATAGAGGTTTTTATTGCCAATGTAATTTAACGCGTGGATGATTGTTGTGAAAAAATTGTATGGCCGATTTTTAGGAACAGAGTGATAGTGAATGTTGTCAATTACGGGAAGCACATTATAATTTAATTATATGTCCGGCTATGCTGATAATTTGTTGGTAAGAAAAAGGAGTGTAATGATGAGAATAAATACGAAAATTTTCAAGTTTGCTATCGTGTTATGTATGGTGTTCTTGAATTTATCGTTAACAGGTGAGGCGTGTACTAGTTTTGTGCTTAAAGCGACGGACGGAAGTCCGGTTTACGGGCGCACATGTGAATGGGGTGTTTTTGATTTAAGATCGGATCTGGTTCTTGTTCCGAGGGATTTTGCGCAGGTCTCAAAACTTGATAATGGTTCCGACGGGCTGAGTTGGAGAACAAAATACGGATACGTGGCGATCAACGCCGCAGGAATGCCGTATTATCTGGATGGGATGAACGAGACAGGTCTGACGGTTGGGGGACTGTATCTGCCGGGTTACGCGAAATTCCAGGAGATCGAAAAAGGAAAAGAGAACATTACTATCAATTCAGCCGAATTGGAAGGATATATCCTCGGACAGTTCGCTAGCGTGGCAGAGATAAAGGAAGCTCTTCCAAATCTTTTGGTGGTCGAGAACAGCGAAATAACCGCGAAGTTCGGGGCGCCTTTGCCTTTGCATTTTATAGTTACAGATAACACAGGTAGTTCCATAGTTATAGAGTACGTGGCAGGTGAATTAAAAATATACGATAATGAAGTAGGGGTAATGACGAACTCACCCGGGTATGACTGGCATATACAGAATTTAAGGAATTATACGCAGCTTGCGCCGTACGCTCCGGGGCCCGGTAAAACTCAGGTGGAAGGCGTTAATTTCACTCCTTTCGGGGCTGGCGCTGGTATGACCGGGCTTCCGGGCGATTATTCTCCGGCGTCACGGTTTGTTCGCGCGTTTTTCTACACTCAAACATCTATTCCTCTCGAAAATTCCGCGGCGGCGATATCTCAGGCGGAAAAAATACTTGATAATTTCGATTATCCGAAAGGCATCGTGCGTGAGGGGGAAAGTGCGGATAAATATTTTATGAATTTTACGACGTGGACCGTTATCGGAGACATAAAGAACAAACGGTATTATTGGTGGACAGAATGGAATCGCCGGATGCGAATGGTGGATCTTAGCAAACTTGATTTTGGTGGGACAAAGACCGTGGCGATACCTCTGGATAACGAACGCGTAGAAAGTATAGATGACAGAACAAATGATTTTCAGTATTAGATCGCACTTCGTCGATATTATATGTTTTTAGACTAGAACAGGATGATCAAGTATGAAATGGAACAAACTGGAAGCCAGGTTTTACGGGAAAAAGTGGGATATCATTCACGGCGGATATTTTTCCGATCCCGCGAAATCCAAATATTTCGTGGGGATGATCACCGCGGCGTGTAAAAAGGAAAAACCGGATGCGGTTGTGGATCTGGGAAGTGGGTCGGGATTTATATTGAACGAGATCTCTAAAAGAAGGCTTGGATGCGCGCCGAGATTTATCGGAGTCGATAGTTCCGAAAAACAGCTGGAAGTCTGTAAGAGCCGAGGCATGGGATGTATAAATGCGTCGGCTGAAAAATTTAAACGTAGCATGGCCGTTAAGAAGAACGAAAAATTGATGTTGATCATGCGGTCGGTGCTTCACTACATGAAGGCAAAAGATCAGCCTAAGTTTTTTGAACATTTGCGCGGACAGATGAAAAAAGGGGAGAGGTTCATACATCAGACGGCGTGTTTTGAAGGACGTAACGAGGTCGCCGCCATGAACAGGTGTTACAAATTAATGCGGACCACAAAAACGTATTTTACACCCCAGGATCTAAAAAAAATGATGGCGAAGGCCGGCTTCCGTACGATACGCTGCAAAAAGACGTGTTCGGTGCGTGTGGAATCCGAAGATCTTGCCATGAGATATGGGCTTGACTCGGACGATATTAAAAAAATAATAGACAAGGTCTCCGCGATGCCGGGCGGTAAGGATATTATTAAACGCGTCGGCGATGGGTCGTTTATAATGAATTTTAAGTATTATATCTTTGAATGTGTCGCAAAATAATTCCCGATCCAAAAATTATCTAATCTCAAATTTCGAAGCGGGACACCTTGCGTGCATTAAATTTGTCATTCCCGCACGCATTTAGCGGGAATATATAATATAAAAATAACGCCTGGCAGGGTGATCCTGCGTGCTTCACGTTTTGCCTTTTCATTTCTGATCTCCCGGCGTTTGACT
>DAONGE010000053.1:0-10155 GCA_035403965.1 Candidatus Omnitrophota bacterium | reverse complement strand
ATTCGTATCTTCTCGAACGCCTCCATGAACATCTCGCGTGTCGTACGATTGATCTTGGTGATCGCCGAAAGAAGATCTTCTCTTCCCTTTGTAAGATCATCTCGTTGTTTCGTCAAAAACGCGAACCGTTCCTCAAGCTGTTTATGTTCCTCGACGGCACCAAGACTTACCTCGCCCAATTTTTCCATCTGGTCCTTAAGCGCCGCTATCCTTGCTTCAACGTCGGTCCAGTCAACATATTCCGGGATAACAACTTCATGCGTCATAATATCCAGCTTATACGAGTCCTGTACCTTCTGTTTGATTGCGTCGACTTTGTAGCTAAGCTCCTTCAGTTTTATTTCCAGATCACGTATCTCATTGCGGGTTTCCTCAAGACCGGATTCGCGCTGTTTCACGCTTTCGGCCATACCGGTTATCTCCTGCGCCATTACATCTTTCTGCTCGCGCTTCTCCACGCTTTCCGCAAGTCTCATATCCCGCTCCCGGGCGTATTCTATATTCTTCTCCGCGAGCTGTTTCGATTCTTCGGTCAGGATATCGTTACGTTTTTTGCATTCGTTTATCGTGTTATATTTCCCTTCAACTTCGGAATCTATCTTACTGAATATCTCTTTCTCGCGCGCAAGATCCCCGGAAAGATGTTCTTCCTCTTTTTTTACCGACGACAGTTCAGACCGCGCGTCAGAAATGCGGTATATCGCGTTTTCCCTCTCGGATGTTTTATCCGTTAAGACCTTCTGGCTGTCTGATATCTTCGCCTCGATCGCGAACCGTTCCTCCTCAAGCTGATTGAGCCTGACGTTAACCTTTTCCCCATCCGCCTTAAGCGCGTCAAGGTTCGCCATCTCCTGCCTGATCTCGGAATCCATAACAAGTATTTCCTGATCAAGAGAATCGCACTTTTCTTTTATCGCCATCCTTCTGGACGAGACATCCGCGAACTCCACCTGTTTCAGGCGAAGCTGTGACTCCAGTTCCTCACGACGCGTAAGGGCTGATTTAAGCCACGTATCAAGTTCTGCGATCCTCGCGCATATCTCACCAAGAGCGAGCGCGACTTCGCCTTCTTCCTGTCTCATATGGTCCAGTTTTTCGTGCCTCCCGAATATCGAAACGACTTCTTTCTGCGAAAAGTTGCGGCTCCTATGCATCCCTTTTTTATGAAGTTCACCTTTTTCGCACACCACTACGGAATCCCCAAGCCCGGCTTCCCACGCGTCACCCTGAGAGAATGCCGCCACCCCTTTTAGGGCCTCTCTTACAGCCGGGATGTACGCCGAGTCGGACGCTGTCACAAGGGACGACATCTCCTGCGGTATGATGCCTGTTTCCACTCCTTGCGCCATAAGCTCGGATAAGACCACAAAACTTACACTGCCCATTCCGTTATCTGATAGGAATTTTATTATACACTCCGCCGTGGATCTATCGTCGACTACGATCGCTTCCGAAAAATCTCCAAGCACAGCCTCAAGCGATTCCTCGTAGCCTTCTTTGACATTTATCACTTCCGACAGTATCCCCCGCACACCGGCGAAACCGTCCTCTTTAGCTTCCACGCGTTTCATTACCTCTTTTACGCTGTCACTCATGCCCTCGCGTTCGGAGATAAGCTTTTCCAGGAACTCTATCCTGGGACGTACCTCGTTTATCCTCTTTTCCTTCGCGAATTTCTCCTCCATCATTATCGAAAGCCGCTGCTGTTTCTCGATGAATTCGCGGTTAAAACTGTCAAACTCGCTCTTACGCGACTCCAGATCGCTCCTGAGCCCGTTCAATATTTCATCCAGAGACTTAAGTTTTTCAAGCACGGTCTCTTTTTCTCTGTCGACGTTCGACTTCTCCAACTCAAGCCTTTTCCCCCGCGCCTGTAAATTCTGGATATCCGCCCCGATACGAATAAGAGTGTTCTTACCCTCGGTCTGCTCGGAAATGATATTAAGCGCGCGGTCTTTATCAGTTTTTATCTCGCGCGAATATTTCTCGATCACATCGTTAATCTCTTTGAGCGTCGCCTCGGCGGTCAAAAGCTCCTGCTCTTTTCTGCCAACGGCTGCTGCCACATCCTGATATTTCGTCTCCAGCGCCGCTAGATTATCCCTCATTGATTCTTTTTTCCTGGTAAGTTCGTCTATTTCCCATGTAAGTTTTTCGACGGTTTTTTTAAGCTCTTCGATCCTTTCCCGGTTCATTGTGACAACATGTTCATTTTTGTCGATATCCGAAGAAAGTCTCATCACCTCACTCTGAGAAAACTGCAAAGCCTCTATCAGTTTGTTAAGCCCGTCTCTTTTTTCCGAAAGTTCGCTTATTCCGGCCTCTAATCCCTGTTTCATCGCGTCCGCGTTCGCACGGGAAGAGTCATACTCTGCCGTAAGTTTAGCGATCTCTTTTTCAAGTTCACGGAACTTATTGTTAGCAAGCTTCAATTCAAGATCCTTAAGCTCTTCGTAATATCCTTTGTAACGTTCAGCCTTTCGTGCCTGACGCTCGATAGATTTAACCTGTCTTTCCACTTCACGGATAATATCGTTTATTCTGGTAAGATTCTCCTGCGTACGTTCAAGACGCCCGAGCGCTTCTTTTTTCTTTGTTTTGAAACGTGTGATACCGCTCGCTTCCTCAAAAACATAGCGCCGGTCTTCTGGCTTTGAACTAAGAATGAGATCCATTTTCCCCTGTTCGATAACAGAATATGAACTTGTTCCGAGACCTGTTCCCGAAAGTATTCCGCGCACATCAAGAAGCCGAACCGGGGTTTTGTTCAAAAGGTATTCGCTCTCTCCGGACCTAAACAACCTGCGAGTGATCGTCACTTCGTCAAAATCTACAGGAAGAGACCGTTCTTCATTGGATAATGTTATTGACACTTCAGCCATGTTAACGGCTTCAAATTTATCCGTGCCGTTAAAAATAACATCCTGCATCGAGGAGCTTCTCATTGATTTCGGCGACTGTTCTCCGAACACCCATTTGATAGAATCCACGACATTGCTTTTTCCGCAACCGTTCGGCCCTACAATAGCTGTAACTCCGGGCTCGAATTTCAGCGCTGTCTTATTCAGAAAGGATTTGAAACCTACTATCTCGAGTTTTTTAAAGTGCATTGTCTACCACGCCCTCCTTTTTCACATCGATCAATTTCCCTTCAATTATTTTTCTCAAGTTTTCCACGTCTTCGTCAGTATACTCCCGATAAAAATTAATCGGGTTTCTCTGGGGCGGCGGAAATATCCCTTTTCTCTCGTAGTTGATCACAGTGCCTCGGTATATGCCCAGAAGCTGAGCCACCTCCTGCACATTCAACTTCCTTTTTACTTGGACAACCATACGCCATCCTTTGTTATAGTTTGATTTAGTTTAACCACCTTTATACACGTTTGTTAAAGTTAATTTTGCTAAAGTATACATCAAAACTGCGTTAGGAGTCAAGAAAAGAAAGATAGATAGAGTAATCCAAATAACTAACTTTAACTAAATGTAGCGTAGAATGTCGATCTTTACATACTACAAATTGTAGTTTTTTGCCCCTAAACCCCGGATTATCACTGGCCTAAAACATCTGGCACCCAGCTAAATTGGTAAAAAGAGAAGCTCTGTCCTATACCATTCCTGCTTACAAAGAGTTCGTGTTCTTTCTCCCGGGGATCCACCTCCATTCATGCCCGAATGCTTCTATCGGGCATCCATAACATTAAAATCATCTCATTTTATATCATAGATTCCCGCTAAATGCATGCGGGAATGACATCACTTACTTTTTGGGCGGACAGGTCCGTTATCCGATTAAAAATAATTTACGTTACAGCGCGAGTCAAACACCGGGAGATCAGAAATAAAAAGGCAAATAGGACATACACACTGTAGCTATAAGTGGCACGAATGGAACATATTTTGTGAATTATTTACCGAGGATTTTCTTGAATTGTTCGGTCATTTTCGGGACAACTTTGAATAGATCCCCCACTATGCCGTAAGTCGCGACAGAAAATATCGGCGCGTCCGGATCTTTGTTTATCGCCACAATGACATCTGAGGATTTCATTCCGATAAGATGCTGTATCTGCCCGCTTATACCGCAAGCGATGTATAGTTTAGGACACACTGTCTTTCCTGTCTGCCCCACCTGATGCGAATAAGGCATCCATCCCGCGTCAACGACCGAACGTGACGCCCCTACCGCACCGTTCAACGTCATCGCGAGTTCTTTTACGATGGCAAAATTCTCCTTACTGCCTACGCCGCGACCGCCGGAAACGATTATATTCGCCTCCGCAATATTAACGGTTTCTTCTATCTCTTCGATGATATCAATCAAACGGCTTCTTGAGGAATACATTTCAGACGGGAAAGATTCTCGGATTATCTCGCCTTTACGCCCCGATTGTGGAGCTAATTCTTTCATAACCTTATGACGAACCGTCGACATCTGCGGACGAGAGTTCGGCGTAATGATAGTCGCCATGATATTTCCGCCGAAAGCCGGACGTGTCTGAAGAAGTATCTTCTCCGCCGGATCGATATCAAGCCCCGTACAATCCGCCGTGAGTCCTGCCCCGACCTTTACCGCCACGCGCGAAATAAGACTGCGCCCTATAACAGACGCACCGCAAAGCACTATTTCCGGTTTATATTTCTGCACAAGCGAGGTTAACACTTCCGTATATGGATCGTCGAGATAGTGTTTTAGCTTCGGATCTTCCACAAGATATATTTTGTCGGCACCTTTCGCGAATATCTCGTCGCATTTCGCACCGATACCGTCACCAAGCGCGACAGCGCAAAGTTTTACGCCTAATTTATCTGCCAACTCTCTTCCCTTTCCGAGAAGCTCGTAAGAGATGGACTGTACGACATTTTTCTTTTGTTCGCAAAATACCCAGACATCTTTATAATCGGAGAAATCCTTCTTAGCCGCGGAGGTTTTATTGATGATGATAGCTTTGAATTTACAGGCCTCGGCGCACGCGCCGCAAAGCGTGCATTTGGCGGTATCTATCGTCGCTTTTTTATTGACCATGCTGATAGCGCCGAACGGGCACACCTTCACGCAAAACATACAACCAACGCACTTATCAATCAAAACCTGTATTTTTTCGTTAGACATTTCCGCCCTATCCCGCTATCACGATATTTTTCAAAAGTTCCGCTACTTCTTTCGCCGATTCCTCCGGCTCACCCGTAAATTTCCGACCGCCTTCCCTTGGAGGAGGACTGAAAACCTTGGAAACACGCGTCGGAGAACCGTCTAAACCGATCTTCTTGTCGTCACACGCGAGTATCTCCGCGTTCCAGACCGGTATTTCTATCTTCTTCGACTTCATCTTACCCTTCAAAGAAGGAAGACGAGGTTCATTAATTTCTTTCACAACAGTGATCAACGCCGGAAGAGGAACCTCAACTATCTCATATCCTTCTTCAGTCATTCTTTCCACCCGGGCTATCTTATCATCAATGTGCTCGATCTTTTTCACATACGTTACCTGCGGTATGTTCAGATGAGTGGATACACCGGGTCCTACCTGAGCCGTATCTCCGTCAGATGCCTGCTTACCGCAAATGATAAGACCGTAATCCCCTATCTTTCGCATCGCCTGTGAAAGTGTATAACTCGTAGCCCATGTGTCACTACCCGCGAACTTTCTATCCCCTACAAGCACCGCGTCATCGCACCCCATCGCGACAGCATCTCTCAACGCCTCCATCGCCTGCGGAGGCCCCATAGAAACTACCGTGACCGATCCCTTGCCAAGACGTTCTTTAACCCTTATGCCTTCTTCTATCGCGTATACATCAAAAGGATTGATAACTGCGGCTACACCCTCACGCTTAAGGGTATTCGTTTTTGGATCGATCTTAACATCCGTGGAATCAGGAACCTGCTTTATTAAAACAACAATTTTCATATATTCGTGCACCCGTTTTATTTTCCGGACAAACCCTCTTTAATAAGCGACGACGCAATGACCGTACGCTGTATCTGGTTGGTCCCTTCGTATATCTGAGTTATCTTCGCGTCTCTCATCAGTTTCTCAACCGGGTATTCCTTCATATATCCGTAGCCGCCGAAAAGCTGAACAGCGTCGGTCGTGACTTTCATGGCAGTATCTGAAGCGAGCAATTTACACATCGCCGAGACTTTTGCTATATCCTTCGCTCCGGAATCTATCATTCTCGCGGCGGAATAAACAAGCGCCCTCGCGGCCTCAAGCTGTGTCCCCATGTCCGCGAGCATAAACTGCACACCCTGGAACGAAGATATCGGATTCCCAAACTGTCTTCTTTCATGAGTATATCTCACTGACTCGTCAAGCGCCCTTTGCGCTATACCAATGGCCTGCGCCGCAACGCCCGGACGTGAGTTATCGAATGTCCTCATCGCGACGATAAAGCCTAGTCCTTCTTTGCCCAAAAGATTCTCTTTGTGAATACGAACATCGTTGAATATTACCTCGCGTGTCGCGGACGCGCGTATACCCATTTTGTCTTCCTTCTTACCGAAACTCAAACCCGGCGTATTTTTATCAACAATGAACGCGCTCGCGCCACGCGCACCCTTGCTCTTATCCGTTATCGCCACGACCGTATAAACCTCGGCTTCTCCGGCGTTCGTTATCCATTGTTTTGTACCGTTAAGTATGTAATAATCGCCGTCTTTTCTGGCCGTAGTTTTAATACTACCGGCATCAGAACCGGCTTCGGCTTCCGTCAAACAAAACGCAGCCAGTTTCTTACCGGCGGCTATATCCGGAAGATATTTTCTTTTCTGTTCTTCATTACCGAAAAGGATGATTGGAAATGTCCCCAGCCCTGTCGCAGCAAAACCTAACGCTATACCGCCACAGCCCCATGAAAGCTCTTCCGTAGCTATAGCCAGATCCATTACTCCTCCACCCATACCGCCGTATTCTTCCGCTATGTAGATACCGAAAATATCAGATTCCGCCATTACCTTCATAATATCCCACGCGAACTCATTCTTTTCGTCATAATGAGCCGCTACAGGTTTTATTTTTTCGCGCGCGATCTTGCGGCAGATCTCCTGTATCATCTTCTGTTCTTCGGTAAACAAATAATCCATCTCCCGCTCCTTATGTTTACTTTTTATTTGCTGGAACTTTTACGACTGCATCGCGTACTTAAAAATTCTATCCTCTGAATTTTCTAGCAATAAGCGTCCCGTTATGTCCGCCAAATCCCAAAGAATTACTGGCAACAACCTCTACCTTGGTCTTTCGCGCACAATTCGGAATATAATCCAGATCACATTCCGGGTCAGGGAACTCATAATTTATTGTAGGAGGAAGGACCTGATCCTCGATAGCCTTAGCGCAAGCGATAATCTCAACTCCACCGGTCGCCCCAAGCATATGCCCGGTCACACCTTTTGTGGATGAAATCGCCACTTTTTTCGCGCGGTCTTTGAATACTGTCTTGATAGAAAGAGTTTCTACTTTATCATTGAGGGGCGTTGAAGTCCCATGTGCGTTGATATAATCTACGTCTTCGGGATTAAGATTTGCATCCTTAAGCGCGGCCATCATACACCTTGCCCCTCCATTACCTTCCGGATCAGGCGCGGTCATATGAAAACCGTCTCCGCTCATCCCATAACCAATAATTTCACAGTAAATATGTGCGCCTCGTTTTTTCGCGTGTTCCAGCTCTTCAAGAACCACGACCGAAGCCCCTTCACCCATTAAGAAACCGTCTCTTTCTCTATCGAACGGCCTTGATGCCTTTTTCGGATCATCATTTCGTGACGTCAATGCCGTAAGAGCGCAAAAACCGCCAAACCCCATCGGGGTTATTGCAGCTTCAGAACCACCGGCAAGCATTATCTCTGCGTTCCCGCGCTGTATTATCCTGAACGCATCACCTATACAATGAGTCGCAGTAGCACATGCGGTCACAGCCGCGGAATTTGGACCTTTCAGCCCCAACTCTATAGATACAATACCGGATGCCATATTCACAATGAGCATCGGGATAAGAAATGGCGACATTTTATGCGGACCCTTTTCAGGCCCGGCTTCGAGATATTTTCTGTGTTCAGATTCTACCGTATTAAGACCGCCTATACCTGACCCGATATACACGCCTGTTCGTTCCGGCACGATCTTTTCTGGTGCAAGTCCGCTGTCCGCGTACGCGTCTTTAGCCGCAGCCAAGGCGAACTTAACGAATTTGTCCAAACGTCTGGCCTGCTTAACGTTCATATACTTCGTTTCATCGAAATTTTTTACTTCTGCGGCAATTTTTGACGAGAAATACGTAGGATCAAACGCAGTCAGCCGATCAGCGCCCGACTTGCCGTTCACAACAGCGTCCCAGAACTCCGGGATATTGTTCCCTACGGGAGTGATCGCTCCAACTCCCGTAAGGACTACTCTTCGATCATTTGGCATTATTGTCTCTGGTAGGTTATTTTTCGGTTTATGATACCTTGCCCTCAATGTACTTAATGGCATCCCCTACAGTGGTAAGTTTTTCCGCGTCTTCATCCGGAATTTCCGCGCCAAACTCTTCTTCCAACGCCATTACAAGTTCAACCGTATCAAGAGAATCCGCACCAAGATCATCGATAAACTTCGCGTCCTCTTTGACTTCTTCAAGCTTCACACCAAGCTGTTCAGCAACTATTGACTTCACTTTTTCGGATATTTCGGACATCTTGTCCCCTCCTTGTTTGATCTTTCACCAAAACTCGCACTATCCGAGTTTACATTACCATCCCGCCATCAACCTGAAACACCTGTCCGGTAATATAAGCCGAATCTTCACTGGCAAGAAAAAGCGCCAGACTAGCCACATCTTTTGTAGTTCCCATACGCCCAAGCGGAACGAATTTAAGCATTGTCTGCTTTACCTCGTCCGAAAGTTTATCCGTCATATCGGTCTGGATATACCCCGGAGCGATGGCGTTCACATTCACATTCCTGGACCCAAGCTCTTTGGCCGCCGTCTTCGTAAGCGCTATAAGTCCGCCCTTACTGGCAGCGTAATTAGCCTGCCCGGCGTTACCCATTATACCTATTATTGACGCCATATTTATTATCCGGCCGCTACGCTGTTTTATCATACTTCTAGTTACGGCCTTAAGGCAATTGAACGCTCCTTTAAGGTTTACGTTCAATACGGCATCCCAGTCACTTTCCGACATCCTCAGTATCAGATTATCACGGGTGATGCCGGCATTGTTGACAAGTATATCCAATTTGCCAAAATTGTCAAGGACTTTGTCGACAAAGTTCTGGCATTCTTCCCCTTTGGTCACGTCCACTTTCGCGACAAAAACCCTCCTGCCAGTAGCTTTCTCGATTTCTTCTTTAGCGGCACTTAAAGTCTGTTCGTTAACATCGCATAAGGCTAGGTCGGAACCCTCTTTAGCAAAGAAAAGAGCTATCTCTTTCCCTATTCCTCTTGCCCCACCTGTAACTATCGTTACTTTATTTTCTAATTTCATCTCGCCCCCGTTTATTTTAAAACGAATGCTATATATCTTATCGATAAAACTTTGTTTGTCAAGAAGTATGATAAGGAAATTTTAACATTTCATTGGGGAGAACCCTGAAAATATCTCAACAAAATCCCTTGATTTAAACTTTTGAAATAGTATCGAATCGCGAATCTCGAATTTCTCTGTGCAGTGTACAGTTCGGATACAACATATGTTACTGTCTGCCTCTTAGATATCGCGCGTCATCCTGCGCGACATCTTCAACACGATCCACCACTGTCATTCCCGCACGCATTAAGCGGGAATCTATGATATAAAAATGGGATGATTTTCATGCTGTGGCTCCCCCCGGACAAGTCCGGGGCTCCACTGCCAGGGCTGGCTTCGCAAGCGCCCTGTCTTAAAAACTGACAAATACTTTTGCTATTCACCCCCGGGCTTGCCCGGGGTGCTCAAAGCAGCGTATGGATGCCCGATAAAAACATTCGGGCATGACAGGGTTGATGTCATTGCTGTACGTCATTCACGAGTTCACATTCATATGCCTCGCACACAATCCTTATTTGGCTGACTTGGCGAAACGAGAAGTTATGGAGTAGATACGATTTCCCGGAGAATTTTATCCCGTACCAGAACACTATGTGTTCGGTACGGGATTACGCCCTGCGGGCTCCATGACTATTTTGAAAAAA
>DAONGE010000052.1:0-10316 GCA_035403965.1 Candidatus Omnitrophota bacterium | reverse complement strand
GTCATATTTGCCTTCGGCAAATTGTGTGGTTTTGTCGGCAAATTCGGTATCGCCGCAATGCCTCCAAAACCCCACGGCGCGGATATTGTGCATTTGGGGTCGCATTCTGTGCCCCCAAGTTCACAAAACAAATGAGAATCGCAAAAAATAATCGTAGGGGCGGGGTCTCCCCGCCCAAAACGGTCAGAAAATCGAGAATCGAAAATAGATGATAAGGGACAGGTGTCCGATTGAATTTATGACAAGGATGGGATTGGTTTCAGAAGCGTCACGCAAACTTTCAACTTTTTACATATAGTCATCGTAATCCGGCTCATAGGTTTCTGCCTCCCACCTGTCCAACTCACTCGACCTATCATATACCAAATCCATCCCCGCAAGCTTAAGTTCCTCAACGTCATCCAACTTAAGTCCGCAATCTGCACACTCAAAACTGTCTGCAAAAAAATTTAACCACACATCGGGGTCTTCTTCCATTCCCTCAATGCCAATATCAGTGTATCCCGTCAATAATGATATCGCACCGCATATTGGGCATTTAGCTTCATAAACTCCCCATCCATCCGCACTCACAGAAGACCCTAAGTTATCAATGTGTCTTGACTTTTCTTTTGCTTCTTCAATTTTTCTTTTAACACGCTCTATGCGTTCAGCCTTGAAAGCCAACAAAAAAGACTCATCCTTCTTGGTAAAATTATACGCATATTTGGAAACATCTTGCGCATCTTTAAGTATTTTGACCAGCCTTAATGCTAAATATCCTAATCGTTCTCTCTCATATCTCTGAAATGACGGCAAAACACAATGGACGCTTGCGTTTCTACATACAGATAGTAACTTAAAATAAGAATGCAACTCCTGCTTATACGCTGGCAATAATATATAAAACAATGATATACATTCGTCTAGTTGTTTTGTCTTATATTTAAAGGACTTTAAATCAATATCGAATGGCCGCCAATCAAAGTTTTTTGGCAAAGAATCTGGTGTCGAGAACAAGACCTGCACTTCATCTGGCAGCCCCAAAAAAAGCAATATGGATTATGCTTTACTATTAACGTTTTCAACATAAGCTCGACTGCGATTCCTAAATTTCCTATTGCAGGCTGGCTATGGCGACATTCCATTTCCCTTGATTCATGAAACAAATCTAAACCTGCGCGCAAATAAGCAATAGCACTGGACTCAAGCTCATCATGCAAATACCCTATTATAGATTTATGATAGTTTTTCAAAAATCCCCCTAATTCCCCATCACGCATACCCTCAACGCACCATTTTGCTTATATTGTTACAATCAATAAGCCGTATTTGAATCACGCTTCTTTTGTTGTTCCAAAAACAATTGGTTTATCTCTAAATCAGATAGTCTATTCATTCCTACCCGTATTGATTCTACTCCACCAAAATCACCTTTTTTGAAACGGAACAATAACCACTGATAGTTGCTATTTTTATTCCCTAGAACATCCTGATATTCCACACAGAAAAGAGCCAATGAATCCCCTGCTGTCTCAAAATCAGAAACATCTCCCTCTATTGCATCTATATCCTGTTTCAACATAACCAACATTGGCACTTCACTTTTATTTCTATTATCTAAAACAAAATTCTCGATGGGTTTGTCTTTGGAATTATACAACCCCTTTATAGGACGACCTCGGTTTTCTCCGCCGTATAAATAAATATCCCACTTTACTATATTTGCAGGCAATGTTGCGTATAAAAGAAATTTGCTACTAAATCTAATAGCATCCTTTTTCTTCCCATCTTCAACTATCTCATACTTATTGGAACAACCTGCCCCGGCACAATTAATGGCGACATATGGCTGGACAGATACTTCCAATGCTTTCGATGCAATTGCGTTACTTTTATTCGCAATATCATTTGCTTCCTTTGCGCACCTTTTTGCGCTCTCTGCAATTTCATTTGCCTTATCAGCCATACGATTAGATTTTGCCCCTTCCAACATATTAATGACTGAGAATACAACTGAAATAATCACGGCAAGGATACTAACCCCAAGCGCCCACGTTGCTATAGCATTTCCTTCCTTACTTGTTCGATTCGACCCTTTATACGTATTCCAAAGCATTACCCCTCCCCCGTTTCTCATAATAGACTCAAAATCCACCACATAGAATCGGCACTCAGCCGCTTTATATAACCCATTTATACAGAACTAATTATAGGATAAATATGGGTGGATGTATAGGAGTTATGACAAATCTGCCGGTGAGCCCTGAACTCCCCCGGCATTTTTGAGGAGAAAGGATGGAAAATTTATTTGCTTAAGGATTCGGCGCCTTCGGAGCGCCATAAATCGAGCTGGAACGTTTTGGATGCAAGAAGATCGGCATACATTGCTAAGAAAGTACGGACCATTTCACCGCAGATACTATTCCTCCCTTCTCATCCTTCTCTCCCCTCACGGGCACAGAAATTCTTTTTGTGCCCGTGCCATCCAATCGGCCTTTCGACAAAGGAGAGAAGGACAACGCGTTCCGAGGCTAACGAGGAACGCGGTGCCCTGAACTCCCCATGGATTTCCGAGGAGAATACGGGAAAACTTGTTTTCACGGATTCGACGAGGAAAGACATAGACAATCGGCCGAAAGGCCGATTGTCTGACCATTAAAACAAAAAAGCCCCCGTAGAATTAACTACGAGGGCTTTTTTGTTTTAATGGTGGGGAGAGAAGGATTCGAACCTTCGAAGGCGTGAGCCGACAGATTTACAGTCTGTTGCATTTAGCCACTTTGCTATCTCCCCGTTCGGTCTGGGGTTTTAGAAGCGATAGCGCCCTAAAACCCCAGACCGAACGGATCCTCGCTCTTTGATTTGGTTTTTGCTTTCCCAAAAACCAAATCAGCGGGGACCCATTATCATCGATTTTCGATTCTCTATTTTCTCTCAAACCGAGCTATGTAAAGATCAATTAAAACTCATAATATTTTTTAAAATGCTTTTATCCGGCCGGGCCGGTCCGAGGCCGTCCCGGCACTCCTTCGGACATTACGTCCTCAGTCGCCACCCGCCCCGTCGTTTGTGAAATTCGAAAATCGAAATTCGACCGCATTCGAAATCCCTGGTTCCCACATACACCTACATACTCCTAATTTCGAATCTCGAATTCCGAATGCTCTGTTTTTTCAAAAAATAGAAGATTTTTTGAAAAAACTGGAGCCGGCGAAGGGATTTGAACCCCTGACCAGATGATTACAAATCAACTGCTCTACCCCTGAGCTACGCCGGCACCTTTCAATGAACGATCAACCACAAAAAAAACTGAAACTCTCCAAACTTTCAAGCCAGCACCACTCGTCCTTGTGAGCCGATCAGGCATCACCTGCCTTTTCGGCGAACGGGGAAGCTACGCCGGCACGAAACATATTTTATCTAAAGAACAGTCCCTAAAAGATATCAAATTAATCGATGGGTGTCAAGGTTTTAACGCATGCGTTATTTTATAAACCGTCTAAAAAAACCTGCGCTATCGCTGAGAGCTTGGGGTTCGGAGTTGGGAGTTTGGAGGGCTGAACCCATCGCTTCGCTCCAAACTCCTAGCTCCCAACTCCCAACTTCTTTTGACCCACACTATCAAAACAACCCCGCCCTCTGAAACGCCTGCGGTAGATAATTCAAAATATCCGTAGCTATCATACTGAATGGCCCGATCTTTTCGGCCGCGAGATCCCCCGCAAGGCCGTGCAGATATACGGCCGATATCACCGCGCTGTACTCATCAACCCCTTGTCCGATGAACGAAGCGATCATGCCGGTCAGGAGGTCACCCGCCCCCCCGGTCGACATACCTGAATTCCCAGTTTCGTTCACGTATATATCACCTGACGGGCTCGCTACAACTGTCCTATGCCCTTTAAGGCATACAACGGCGCCGGTATCTTTAGCCACGATCTTAGCAATCTCACTCCTCTGCGACTGCACGAATTTCACGTCTTTTTTAAGCAGCCCTGCCATCTCCCCGGCGTGAGGCGTTATCACTGTCTTATTCTTTCTTTTCTTAAGATATCGCGTATTCCCTTTCAATGCGTTAATACCATCGGCGTCAAGAACCAGAGGCTTATTTATGTGAAGCACCAGTTCACGGACAAGAACCGGCGTGTCTAAATGCTGTCCAAGTCCCGGCCCCATAGCCACAACGTCGCACTTGTCGATAAAACTAAGCAGCGGCTTTTTAGCCTTCGCGCTGAGAGCCTGCGCCCTATTCTCAGAAAGAGGCAACGTCATAACCTCGGTAAGCTTAGCCGCTAGAATATAGTTGAGTGACGCCGGGATAGCGGTCGTCACAAGGCCGCTTCCAGAGCGCATAGCAGCCTGCGAACAAAGATACGCCGCCCCTGTCATGCCGCCGGATCCCGCGATAACACACACTTTTCCAAAATCGCCTTTATGTGAATCCGCTTTCCGTACCGGTATCTTTCCAATGTGATTAGTCACCATTTTTTATCACCACCGCGTTCGACACGGCTATATCGTCAGTATGCGAAATGCTGACGAGTACGCGTGTCAGTTTGAATTTTTTCATTATTTTTTCAGCCCCACCGTGCAATCTGACATACGGTTTACCTCGTTTATCGTTCAATATCTCAATATCGTACCAGGCCATGCCGATATCGGCCCCGTCGGGAAGCGCTTTTTTGACGGCCTCTTTAGCCGCGAACTTTCCCGCAAGATGCATAAAATATACTTTTTTATTCCTCTTCCCCGCCGCGTGTCGGAGCTCGTCGTCCGTGAATATCTTTTTAAGGAATTTTTTCTTTTTGTCGCGGCAGGCCGCTGCTATCCTTTTCACGTCCACCGAATCTATGCCCAATCCTATAACGTTCATTATATCAGCGCCTTCATTTCCCGGACGGCTTTTTCGATGCCGGAAAATACCGACCGCGAAATTATCGTATGTCCGATATTAAGTTCATATATCCCGTCTATACACGCGACATGTCTCACGTTATCATATGTAAGACCGTGCCCGGCACAAACTATAAGCCCTCTTTTCATCGCGTACACCGTCATTTCTTTCAGCACCTTAAGTTCTTTTTTATAATTCTGCCCGGCGCTAAACATGTTCGCGAAACGACCCGTGTGAAATTCGATAAGTCGCGCTCCGGTATCACATGAAGCGTCGATCTGTTCTTTTTCGGGATCTATGAACAACGATACTTCTATCCCCTTTTTAGACAATTTATCGACCGTCGCTTTAACCTTTTTGAAATTACCGGCGACATCAAGACCGCCTTCGGTGGTCACTTCCTGCCTATTCTCAGGAACTATCGTGGCCTGATCGGGCTTCACCTTACACGCTATACTGACTATCTCGGGATCGACGGACATCTCAAGATTAAGTCTTGTCCTCACCTTTTTACGCAGGGCAAAAATATCTTTATCCTGCATGTGACGCCGGTCTTTTCTGAGATGGCAAACGATACCGTCCGCGCCGCCTTTTTCGGCTAAAAAAGCCGCTTTTATGATATCCGGCTCAAATGTTTTACGCGCCTCGCGGACCGTGGCGACATGGTCAATATTAACACCAAGTTTCATTTTTACCTCTGTTCTATTTCAATCATCGAATCTCGAATCTCGAATTTCGGATCTCTACACGTTTGTCATTGCAATGACGCCAACCCTGTCATGCCCGAACGTTTTTATCGGGCATCCATAACATAAAATCGACTTTCGAATTTCGACTTTCTCTCATTATTGCTTCTGGCTGACGAGTTTTTCTACCGGCAGAAAAACATCCACGAACCTATCGTTAAGCCGCAGGAACTTACTGTTCGAATGCACGCCCAGCCTCAATGTCACGGATCTTGTGTGTCCACTCAGATCTATCTTGTCCGTCCTAAGTTCATTAATTTTATCCAGCACAAGTTCCGGACCAAGTATAGATATCGTCGAAGGGACCATTTTTATTTTTTCCGACACCACACGATACCCTTCCGGGGACGTCCCCGCAAAAGAAGGTCTGACCGGCACTTCTTTCACGATAAAATGGTATCTCGTGAACAAATTCTCTATCCCCTCTTTTTTCGGGGCGTACACCTCGTGATCCATTATGTCCAAAATATAGAACCATGTGATTATCGCGAAGATCAACGACACTATCTTCGCCCAGATATTATTCGTTAAAAAACCGAATATCTTCATTTATTTTCCTCACCGTTCAGATCAGTCAAAAAACTAAGCGGAGACCGCTTTTTCTTTGACAAGCATATCCCGTTCAGGAATTTATACACATTTTTCGGATCAAGCTCTCTCGTTATCATTCCGCCCACGGCCACAGAAATATCACCGGTCTCTTCGCTTACTATCACTACAACCGCGTCGGTCTCTTCGCTCAGACCTATCGCGGCCCTGTGCCTCGTTCCCATCGTTTTGGGTATCTTAGGGTTTTGTGTAAGCGGGAACAAACACGCGGCCGCCTGAACACGCGGCCCGGAGATTATGATCCCTCCGTCATGAAGAGGAGAAAGAGGCATAAATATCGTGTTGACAAGTTCGCTGGTCACGGTCGAATCTACTTCTACTCCGCTTTCCACATATCTCCTTAACCCAATCTTTCTCTCGATCGCGATAAGCGCGCCGTTTTTCTTTTTTGAAAGAACTACCGCGGCCTTCGCGATCTCCTCAAGAACTTCATGCCCGCCAGAGAACATCCCAAGCCTCCCGAGCTGAGCGAGCCCGCGGCGTATCTCTGGCTGGAATATTATCAGGAAAGCTATCACCGATATGCCGATAAGCCTTGTAAGCAGCCAGTTTATTACTACGAGGTTCAGGCTCCTTGTGATCATCGCTACGATCACGATTATCAGAAGCCCTTTGAACACCTGTTCCGCGACCGTATCCTTGAGGAGTAAAAATACCATGTAATATACTCCCCAGAGCATCATTATCTCGAATATCGCGTCCCAGTATCTTATTAAAAAATCTATTGCCATCCGGCCTTCTTTATCCCGTCTATGACTGAAACCATATCTTTAGCGGCTTTCACATCATGCACACGCACGATATCGGCGCCGTTCAAAATAGCCGCGGCGTTCGCCGCCACGGTCCCGTACGATCTTTCATCGGGCTTCTTACCAGTTAATGTACCTATAAAAGATTTGTTTGACAACCCCACCAGCAATGTTTTCTTGAGTTTTTTAAATTCAAAAAGATCGGCTATGATAGAAAGATTATGTTCCAAGGTTTTTCCAAAACCTATGCCGGGATCAACGATTATTTTTTCGGGCGAAATACCGGCGCATTCGGCCGCGCGGATCGCTTTCTCCAAATAACGATATATATCGCGGATCACATCGTTGTATTCCGGACTTTGCTGCATAGTTCGCGGCGTCCCCTGCATGTGCATCAGGACAACACCCGCGCCGTTCGCGCTGATAACACCGGCCATACGTTCATCAGAAAGCGCCGTGATATCATTGATCATGTCCACGCCTTCAGAAAGGACCTTTTCCGCTACTTCGCTTTTGCATGTGTCGACGGATATCGGGATATCCGAAACTTTTCTAATCGCGCATATGACGGGAAGTACCCTTTTGATCTCTTCCTCGGCGCTGACGGCCTCCGCGCCCGGCCGGGAAGATTCTCCACCGATATCTATGATATCCGCGCCATCTTCGATCATCTCCATAACACGCTCGACGGCTTTATCGGGCGACAGATATTTTCCGCCGTCTGAGAACGAATCGGGCGTGACGTTAAGGATCCCCATTATCAGGGTGCGAACATTTTTCTGTGGTGTCATTCCCGCATGCTTTTGGCGGGAATCCATAATATGAAAGATTTTTTTCATTGTGAATCCAACACAGTAATATTTTGAACTTACTAGATCCCCGATTCCGCCTTCGCTTTCACATCAAAAACCTAATATAGCTACGGCGGACACGAAAAACATTCGGGATGACATTTTTTTGATCCACGGCTCAAACTTTACACAACCGGTTCTTTCGGATCAGGTTCTTTTGCAAACCCCAAAAGTTCCCTTACCTCGGATTCATCCATAGTTTCTTTTTCTATCAGTTTCGCGGCCAGAAGATCGAGCTTAGACTTATTTTCCACTAGTTTTTCCTTGGCGATCTTATAGCATTCGTCGATAATGCTTTTCACTTCCTCGTCTATCACTTTGGCCGTATCCTCGCTGTAATTTCTTTCCTCTGTTATATCCCGTCCTAAAAACACCTGGTTGTGCCTGTGCCCGAACGTAAGATGTCCTAGTCTTTCGCTCATACCGTACTGCGTTACCATGTCACGCGCCAGTTCCGTCGCGCGGCGTATATCATCCTGCGCTCCGGTAGATATCTCATTGAAAGCGACCTCTTCACTCACGCGCCCGCCTAGCATACCGGCAATCTTGCCGATAAACTGGCTTTTCCTGTGAAGATACTGGTCTCCTTTAGGCAGATGTATCGTGTAGCCCAGAGCCATCCCGCGGGATACGATAGTAACTTTATGCAAAGGATCAGCCCCCACTATCAAATATGACATGATCGCGTGTCCGGATTCATGATACGCGATAATCTTTTTCTCTTCGTCGTTGATCTTTCTCGATCTTCTTTCGGGGCCCGCCATAACGCGCTCCATCGCTTCCTGAAGCTCGGACATCCCGACTTCTTCCTTGTCTCTCCTCGCCCCTAAAAGCGCGGCTTCGTTTATAAGATTAGCCAGATCCGCTCCCGAAAAACCGGCGGTCTGCATAGCGATCTTCTTCAGATCTATATCTTTCTGCAATTTCACGTTCTTCGCGTGGACTTTAAGAATAGCTTCGCGCCCCACCACATCCGGTCTGTCGACGACTATCTGCCTGTCGAACCTGCCCGGCCTTAAAAGCGCCGGATCAAGCACATCCGGACGGTTCGTCGCCGCGACAAGAATTATCCCCGAGACCGTGTCAAACCCGTCCATCTCGGCCAGAAGAGCGTTAAGCGTCTGCTCTCTCTCGTCGTGCCCTCCACCGATCCCGGAAAATCTTTGTCTCCCGACAGCGTCTATCTCGTCTATAAAAATTATGCTTCCCTTCTGACTCACTTTCACGGTCTTTTTCGCCTGCTCAAAAAGATCCCTCACCCTTGACGCTCCGACGCCGACGAACATCTCCACAAAGTCCGAACCGGAAATACTCAAGAACGGCACTCCCGCCTCGCCGGCAACGGCTTTCGCCAAAAGTGTTTTCCCTGTCCCCGGAGGCCCCATAAGAAGAACGCCTTTGGGCATTTTCCCGCCGAGCTTCTGGAATTTTTTAGGGGACTTAAGGAACTCTACGACCTCTTTCAATTCCTCTTTCGCCTCTTCAATACCGGCCACGGAATCGAATGTAACGGTCATCTGATCTTTTGTAGCGAGCTTAGTGCGCGCCTTCCCGAACGAAAGCATTTTACCGCCGCCCACCGACATCCCGCGATAAACAAAAAACCACAGAAAAAGGATGAAAAGCAGCATCGGCCCCAGCGAATAGAACACGTTCGCCCAGAACGTCTGCGGCGGTTCGATATCGAAATCCTGCACCTTTTCCCGCAGTAACTTCATAATATCGGTGTCGTTATCCATTATGTTCGTCGCGAAACGTTTGCCGTCGTTGAATTGTCCAGTGATGCGGTCGGCTATCTTTTTCGCGGAGATAATGCGTTTCGTTTTATCGTTGGTCTCAAGCGTTTGATAAAGCTGTTTGTACGTGAGCGGCGCCGACACCTCGCCGTAAGAAGCGAATATCCACTGGTAAATATAAACAATGCCGATTATTACTATAAGCCAAACGAATATATTGGCTTCGTTGCGGGGTTTATTCTCGCCCGGCTCTTTCGGTTTTGTATCTTTTTCTTCGTCTGCCATTTTATTTGTTATCCTTTCTTGGATGGTATTTATGAATATGATACACCTGCACGCGGCTTATTGTAACACACGATAATTGGATGGTCAAATAAGTAGACAAAACAGCTGAGGAAACACGCCGAAGTACTGGAGAGAAGTTTGTGTTCTTTCTACCACGTGAATCCCCCTTCTACGTCATGCCCGAACGCTTTTATCGGGCATCTATAACATTAAAATTGGATCTCACAAACCCATCATTGCGAGCGAAGCGACGAATAGCCCTCCGATGCCAAATAATACACAGTGATTTGGCGTAGGAAAAAGCAATCTCTACAAAATAACTGCCGTCTATCTCTTAGATATCGTGCGTCATCCTGCGCGTTTCGAGAAAAGCCCTGTTATTTTCATTCTCCCGGCGTTCGCCTAGCGTAGATGCGTAATTTACTTCTATCTATTGTGGGCTTTTCTCTCCAATGCTGTTATGT
>DAONGE010000051.1:0-10589 GCA_035403965.1 Candidatus Omnitrophota bacterium | reverse complement strand
GACGATTTCCTTATTCGGAGAATTTTCTGACAATTTTGGCGCCTGCGGAACTCGCTTTAACGAGACATCCGTTCTTTATCAGAACGTGTGTCTCGTTAAAGCTCAAACAGTCCTCGGCGGCCTTGTTACTCACATTCCAAGCCTTCCCAAAATAGTCATAAAATTCTCCGGGAAATCGTATCCACTCCATAACTTCTCGTTTCGCCAGTTAACTGGACAGGGCTTGTGTATAACGTCATCGTGAGCGATCTCATAAGCCTTTTATATATTTTGTAAAGATTGCTTCCTCCTGCGCCAAATCACTTTATACTATTTGGTTTCGGAGGACGCGTCGTCGCTTCGCTCCTCGCAAGGACAGTGGGGATTTGCGCTCTAGATGACGCGCGACATCTAAGGGGTAGACAGTGTATATTTTGTGAGATTGGCTTCGGAGGACTAGTCGTCGCTTTGTTCCTCGCAATTGACAATGAAAAGGCGAATCGGTATGTCCCTCGTAGCTCTGCCGTCAGATCGCAAACGTTGCTGAGAGTGTTGCTGGGAGTTGGGGGGTTGAGGTGCAGGTTAAGAAGAAAAAAGACGCCAGCTTTGTATTGCTCTAACATTGTGTTATTGTTACAATAATGCAATGAAATCATCTGACAAAAGACATAATAAATGGCTAAAGGCTGTTTCTTTGGCGGTAGCGTGCCTGTTTGTATTTAACGATATCGTCTCGGATGTTCATTTCTCATCTATAGGCGCGGAGATATCCACTTTAGCGCCGTCGCTTACCACTAAACCGCTCGTTGAAGTCCAATATGACGAAAAAACAGGAAAATGTTCCCTTATTGTCGACGACGATGCTATGCGCTCCGATGATCCAGCTATTGTCGCAAGTAAAGCCGCAGATCCGCTGGTAAATCATTCATACAAAAAATGGGCGTACGCGGAGCTCGCGATGGTCATCGGGCAGATGCTTAAACGCGCCGACGAATGCGAGCTTGAGAACCCCAAAGGCCTTCTTATCGATATGCTGAAAGAATATATAAAAAAGCGTGATCTTTCATCTGAGATATCTTTGGAGGGATACCGTGTCGACGGCATAGAAGAGGTCAGAGAGAACGGAAAGATAAAAGCGTTTCGCCTCCCGATAAGAAAACCCGGCGCTAAAGAAGATCACTGGATGATGAAGGTCTATTTCTCTTCCGAAAAAGAAGACAAATTGGATTCAGAATTATTTCATGGCGCAGAAAAGAATGTGTACGTGGGGATGGAATCCACGGGGCTTTCAGAACCGGATAAAGAGGTAAGCAAAGAAAATAAGGCGGAGATAGAGAGGTTAAAACATGTCAGCGCGGAATTTTGCGATAGTGTGTTCGACCGCGAGAGGTTTGATTGGGGCGTACAATCAGAGATCTATCTGCCTTCGGGCGGGCGTTTATTTTATGCCTACCAGGATAGATTCTCCCCCGCGGAAACCGACATCACGAATGATAAAGTGGGTGTGGCCTCGGCGGCGTTTTGTCAGTGTGTCGCATGCGTGATCAGCTGGAGAAAAGGAAACACCCGGCATGTTTATACGACCCATTATTCAGATTTGCCTTTCTCGTGGATGGACCTGTCAGACAAAATGAAAACACTTAAAGAAACCCCGGGTGTTGAAGATATAAAAGTAGTAATGCATACCAGCGCAGCGAAATTATCTTACGGGAAAATGTCTTGGGTGCCTCGAAATATGCCAAGCATCGCGCGGGCTCTCGGGTTAAAAGAGAGCGACGTTATTCTTGATATAAAACCTATAACGCCGGACTTGTCTAATGAAGAAAAAATACAGTATTACACCAACGTTGTCGCGACGGGTGACGGTGTTGCGATACATTATTACAATAACCCCGAATTAGACCGATTTATTCTGTGGGATGATTTTAGGACGTTTGATAATCAAGCCAAAGAAGTGACTGGTCCGGAAAAAGTTCTACCCAAGTCTCAGAAAGATGTGGCGGCGGGACGGGCGAAACAAGATAAATCGGCAAAGGGAAACGGCCTTCTCGGTCGGGGAAAGAGTGATAAAAGAGCGCTCACGGAGTTGTGCGAACTGTTGGAAGACCGGAATGGTTCGTCATTAAGTCTTGATAGTGATATCGAATCTTCGCGTATCGCGGTCGAGGAGATTCTTAAGCATGATGTTGAACGCGTAATGGTCGTGGGGAACGCGTTAACATATGTCCCTGTTTTATTGGCGTTTATGGGTAAAAAAGTTGTGTTTGTCGATCAGGATCCGACTCCGGGCACGGCCACGGGTGTGGAAATAGCGATCAGCAGAGTATTGGGGAAAACGGGTATAGATACCAAAGATAAAATCAGTTTTATTACAGCGGAGATCGGGACCCTTGATCTGGCGTCGCACGGATTGGAACCAAACAGCTTTGATGTTATCACGTTTTTTGATCTGATCGGAGGGATACCTGTCGGAGATCCGATGCTATGGATGAAAAAATCGAGAGAACTTCTTAAAGAAGGAACGGCATATCTATTTATTGATGAAGATGATGACGCGATCAGAAGGCCTTTGGAACTATGTTTCTCGCAGAACAAAGTGCTTGCCGGCGGAAAACGTTTTTATGCTGGGGGGATGTATAACCTCAATGCGACAAACAGATTTTATGAAGTTGAGAATGAAAATTTGGAGGAGTTTAAGGGCGAAGCAGCTATTGAACGGGTGCTTTTGCCGCTTCGACGGGCATTTCAGGAAAAACGATACAAAGAACTTCTGCATATGACTATTTTCATAAGTTGGATCGGTAGATCATATTTAGATCTCGATTTTTTTAATAATAATCCGGAAGAGAGACCAAGCTTGATGAGAAAGGCAGGACTTGGGAACCTATCATCTAGTTATGATGAGGCATTGCGTTTGGAAGTTGATATAAATGAAATTACGATGCCGATAGCGTTAGATATATGTTCCGAAGCCGGGAAGCTACGTAAAGAAGCGCTTATCGCGTTAGAAAAAGAAGAAAACAGCCTGGAGGTTAGCCGTTATTTGCCGATCTTGGGTAATAATGCAAATTCTGTGGTAAGTGATAGATACCGGAAAAGGGATTTTGGCGCGGGGAGAGGGAATTCATTCATAGCTCCGGGAAAAGGCCAGAATGTCTGGGATCCAACGTCCGGAGGAAATAATCCGGGACAAAGAGGGCCATTAGCCCCGGAGGGGAAATATGAGCATCTTGTTTCGGATGGGATATTTGACGAGACGATCAGGGATTATAGAAAAAAATTGCAGGGATACGGAAGTATCGTTAACGGGAAGAGGGTCCTTGATCTGGGAACGGGTATTGGGCAGTTCGCATTTTGGGCGGAAGAGGCCGGGGCAGAGCAGATCACCGGTATTGATCGCGATGCCGTGGCAATAAAGATGGCAAAACGGCTTGCCCTGGCAAGGGGATCTAAAACTGTATTTAAAAATTATACCATCACCGATATGAATGACGTGCATAACGGGTTTGATGTGATAACTGCGGCACTTTTATGGGAATCGGTTCCAGAAAGCCGGAAAATAAAAGCTCTTCAGGATTGTTTCGATATTTTGCCTTCCGGGGGGAAGGTCCTTTTTCTTGTACACAACGATAATATTTATTCCATGACAAGTGATGGTGAAATCAGGTTTGAGAAAAATGAAGATGAACGCAAAAACAATATGGTGTGGACGCACGTTGCGTGGGAAGAAAATCTTCTTAAGGCAGGATTCACGAGCGTCAATATCAACTATCTGTGGGAGAACGAGGGAAAAGGAGAAGAACGTCGTAGTTTTATGAGCGTTATCGTCGCGGAAAAATCTTCCGGTGGGGGAAGTGGTGCAATATTGTCCGACAGGTTGATGCCGGATCGGGCGATGCCCGCAAAAGGCCGGATCCCCGGTTTTGGGATCGAAAGTTACCCAGCGCTTTATACGCACTCAAGAGGTGATATCCCGGCGCAACTTGCCGAGTGCATGATGGATAAAATCCCGGATACGTGTTATGGCATATTCCTGGGAGATGCTCTTGAAAGCGAGATAATTTTACAACAAAGTACAGCGGCTGCGATGGAAGAAAGAGGTCTTCTGGATATCACCCGGATGGGGCATCGCATTTATGATGATGAACTCAGATCTCAATTCATGAAGGCCGTTTTAGATGGAAAAGACCACGTTGAGATAGATCTTGCGGATAAGGGATGGAAAAAGACGTTTGATGCCATTGAAGTGCATGGCAGAAAGTTCATCGTGCCCAATGATACGGATCTTGCGGCCGGTTTATTTAAAAGCATATTCGAGCGGGCGATCGCTTCCTGGGAATATATGGATCTGCCGGGAAAGGTTCCATATCTTGTGCTCCCGGTGTCGCATCTTTTGAAAAAAAAGAACAAAACAGAGATCAGGGATATCTTGTCGGGCGATTATCACGCAAATTGGATGATCATTCTGCATAATGAGCTTTTATATGACAACGTTATTCCCGGAGAAAAAGCGCTTGTAACACAATTGAACAGCGAGATAAAGAATGCCGGGACATTATTTCTCCAACTCCTTCTTGAGCATGAATTGAGGCACGAGCATCCGGATTTTGATAACGATGAAACAGAATGCGCGGGACGCGACGCAGATCGTATCGTCATCCTCGCGCGAGAGTATGAGGTGCCGGTCATAGAGTTTGGCGCGCTTTTGTTCGGGGAAGGGCTTATCGATAAAGGATTTTTTGAGCGTATTCTGCGATCCTTTAATGACCTTAACGAAGAAGAACAGAAAAACAGTATCGAATATATGTCGGGCGCTTTGAGTGGCCCGCTTGGCGAGAATGAAGTGTTCCGCAGTCTCGGCATATCGTTCATTGCGCGCGCTTTGGATTCGGGAAGTGAAGATGTGAGGTCGCTCGGCGCTCAAAAACTTAAAATATTTGAGCCGGTTTTGACGGAGCCGGTTCGGGAACATCTTATGCGGCGCGCGTATAGCGGTATATCTGATTTTGTTGAGCATGAAGATATGATTTCAAAAGAAGCCCATGATCTTGATGTGACTGGCGAGGCTAAGGAGACGATAGAATTAATGCGCGAAACGTCGGAAGGATACGGCGTCGAGGTCGGCGCGGCGGGGATAATAGTCAGGACCGACGGGACAGACCGGCTGATAAAATATCTTTTTGATCCCGATAGAATAATCCCGTTACGGAACACGGCCGAATGGAAATGGGCGGAAGGAAAGATGGTGAATGACGAGAACGCCGATGCGTTGATAGATGAGCTTGTGATGGTAGTGAATGAAACGGCATTGTATCTCGAGATAGAGACAGACAGTTTATCTGAGGTCAGACTGTATCTCGCCCGGAAGGGGCAGGACGGAAAACCCAAGCGTTTGATGGGCGGGATGCCTCTTGGTGTGATGCTGGTCGCTAATTTTAATCCTATGGATCTTCTGGATGAAGAGGAAGTTGTCGCTATTCTGACGGCAAAGAGCGGAACGGTGATAGACCGATCGCCGCTGATAGAAGAAGGTGACGCCCGGGATCTGTTCAACGACGCTTTTGAGGACGAAGATAGAATGAAAGAATTATTTAGCATTCTCCTGTCGCACGGATATGAATATATCCCTGTTAAAAAAGACTGGGATATGATCGCGACGGCGTCACAGGCCGATATGATAAGCCGGCACGGAGTGATACGATTTACGGATCCTTATAAAAAGAAAGTTGCGTTCGAGGTCAACAAAACGAGGGGTGAATATACCGGGCAGGACGTCAGCGTGATAATGGCTCATACACACCCGTTTTTGGCGAATAACGCGGAATATTGCGAAATGTGGCGGGACAAAGCGGAAGTTCTTAAAGAACGGGTTGTATCCTTTGTTGATCTCCTCAAGGATCATGCATATGCGTATGACACGATATCAGCTTTATTTGGGCGTGACGTCGGGATCCTGGTGGCAGAGGATCCGGAAACGTCTTTTTTACGTGTCGCGGAATTTCTGAAGAAAGTAAATGGGGGCGCTATTCGGGAAAAGATCTTGAACGAAGAAGTAATATCCGGATATGACATGATGGTTTCGGCGTTCAACTCGGCGAATGATCGCGCCGATAATCTGTCCCCATCGCCCGCGGATATTAAACACACGCAGGGGGTCGAGCAAGAATGGTTGGGTGGTGTGCAGGCTATGGTTAACTGGGATTATATTTTTCCGTACCGGGGTAATGAAGACGATCTGCTCGATGACGAGACATCGCGCGGCCGTTATTATTACCGTCTAGGCAACGCAACGGACGCGGACGAAAACGCGCGCGCGCGTATCGCGCGGCATGTGGCGGATATTAATGAAAAAGACGAGGATGAAAGCCGGGATAGTACCCCCGCGCCGGGAGAAAAGATCTCCGTGGATGATCTGCGTCCGGTGAAACAGGGGCTTCTTGCAAAAGATGTCGCCGCGTTTGATATGGCCGTAAAAAACAAGGTGAATCTGCAGGATAAACCGCTGGTCGCTATTTACGGTGGGTCTGGGGCGGATATTTCTAATTTTCTTTTAAGTACCAACGCTACGGAAGCTTATTTTGTGGATCAGACCGAGGTAGACGCAAAAAAATTAGAGGAATATATAAAAACGCAGTGGAATGACGACTCCGATGTTCATTTTTCTGCTACTCAGGAAGAAGAAAGGTTTCGAAATCAATATTTTGAGAGTAAAAAAATATCCGGATATACTGTTTCAACCCTTTCCGGGATGGTACAGATTGAATGTATGACAATGCTTGAATTGGATGCTATCGGGGCGCGGAGGCCGCGAGTCAGTAAAGGCGAAGATGGCACGATTCGGTTAACGTTTTTATGGGCGTATCCCGGAAATGAAGAGAAAGAGTATTTGATAAATTTCGTCCCTGCGCGAGTAGAAATGCCTTGTGCCTATCCCACTGTGCTTCGCAATAGAATCGAGAGAAAAGAGATAGATATTTATTATCAACATTGCGGTATTAATATGCCACTTTATTATCCGGTATTCTTGCCATATATGGCTACGGGGGTCCGCGACGGTGGTTTTATGATTACTGATGATTATATATACAGCGTTGATCTTCCGATTGATCCGTGTAAAATTCTGACCGATTTAGGGTGTGGGGTGGAATTGTCTACCGATGAAAGTGATGAAATACGCGATTTGAGAAAAATCATACAACCGGATGGCCCGTGCTATGGTTCAATTTATGTGCGTAGGGTTCACGCAAGGGATAGCAATATGAATGCGCGCTCTTTTATGATTATAGATAACGATGAAAGTGCTAAGGTTACCGAATATACGGAAGATTTTGGTAAAGCGCTCAGTTTCTTTTCGAATTTTAGAGGACACTTGCAGACAGTTTATAATGCTGCTGAGAAGTACGAAAAAATTTTTAGCTTTCTTAAACTTTTGGCCGGAAATCTTATTCAACAATCAAATGATAACCAGAAACTGTTTTTACGAAGATTTTCTCCTGATGGGTCAGATGATGCTTCGTGGACTAAACAATCGGATGTCGGATTGGCAAAACGTGTATTTTTAGATAGCTTCAACGATGTCTTTAATTTTATATCCGAAGAGAAACTGAAGGATTCGGAGTTGGCTGAAAAGGTAAGGGAGTTATATTCCATGTCTGAGAAAATGTTTGAGGCTGTAGAAAAAGGGCAGGATCTTTTAGACCGTGTAGAGGCTTGTTACAAACGAACGGGTTCCGGGGCCAAACTTGGTTATCCCGAATCCGAGCGTATTCACGCCATGAACTTTCGAACGGTTCTCGGGTATATTACGGGTAAAAAATGGGCCAGGGCCAAAATGAAGGGCGAGGCGAACGCGGTTAAAACAACCAAAGAAATGTCCGAGCCGCGCATAATAGCCGTGGGCAAAAGCTGGATAAAAGGATATGAGGATGAAACTTCTTTCCAGTTCGGCGCGTTGAATCCTTTGATGACATATCTTAAAAACTATTGCGAAAAACGGAACATCCCGTTCATTGTTGGTGACGATAACGCGTTGCCGGGTCTTGTGGAAAAAGAAAGAGAAAAAAGAGGCTTGCCGCCAAATACGAAAGTGGTGATGCTGGCCGGCGTGGATCAAAAAGGTGTATTGCCCGATGCGGTCAAAGACCTTTTAAAGAATAAACTGTATACGATAGTCGGGATAGACTCGCACGAGCTTGCGGAAGACAGCTATATACGCATCATGGAGATATTAACTTTAGCATTAAAACTTTCCATAGGTATAGATCCATCGCTTGATAACGCGCATATGGATATCCTCCCGCCCGGAAGCGGCCGCGCGACCTATATTATCGTGCCGCACGCCGAACCTGTGTCTCCCGAATTGTTGAACGATATTTACAGGATACAGCGCGGCGTGAAGAAATTCGCGTGATGTGTCTGACGGCGACGAAAAATAAACGCGGAATTTGAGCTTTGGTACACATATTACTTCTTTTTACCCAAAATTCGATTTAAGGGTCCTTTCAGACATGGCTGCGGCGGGCATGTCCGATTCGCCTTTTCATTTCTGATCTCCCGGTGTTTGATTCGCGCCGATGCGTAAATTATTTTTAATCGGATAACGGCAAATCTGACCTGCCCGCCGTAGCCATGTAAGGGATCTCACGTTCGGGCAACTTGGCGAAACGGGAAGGGATGGAGTGAATACGATTTTCCGGAGAATTTTATAACTATTTTGGGAAGGCTTGGAATGTGAATGACAAGGCCGCCGAGGACTGTTTGAGCTTTAACGGAACATACGTTCTGCTAAAGAACGAATGTTCCGTTAAAGCGAGTCCCGCAGGCGCCAAAATTGTTAGAAAATTCTCCGAAAAAGGAAATCGTCTGAACGACAGAGCTTCTCGTTTCGCCAAGTTAACTGAATGCGGGATCGTGCCTCGGGATGCGCGGCCTCGTCCTGAGGCCTCGGCACTTCCTCGGACATTGCGTCCTCGGTCGCAGGATAACGCACGACATCTAAAAGGTTTTAATCGGGATAACACTAATAATTGAAAAGTGAGTCGGGTGTCGTGGCGGATCCTTTTAGAGGGAATCTTTATAATTCTTTCTTAATGCGTTCGATCTGTTCGGCAAGGTCTTTTATCTCGGTTTGCCAGTATTGGGCTGATCCCCATCCCGGGGCGAGATTAGAGAAACCGTGATCGGCCACCTGATGCGCGCACCAGGCGATGAAGTGGATATACCGCATCGCGCGCAACGGCTCGATAAGTTTTAAGTCGTTCATGTTAAAATCCCTGAATGCTTCGTATCCTTCTATGAAAAGATTCAGCTCGCGCCTTGAATCCTTAACATATCCCGGAAGGAGCATCCATATGTCGTGGACCGCCGGGCCTACGGCCATATCGTCGAAATCTATCAGATATAAAGATTCTCCGGGGCGATTTATGATATTCGCCGAGTAACAATCGCCGTGTATGCGGATCAGCGGTTTGTTCTCGAATAGGGGAGCTATGAGATCGAAAAGTTCTTCAGTCGTTCTGGTGAATTGTCCCGCAAGTTCTTTTGGTATAAGGTTGTGTTTAAGCATAAAACTTACATGGTCACGTGTGACTTTATCGGGGGTCAGGGTTATACGGTCTTTCGGTGAATGTATCGCGCCCACATTATGAACCCGTGCTATAAGTCTCCCGAGTTCCAGCCATTCGTCTTCGGAAAATTCATCGGACAATCGCCCGCTTTTTTTGGGGAAAATAGCGAACATGATGTCGTCTGACGCGCCGATGGTTTTTGAGCCTTTTAATCTCAAAGGTGGAATGACCGGTATCTCGGCTTCGGCCAGTTCCAGCAGAAAATCATGTTCGTCCTGAAGCGCTGATTTTGACCATCTGCCGGGGCGGTAGAATTTTATCACAAAACCGTTTTTATCCATATCGGCAAGTTCAAAGATACGGTTTATATAGCTTTTATATGGCCGACAAAGCCCAGAGAAAGGCTTTTCCAGCTCTTCTTCTGCGATCTTGATGACGGTTTCATGCGTCAGTGAAGCGAAATGCGGTGTCTGATCCTGATTTTCCATATGTCACAGTATAACGTATGTCTCGGATAATTTACAGGATAAAAGGGCTGGGAGATTTTTGATATGTATCTTTGGATTTGTTAGTACTCTCCATTTTGCCTGTAACATGCGGTTAATAGAACCAGGCGGGAATGTTTTAACTGATATTTGCCGGATACTTCTTTTTATTTTTTGATCTGGTATGGATTTGTTTTAGAAGATAGCGTGGGATATAATGATAACATGTTGTCGTTTGACAAAGGATAAAGGGATTGAAATATGGCCGGATCAAAATGGTCGTAGAATTATACAAGGGTATGTGAATTTGAAAAAGTCTAAGGAGGCGGCATGCAGACTACGGATTACAATGACACGGGTATTGTGAATAAATATTCGAAGAAACCGCTGGCGGCTGTTTATGTGAATTATCCGGCTATGCTTAAGGCCGCCGGAAAACTTGCCGGTAAAACTCTTTTGGATCTCGGTTGTGGAGCCGGATGGCTATCGCATGAATTGTCAAAAAAAGGTGCCAGGGTTTTTGCCGTGGATAACTCGTCAAAATGGATAGATATTTGCC
>DAONGE010000050.1:0-12100 GCA_035403965.1 Candidatus Omnitrophota bacterium | reverse complement strand
GCGCTAGGCGAACGCCGGGAGAATAAAAATAACAGGGCTTTTCTCGAAACGCGCAAGATGACGCACGACATCTAAGAGATAGACAGTATATATTTTTTAGAGATTGCTTCGCTCGCAATAACGGCGCGGAAGAGCTATGGCCCGCAGGATTCACCGGCCTTGTCTATTGTTCCCATTGCGTACCGCGATCTATCGTGATAAAATACCGCACTATAAACAGAAAAATTTTTATCAGGACCTTTGGCTGACTGTTGGTTATAGTATTACAGACTGATTGTACATTTTTTAGGCGACGTTTATAATAATGTTTAGTGCTGTAATTACAATAAGTTACGAAAGTTGAATAAAGGGAACCGAACGTAAGTGAAACTACCGATAAATAAAATCAAGTATATTTTATCAGCATCTTTTGCTGTATGAATTTTGAAGACGGTGCAATTGTGTGACAACTATGGAGAGGACTATTATCATGAAAAGAAGTCGAACGATAAAAGAATTTACGATGAATATTTGTGCTGGTCCGGAGCGCATATTCCCGTTATTGTGTCCTGTTCGTGAATATGAATGGATCCAGCCATGGAAATGTGAAGTTGTTTATACAAATTCTGGCATTGCCGAATTGGATTGTGTCTTTAAAACGCAATTTCCTGAGGATGGTCCAGAAGATACATGGGTTGTTTCAAGATATGAACCTCCTAAGCGTATCGAGTTTATTAGGGTTAACTCACTCAGAAGCATCCGATATAGCATAGAGATCATTTCGCAACAACGCGGGAGTTCGCGTGCTATATGGAAACAAGTTATCACCGGACTTAATAAAGAAGGCGATGATTTCGTCAATAGCATAACGGACGTGACTTATAATGAAGAAATGGCACTTCTAGAAAAGATGATAAATCATTTTCTAAAAACTGGCGACCTGATGAAACTTACTTAACAATCGCCCCTACGGAATGAAAGATGAATAAAAAAATATTTATCCGTACTTTTGGCTGCCAGATGAACGAACGCGACTTCTAGGGTTCACCTCGGAGGGTGTCTCCGGAGCCCATATCATAGAATCTCGAATTTTAAATCTCTATCTGTTTTGAGCGGGGAAACCTCGCCCCTACGTTATCTTTTTTTGGCGGACATCCGCCTTCGCTTCCATACTAAAAGCCCACATAGCTACGGCAGACTCGAAATGCTTGCGGGAATGACAAAGAGGATTGCGTTGGGCGTGGCACGGAATGCCCGAGCACTGCACAAAGGAGGAGCGGCCTCGTCCGGAGGCCTCGGCACTCCCTCGGACATTGCGTCCTCGGTCGCAAGGTGTCCCGTGCCACGCCATGTGTTGTGACAAAATATTTTAGTGTTATGGATCCCCGAGATAAGCGTTCGGGGATGACATCGCCGGGCGCACCGGCCTTGTCTATTGTTCCCATTGCGTACTGCGACCTGTCGTGATAAAATACCCGCACTATGAACAGAAAAATTTTTATCAGGACCTTCGGCTGCCAGATGAACGAACGCGACTCCGAGATGATCATGGGCATGCTCATCGAAAAAGGGCATCAGATAGTCGAGACAGAAGAGGAAGCCGACTTTGTCCTATTCAATACGTGCAGTGTACGCCAGCACGCGGAAGACCGCGTTGTGGGTACATTGCAGAAACTCGCTTTCAGAAAAGCAAAAGAACGGGACCTCCGGATAGGCGTTCTTGGATGCATGGCGCAGCGTCACGGTGAACTTCTAATGAAAGAATTTCCGCAGGTCGATCTGGTGGTTGGGACCAACGATATTTATGACCTCCCGGCGATGATAGAAAAGGCGTGCGGCCGTGAAAAGATGCTCGCCGTCGATACAAAAGTCCGTCCAAAGAAAGGGCCGGACCCGGCATACAGAGCGGGTACGTATTCCGCGTTCGTGAATATCATGTACGGCTGTGATAACTTCTGTTCGTATTGCATTGTGCCGCATGTACGCGGAAGAGAAATATCACGCCCCAAAAAAGACATAGTGAAAGAAGTTAAAACGCTTGCCGAAAAAGGTTTCAAAGAGATCACACTTCTGGGACAGAACGTGAATTCATACGGTAAGAGCCAGACCCAGCCTGTGGATTTTGTGGAGATACTCGAGGCCGTTAACGAGATAAGCGGGATAAACAGGATCAGGTTTGTTACAAGTCATCCGAAAGACGCCGATAAACAACTTTTTAAGGCCATGCGGGACCTGTCTAAGGTTTGTGAACATATCCATCTCCCGATGCAGTCAGGTTCGAACAAGATGCTGGACCTTATGAACCGGAAATATACGATAGAAGAATATCGTGAAAAAGTGAGCATGCTCAGAGAGTTCGTTCCGGATGTGGGAATAAGCACCGACATTATCGTAGGGTTCCCGTCTGAAAAAGATTCGGATTACGAGGCCACGCGGCGCGCCATAGAGGAGATCAAATTCAATTCGTCTTTTGTTTTTAAATATTCCCCGCGGCCTCCGGCCGTTTCGGCGTGCCTCGTAGATGACGTGTCGGAAGAGATAAAAAAGAAAAGGAATAACGAGCTTCTTGAGGTCCAGAAAGCCGTATCCCTTGAGGTCAATATGGGTATGATCGGGACATTGCAGGAAGTTCTTGTCGAGGGAAAAAGCCGTATGTCCGAGAACGAGCTTGTCGGCAGGACGAGGAACAATACAAGCTGTGTCTTTCCGGCCGATAAGGACCTGACCGGGAAAGTGGTGAAGGTCAGGATAAAGGACACAAGTCCGTATACGTTGAAAGGCGTGATTGCCGGAGGCGGTTTCGAAGAATCTCCGCAGGATGGGGATAACACGCTTTTTTCTGATAACGCGTAAGATGCGGTAAACATTCGCCGTCAGGGCGATTTTATGATAGAGGTTTTCATGTCAGAAGTTCTTATAAACAGACTTTCCGCTATTTGTTCCGAAGGGAAGAAAGAGGCCGAGGCCGTGCTTTTGGGGAAGGTTCCGCCATCCGATCTTCGGATAGATCAGCGTATCATTCGCGCCGCGGAAGAAAAAACGCTCCCCGCGGCCGGTAAGGGCCGTGCGGGATATCCCAATCTTCTTATACACGGCGATAATCTTGATTTTATGTATTATTTAAAGCACGGTGATAAGAATTTAGGTTTGCCGTCGTTCCAGGGGAAAATAGACCTTATTTACATCGATCCGCCTTTTTATACAAAAACGGATTATACCAAAAAAAGTTATATATCGGCCGGCGGCGAGAACGATAAAAAGCATCGTTTCGAGGATCATGCCTATTCAGACACATGGGCGGGAGGACCGGAAGAATTCTTGAGGATGCTTTATCCCCGGTTGTATATGATGAGGGAATTATTGTCCGAGACAGGGGCAATCTATGTGCATATCGGCTGGCATATAGGGCATTATGTGAAGATAATAATGGACGATATATTCGGAAGAGATAATTTCATGAACGAGATAGTTTTCGCGTATGGAGCGGGAGGCCTGGGCGATTCTTTTTTTCCGAGAAAACATGACGTTATTTTTTATTATTCTAAATCGAAAAAACCGTATTTCAACCGCGCGGGCACTGTTATGAGGGTTCCGTACGATGAGTCCACGCTGAAAACGCATTACAGACAGAAAGACGATAAAGGCCGGCGTTACCGCGTGCAGATAAAGAACGGTAAAACATATATAACGTACGCCGACGACGGAAAACTCGTTACGGACGTGTGGAACGATATAGGCGCGCAGAACGCGACAAGCCCTATATCTCCGGAATGCACCGGGTATAAGACGCAGAAGCCGGAAAAACTTTTAGAGAGAATAATAACCGCTTCATGTCCCGAAGGCGGCATAGTGGCCGATCTTTTCGCGGGCAGCGGCACCGCCGCCGCGGCCGCGTCAAAACTCGGGAGAAGATGGATAGTGGCGGATTCTGGTAAGACCGCGTGCGATGTGATGATAAAACGTTTTATCCTAAACGGGGATTTTGGGGAATTTTATTGCGGAGAAGTTGTTCCGTCACGAGATAGTATCACCGCCGTGAGGGAAGAAGAACATGGCCTGATAATGACGGCGCTCGGGGCTTCTTCTCCCATGTATGACAACAGATCCGGTTATGGCATGGGATTTATTACGAATAGCAAGACGATCGTGATCACGGTCCCGCTTTTGGAAAAAATAAGAAAAACCACATTTGAAAAAATAGCGCTCATTTTAAAGAATATACAGCAGCCGTTCGAGCGTGTCGCCGTTCTGGGGCACAGGTTTGAACTTGGCCCAGCGGACATTATGGATGGTATCTCCGGAAAACCGCTGGGAATATATGTCATTCCGGATAATATTTTTTCGATCAAGTTGTCACGTGCGGATAACGCGGCGTCGATCTTTTATCCCTTTAGATATATTTTGTTCAAACCCGTGAAGCTTTTGGAAAAAGATAAAAAAAATTATAACGTGAGATTGGAAATAGACAAATATGTTTTTCAGACGTTGGATCCGATAGAAGGAAAGTACGATCAGAATATTTGGGATGTGATGAAGGGATCTCCCGCTGAGCTTCTTGATATATGGTGCGTGGATAAAGATCATAAAGGAGAGCTTTTCGATAATACAGAGCAATGTGTCCGAAAGATCTCCGATTCCGGAGAGGTTGTTTTGCCTGCGAGTCTGGAAGTGATAGTTCCAAAGGATTTTAGGTCCAGGATATTCGCCGTCAGATCTCTGGATAAACTGGGTTTTGAGAATGATTCTTATATCAGGATAATGAATGATCGTACGCGTTCTGGTAAGCATAGCGGCAAGACGGCATAGTGTTGACTACTTTAGGCCAAAGTTGTATCATTTATACAATGTTCTTAAAGCTGGGTAATTAAAAAAGGAGAAGAAAATGAAGAAGGCGGCATGGCTGTTCGCGGTATGCGGGGTATGCGTGACGATGGTGCTTGCGGGATGTTTGAAAAAAGAAGGAGGGCGCACGTCTTCTGACTATGAACAGGAGATCGCGCAACTTCAGAAACAGATAGAAACTCTTACAATGGAGAAAGAGGCCGAGATAAACAGATTGACGGCTGAGAACACCAAACTGGTGCAGGAAAAACAGAACAGCATGGCTGAGCTGGAACCTGTTAAGACAGCGGTGTCTCAGGCTCTTCAGAAGGAAATGACCGACGGGAAAGTCAAAGTCGCGATGACGGACCGTGGGCTTGTGATAACAATGCTCGGCGAGATACTTTTCGAGCCGGGTAAAGATGTTCTTAAACCCGAGGGCGATGCCGCGGTCAAAAAAGTAGGCGAGATAATCTCTTCTCAAGCGGCCGGTTCGGACGTGTTGGTAGAAGGGAATACGGATAACGATCCTATAAAATTTTCCGGATGGAAATCTAACTGGGAACTTTCCTCGGCCAGAGCGCTTTCGGTGGTTCACGCGATAACAGGCAAGAACGGCGTGAAATCCGAAAAGATCGGGTTTGGCGGGTATGGCGAATACAGGCCTGTAGCGTCGAACAGTACTTTGGAAGGCAAAAAACAGAATAGAAGGGTTGATATAGTTGTTGTTCCGGTGAGCATGAGCAAGGCAAAACCGGTAGTTGAAGCGGCTCCTGCGGCGGCTCCCGCTCCGGCTGCTACCACTGCCACGGCTGCAACGGCTCAGACGCAGGCGGCTCCCGCCGCGGCGGCGACCACTGAACAGCCGGCTAAAGAGGCGGAACCTCAGGGCGAATAAGTTTGTGAAAAAGATCATTTTTGGATCATTTATTATTGGGGCAGTATTTTTAGGCGGGATTTGTTCCGCCGGAGAGAATACTGCCCTTTTTATCAAAAAAACTGACCCGGCTCTGCCGCATGTTTCGATCGGGAATACGAAAGAAACTTTGTTCAAAACTTACCCAAAGACCGAAGAGAGGACATACCGTGGTAACGGTGTGCAGGAATGGATAACGTTCAATACCCGTGACGCGGCCACTGACGAAGTGAACGGATTTGTCACGTTCTATCTTAAAAATGACGTTATAAAAGGCTGGGCGATAGGGGACAGACGTGAAGTTGTGACCGAATACATGAGCGAGTTTTGCTCTCAGGCGTTCAAAATTAATTATGTGTCCATACACGAGGCGATAAAATACGTTCTGACACGCATACCGCAAAAAGATTTTTTAACCATTACAGAGCGGTCTTACCCGGTTGTTTTCACTGAGTACCACAATGTTGGCCAAGGGCAGTACGCAAATTCGGCCGGTATGATAGGCATGAAAGAGGATCCGCCGACTTTTACCGGAGGGTTTTATCTGGTCAAACTTAATACGGGTATGAACAATATGGGCGCGGTGAAAGAGATAGCCGGGGTTGTGGCGCATGAACTGGCGCATCGCGTGCTCGGGCATAGCGGCGCTAAAGAGTATTCGCTCGACATGGAAAGAAAAGCCAACGTTCTCATCATAAAATGGGGTTTTCAGGAAGAATTCAAAAAAGCCTGCCAGCGGTTCGGAGAATAAATAAAATTGATGTAGTCCGCAGGGAATAACGGTCTTTTGCCACGGCACTTTTCTATCACGTTGAAAAAATAACGCTATAAATATTGGCTATCCGGGCCGTTTTGCGTTCCTCACAATTCTTCGTGTTATTTTTGATCTCCCGGTGTTTGACTCGCGCAGATGCGTAATTTATTTCTATCTATTGCCTCGAATTGCTCCGGTACTCATCCGTCCCGGATAGCCAAGATAAGACATGGGAGTTTAATTAAGCAAGGGAGGCGTCGGAGCGTTTTGCGGTCTCGAATTTCTCCCTTTTGGAGTATGGCGTGAGGGAGAAATCTGGAGCTCGAGCCGCAAATGACACCTCCCTCTGAATCGGTTAATATAGAAATAATACTTTTGGACAATTTTGTCAAGGCGGTGGATTTTATAAATCTGAAGAGGTGCGTTCCCGGTATTTCTGATGTTCTACCGGGGACGTTCGGTTCGCTCCAGCGGCGAACCTCTCTCAGCGCTCGCTCGCGTGATCCGCCTGTGAAGTAGAGGAGTAAAAGATGATCGACGGGTATTTTTTTGGGATAAAAAAAGGGATTTCCCAAAAAAAAGGAAATCCCCCAAAAAATGGTGCCAAGGGAGGGAATCGAACCCCCTACACAAGGATTTTCAGTCCTCTGCTCTACCGAGTGAGCTACCTTGGCACTCAGTAACTTGTGTTTGAATAAAGTAACATAGAACAAAAAACAAGTCAATTATAAAATAGCTCAAATGTACTAGGAAGGAATGGGCATTTGTGTTATATCGCTATTCTGAAGAGATAAATAGAAGAATTACATATTTTAATTATGAAGAATTAACAAACTTTTTAAGATATAGGCATGATTTGTAAATTAGCCTTTAATATGCTATATTTTCCAGTGTTCATATCTTGAAAGGAGAGAGCATGAAGGATAAAGCGAAATATACGGCAAAAGACGTGTTGGAAATGGTCATACAGGCGAAATCCAAGGGGGTGGATTTCTATATGGCACTAGCCCGCAACAGCGAGAATTATCATGTTGCGCAGTTGTTCGCGGCGCTTGCTAAGGATGAGCAGAAACACAAACTCGCGCTTGAAAAATGGAAGAAGACCTTTAAAACAGATAAAAAAGACGAGGCTTATCCCGGAGAAAAGACGATGTTCCTGAAGGCGCTTGTCGACGAAAGCATCTTTCTGTGCGGCGACGCCTGCAAAAGGGTCCTTAAGACCACTATCAGCGAGGAAGAGGCGCTGAAAGTGGCATTGAATTTTGAAAAGGATTTTATGTTGTTCCTGCATGAACTCAAATATAATTTAGCGGATGCTCAGGGAAGCTCAACTATAGACAAGCTTCTCGATGAAGAAGCTCAGCATGTCAGGGATATGTTCAAATTAGTGGATAAGATCTAAGTCTTTACGTATTTATTAAAAACGCCATTATAACGGCATGGAGTGGTGGAAGATAACCGTTATAATGGCGTTTTTCTTCGGTGAAGGTTTAACCGATCGCAGTCGGTCCCGTCTCACCGGTTCTTATTCTGACGCAGGCTTCAAGATCCACTACAAAGATCTTTCCGTCGCCGATATTCCCGGTCCTCGCGGCTTTAGTGATGGCTTTTATCGTGGCATCGGCGAAGTTATCGTTGACGGCTATATCAAGCCGTACTTTTTTTAGCAGATTCCCGACCTCTTTTCTGCCGCGATAGACTTCGGTATGGCCTTTTTGTCGTCCGCAGCCTAGGACGTTGCTGACCGTCTTTAAGTGTATCTTTTCCTCGTCAAGCGCCTCGAGTACGTCTTCAAGCGCTTCCGGCTGTATGATAGCTGTAATTAGTTTCATGGTTCTCTCCTTTCTTTTTTAATCAAGTAGCGTGTACGCGCTTTCTTCGTGTTGTGTTATGTCGAGCCCGGATACCTCTTCTTCCTGGTTCACCCTCACTCCGATAACCATATCGACGACCTTTAAAATGATGAACGTCATTATGGCGGAATACGCTATAGTGACGGCTACGCCCAAAGCCTGTACTCCCACTAAAGAAGGGTTGCCGAAAAACAGGCCGTTATTTCCGGCAGGATTAATGAGTTTTTCCGCGAAGAATCCCGTCAAAAGAGCCCCGACTATCCCGCCGATACCATGAACGCCGAAGGCATCGAGACTATCGTCATATCCGAGTTTCAGTTTTATGACGGAAACGGCAAAATAACAGACAAGCCCCGCCGCCAAACCGATCAGCAGCGAAGAAGGGATCGAAACGAATCCGGACGCCGGGGTTATCGCGACAAGTCCCGCCACCGCGCCGGTAGCTCCGCCGAGCACGGTAGGCTTTCCTATGAATTTCCATTCAAGGAACATCCATGTTAACGCCGCCATAGCGGCCCCCGTATTAGTTGAGATCATCGCGGAACAGGCGAGTTCATTCGCGGCAAGCGCGCTGCCTCCGTTAAACCCGAACCACCCGAACCAAAGCAAAGCCGCGCCGAGTATCGTCAGCGGCAGATTATGCGGCGGCATCGGAGCTTTTCCGTAGCCTTTTCTTTTGCCAAGATACACACAACAGATCAAAGCGGATATCCCGGAAGAGATATGAACTACCGTTCCGCCCGCGAAATCCAAAGCGCCGAGATTCCTAAGCCATCCTCCGACGCCCCATACCCAGTGGCATATAGGATCATAGACTATCGTGGTCCATATCAGGATGAACGCCGCGTACGCCGCGAATTTCATCCTTTCGGCGAACGCCCCAGTTATGAGTCCCGGGGTTATGATCGCGAACATCATTTGGAAGAACGCGAACAGAATATGTGGAATGGTGCCGGCGTAATCCGCGTTCGGCGCGCCGCCTACACCTTTCATCCCGAACCAGCCGAGGCTTCCTATAAAATGTCCGATGTCCGGCCCGAACGATAGGCTGTATCCAAATAACACCCATTGTACGCTTATAAGGCAAAGCGCGAAAAATGACTGCATCATAGTGGAAAGAACGTTCTTTCTTCGCACTAATCCCCCGTAGAAGAACGCGAGTCCCGGGGCGGTCATCAGCATAACTAGAGCCGATGAGATCAATATCCATGAAGTATCTCCTGCGTTTATCATGGCACACCTCCTTGGTTTAAGTTTTTAATAAGCGAAAGCCACTACCAGCCCACCATAGAACTGGTCGCTTTGCGCGTCTTCGTAAGTATCCCGGTCAAGTATCAGCGAGTATGAGACCGTAGGCGTTACCGTGAAATATCCCAGGAAGGGGATAGTGATACTGCCGGTGAAATTCATATCGCTCCATCCGGATCTTGTCGTCCATTGCTCGTCGTTGTAGGCTATGGTCGTCCCAACGTTCGCCGTTATGCCTCCGGGGAGCTCGAACGTGTGAGAGATCCCGAACTTATAATAGGAACCTTTGCCCTGATCCACGTCCCAGTACCATGTGAAAGAGGGTTTTAGAAGACAGTCGTAGGATGTCCCGAAAAAGACCTCATTGGTGTCGAAAAGCCTTGAACTCCAGTCGACGTTCGGGAATGTGTAATAAGTGTATCCCGTGGTGAAATTCAGGGGTTTTAACAGTTCCGGGCATGTTGTTTTCAACATATCCGCGGTTTTGCCGAAATTCATGAAATAGCTTACCGTGTAATCGATCTCGGTATATTCCTGATATCTGCCCGCGTCTTTGGATTTATCCGTGTTAAGGCTGTAATTGGTCCAAAGGTCCAGTGTCAATCCCCATTTTGAAAGGGAGTAGTCGTTCTGGATCACCGGTTCATCGCCCAAATTTTGCCCCCTCCAGATGTATTTTGTAAGGAATGCGGAATTCACATACACGTCGGGCGCCCATTCGGGTTTTTCTCCGAGCCATTTGCCGTTAAAGTCCGTCGCGGCATAGGCGGCCGTGCCGTATGCGAGGAATATCCCCGCTACCAGCACAAATACTTTTAATGCGTTCTTCATTGCTTATCCTCCTGTTCTTTGCACGATACTTACCTCCATTCTTCCTTGAATAAGCAAAAAAGGCGTTTTACCGACCACCGGTAAAACGCCTTTGTTCACTTTTTTCAGCACGCGACGCTGATATAGTCCACTTCGGCCAAAAAAAAAGGGGTTTTGCCACTTACTGGCAAAACCCCTTTGTCTTATTTCTTCGGCTTATCTCTTTGCCGAACAAGATGTCTTATCCTACTAAACAAAAAAGCGCCCTAAAACCCGAGCGCCTCACTGCGTACTTCTGTTACACGTTCTTCGTGTACACATCAATTATACCACAAAAAACATGAAAATCAACAGGAAAATTGTATCCGGGAAATGTTAGATTCAGGGCTTTTTTGGGGATCGTGTATGCTTCCCGATTTGCCTTTTCATTTCTGATCTCCCGGCGTTTGACTCGCGCCGGTGCGTAAAATATTTTTAATCGGATAACCCAAATCGTTAAGCATACACGATCCCGTAATGAGGGAAACGGGCAATATTAAGGAGGGGACATGCGAATTGACTATTAAGAAGGATGTGATACAATAGGGGCTCGAAAAGCGGCAAATTGAGAGAATCGAGAATAGAAAATAGATCGCATTCGAATAGAGGGAGAAAACGGTGCGATGTCGAATGCTTCGCAATTTTTGAAAAACAAAAAATTGCGTGCCAGTAGCTCAGTTGGATAGAGTAGCAGTCTACGAAACTGTTGGTCGGCGGTTCGAATCCGCCCTGGCACGCCACTAAAACAAAAAACCGGCTTAGCCGGTTTTTTGTTTTAGTGGCTATGCAAACGGCCAAGTGTAATTAAACCGTCGCCGTTTGCATGCGCCTTCGCTCCTTGCGATTTTGAAAGCGAGCTTTCAAAATCGTAGCGTCGCTTCGGCGCTGTGCCAGGGCGGGCAATAAAACCTCACATGGTTCGGTTTTATTGTCCGCTAAAGGGCATTGAATGGCTCTCTGCGGGCGGGACACTCGCCCCTTCGGGGCTCGTTCTCCGCCTTACCGATAACAATAAGCACTCGTGAAGGGTTATTCTATATCAAGTGGCTATATAAACGGTCGAGAGGGATCCAACCGTTGCCGTTTGAATGCGACTACGCCTCTTTTGATCGTTCCTTTGAGTTGTTAAGGTAGTACGAAACGTTTTGCCGTTTTTTTTGCTGCTACGGCGTTCGTGCTGCTAAGCTAGGCCCGCGCCGTGGGGTTTTGGAGGCATGGAGGAGGACCCGAAATCGCCGACAAAACCACACAATTTGCCGAAGGCAAATATGACATCTGGGTTGTTCAAGGGTAGGATGGCGAGGCGCGGTGGATATGTAGAGAGTGGCGTTGCGGATTGTGTTGGGCGAGGTGCGGTAAACGCCTGGGATGGGGATCCGAGTACTGGAACGATTTGCCGTTATCCGATTAAAAATAATTTACGCATCAGCGCGAGTCAAACGCCGGGAGATCAGAAATGAAAAGGCAAAACGTGAAGCACGCAGGATTCCCATCCTAGGCGTTATTTTCATAGTATGGATCCCCGATAGAAGCATTCGGGGATGACAGTGGTGGATTGCGTTGGAGAACGGGATACGGTGTCCGAGCCTGGCATATAGAATTTACAGGAGATTGTGTTCTTTCGTACGGGGCATCGAGAGGCCGAGCGGGCACGGATCTCCGCGTTAGCGGAGAGAGCGA
>DAONGE010000049.1:0-13209 GCA_035403965.1 Candidatus Omnitrophota bacterium | reverse complement strand
GGCCTCTCGATGCCCCGTTCGAAAGAACACAATCTCCTGTAATTCCATACGCGATGCTCAGGCATTCCCTGCCCTGCCGCAGATGTCATCATACGCAAAGTCATCCCCGAACGCTTCGATCGGGGATCGATAATATTAAAATATTTTGTCTTCTCACATCAGAGTTTTGCGAGGAACAGGGGCAGATCAGAATCAGAACCATTCCGGGAGTTTTACCAATCGATTGGAAAATAATCTTTAAGAAATTTCCCGCACCAATGCTTGCCGGTAATAATACCGTCAAAAAACGGATCACACACCCTCGCCGCGCCGTCTACAATATCCAGAGGAGGCTGGAAATCATGATGTTCACGTTTAAACGCGGCTAACTCCGCGGGATCTTCATCCGTAACCCATCCGGTATCGACGGCATTCATAAAAATACCGCTTTTGGCCAGATCCGCGGCGGCCGTATGCGTAAGCATATTCAAAGCCGCTTTGGCCATGTTAGTATGCGGATGACGCTCGTCTTTTTTAAAACGCAGGAACTTTCCTTCCATCGCCGATACATTCACAATATGTTTCTGGCCGGTATAATCCCGCTTCATCATATTGGAAAGCCTGTTGCATAAAATAAACGGAGCGATGGCATTAATAAGCTGCAGCTCCACCATCTCGGACGTGGCGATCTCGCCTAATTTCAAACGCCAGCTATTGGTACGGCGCAGATCCACTTGCTGCAAATCCGCGTCTAACTTCCCAACCGGAAAAACCTCTTCCTTGGCGAGTTCCGTATCATGCGAATAAGGTATCTGCGAAAGCTGTGCGGACGCCGATATACCTATCCCCGGCACCCTCCCGCTCCAACTGAGCGGCAACGATAATTCTGTCGAGTGGTTGGCCTTCGCGAAAGCCTCCACTTTTCGTTTACATTCTTCGAAATGCCCCAACGTCAACCGCAAAGATTCAGGCAGGTCATTAAAACCACGCATTTCATTGCTCATCATATGCGCGTAAAAACCCGGAAGCCGCCTTACAGTTTGCGCCGCATTATTGACCAATATGTCTAACCGATCGTATTTTTGTTCTATATAAGTGCAGAACATTTCAACGCTGGTGATATGCCTAAGATCCAATCCGTAAATATGCAATCGATCTCGCCACTGTGAAAAATCTTCCTCTTTAGAAAACCGTGTCGCGGAATCAACGGGAAATCTGGTCGTGGCGATAACGCGCGCTCCGGCACGCAGCATCATAAGCGTCGCCTGATACCCTATTTTCAAACGCGAACCTGTGATCAATGCCACTTTACCCTCTAACGGGGCTGTCTGAAACCTTTTCTGATAATTAAATTCGGCACAAGCCGGGCACATTGCGTCATAAAACGAATGAAGACGCGTATACTCAGCCTTACAAATATAACAATTCCGCGGAGATTTTAATTCTTCATACTTGCAGTCGGCATTACCATCATCACCGAGAAGCTTTTTAGGCGCAGTAAATATAGCGGCCTCGCGCGCTTTACGAATGCCGGTTTCCGCGCGTTTTATGCGATCGATCTTAGCGATCTTTTGGCGGTTTACTTTTCTGATTTCTTTTTTGCGTTTCGTGATCTCGTCCAGATAAGGATGCGACAGTTTCCCGGCCGCTTTCAAAAGCATCACCCGTTCTTCTTCAGAGAGATGCGCCAGTTGCGCGCTATCCTCGACAAAGCTCTCAAGCAATGAGATGCAGTGTGCAAGATCTTCTTTGGAAAATTTATCTGATTTATCATTCGGCATAGTGTGCAATTATAACACTTTCGTTAAGAGTAACAATATGTTTTTCGTCCATTTTTTCTACATACCTCACGGCATCCCCTATTTACTTATAACAGTTACCTAAACCATAACAACTGTTATTACTCTGCCCTGGCAGAGATATTCAAGTACTGGAACAATTCGAGGCAATAGATGAAGCCACGGGACACGAGTCCGCGGTTCCTTTTTACTACGGGATTCCACCCGCGAGGCGGAATCTCGGACAGGGCACTTTTTTAGCATAGCATGTTTTAGCATATCATCTAAAGTTACGATTTATTTCGCCGCTTCGCCCAAACTCCCAAGATACGCCCACCTATCAAAGGCCGACTGGATCTCTTCTTTCAGCTTTTCTGATCTATTTGTTGACTCCGCGATCTTTTCGGGATTTTTCTGATAAAAGGCCGGATCTGCCAAAAGCGAAAAAATTGCGGCCTGTTCTTCTTCAAGCTTTTTTATTTTTTCCTCGATCTCCTGCAGTTCTTTAGCTTCTTTAAAGGTAAGCTTTCGAGGCTTATTCTTCTCTTTTTGCTGCTCAACAGATCTCCCTGCGCTTAATTTATACTTTACTTCCGACACCTGCAGCTTGCGCTGGCTAAGCCAGTCGTCATATCCTCCCGGATATTCATTTACAGTCCCCGCACCTTCAAGAACTATCGTGGAAGTAACGACATTATTAAGAAACGTCCTGTCGTGACTTACCAAAAGAAGCGTCCCGGAATATTCAAGCAATAATTCCTCCAAAAGCTCAAGCGTCTCAATATCAAGATCATTGGTGGGTTCATCCATCACAAGAAGATTGGACGGTTTAGTAAAAAGTTTTGCAAGTACAAGGCGGTTACGTTCCCCGCCAGAGAGAACTTTTACCGGCGTACGGATACGATCGGGAGTAAAAAGAAAATCCTGAAGGTAACCGATGATGTGCCTGGGCTTGCCATTGATCGAGACCATATCGCTTCCTTCACAGACATTTTCCGCGACAGTTTTTTCTTCGTTCAACTGTTCGCGAAGCTGATCGTAATAAGCGATCTCTATTTTTGTCCCCATCTTGGCTTTGCCTTTCTGGGGCGGAAGCTTTCCTAAAAGGATCTCCAGCAAAGTTGTCTTGCCGCTGCCATTCGGACCGATAAGACCTATTTTATCGCCTCGCATGATCTGTGTGGAAAAATCACGAATAAGACATTTATCCCCGTAACTAAACCCCAGATTCGACACCTTTATCACGCGATGCCCGGAAAGCTCGGTCTCTTGCGCCTGCATGCGAACAAGCCCCTCCTGCTTACGCTGATTTCTCTTTTCTTCCCTTAGGCGCAAAAGCTCATTAACACGCCCTTCCTCACGGCATCTGCGGGCCTTAACACCGCGCCGGATCCAGATCTCTTCCTGCGCCAATTTTTTATCAAAGTTAGCCCAATAAGAGGCTTCATTGTCCAGTGCGGCCTGTTTTCGTTCCAAAAAAGTCTTATAATCGCAAGACCAGCTTAATATCTTGCCGCGGTCAAGCTCGACTATCCTGGTAGCCAGGTGTGTCATAAACGTCCGGTCATGTGTAATAAAAAATACCGTTCCCGGATAATTTTTTAAAAATCCTTCAAGCCATTCTATCGAATCGATATCCAGATGGTTCGTCGGTTCATCCAGCAAAATAACCTCGGGCTTGATAACAAGCGCCCGCGCCAACAATGCCCGTCTTTTCTGTCCGCCGGACAATGTTGAGAAATCGGATTCAGGATCAAGCTTCATTTGTTCGATAACATTTTCAACCTGAATATTCAGGTCCCAGCCGCCGGTATGATCTATTTCGGATTGAAGAATGCCCAGCTGCCGCATAAGTTCTGGCGAATCTTCAGTCTGAAGGCGGTGTGTAAGATGATGATAATCAGCCAGAAGTTTCACCTGCGCGCCAAGACCGGAAAGAACAATGTCAAAAACAGTGCCTGTCATGCCGGTGGGAACTTCCTGAGGAAGATACGCGAAGCGCAGCCCTTTCTGATATATAACCTTGCCGCGATGTATCTCTATCTCGCCGGCCATAACCTTCATCATCGTAGTTTTACCGGCACCGTTACGGCCTAGAAGCGCAACTCGCTCGCCCGTTTCCAGCTGAAGGCTCAGGTCATCAAAAATAAGCGGGCCTCCAAAACTCAATGAAACTTCCAATAAACTTATTAGTGCCATGTTTCTTTCATCCTATGTTAATAAATAAACAAGGCCGAGCCTGCATCTTTAATCGTGCCGGCCCGACCCTGTTTGTAAAATCACCGGTTATTTGCAGCAAGAATCGACTTTGCAGAGAGGGCAATATTTCTCCTGCAGTCTTTTTACCATATTCTTCGATGCGTGAAAAAAAACTATCAATAACGCTATTTTAAAACATGCTCCCCAGCTCAATGTCCATTCCATTTATTTCCCCTTGTTTTAATATTCATTCCAGTCCCTGCGTTTTTCCCGATACATCATAACACTCTATCGGCCTAATATCGAGCCAATATTAAGGCGCAAGCAGTCATTTCCGGGACGGTTCTGAAACCAATCCCACCTTGAAAAGGTATCATGTATCACGTGTCATGTATAAAAGTGTCAAATAAAAGTTTTTGCTGTTAAGGATTAGCTTTTAGTTTATATGTGTAATGTTACATGTAAAACTAACAGCTAATAATCGTTTCCCGCCTGACACATGATACTCTGACACTTTGACACAATTTACGCAACCTTTCACCCCAATCCCACACCTGTCCCACTCAACAAAAAAAACACGGCGCGAGTTAGCAACAAACCGCTTTTCTTCCCGGAGCAGATCGCCCAAAACGGACAGAGATTCGAGATTAGATAATCGTAGGGGCGGGGTCTCCCCGCCCAAAACGTTTAGAGAATCGAAAATCGCGAATAGATGATAAGGGACAGGTCTGATCTCAGCGCGGGGACAGATCTGAGATTAGATTTGGGACAAGTCTGAGATTAGAAGCGGGACACATCTCCAAACAAAATCGGAAACGTCCCAAGAATCATGACTATTTTGTTCATAGTTCCACACTCGCCCCTTCCTTTAAAAGAACAACCCCATCCCCAAACACTCGACTGATGGTTTTTACAGCGTCCTTCCCCGTACAATGCATCGGGGCGATCTTTCTAACACCAAGCTCCAACAATGCTTTAGCGATGTCCTCGTTCGTCAAACTATCGTTGTCTTTTAGATGGAAACCGCCAATTAGAAAACGAACATCTTTACCGAATTCTCTTTTTACTTGCCGAACAACATCAACCACTCCCGGATGAGCGCAACCACAGATCAACACAAGGCCCGAGCCGGTTTCTATAACAACCGATTGTTCATATATGGTTTCCCCTTTTATCTCGCCCTTAAGTTCACCGGAAGAATATACGTTGTCCCTGATCTTCGCCATGCCCGTGATATTAACTATATTTACGCCCGCCGCCATGACGCGGTTCCTGAAACTTTGTCCGGATCGAGAACAAATATACACCGTGGGAGATTTCAAACGAGGGATAATATTCCAAAACCCCGAAACATGATCCCAATGATCGTGCGATAAAACTATACGGTTGATCTTCCCAATATCGATCTTGAACTTATCTAAATTTTTCTGAAATGCGCGCGGATCGCCGAAAGCATCAAAAAGGATATCTTCCCCTATCAGGAACGAAACGCCCCAGCGTTTAATGAAACGCTGCCATTTCGTCGATCCTTCGGCTATCAAGGTTATTTTCATTTCAATGGCATCCGTGTTGTGAACATGCGTTCGAGACCGTGATCTCTTCCAAACCGCCTTGATTGAATTGACTTACGATATCGGCCACCGTACCCGGTAAAGCCCGATACGCCTTTATCCCGCCCTCATTAAGTTTCTGTACGGCCCGAGCGCCCATTCCACCGGTAACAACGGCGTCTACCTGTTTTCCGGTCAACGCGTTCATCGGCTGACACATCCCGTGCGCGTGGTGCTGATTAGCGTTGTCCACTATTTCGATAGCCCCGCTTTTACTGTCGACTATCGTAAAGAACGGCGCACTGCCAAAATGTCCATACACTTTCGCGTTCATTCCTTCGTTACCTTCCGTAGGTATGCATATTTTCATTACTCTCTCCTCTTTTCTTTTTACAACATTTATTTTTAACTTGCCTGACCGCTCCGCCGGATATCTTAAGCGCTTTGCCGTTCAATATTGCATCGGCCGTCTTTTTACGCGCGGACGCGATGACATTACCGAATGTCTGGCGTGAAACCCCCATCTTTTTAGCTGCATCTTCCTGATACATCCCACGGATATCCGCAAGACGCATAGCCTCGACCTCATCCAGCGTTAAATTGACCTCTTCCAGCATGCTTAAAGGGATACCTCTAGGCTTGAAATAATCGGATCCGGGCTCACAGTCTATTTTTCGGCATCGACAGGGTCTGGCCATACAACTCCTTTTCCATTATTGGCATATGCCAATAATAGCACGATAGCGTTACAAAATCAATACAAGGATAAGAATACCTTTAACACGGCCCATAGATTATGTTTTGCAGAGCTTTAGCATCAAGTATCGTGCAGATGTTGGTACACACACATTGACGGTTCCTATCTGGACACTATTCGAACACCTTTAGGACGGTACGATCTCGGCTATTCCGATCCGGAATTATTTTTTATCCGGCTCTACCTGCCAGCCGCCGCCCAAAGCGCGGTAAAGCTGGACATAATAAATAGCCTGCGAACCTTGAGTGCGCGCAAGCTGATTCTGCGCCTCATAATATTGCTGGTCCGCGTTTATTACCTCGAGATAACTGGAATACCCTTCTTCATATCTGGATCTGGATAGGTTCGCGGACTTTTTAAGCGCGTCGACCTGTTTTTCCTGGCTTTCTCTTACCGCTTTGACTTTATCGATGTTCACAAGAGCATCCGAAACTTCACGGAACGCACCCACTACTTTCTGTTTGTACGACGCCATGTACTCGCTCCACGTGGCTTTAGCGCCCGCATATCCGGACAGATTTTTACCGCCGTCAAAAACCGGAAGATCCGTATTGCCGCCGAGCGACCACGTATATCCTTTAGAACTGAACGCGTCCGGGAAACGGTTCCCCTCAACACCTAAAAAATTTGTCATGTTAAAGCTCGGCATAAATTCGCCTTCGGCAACACCGATCTCGGCGTTAGCCGAACGCAACAGCTGTTCCGCTTCCATGATATCCGGACGGTTTTTCAATAATTCCGAAGGAAGGCCTGTTCCGGGAAGGCCGGGCACAAAAGATTCCTGAGACAACACCGCTGTCCTATTGATTGCACCGGGATTTCTGCCAAGAAGGGCTGAAAGTTTATTCTCCTGGTTCGCGATCTGCCTCTCAAGGTCAGGGATATTCGCGGCAGTCTGCTCGTAATCAGCCGCGGCCCTCGAAGTCTCGAGTTCAGAAGCAACTCCTCCCTTAAAACGTTTGGAAAAAAGTTCCAGGTTATCCCTTCTGGTCTGGAGTGTTTTTTTCGAGATATCCAGCTCAAGATCAAGCTCAAGGATCTTGAAATAAGTTTCGGCGACATCGGCAACAAGCGTGACCATAACACCTTTACGCGCGTTCTCCGTCGCCAGGTACTGCGCCTTAGCCGAAACCACAGCCTGACGTATCTTTCCCCACACGTCCACTTCCCAACCGGTATTAAAACCGCCCGTGTAAGTTGAAGAAAATCTGTTTAACGCGGGAGTACTATCCTGAGAATTGCGTTCTCTTGAGATCCCGCCTGTTAAATCGACCTGCGGGAAAAGCTGCGAACTGGTAGAACCGACAACCGCCCGGGCCTCTTCCACGCGCCAAGCCGCGGCTCTAAGATCGTAGTTATTCGTCATGGCTTCACGGATCAAACCCTGCAACACCGGATCCTTAAACACTCCCCACCATGGAAGATTGATCATCGCCTCGCCCTCTTGCTGTGTATTGTAACTGCGATAGGTCTTTGGTATTTCCATAGCCGGCTCATGATAACGCGGGCCCATCGCGCAACCGGAACAGCATACCATCAGCATAAGAAAAGCGATTGTAGATCTCATTTTGTTTCTCCTCAATTGGATACGAGACTCCTAAACTTATCAATGAAACGGACTTAAGAATATCTTTATAAAAACAGCAAAATTATAACATACGTGTTATTTCAAGTCGAGACGAATAGCCTGTTCCTATCACTTCATTTTGTGACCGCGATCGATTTCCGAAAAAGTGACAGACTGTATACAAAAAAACCAAGGCCGATAGCGCTAACCATTAAAAATTGATGCCACACCGCGGATAATCCCCCGCCGCGATAAATAATCGCCTGGGAAAAACTGACAAAATGACGTGACGGCAAAAAGTATGTAAGCCGCTGAAGCCATTCCGGCTGGCTCTCGATCGGGGTCGATCCTCCCGAAAGAAGCATCAGCACCATAACCACCAGAATGTTCAAAAGCGCGAATTGAGCCATAGACCGCGATATCGTCCCAAGAAATATACCGAGCGCGGTAGCGAAAAATAGATACAGCACCACGCCAAAGAACCATAACGCGTGAGAACCGGCGAACGGCACATTCAATGTCATCTGGACTATCCCGAAGATCGATACAGCCGCCGCGATCAGGATCACCAATCCGTTAGCCCATACCTTTGCCATGGCGATCTCAAACGCCGTAAGCGGCATCACAAGCAAGTGCTCAAGCGTTCCGTGCTCTCTCTCCCTGATCACCGCGGCGCCTGTCAGAACGATAGTTAACAAAGAGATCTGATTTATGATGGCCACCACGCTCAAAAACCAGGAAGCTGTCCCGTTAGGATTGAAAAGTTTTCGGATCACCAATTGCACGGGCCCGGACTGATCTGCGTCCGTACGTTTCAGAAAATTCGAGATGCGTGTACTGATCATGTTCTTAATGTAATTGTTTCCGATACCGGCCTGCTGCATAGCCGTCGCGTCAATATTGATCTGTACCTCCGGATTGCGCCCGAAAAGCAGGTCTTCTTCAAATCTGGGAGGGATCACAACAACAAACATGAATAGACCTTTGTCCATCGCTTTTTCTATTTCAACCGCGTCGATAAGCTTGGGCACCTGAAAACGCGGCGGGTAGAAAACATTGATTATCTCTTTGGAAAGTTCCGATTTATCCTCATCCACAAAAGCTATCGACGCGTTATTAACCTCGTTCGAAGTACCGGTCGCTTGAATGTAGATGGCTAATGTAAAAGCATATATGACGAAAAAAAGCATTACCTTATCGCTAACCAGACTCCGAAGTTCCTTAAGTCCGAGCCAAAATATGTTCTTTAGCGTATTCATTCTATTTCTCCTGCTTTTTAAGGCCTATCATACTTAGCCCCCAGAGAACCGGTATACACAAGGCAAGAAAGACGATATCCTGCAACATCAGATTCGCGGCAAGGCCTTTGGTATACGCGCCTACGCTGGAATGCATATAATAAGTTGTCGGCCAGATCGAACCGACTATCCGGGCTTTCCCCATAAGGGTTGATACCGGCTGCAGGAGTCCCGAAAATTGAATGGTCGGAGTTATCGTAAGTATCGCGGTGACAAAAACAGCCGCGACCTGACTTGCGGTAAAAGTCGATATCACCATACCTATACCGGTCGTCGCCGTCACATAGAACAAAGTGGTCATCGTTAACAGCAAGAAACTGCCTTTAACCGGAACGCCAAAAACAAACCTTGCCATCAAGGCCAGAACAAAAAAATTGATCATTCCAACCGCGATATAAGGCAACTGCTTTCCCAAAAGGTATTCCAGCCTCCCCGTAGGCGTCACATAGAAATTGATCATGGAACCCAGCTCTTTTTCTCGGACGATACTGACCGCCATAAGGATAGCCGGGATCAGTACCAATAAAAGAGCCGGAACGCTCGGCACAATAGAATAGACACTTTCGAATGTAGGGTTATACATAAAACGTTCCTGAAAATTTGCCGTGTCTTTTGGTGAAGGCAGTCCAAGCCCGTTCGCCGGATTCTTAAGCATGGTGTCATGTATCCCTTGGACATACTGTGCAACCGTTTCACCCCGAAATGTCATAGCTGCGTCTACTTCCGCCAAAACCTGTGGCTGGCGGTTCTTTCTGAGATCCCTTCCAAAGTTAGGCGGCATTTCTATAACCACGGAAACCTTATCCTCGCGCAACTTCTGAAGAGCTTCGTCGGCGGACTGAACCGGATCCGCGGGAATAAAGTAAGGCTTTGCCCCGGCAAACTGCTCAAGGTAAGCACGGCTTTCAGGTGAACGATCGAGATCAAGAGATGTATAGCGGATATTTTCAATATCGGTCGTGATCCCGAACCCGAAAACAACCATAAGTAACGCGGAACCGATAAAGGCAAAGACCAGCCTCACAGGATCGCGCAGTATCTGCATAGTTTCATTACGGGCATACGCTAACAACCTGGTAAGCCGCAATTTAAAAGAAGCTTTCCGTGAAGACTCTTTCGGTTTTTCCGCTTTGACTGTAGCCGCCTTGGCGACAGGTGCTTGCGTTTTTGTTGGCGTGCCGGACTCGGTCTCTTTAATGGCGTCTTTCATGTATCCGATAAAAGCGTTTTCAAGGTCACCCGCGCCGCGCGCATCGATCAGTTTTTGAGGAACATCACAAGCCAATACTTTCCCCGAGTTCATAAGAGAGATCCTGTCGCAGCGCATCCCTTCATTCATGAAGTGCGTAGTGATAAAGATCGTCACCCCCTGCTTACGGGAAAGGTCGATCAAAAGTTCCCAAAAGCTGTCCCTGGCGACCGGATCTACTCCCGACGTCGGCTCATCAAGGATCAATATTTTGGGTTCATGCAAAACAGCGACCGCCAGCGAAAGCCTCTGACGCAGCCCCATAGGCAGAGAGTCGGCCAATGAATCGAGATGCTCGCCCAAGCCAAATTTTTTAACAAGCTCATCGATACGGGATTTGGCTTTATCCGCCGGAATATGATAAAGAAGGGCATCCAACACCAAATTCTGTTGAACAGTCAGTTCCCCATAAAGAGAAAACGCCTGTGTCATGTAACCGAGGTTTCTGCGGACATCCATGCTTCCCGCCTCGACGGACTGACCAAAAAGCGTCGCACTTCCTTCGGTGGGAGGCAATAGCCCGGTCAACATTTTCATGGTCGTGGATTTACCGCAACCGTTCGAACCGAGAAAACCAAAGATCTCTCCGCGTTCGATCGATAGACTCACATGATCAACGGCGGTAAACTTACCGAAACGGCATGTCAATCCCTTAGCATCAATGACGACCTCAGTTTTACCGGATTGTCGCGGTGGGATCACAAGCTCGGTATGTCCCCTGCGTTTTTCTTCAGGCAAAAGTTCTATGAACGCCGCCTCGAGATTTTTGGAATTTGTCCGTTTCATTAATTCCGCCGGAGTACCCGTGGCAAGCACCTGCCCAGCATCCATCGCCACTATCCAGTCCCATTTTTGCGCTTCTTCCATATAAGCTGTGGAAATAAGAACGCTCATACCGGGGCGGCTTGAACGAATATCATCGATAAGCGCCCAGAACTGTTGCCTCGAAAGAGGATCGACACCCGTTGTGGGCTCATCAAGAATAAGAAGATCCGGATCATGGACCAGTGCGCCGCAAAGACCCACTTTTTGTTTCATCCCACCTGAAAGTTTTCCGGTGGGACGACTGCCGAATGGCCCCAGGCCTGTAGCTTCGAGTAAGCCCTTGATCCGGGACGGACGCTCCGCGGCATTTAGCCCAAAAAGTTGCGCCATAAAATCAACGTTATCGTAAGTACTAAGTTCTAAATAAAGATTTTTGCCCAAGCCCTGTGGCATGTACGCTATTTTCGGACACACCACATTCCGGTGCCGGACATCTGAAATATCGCCGTCGAGAACATTCATCGTCCCTTCTTGTAACGTCTTGGAACCCGCGATAAGAGCCATCAAAGTTGACTTACCAACCCCATCGGGGCCAATAACACCGACCATGATACCTCGGGGTATATCCAGGGAGATCTTATCCAGCGCTTTTACTTTGCCGTAACGATGAGTAACGCCTTGTATCGAAATAACCGGCTTAACGTCGGAAGGTTTTACGGTTCCTCTAAGAGATGATGTTTCCATATTTTGGCTCAGCTTTTACTAGGCTGATCTTTTTTCTCATGTGGAAGTTCACCGGAATCCACGAAACGTTTTTCCAACCAGCTGGGCCATACAGCCGAGTCTTTTATTTTTACATACCCGACACCACGAATGCCGGTCTTTATGCGGTCTACATAAGCGGATACCGCTTCCTTTGGAACCTGTATCTTAACCCGGAACATCAGCTTGTCTCGTTCCGTGCGGGTCTCGACCTGCTTAGGGGTGAACTGCGCTTCAGGAGACACAAAACTCACATAACCTTTAGCCGCACGCCCGGGAGCGAAATCCACAGTGATCCTCGCGTCGGCGCCGGTCTTGATACCCGCGGCTTGCTCGGACGGAAGATAAATTTCCATGTAAACATCTTCTAAATTCACAACTGTCAGAGCTTTTCCACCGGCTGCAAGCATTTCTCCCGGTTCGGCCAGACGATACAGTACCCTTCCAAGAACAGGTGACTTGAGCGTCGCGTCATCGATATGTGTCTGGATCGTCGCGACATTAGCCTTAGCTACTTCAACTTCCTGCTTGGCCATGTTCAATTTGGCAATGGTCTCATCATAGGCGGCTTTAGAAGTCTCAAGATCCGTTCTGCGCGTATCCAGTTCTCGCTGCGAGAGCGCATTCTGTTCTACAAGTTTCTGGGTACGGTCAAACTCAAGCTGGGCGTTTTCAACAAGACTTTTCTGTTTGACCACGGCGAAATTAAGAGTCGCAACATTTTTTTCAGCCGTGAGGACTTTCATGTTCGCTTCGGCAAGTTGAGCGATAAAAGTATTGGCATCAAGCTGGACCAGAATATCACCCGGCTTAACAAGATCTCCTTCATCAACCAGCATCTCTTTAACCCGCAGCGCATCTTTGGCAACGGCATCTACCAGTTTTGCCTCGACCCGACCGTTCCCGTACGCGATCCCTTCCGGGACGGCGTTCTTTTTGGCTTCCCAATAATTATAACCAAATACTCCTGCGGCGATCAAAACTACAGCGACGAGAATTATCCATTTTAAAGATTTTTTTGAAATAGCGGCGGGCATTACGACCTCCAAATGTTGGTTGATCAGAAATATCATCCAAATTAATTCGTACACATTATACTTAATTTTATTACCGATGACCACTTAAATCCCGGGAAAACGCATCTGCGACAAAACTAAATCCGGAAGCGAGGCACGACGCACATCCGCCCCTCGTCATCCCCGAATGCTTCTATCGGGGATCTATAATATAAAAATAATGCCTGGCAGGGAGATCCTGCGTGCTTCACGTTTTGCCTTTTCATTTCTGATCTCCCGGCGTTTGACT
>DAONGE010000048.1:0-13750 GCA_035403965.1 Candidatus Omnitrophota bacterium | reverse complement strand
CGCTTGCGAAGCCAGCCCTGGCAGTGGAGCCCCGGACTTGTCCGGGGGGAGCCACGAAATTAAAATAAATGTGTCGCTTCGCCGGATCCGTGCCCGCTCGGCCTCACGATGCCACGTCCGAAAGAACACAAACTTCTCATTATCGTACCTGCGCATCCCAAGTCATCCACGATCCCTCATTCAGGGGACTTGGCAAAACGAGAAGGGATGGAGTGAATACGATTTCCCGGAGAATTTTATAACTATTTTGGGAAGGCTTGGAATGTGAATGACAAGGCCGCCGAGGACTGTTTGAGCTTTAACGGAACATACGTTCTGCCAAAGAACGAATGGCACGTTAAGGCGAGTCCCGCAGGCGCCAAAATTGTTAGAAAATTCTCCAAAAAAGGAAATCGTCTGAACGACAGAGCTTCTCGTTTCGCCAAGTCAACCGAACGTTAGATCGCATATATAGCTATGGCAGGCATGTTAGATTTGCCGTTATCCGATTAAAAATAATTTACGCATCAGCGCGAGTCAAACGCCGGAGAATAAGAATAACAAGGCTTTTCTCGAAACGCGCAGGATGACGCACGACATCTAGAACGTCCCCGGTAGAAAGAACACAAACTTCACTGAGCAAATTGGATCTGTTATAAGACTTTCAATAGCGCGCGGCTTTATTGTGGATGAACATAGCGGTCGTGGATTGTTCGGGCACCATCAGACAGGCCTCGGTAAGACGCACGCCTATCCTTTGCGTAACATCGAGAAGTTTAAATATTTTTATTTGGTCTTCCATGTTTTTCCATAAAGCGAAACCCGGGCTATAACGCTTGCCCTGATCGGGCGAAAGCTTAAGCTCGATCCTTATCCTGTCCGAAACATAATCGGCAAGCGCCTCGGCAAGGTGCACGCTAAGGCCATGCAGCAAAAAAGCCCTGTTCACTTCTTTACGTTCGTTCATTTTATCTATCGCCGCGCCGACCTTCGAACCGACCGTAACAGCCTGAAAAGCTACGACATCGTCCTGCATACGTGAAAAATAAGCGGTCAACGCCATGTCCGCTCCGCGTGAAAAATCCAATGTCTCCACCGTCTTTCCGTTACTATCCATAACACGCAGTTTCGCGCCTTCCACACGGCATTTAAAATATCCGTAAACCGCGGCAAGATCGAACCAGCCGGACCGTATCCCTTCTTCCTTAAGCGACGATAATATCCCGCGATATTCTTTTTCTATCACGGCCTTCTCTTCTTTTTTATCCTTAAGCTTCAACCCCCAACCGACATTGAAAAGCATCTCTTCGTCAAGTCGATCAAAGATAACGTCTATCGGGATACTCGGGATGCTCCTTATCCCTATAAATGGCGGAACAGGAATAACAACCTCTTCCACGACGTTCCTCGCGTTACTTTTACCGGTTTTTTCTACCGCTTTATTTTCTTTTGTCGCGAGAGCGGCCGTTCTTTCCTTGAATTTCCCGACAAGATCTTTTCTTCCCGCGTCATCCATAAGAAACTGCGCGATCTTCAGCCCTTGAAAAACATCTTTAGAATGGAACACTCCGCCCGGATATATGGTTTTATCTTTCAGAACTGATATTTCGGAGGCGAATTGCTCGTTCGTCGGAGCGCCGCCTATCATGATCGGGCAATTTATTCCTTCATCGTTCAACGCCTGTACGCAAACCTGCATATATCTGGCTGTCGATACCAAAAGCGCGCTTAAGCCGACTATATCCACTTTTCGGGACTTAGCTTCGCTCACGATTTTTTCGACCGGCACCTGCTTGCCAAGATCTATGACCTCAAAACCGTTATTTTGAAGGACCATGCGGACAAGATTTTTACCTATGTCATGGACATCGCCGAAAACCGTGGCAAGAAGAACCCTGCCCCTTTTTCCAGCTCCGGCACCGGCGGGCAAAAATCTTTCAAGATATTCTATCGCGGACCGCATCACTTCGGCGGACTGCAGTACATACGGCAGGACGAGTTCTCCTTTATCCAATTTTTCACCGACCTCGCGCATAGCCGACATAAGAACATGATTTATGATATCTTCGGCCGGACGGGTCTTTACCAGCTCATCCAGCAACGGAATGATAGCGGACCGGTTACGTTCGAACACGCATCGCTTGATCTTTTCCTCAGGGCTCAATGTTTCAGAGATCACCTTTTTCTCGGCGACTGCCGCGGCGGTCTTTGCGGAAAAATACTCCACGAACCGCATCAAAGCCCCGGCATCGCGGTTAAATAGCAGGTCTTCCGCAAGTTTCTTTTCGTTTTTAGGGACACCGTTATAATCAAGACCGGCCTCGACGTTCACTATAGCGAAGTCCAGCCCGTTCTTCACCGCGTGATGCAAAAACGCCGCGTTAAGTATTTTCCTGCCGGCGGGAGGAAGGCCGAAAGAAATATTACTCACTCCCAGCACGGTCATAACACCGGGCAGGTCTTTTTTTACCTTCTTTATGGCCTCAAAAGTATTAACAGCTGCAGTCTTGTATTCTTCTTCTCCGGTACCGAGAGAGAATGTCAGCATATCGAACAATATCTGCTGAGGCTTCAGGCCATAAGACGCGGCGATATCCCGCAATTTCCGGGCGATAGAGAGTTTATGCTCAACTGTTTTCGCCATCCCTTTTTCGTCTATCACAAGCGCTACCACAAATGAACCGTGTTCCCTGGCAAGTGCGAACACATGGTCGGCTTTTTCACCGCCGTCCTCCATGTTCACAGAATTAATGAAAGCCGTACCCGGATAATTCGACAAGGCCGCCTCTATAACGTCCGGATTGGTGGAATCTATCATAAGAGAAGGCTGCACGCTTTCAGCAAGCAGTTTCATTATTTTGACGGTATCTTCTTTTTCAGTAGATCTCTCGGTAAGGACAGTGCATACATCCAAAACCCGCGCGCCGAGTTTTTCCTGGGATTTACCGAGCTCCACTATGCCGTCTATGTCGTTCCTGAGCAGCATCTCTTTCATTTTCTTGGAACCCTGCGTATTTATCCGCTCTCCCACTTGCACCGGCTTTTCAAGCATAAGGATATCCCAGGCGTTGTATGATCCTGAGAAAAATATTTTTTCTCGTATTTTTCTGGATGCACATCTACCGATATTTTTACGTATCGCTTTTATATGTTCCGGCGTCGTGCCGCAACATCCGCCCACGACGTTTATCCCGTATTTTTTCACAAAGCGTCCCACAATGTCGCCCATCTCGCCAGCTGAAAGCGGATAAACAACGTCGTCGCCTGATTTAATCGGAAGCCCGGCGTTCGGTATGCACGAAATATACGCCGGACAATTTTCGCTTAAATACGCGACAGCCTGTTCCATTTCAAGCGGGCCCGCGCTGCAATTTATACCGATCACGTCCGGGGCTAAATATCCAAGCGACGCGGCCGCGGCCGAAACTTCGGTACCCAAAAGCATCCTGCCATGATTCGCTAAAGTGAATTGCGCAAAAAGAACGACATCTCTACGCGAAGATTTAGCGGCCTCACGCGCGCCGTTAATAGCGGCCTTTATTTCCAAAAGGTCCTGGCTGGTCTCGACGATAATCGCGTCCACCCCGCCGGCTATCAATCCTTTGGCCTGATCGAAAAATACCTTTTTCAATTCACCGTACGAAATATCGCCGAGTATCGGATCGGTCGACGAAGGAAGTTTTCCGGTCGGCCCCATCGATCCCGCGACATATCTGGGGGAGGAAGGCGTGGAAAACCTGTCAGCGCATTTACGCGCTATCAAAGCGGCGGATCTGTTTATTTCAAACACCTCACCGCCAAGACCGTATTCCGAAAGTTTTATCGCGTTAGCCCCGAATGTATCCGTCTCGACGGCATCAGCCCCGGCTTCCAGATAATCGCTATGAAGTTTTTCTATCATCACCGGTTTTGTGAACACAAGGTATTCCATACAGCCCGGCCGGTCACGGAAATCTTGCTCGGAAAGCCCCAAAGTCTGTATGTATGTGCCGAAGGCCCCGTCGAGAAGAAGAACGTCTTTTTTTAATTTTTGCCGCATTTCGTCGCTTTCAAAAAAACTTATATTTTTTCCAGATCTTTCGCGGTTACCCAACCGCTCTTACCGTCGGAACGTTTAACCTTACACCAATCGTCCTTCTCCTGAACTATTCTGACCGTAGCGCCCTCTCTGAGTTGGAAGAAAACCGTGGCGGTCGGGAACGGGCCGTATTTCGCCTCCACTTCGGCCGAGGTAATAACAGCCTCTTTTCCCACGAGCGATATCTGGTGCGCGGCTATCGCGAGATCTATCCCCGCGAAGAGAAAAAGCAGCGCCGAGACGCCGATAAGATATCTCCAGTACACACGGAACACTATAGCCCCGGCCAGCATTATTATGGCCGCTATGAATAACCCTGAAAATATTTTTAACACTTCATCCGCGGAAAACGCGGCGCAGTATCTTCGAATAGGCCCCCATGACCATACACCGTCGTCCGGCATACCGGTCGCTCCGATCTTCGAACGTATAAAACGCTCGTTCGCCGCCACATCAGAATCGGACGGAATAAGCTTTTCCGCACGTTTATAATTAACGATCGCTTTTCCTTTATTGCCGGCCCTGAAATAAGCGTTGGCCATATTAAAATACAAAGCCCCGCTTTCATAGCCCATTGATAATATCTTTTCGTATGTCTCGATAGCCTTCGCGTATTCCGCTTTTTCATATAACGCGTTACCTTCGGCGAAAAGATCATCTACGCTTGAAACGCTCTCCGCCCAGCCGGAAATAACCGGCGCGCAAAACATAACGGTGAACACGACACATATCGCGTATTTTACGGATCTCATATTCTTACCTTCTCCACATAATCCATTATTTTCTGCACCTTTTCATAAACATTCCCTGCCTCGTCAACGTTAATGGCCGACGGAGCATATCTGGCCATGTCACAGTTTGAAAACACCTCATGTATCATTTTAAGCGTTTCCTCGTCATAGCCGGTATCTCCCAATTTTTCCTCGATAGCGGCGACGGTAACAGCGCCTTTAGGTATTCCCAGCCTGTCCGCTAAATATCCCTGGAACGTCTTGAATATAACATCGAAAAATTTAGCTATATCACCTTTCGCGAGAAGGCCCCGCGCGATCTTCATACCCTTCCGCGCGTGTTTTGGCGCCTTAAGAGACCTGGCATATTTCACGTCGCTCTTCATTCTTTCTGATTTTCTGTATATCGAATAAAATATCCCGAAGAAAAGTATTGGGATCAACTGCGCAAGCCAGAATTTGATATCTCGATACAGATAAGTCCCTCTTTTATGCACAACCCCAATCTTTTCTTTTATGTGAACGATATCCTGTCCGATCTTTTCCGCCGGGAACACAAGCTGTTCGCTGCCGACGCTCGAAACCACCTTTACACCCTGTTCCGACGCGGGCTGAGCGGAAACCTCGATCTTTACCGGATCTTTCGTTATCGTCTTATACTTACCGGATTTCGTGTCGAAAAAACTGAATGAAACACCCGGAACGGCCTTGGCATCCGCGCTTTTCGGGATAAGCACCTGCTCGTATATTTTAGTGTTGGATTTTTTGGTCACCTGTGGCTCATATGTTTTAAAATAATTATCGTCCACGGTCATACGCGGAACGGTCACCGTATCGAGATTACCCGTACCGCTTATCACCATTCTGACCGTCACGGGATCCCCAACTTTCACTTTTTTGGGCTCTACCTGAACTTCCATATTGTAATCGCCGACGGCCCCTTCAAAATTCGCCGGTTTATTTTCAGCCGGGAACGGCAACACCGTCATCTGCAAAGGCTTCGATTCTATCTCCACCGGATACGTCTCGAACCTGCCGAACATGTCCGAGAAAAAATCATCGTCAAAAACACTCCGGCCGAATCCCGAGGAACGACGCGCGGACCTTTTCGGTATGATCGCCGTACATCTTATCGTAGCCGGACCCAGCGTATACGACCCTTCTTTTATACCAAAAAGATTACGCCTGAATACAAGAACGTTATACCCCATACCGCGGTAAGTATCCTGTCTTTTCTCCGGCTCCGCCCATTGCTCGAGTGAGAAACCGTCATATGCGAAATTAGGGAATTCAATATCTTTAAGGCTCATGTTCATTACGTACAATTTTATCGTAAGCGGTACCGCCTCATTAACATAGACCTTGGTCTTTGGAACATCCATCACAAGAAAAATGACATCGCCTGGAAAAGGATTTTTTCCCGTCGGGGACGTACCGGAAGGTCCTCCCGCCGAGGCTCGATACATGGGAGACGCGGCAGACTGAGACTGTCCCGCGGATCCTCCGTACGACGGCGGCGCGGATCCTTGCCCCTGAGCGCTACTGTCAAATCCCGCCGGTTTGCCGCTCACATGCAACGTCACAGGCGCGGCCGAATACGTCTCGCCGCGATATTCCACATAGAACGGACCCAGCTTATATTCGCCTTCTTTCATTGGTATCACGAGAAAAGAGTGTGTGATCGCCTGAGATACCCTGCCGTTCACCACTGATACCTGGGTAGCAGGACCTACATACTGTATCCTAAGGCCATCCATCTGCGGCATATCGGGTTTTTCCACGCTCTGGGCGCCGAAGAATGTAACGTTAAGATACACGGGGTTCCCCAAGGATACGCGGTTCCTTTCAAGCTCGGCTTCAAGCCGCTCGCTTTGGGCCGAGGCAACGGCGCACATAAAAACACACATCGCTATCGTAGATATGATTATTCTTTTCATAAATCGTCTTTACCAGTTCCTCAAAACTTTAGGCCGTCCGGCCGCGCGTTTGGCGCGCAGATCATCACGCAAACGTTCTTCTTCTTCCTGCTGCGCCTTTAATATCATATTAGCTTCTTCTTCCGAAAGCCGGTCATTGACCCCGTTCATTGTATCAGGTTTTTGTTGGTTTTGGAACGGACTTTGGTCCTGAGATTTTCCTTTATCGCCTTTTTGTCCTGCGCTTCCTCCGGCACCCTGATCCTGCTGTTTATCTTTTTGCTGGTCTTTCTGCTCTTTATTCTGCTGATCCTGCTGATTTTGTTGATCCTGCTGGTCCTGCTTATTCTGCTGCTGCTTTTGATCCTGTTGATCCTTCGGTTGATCTTTTTGATCGTTTTGCTGAGACTGTTGATCCTGTTGCTGGTCTTTCTGATCTTTATTCTGATCGTTCTGTTTTTGTTGTTGATCCTGTTGGTTTTGATCCTGTTTGTTCTGTTGTTCGTTCTGGTTTTGCTGCTGTTGCTGTTGATCCTGCTGATTTTGCTGGTTTTGTTGATTCTGTTGATTTTGGTCCTGTTTATTCTGCTGATCCTGCTGCTGGTCCTGTTGATTTTGTTGATCCTGTTGGTTTTGCTGATTTTGTTGATTTTGCTGGTTCTGCTGGTTTTGTTGATTTTGCTGATTTTGCTGCTGCTGTTGTTGATCTTTATTTTTATCGTCTTTTTTCTGATCCTGTTTTTCCTGAGGCTTATCCATCTTGAATTTTTCCTGAAGATCTTTTATTTTTTTATTCGTGTACTCATAGTTGAATTTAGCGTCCTGATCTCCCGGCTCGATATCTATCGCTCTTTTGAAATATTCCGCGGCTTCCTTATAATCGGACATGGCCGACTTTGGATCGGTTTTTTCCTTCTCCACGCCTAAACGATATTTACTACTCGCGGCGTTATACATCGCCTTCCCGGACAGATCTTTATCCGCCTCGGCAAACGAGCCCATGAACGATTCAAGCGCCCCGTTGTAATCGTTCTTCCCGTACAACGCGACGGCTTTATTGTATTGTATCGCAGGTTCCGCCGGCTTTTTACTCAACGCCTTATCATATTCCTTCACCGCTTCATCGTATTTGTTCTGTTTTACGAGCTTATCGCCTTTTCTCACATCACCCGTGACCGACGCCGCGTAGGCGGAAAACGTAAAACATGCCACTGACAGCATTGCCGCCATAAGTGATATTTTCATCCCGGATATATCCATACGTGATCTTTTATTCATATCTCTTTATTTCTCTTCTCGCCTATCAACGGCTCTATCAAAAGCAGTAAAAAAGCGATCATAAGCGGTATCTGAAATTTATCGTTATACCGTTTTTCCATACGACTTTTAAATTCCTCTTTTTCTATCTTTGAAAGTTTCTGCTCATAAATAAGGTCGAGGCCGAATTCGGCGCCGGTGGACCTTATGTACATACCGCCCGTATCAAGCGCCATTTTCTGCAGCATGTTCTCGTCAAGCTTGGTCTTGACCACGGTACCGTTCTCGTCTTTAAGAAAACTCATTTTCCCAGACGCTTCGCGCATCGGGATAAGTTCTCCCTCGGCCGTCCCTATACCCACGCAATATATCGTAACACCTTTCGATTTGGCGATCTGAACCGCCCGATCAACGCCGCCTTCTAAGTCCTCACCATCGGTTATAATAATGAGTATCTTGTGTTTTTTGCCGCCGCCCTCATAGCTATTTATCGCCGTATCTATCGCGTTGGCTATGGACGTCCCTCCGACGGGTATCGTATCTGTGGCGATATCATCAAGCGACAGCAGAAATCCGTTATAATCCACGGTGAGCGGACACTGTAAAAAAGCCGTTCCGGAAAAAGCTATCAGCCCCACCCTGTCCCCGCGCAGTTTTTTTACAAGATCCCTTACCGCCAGTTTTGAACGTTCTATCCTGCTGGGTTTAACGTCCTCGGCCAGCATACTGTTCGAGGTATCTATCGCTATCAGGATATCAAGCCCCTGCCTTTTCACGACTTCCCATGTAAAACCCCACTGTGGACGGATAAACGCGAACAGTATAAAGGCGATCGCCGACAATATCAGAAATGCTTTTATTTTTCTGCCGACAGGATTGAAAGTCCCGGATATTTCCGGTATCAGTTGTTTATCCGCGAATTTTTCCACGGCCTTCGCGCGTGACTTCGCCGCCCAGATCATAAAAAACATCACGACGGGAAGTATCCATAAAAGCGATGCCATGTACAATGCACCGAACCTCACGGTATCCTCCTCAGCGCCGTATTCGTCAGAACTATCTCAAGCAACAATAGCCCGAGAGCCGGGAAAAGAAATATCCAGAAAAACTCGTTATATCTGTTGTACCCGACCTCTTCGATCTTTGTTTTTTCCAACCTGTCGATATCGTCATATATCTTTTTCAGGGATTCGGTATCGCTTGCCCAGTAATATCTTCCTTCGGTGATCTTGGCCATTTTTTTAAGAAGATCCTCGTCCACCGATATCTCAACCGGCTGTACCACGGTATTTCCGTACATATCCTTCATCGGAAAAGGCACCAGCCCCTTAGTTCCGGCCCCTATCGTGTAGACCTTCACGCCGATCGCCCGCGCCACTTCAGCCGCGGAAATCGGCGATATCCTGCCCGCGTTATTCCGGCCGTCCGTAAGCAAAATAACTATTTTGGATTTCGCCTCGGTATCTTTTAATCTGTTTATCGACGCGCCAAGCCCGGAACCTATGGCGGTACCATCCTCGATAAGACCTATTTTCACACGTTCCAAATTTTTAAGAAGCCAATCGTGGTCCAGCGTCAGCGGACACACGCTGTACGCCTGGGCCGAGAACGCGACGATACCTATCCTATCGTTCGGCCTTTTTTTGACAAACCCTTCCACCACCTGTTTTACAACGGTAAGCCTGTCCGTTCTCTGTCCGCCTATCTCGAAATCCAGCGCCTGCATACTCCCCGAACAGTCTATCGCGAGAACGATATCTATCCCTTCGACAAAAACCTTTGTCTCCTCGATCGGCGTCTGCGGCCGGGCAAGCGCAAGCACGAAAAACACGAGCGCGACGCCCCTCAGATATATCATCTTTCCGCACAGTCTGGACCTCAAGGAAGGCTTAAGATGCCTTACCAGAAAAGCGTCAGAAAAACGCAGGGACGGGATAAGCTTGTTCTCGAACTTTTTCGATAAAAATATCACGCCCGGGATCAAAAGAACGAGCAAAAGGTACCATGGATCGGCAAAACGCATCATTTTCCCTTTTCCTCCTCCGCCTGTTCCGGTTCATCCACTTTTGTCTCATCAACAAGTTTTTCGGCAAGTTTATAACTGTCTATCATCTCGATCGGCGTAGGCCCGTATTTCGCGAACTTCACCATATCGCACTGCGTTAAGAAATCGCGCAACAACTCTTTATGCTTAGCTTCCATTGCGCCGTCTTGTTTCAAATAATATAAAAATTCCTCAGTGGTCATTTCTGGCGCTCTGCAATTAAAGCGCGCCTCCAGATAGTGCCTGGCAATATCCGAAAGATCGCTATAATATTCTTTTATCATGCCGTGACCCGGAAGATCTTTGCCCTTAAGCTTTGAAAGTTCCTCATACGCCACTTCATGCGGCGGACGTTTTCGGGCTTTTTCCTCGGCGATAGCGCGATTCCTGTTCCGTATGAACAATACGACCAATACCACGAAAAATATGAATATCCCGGTAATGATATATCCCCAACTGAACGCGCCGAAAATCGTCAGTCCTTTTATCCCCTTGATGTCCGTTTCCGAACCCGTCAAAAGGCTCTTTACCTCTATTGGGATCTGCCTCGTCGAAACGTCTTTCCATTCGCTTTTCTGATCATTCCTGAATTTTACCATAACGGGAGGGATCACATGCTGGCCGGTCTCAAATATCGTAAGAACGTATATCCTAGATTCCATTCCCCGCTTATTCTTCTTCGGGATCTTCATTTCGACAAACGAAAAATCCCCCGGTTCCTTGATCTCGTCAGGGAATATCGCTTCGGCACCTTTAGGAAGTTTAACCGAAACCTGAAGATCTATTCTGTCGCCGACAGCGATCTCGGTTTTAGCCACCTCGGCCGAAATATCCGCCGTGTCCTCGGGATACGCGGGACTGACAGCCGCACCTATCAGCAGAAAGATTAACAATAATATTTTCGTTTTCGAGAAAATTCCCATATTTATCTTCGTGTCAAACGCCGTTCCCTGGTTTTAAAAAATCTTATCAGAGGTTCATAGTAAGACTCGTTAGTCGTTATATTGATACAATCCACATTCACCGACCTGAACAATTTTTCTCTTTCATCCCGGAGCTTCTCGGCCTGCGCTTTATACGCCTCACGCACTTTCCTGTTACCCGCGTCTACAACAAAAGGTTCGCCGGTCTCCGCGTCATGCAGCTTAACTATACCGCTTTCGGGAAGCTCATGTTCCGCCGGATCGGATATCGCGACGGCTATCACGTCATGCCGCCTGTTCGTCACGGCAAGAAGCGTTTTAAAATCTTCCGATATAAAATCTGAAACAAGGAACGTGATCGTCCGCCTTTTCGCCATCAGGTTGAAGTGCTCCAACGCCCTATTGATGTCGGTCTTCCCTCCGGCCGTCTTACTGTAAAGCGCCTCGTTCACGACATACAGAACGTGTTTAACGCCTTTTCTGGGCGGTATATATTTTTCTATTTTATCGGTGAAAGTCATCATCCCGACCTTGTCGCTATTCTTTATCGCCGAAAATGCTATTACGGAACAGAACTCGGCGGCGAGATCGCTTTTCAACGTGTTACGCGTACCGAAACGGGAGGACATAGAAACATCTAACAATATCATGATCGTAAGTTCGCGTTCTTCTATAAATTTTTTCACGAAAGGGTGGCCCATGCGCGCGGTGACGTTCCAGTCTATTGATCTGATCTCGTCCCCCGGCTGATATTCACGGACCTCATCAAACTCCATACCGATGCCCTTGAATACGCTCTGATACTGTCCCGCGAAAACGTCCATGACTTTTCGCGAGGTCGTTATCTGTATGCGCCTGACCTTTTTTATTATCTCTTTGGGTATCATAACTCTCCCCACTATCCGTGCCCGAACACATCTATCGGACATCTATAATCATCGAATCTCGAATTTCGAATCTCTACACGTTTGTCATTGCGAGCGAAGCGAAGCAATCTATGCGTAATGCACTATTCGCTACCCAAAGATTGCTTCGTCGCCAAACTTTAACCATTGCTCCTCGCAATGACACCAACTTCGTCATGCCCGCCCGCTTTTATCGGGCATCTAAATCATCAAATCGCCACCCGTTTTGGGCGGACACGTGGGTCCGCCCCTACATAATCATCGAATTTCGAATCTCTATCCGTTTTGGTCGAACATCAATAACATTAAAATCATATCATTTTATTTTATAGATTCCCGCTAAAAACGTGCGGGAATGACATCACTTTGTATCTTCTTATGAACGCTCACAACGCTCACAACGCTCACGGTACTTCTACTTCCTCGAATATCCTCTTAATGAGATCTTCGGAAGTTTTACCCTCGGCTTCGGCCTCGTACCCGGGTATAACCCTATGCCTGAGGACATCCGGGCCGATGGATTTTATATCCTGCGGCGTAACGTAACCGCGCCTTTGAATAAAGGCGTAGGCCTTAGCCGCGAGGGCGAGATTTATACTGGCCCTCGGAGAAGCGCCGTATTCAATGAGTCCTTCAAGATCTTTAAGATTGTACGCCAAGGGATTCCGTGTCGCGAAAACTATATCCACGATGTATTTCTCTATTTTTTCATCGACATAGATCTCGTTTATGGTCCTTCTGATATCCATGATTTTTTCGGGAGAAAGCACCGGGTTAACCTCTATTTTTTTGTCCGTGACGGCCATACGTTTAAGTATCTTGTGTTCGTCCTCTTTCGTAGGATAACCGACGTTCAGCTTCAGCATAAAGCGGTCCACCTGCGCCTCGGGAAGAGGATAAGTACCTTCCTGTTCTATCGGATTCTGCGTGGCCATAACAAGAAAAGGTTCTTCCAACTTGAAAGTATGTTCGCCTATCGTCACCTGTTTTTCCTGCATGGCCTCAAGAAGTGCGCTCTGGACCTTGGCCGGCGCGCGGTTAATTTCGTCGGCGAGTATCATGTTGGAGAATATCGGCCCTTTCTTCGTGGTGAAATTCCCGTCCTTCGGATTATACACAAGCGTACCCACAAGGTCAGCCGGCAAAAGATCGGGCGTGAACTGTAGCCTCTGGAATTTTGTGCTGAGCGCGGACGAAAGGACCTTGACCGTAAGCGTCTTAGCAAGCCCCGGAACTCCTTCGATCAAGACATGTCCGTTCGCGAAAAGCCCCACAAGTAGCCTTTCAACCATGTAGTCCTGCCCTACGATGACTTTCCGTATCTCGGACATCAGGCTTTCTATGAAAACGCTCTCTTTCGCGACCTTCTCGTTTATTATCGAAACCCCCTGCGACATATTGCCCTCCTTTTAAAATTTTCAAAACAACATATTAATTTAATATTATTTACTTAACAAAGCGGCCCAATGAAATGTCCATATCAGAGTTTTAGTATACAACAACGATTTCGGGTTTTCAAGATATGCAGGTTTCTGCGTTTTGTCGTCATTTTTACTGACGCCTCGTAACGAAGTTGTCATTCCCGCATGCTTGTAGCGGGAATCTATACTATTGAAATATTTTGTCTCAACACATTGCGGGGCACTGCATACCCTGCGTCCAAGGACAGAACGGAGGACGGCATCCTGCAACCGAGGACGCAATGTCCGAGGGAGTGCCGAGGCCTCCGGACGAGGCCGCTCCTCCTTCGTGCGGGGCTCAGGCATTCCCTGCCCTGCTGCAAACATCATCATACGAATGTCATCCCCGCTAAATACATGCGGGGATGACGTTGCTATTTATATTGAATTCGGCGGATTGTGTTGAAGATGTCGTGCGGAGATCCGAGATGATATGCTAAAGTGTCAAGCTTCCCTG
>DAONGE010000047.1:0-13870 GCA_035403965.1 Candidatus Omnitrophota bacterium | reverse complement strand
TGGTACATATAAACGCCTTGTTGATATTGAATTGTTGACGAAAATAGCCGAAAACACGCGGGACGTCATTGTGCTTGCATATACCGATCTGAACGACTTATGTGCCGCAGTAACGAAGGATCCTTCAGGGGGTTATAAAGACCTTGTTAATGCTGACCAATTAATAAAGATAGTAGAAAAAGTGGGTAGTATCCAAGGTGTAACGATTGAAGAAGTGCAGGCATTTAGCGCAATCGCATATAACGTTTTGAAAATATTATGTCAAGATGTGGCAAAAGCAAAAGGAGGCATTAAATTAAATATAAAATTTATTGAATTAAATGTTTTGGCGTCATTTTGTATATTATCCGTAAGTCCCGCTGAATGCGTTGATAAAGATGGTAAATTTTTACCAGAAACTTGGCAAGCATACTGGTCTAGCCCGTATACCGATAAAAATAATATATCTCATAAAAAAAGCCGCTTACAGGAAATCCAGGATGAATATGCGGTATCTCCGCAAAAAGGATTTGGCAAAATTATAGCCATGTTGTTCCCGGAAGATTCACCTCGAGATGGAGAGAAGAAATTTATTATCGCGGTATTCCCCGACGTCACCAAAGAGATGGACGCAGCCTGGCGGAAAGCAAAAATAGATGCCCAACTTAAAGAAACCTCCGGCTGGTACATTAGATTCGAACAGGCCGAGGCAATACACAAGGAACTTGCCGCGACGCCGGGTAAATCTAACAAGATTAATAACATTATTCACAATTTGGAAACAGCCGGGGCAATCGGAGCCGTTTCTGAAACACCAGAGGCGGAAACATCTGCATCTTCACAGGCAGAACCCGCCGCTGAACAAGGGAAATCCGCAATAGCCGACGCCACAATACAAGCGATCAAGAATGAGATCGAAACGTGGATAAATAACGCCAACATGCCGGATGACGCTAAATCGTCCGCCAGAACGGTTTTGGGGGCATTGCTTACTGCTATTCGTGAAAACAAAATCGGATTTGACGCGAAAAATGTCGAGGAAAGCGTAAAGTTACTCTTTACGAATATTGATAAAAATGCGAAAACAAACAGTTGGGTGGTGTATCGCGCTTTGGGACAATTATGTAACTGTGCAAACAATGATAATACAGGGACGTATAACCGTCTCGTCAATCTTGAATTATTAACTGCTATAACTGAAAATGTGCGATTAGATACCGACGGGGGGTATATCTATCTTATTACTTTGTGCGATTCTGCCAAAGATGATACAACGAAGACCTACAACCGACTTGTCGATGTTGCATTATTAACTACCATAACCAAAAAAGCGGGAACAGATAGTTGGAGAGCATATAGTACTCTTGCAACTTTATGCGACACCATAGCATTGGGTATAGTTGAAGTCAAAACCATAAAACAGATCGAAAAACTATTTATCACTATCGCGGAGAATGCAGGGATAAATAGGCTCGATGCATTTGACGCTCTATTACATTTTTTGAGTCACACATCAACAGATGATACCGGCATATACAAACACTTATTAAGCTTTAACTTATTGACAATTATTGCAGAAAACACGGGGCCATATATCGGCAACGCATATTATGCTTTAAGCTGTTTATGCGAAGCGGCAGCGTCAGGCAATATGAACGATATAACAACTGACTGGTTACAAACATTGTTTACGAGCATAGCTCAAAATAATGAAGAAGATGCAAAAGTAGAATATTATGTTTTGGAACGCCTTAGTGAAGCTGTGAAGGCAAGTCCGACAGGATTAAATAATCATTTTATTAACTTAGCTGTTTTTGTGCCATTTTGCCGATTTTCTGCTAAAGCAGCAAATAGCCTCGAAAATGGGGAATTTTCGTATGAAAAATGGGAACAATACTGGACGGCCCCTTATGTTGACGCAACCGGAGCGGAACACAAAAACCGTTTACAGGAAATCCAGGATGCATACGGTGTGTCACTCCAGAACGGTCAAAAGAAATTAATACCCATGCTTTTCCCGGGGGCCACCCGAATTATAGACAGAATGTTTAGTGGATCAAACAGTGCCGATTGTGAAATAACATTTAGTCAGGCTGAATCGTTGGAAAAAAATGAAACAAATATTTTAGAAGAATATACAAAGTCTCCGCAGAACGCAGAGAAACAAGTTATAGAAATGCTATTCCCCGACGTCACCAAAGAGATGGACGCAGCCTGGCGGAAAGCAAAAATAGATGCCCAACTTAAAGAAACCTCCGGCTGGTACATTAGATTCGAACAGGCCGAGGCAATACACAAGGAACTTGCCGCGACGCCGGGTAAATCTAACAAGATTAATAACATTATTCACGCTTTGGAAACAGCCGGGGCAAAGGAACCCGCTTCTAAACCTTCGGAGGCAGGAGCATCCGCACCTTCACCGGCAAACCCCGCCGCTGAAGAAGGGAAATCCTCCATAGACAAAGCTACGATAGAAGCCATCCTGGCTGATTTTGAAGAGTGGATAAATACTGCCGACTTATCGGATGAGACAAAATCGTCCTCCAGAGCGGCTTTGGGAACATTGCTTGGCGCTATTAGTTCAAATAAAATCGGGTTTGATGCTGACAATATTAGTGGAGACGTGATGTGTCTTTTTACTACCATAGCCAAAAACGCGGGGAATTTTTGTGCGTATACCTATCAGTCGTTGAACGATTTATTGGCCGCGGCAAAAGAGGATAAAACAGGTGCATATAAACGTCTTGTTGATATTAAACTCTTAACTACCATAGCCGAAAACTCGAGGAATCATTTGAATTGGTCTGCCTATATCGCGCTTGACAGGTTATGTGCCGCGGCAAAAGATGATAAAAAAACTGGTACATATAAACGTCTTGTTAATATTAAACTCTTAACTACCATAGCCGAAAAAGTGGGGAATAATTGTGCGGATGCCTATCAGACGTTGAACGATTTATTGGACGCGGCAAAAGAGGATAAAACAGGTACATATAAACGTCTTGTTGATATTAAACTCTTAATTACCATAGCCGAAAACGCGGGTGACTTCGTTGGGAGTTCATATGGCGAGTTGCAGAGCTTATGTGACGCGACACAAAATGATATTTCTGGGGTTTATAAAGACCTAGTTAATGCTGACCTGTTAATAAAGATAGTCGAAAATGTGGGTAGTATGCCAGTTGTAACGATTGAGAAAGTGCAGCCATTTATCGCAATCGCATATAAAGTTTTGGGGAAATTATGTCAAGATGTGGCAGAACCCAAAAAAGGCATCAAGTTAAATAGCGAATTTATTAAATCAAATGTTTTGGCGTCATTTTGTGTATTTTCCGTAAGTCCCGCTGAATGCGTTGATAAAGATGGTAAATTTTTACCAAAAACTTGGCAAGCATACTGGTATAGCCCGTATACCGATAAACAGGGCACTACACATGATAAAAGCCGCCTGGAGGAAATCCAGGATACATATCGCCAACCCGTGCGTGACGGCGAAAAGAAACTTATAGAAATGTTATTTCCCAAGGTCGCCGACGCAATGGACGCAGCATGGAAAAAGATAAAAGATAAAACCCTTAAATCCTCCGGCTGGTACATTTCACTAGAACAGGCCGAAGCAATACACAAGGAACTTAACGCGACGTCGGGTAAATCTGAAACCATGGATAATATTATCGCCGAAATAATACAAAGTGGCGGTAGAGCGGAGAAGCTTTCTGCCAGCGAGCCCAAAACGCCGGAAATTAAAAAAGCTCCCGAGCGGCCATATGGCAAGTTGCTCGGAAAGCCTTTTTCGAAAATGTCCGAAGGCGAGCAGACGTCCGCCTATATTGTCTTAAATGCGTTTTATGCCCCACAAGTCAGTTTAATATCCTGTTCTGATGCGGCGACTAATACATTACTTGAGATGTTGAGGGCGCATTACATGGGCGAAGAATTTCGTATGGACGAGAATACAACATCGGGGCTTGTGGCGCTTAGCATGGATCTGGACGAGAAAATTAGAGCGTATATCGAGTCAAATCACAAAGACGACGCGATATGGACAACCAGCATACGTGAGCTTATCAGGCTACATTGGGAATACATGAGACAGTATACAAAGGGGCTTGAGGTCGGGGATAAAGCGATAAAGAGTGAAAACCCGTTATCGTTGTTTTTGCTTGTGGCGCATACGATCTATGGGGGGTTGTTTGGGGATGAATATAACGAATTTTCGGATATGTTGACGAGGATTGTCGCCGATCACCGTGATACTTTCATAAGGTTATCGTTAAATGAAAAGAACGAGGCGATGGCCGAAAGTAAAGACGTTGTGCAATATCTCGAAACGCTTAAAAGATATTTATTTGCCGATCTTGGTAAAAAAGGTGCAGGTAAATTAAAAAAAGGGTTATTGTACGACATCAAGGCGTATCAGAAGACTTACTACAGTATAAGGCGAATGGCGGAGATCGGAGTGCCGGCACTTTTTCTACTTGATCCAGACAATGTGGATATGTTCGAAGAGGTCTTGGCAAAAGCGGTAGAGGATGAGGAAGGATCGATGTATCGTTACAGTTTATCAAATTTCAGCCAGCGAGGAGATCTTTTTGGGATGAATATCCCGGATGAGAACGGCAAGAAATACGAATATGTGAAAGGATTACTGGAAAATCTTGCAAAAAAAGCGGTTGAGGATGAGGGTAGGCCGGTATTCGCGGTATTTGACAATGTGGACGCGTTGCCCGGAGGGATAAGGGTAGAGCTAAATCCCGTGCTTTGGGAAAGACAAGTGGTGATCCCGGAAGGAGGAATAACGCTGGATATCCCGTCGAATCTGCACATAATATTTACGATGGATAAAACTCCGGACATAAAGGATGATGCGTTCGCGACAAGGATATTGAGACAGCGAGTGGAAGGTTTTTCGGAAGAGGACAAGGAAGGATATTTTCGAAAGAAACTTGGGGTAAAAGACGATGCGGTAGTAAAAGGTTTGATAGGGCTCAAAAACGCGTTGGGCAAGACAGAATGGGAACAGGAAGGCTTGACTTTTGGTTATAGGAATTTTGAGACGGCGCTTGTGTACAGCCGAAAAATATATGGTGATGATAAACATGTTTTTGAGGAGTTGTATCGGATCTTGAGATTAAGGTTTCAATACGAAGAAGACCGTCGGATGTTGGACAAAATATTCGGTGAAGTCACTGAAAAAGTTCCCGACGGATGGAAGCGATCTACGGCGGAGATTTCCGGTGGCGAACTTCTTATAGACGGTGGAGTAAAAGTTAAATTAAATCCGATTCTAGCGGAGTATATAAAGGTTAACGGTATTTCAAAGTTAGATGATCTAATGCTGGAGCGCTACGGATACGTAATGAGGGGGTTGGATAATGCGGTGATAGGACAGTTTGGCAGGCAGATAGCGTATGGCCGGGATATCCCGAGCCGATTCACGTTTCTTGAGGGCTCAAGCGGAACCGGCAAAACGCGGATAATCGAGATATTTTCCGACATGACGGGATATGAAAACTTGCCGTTCACGATACATCAACATACGGAACTATTCGAATTTCGCGGCGGTCATTTGTATGAAGGCGGTGTGGTAAAGGTAGTGAACACAACGCCATTTATCGAGAATGAGAAGAAAGGTCCTGCCATAATAAATTTCAGCGAGGCGAACACGGCTGATCGCAACGGACTTTTAAATTATCTTTATCCTGAAATGGCGGGCAGAGCGAACAGGCTGATGCCGGAAGTGGCGAAAAAAGACACGCGTGACGGGGAGAGATTTTATAGTAACAAAATTTCTCCTGATACATTGTTTGTGGCGGATATAAACCCGGCCGGAGAGTATGCGTCGAGAAACCCGATAAGCGGAGTGATGAGGGGATTAGCGAACACATTTTGGATGGGATATGATTTTAGCTGTAAGGATAAAACGTATCAGGATATGATACGTAGTGAGATGGAAGAAATAGCGTGCAGGTTGTTTGGAAAGCGAAGCGGTGCTAATAAAAGCGATAGCGAAAAGTACGGAAAAAAACTTGGCGACATATATTATGAAATAGAGAAGGCTCTGGCGCTGGGCGAGATATACTCGAAGTATCAGGTTATAACCATGAGGGATATGTTAAGGTGCGTTGAGATATACCGAATTTATACGGAAAAAGGGGTATCCGCAAAAGAATCTTTCGAGAAGGCGGTAGTGAGCGCATTATGGGGAATGTGGATAGAATATGATGCGCAATCTGCGGTAGGGAAGATATTGGCGAAAGATTTTGGTATAAGTACGGATATATATGACGCGAAAGAAGTGATGCGTATAGTTCTGGAGAATAGAAGTTTGGGTTATTTAATGGTGAACGGTTGCAACGGGGAAGACGTCGTAGACGCGGTGCATGAAGTTTGCCATGAAATATTCGGAAAAAAATCGGAAGAGACGTATATAAGCGTGAACCGGTTTACGGAATTCTCGAAACTGATAGGCGGATACGATTGCGCGGATAGCGGTGAATTCGGCACATATCTGGGCGTGCTTTTAAAAATATGCGAACGAGCGGAAGCGGATAAAGATAAGGTAGAAGTTTTTATTATGGACAATTTTGACGGAATAAGCGCGGACGCGGCGGTAGGGTTAAACAGGGCGTTTCAAACGGGTTATGTGGAGTTGCCGGAGATGTTGCGTTCGAAATGGAATGGAGACTTTGCGAATAAAGAGAAGACTCTGGTGAAGATCCCCGATAACGTAAGGATAATAAGCGTGATGTACGCGCATCCTGACCCGATGAAAGACGACGCATTGGCGATGAGCGGCGCGGAGTTATCGCGTTCTTTCAGTCTAAATATGAACGCCGCGTTGACGGGTGAAGGCGTGAAAAAGTATTGTGGAGATAAACTTAATGTAGCTAAAGGGGTAGTAAAGAAGGACACAGATCGTGCGGTGGATTACGCATACAGGGTATGGGCGGCATATGAGGCAGAGAAGCAGGAAGGCAAATATAATCTCAACCGGTTAAGTAAGAGAGATCTGGATGAATTTATCGGTGCGGTAATACGGTCGCGGGCAAGTCCGGGTGAGGAAGGCGAATCAATAGAAGATATAGGATATTTCGCGCTTGCCATAGGTCTTACCGACGAATACAGAACAGCCTTTAATATCACTCCAAAAACATTAAACACGCTTAATAAAAAATACGGTGACGAACAATTTGCCAGGAAAAACAAGTTACTTGTTCCAGTTAAGGAGCAGGTGTCGGTTTACGAAAGCATAGATCGGGTGGTGGAAGAGGGGCACAGAAAAGTATTTTTACTTGAAGGCGCACCGGGCGGCGGAAAGACGGCGATAGCAGAAGATTGGCACAACAGGCATTACATGAAAGACGATGAAAAGAAAGCCAAGTTCAAAGGAAAGTTTGCGAAGGTTTCGATGTATAGGAATGTAGAGATAAGTGATTTTATCGGGCGAATAGAACCAAAAGCGGACGGCGGATTTCGCATAACATGTTCACGGGATAAAGACGGGCGATTTATAAGTGATTTTCTGGATTATTTGGAGCATGGCGGTACGTTTTGTTTTGACGAAGGGAATATTTCGGAGAATTCGGTGGCGGTGCTTCGTTTTCTTGTGCAGATACTGCGAGAAGATAAGGTAGATCTCGGGGTATATCATAACGGAATAGGTTTAAGGGAAAAGGATCGGACAATAACGGTAAATAAGGATTTTAACGTATTTGTCACATACAATCCGGCGGCGACGACAAAAGGCCGGAGGCATATTCCGTACGAATTGGATATGTTGGCGAAAAAGATCTGGGTAACGGATAACTGGTCTAACGAAAGTTTCAGGCGGCTTATAGATTATTATCTGGCGGATAGCGGGGCGCTTACGATAGACGAGAAGGACGCGCTTATAGACGTGCATACATGGATGAAATTCATTATGGACGAGGAGTTCAAGAACGCGCATGGCGATACATATGTACCGGACGAGATCCGGAATTTTGAACGGGCATATGCGTCGGTTGAAGAATACACGGAGCAATTCGGAGCAAGTCCGCGAGAGATCATAAGAACGATAAAGATGGTAAATTTGGGCGCGAAGCAGGGATTATACCGCGGAATTCTTATGAATTATCTTAACCAGTTTGCCGCTGCGGCTGACAGAGATACTGTGATAAGCCTGGTGGACAGGCGTCTTCCCGGGTTCAGAAAATTTGTGGAAGAATGGGAAAGAAATGCCCGGATAGAAAAGAAAGATAATATTTTATATATCGGGGACGTCGGGTTTGAGTCAGGCGAAGAGAACAAAGAGTATCTGGAAGGACTCTATTTTAACGATACAGCCGAAGAAAGGGGGGTCCTTAAGTCGCTGGCATTGGCGATATCGTCCAGGCAGAAAGGTGACGACACATCTCAGGTTTTACTTATATCCGAGCAGGGAACGCGTCCCCGGGACATAGTGAGATATTTATGCGGTAAATCGGGGATAAAGATGGATGAATTTTTTACAAACGCGCATACGAATGAAAAAGAGTTTGTGGGGGATGAAGGATTTTTATTCGGGGAGATAGATAAAAACACAAGTCGAGTAGTGTCTACGGGAGAAGTAGGGCGGATAAAAGGATTTATAGGAAAATATCTTATCAAGGCAGACAGCGATGATGATAAAACGGCGCAACAGACGGTGTTATACATAAACTCGCTTGAGATGATGAGCGAGGAAGAGCTGGAACGATTGAACGATTTTTTAAATACCGGGAAAATCACGATAGCCGGAGAGGAATATAGACTGCCATCGAATATCCATATTGTGGTGAACGCCAGCATAATACGGAACAGGACGTTTTCGTCGCCGTTTTTCAACCGTTTTCAGAAAATAGTCGTTCCCGCGACGATAGACGAAATGGTGATTGAAAAGAACCTATTAAAAAGGTATCCGGGGCTTACGAACGATGAGGCAAGTCTGGTTGTGAAGTCGGCGATCACGGCGTGGCTGGTAGACGGAGGGTTTAAATTGGGGAGATTCAATGCCGGTGGAAAACATTTTGAGAACCAGTATTATTTCAGCGTGGATGATGTCAATATGCTGGCGGAGAGCGTGATACGCGATAAAAAACTGGCCGTCGCAAACGGCATAAAAGAGGTCAATGCGGCATATATAGTTTTAAAAGCGGTAGTTGGCTGGTACGGCGAGGCGCTGGATGATGTTGGTAAAGGGAATATATGCGATAGAGAAATGTTTTTTGAGGTTTTACTTAATGAGGTATTTACTTATGACGGGATAGAACGTTCGACGATAAGGGGGATCGAAAAGGAATTGAGAGAACCCAAATACGACTATTCCTATCAAGATGAGATTGATCTTAAAGCTATATCCGGAGAAAATCAGGTTACACGCAGGAACGGAATAATTGTTCTGAAGGACGATGTCAGTTATCGTGTGATAACGCCGGCGCACGCATATCGTATCTTACCGGAGAAAGAAGGCAAAGAATTTTTTTCGACCGGGTTATCGGCCGAATTGAAAAACGGCAAATTGATCTTATATTATCGGTTCATTAAATCGATAGGCGGGATAGAAACCGGTCTTAACGATGCGACAAAACCGTATATTCTGCCGCCGGAAGAAGTCCCTCCGAAAGATTTTCTGGAATATGAAGGTTATATAAATGAGGTCGCCAGGTCCGTGCTTATGTCGTGGGAGAGGGCGAAAGACGCGATGGGATATGAAAGATCTCCAAGGCCTGTGATAATGCTGGGCGAGACTGGCGGAGCAAAAAGTTCGATAGCGCGTAACCTGACACATATTACGGGAACGCCGATGTATACGTTAAATTGTTTTGAAAATATGGAAGGCGATTCTGTGCTTGCGAGGGTTACGATCGAATACGGTGAAGGCGCGTCATATGAAATAAATATGGATATGCACGAATTTTTCAGCCAATTCGGAAAGGTCAAAGTCGACGGTAAGTATGAAAATATCGGTTCCGGGGAACACACAAAACGAAAAATACTTCTGCTGGATGAGGCGAATGTAAGCGCGGACGTAATATATTTTATGTCGCCGTTCTTTCACGGGGCGCGCAAGGCTGATTTTTATTTTGGCGGAAAACATTTTGAGTTTGAACTTGATCCGGAAGTGATGGTGATCGTGACAGGTAACCCGGCCACATCATATGAAGGACGTCAAAGTTACGGCGGGGAACTGATGGAGAGGGCTACAAAGTTATGGGTGCCGGCATTGCATTTTTACAGGGAATCTGATCGTGTGGAAAGAGAGACGGTGGTAAAGGTTTTGGAGGGCAGGCATAGAGCGGACGCGCTGGCGGGAGATCGTGAGACGGTATTTAAGGGTAAGCGTTCGGTAAGGGGTAAACTGCCTGGAAATAACGAAAAAGATGTTTTTGACGCGTCGGCAAAAATACCGGGTATAAAAAGTACGTTGCCGGAGGCGATAGAGCGTCCAAAAGAAGAAAAAAAGAAGAAGAAAAAAGAAGGCGTATCGTCAGAAGTGATCATTAAACCGATAGATTGCCATTATGATCTGGAAAAAGTCAGAACGGCGTTAGATAATATCGAAAAAATAACCGGATCCGATCCTAAAGCCGTTAATATCCTTAAATATCAGAAGTTCCTTGATGAAGTGTTGCATGATTTTTTTCTTGGAGTAAGCAATCTTAATAGAGATGCCGGAGTGATGCTTTGGAAAGAAGGCGATATGGAGTCGTTGGCGGGGCGAGTCTGTCAAGCTGCGGAAGAGATAGATCCGTATATCGGAGATCGGATAAAAATGTTGTTGTCGATCTGGGCGAATAAAAAAGGAACGAAAGAAGATATAAAAATGATTTTGAACCAGATGAGGACACATATATTGTCTCAGGAAGGGGTTAATCGATTTTTATTTAGTATTGAAACGAAGAAGGGCAAAAAACTTGTGCTAAAACTTGAAACCCGGGAAATAGAAAGAAGGGTAGTGATCAAGGCAGAGGATCTTTTAGCGGTTGGAGTAAAAGAATTTGGTAAGAATGAGATAATGGCGTACGTGGTCGAAGACCATCCATTCGCCGAGGCGGATAAATACCGGGGTGTATTCAAGGGCGGAGACTATGCAATAGTGTACAGAAAATCTACCGGAAAGAATCCTGTCTTTCAGGATTGGGTCGGACAGCATGAACTTGGGCATGTTACGGATGCTATCAGGTTTAAACAGGATCAAATTAGTCATCATAACATAGAATTATTTTCGACATTGTTCCCGTTAATGTTTAGCGCGAGTCCGAGTGGGTATTTGAAAAAGGGAATTATGTCAGATTTGCAGGGAGGGGATCGGTCATCATATTATTGTCAGGCGGCAAAAGGGATAATAAACGCGATGATCAGAATACTTAGGGAGAAAGAAGATAAACGTGTCAGCGGCATGGATAAGTTGATAGACGAAGATTTTGACCGAATGCATCCTGCTATGACTGTAAAAGAAGAAGGCTGGATAGAATTTGAACAAGGAAAGATATTGGATCTGGTGAACTCGTTGAAAGATGAACAACTACGCGACATGGCAAAACAGATGTATCGTGACGCATGGGAGAAAAGATTCAGCAAAGAATGTTATCTTTCTACGGTTCGTAAAGGTGTATACAAAGCTAAAAGAAGTAAAGGCCGCGGGGATAGCGTATCGGAAATAACAGATGGATTGGAAGGAGTAGGCCCTGATATGGAATACGTAGACGATGACGCGGATTCCCAAGAAGTTCAGCAACAGGTGGAAGGTATATCCGAAGATGGTGACGATGACGCGCCGGAAATAACCTCGAGTGAGACCGGCGAGACGGTTGCCGGGGAAAAAGAAACTGACATGGTAAGGGCCGTACAAAGAGACTGGCTTGATACATATGTACAGAAAGTAGGTCGTGCGGCACAGAAATTTGTCGATATTTTTACAAGCGCGCCGAAATACGAAAGGGTTATGAGCCGCTCGGGAAGCGGTAACATAAGTATTCAGCACATTCTCTCACGCAGCATGAAACCGTTTATCAAGTATATCGCGGATTTCGCGACGCCAAACATAATAGCGGGTATAACGATCGATACAAGCGGAAGTATAGGCGGCGCCGATTCGGCAATGGGCGTAGCGTTTACGAATATGAGCAAATTCTTTTTAAGCCTAATGCATAAATCGTCAAAAGGAAATAGCGGAGTCCATTTTAGTGTAAGTAGCATTACAAGTCGTTTAGATGAAGTAGTGTCTTTTGATCAATGCCGGGATAAGGACACGCTTGCGGGTGCGCCTGAAAAGCTCTGGCATGTTGGCACCGGAGAAGGGATTGATACAGTTGCATTATTACAAGGTCTTTCAAAAAAATACGCGAAATATAGAAATTCGCCTTCGCCAAAGATGGAAATAGTTTTAACGGACGGGGGAGAACGTTCCGGCAGAAGTTTTTCGGAGCTAAACAAAATGGTAAAAGAATTTGAGTCGGAGTATGGAGTCGAGTTGGTATTTGTCGGTGTGACCGAGGCGGGATGCAGGGATGTGGCGAATTACGAAAGATATATACAGTTTAAAACGGATCCCACTACCGACATGCTGTGTCAGATGATGCTGAAACTCGGGACGACAAAGGTTTCGCGTGGCCACCTGCCGGAAGGTGACCTGGGGAAGAAACTCTTTTTGGATGGATTAATTAAACCGGATAAAACAAAAGTGTCCGGGGTTAGAATAGAGTTTAATAAAGCTGGGGGATCGGTGCAAGCCGTAGCTTCTAAAATAAGACCGACGGCGGCGGAAAATATATCTGGAACGGATAAGAAACAAGAGATCGAAAAAGCCGTATCTGGCACTTTGGACCATGTGCGTTTTCCGGAAAGAAAGACGATAATCCTTATGCCGAAACCGGTTTCGGATAAAACACAGAGTAGACAAGAACTTCAGAGAATTCTCAGAAAAGAATACGGTTTGAATATTGAAGTTAGATTCTATGAGGATACCGAAGACGGTGCGTTAGCGGCGTTTAATAAAGTTGAAACGGATCTGGGTAAAGACGGGAAGACGATAGCCTTGGCATATGTGAACGATAAGAATTTTGAGACCTATTCTGCTAAAATACAAAATAAAAATCAGTTTAAGTGCATAAAAGAAGAGATCCCGGCGGGCGGGTATGACCTTGAGTATATCGGTTTGCACGTAGCGATCGGTATAGGGCTTTCGGATCTTGTAAGGAATAAATATGGAGCGAATGACGCCAATAAGGCTATCCTTCTGGAGAACCTGGTAAAATTATTGAACGGCCTGTGCGCGGTGAAAGAATCGGGCCTTACGGTAAATAATTTTGAAGAAATATTTGGCGGTAAATTCACACTACGTTTCAAGCCTGCCAGCAAAGAGATCGAAGAAAACATGATCGCCGCCGAAGCCGTCGCCATCGCCGCGTAATACCAACGCCGCTACACGGGCATGTCCGATTTGCACAGAGAAGTTTGTGTTCTTTCTACCGTGGACGCTCGAAATCCCCGGCGAGGATTTCTTCGCTCAGCGCTCGGCCTCGCTCTCCGGCTTCGCTAAAAAAGTCATCCCCGAATGCATTTATCGGGGATCAATGAAATTAAAATAAATGTGTCGCTCCGCCGGATCCATGCCCGCTCGGCCTCACGATGCCACGTCCGAAAGAACACAAACTTCTCTTTATCGCGAGGCAAATGGGGACGTTCTCCGAGATGCCTTAGAGTAAAAGACGTCTGTTGAATAGCTACGGCGGGCATGTTCGATTAGATGTCGTGCGTCATCCTGCGCGTTTCGAGAAAAGCCCTGTTATTTTTATTCTCCCGGCGTTCGCCTAGCGTAGATGCGTAATTTATTTCTATCTATTGTGGGCTTTTCTCTCCAATGCTGTTATGTAAAGTGTCAAGCTTC
>DAONGE010000046.1:0-13934 GCA_035403965.1 Candidatus Omnitrophota bacterium | reverse complement strand
GCCGTCAATGCTGATATTATAAGTGCCGGGATCAATGTCGACAAAAACAGGTACTAGCCCATTCTGGATGATCGGATTCAGCGTGGTCGGGAATCCGCATGCGACCGTAATGACTTCATCTCCCGGCTTCAACCTGCCGGATTTCAACAATGGCGAAGTAAGCGCCGTAATGGCCAATAAATTCGCCGATGACCCGGAATTTGTCAGTAAAGTGTGCGTGACACCCAAAAAATCGCTGAATTCACGCTCAAACCTATCAGCATATCTACCCGCTGTAAGCCAGAAATCCAGGGCAGAGTCCACAAGATCCATAAGCTCGTTCTCGTCATAGACCCGTCCGGCATAATTAACGCTGTCGACCCCCGGCGTAAAACTCGCAGGTTTCTCCCGATCCCGGTAAAAAATTCTCACCTTATCTAAAACATCTTCACGCAGTTTTTGGTCTGACTTTTTTTCCATATTGGTCTACATTCTGTTTATACCAGTTTAGAGTTATCTTCAACCCTTCTTTCAGCCCATAGGACGGAACCCATCCGAGCATTTTCCCGCTTTTGACGTTGGAAAGGTTCTGCTTTGGTATCTCATATTTAGCCGTATTCAGCACTTTATAATTTGGCCGCACACCGGCTATTTTATATACGTCGTTCACGAGTTCAAGCACCTTCACAGGTTTGCCGTCACTAAGATTGAATGCCTCACCGAACAGTTTATTTTTGACCGTTTTCTCAGCCAGTATCAAATATCCATCCACGACATCATCCACAAAAATATAATCCCTCACAAACTTGCCGTCACTTCTTATGAAAAAAGTCTTATCACACAGCACCGAACTGACGACATCCGGGACCAATCTGGAAAAATTAAAATCACCCGGACCATAGATATTACCACATCTGGTTATCACAACAGGCAATTTATACGTATGAAAATATGTCTGAGCAATAAGATCAGCACAGCTTTTCGACACATCATACGGATGTATTCCCTTTAAGGCCGAATCCTCCACATATGGCAAATCGTTATGGATACCATAGGCTTTATCGCTGGACCCTACGATCAGAGCTTCTACCCCGGGGGTTTGTCTTACCGCCTCCAGTATAGTCCATGTCCCACAGATATTCGAGGAAAAAGCTTTTAACGGATCTTTATAGCACTCACTTACAATCGCTTCCGCCGCCAGGTGAAATATATATTTGATCTTTTTATCCCGGATCACCGACCGCAACGTCTTCATATCGGTAACAGAACCGTTTATGACCTTCATCTTCCGATAATCCTCTTTAGTCAATATGGTCTCTTTCCTGCCTGTTACGATATCCAATCCGACCACATTGGCATTGTAGGCTATCATCCTTTTAGTCATATTCGAACCTAAAAAGCCCTCAAATCCGGTGATAAGGACATTTTTATTATTCCAGAATTTGCCAACCACAGTCGTTTTTCTCACCATATTTTCCACGGAGGGTTTGAGCCTTGCCATAAAGCCTCCATTTCATCTTTCTCTCTTATAGTGTCCATACATTTCCAAAACCCCGTATGTTTATATACGCTTAATTGCTGTTCCCGGGCGATTTTTCCCAACGGTTTATTTTCCCACACGCAATCATCAGACTCGTCTATGTAATCAAATATTTCCGGCTCAAGGACAAAAAAACCAGCGTTTATCCAACTGCCTTCCCCAATGGGCTTTTCAAGGAACGACGTCACGTTATTCTTATTCCCGATCTCCAGGACCCCGAACCTCCCCGCCGTCTGATAGCCGGTCACCGTAGCCAGTCGTTTATTATCTTTATGCAGTTTAATAAGCTTTTTAACATTAATATCCGCAAGTCCGTCACCATATGTAAGCAAGAACGGTTCTCCTTCGACATATTTCCTTATACGTCTTATCCTTCCACCCGTAAAAGTTTTGACTCCGGTATCGACCAAGGTAATTTTCCACGGTTCGGAAGCAGTAGAGTGTATTTGCGTTTTATTATTCTTCATATCTATCGTAACATCACTCATGTGAAGAAAATAATGCGAAAAATACTCTTTTATCAGATAGCCCCTGTATCCCAGACAAAGGACGAACTCATTAAAGCCATAGTGTGAAAAAATCTTCATTATGTGCCACAATATCGGCTTGCCGCCGATATCCACCATAGGTTTAGGTATTGTGGTCGTATCTGACCCCATTCTTGTACCTCTGCCTCCACATAATATAACTACTTTCATCTTAACCACCCTTCTATTCTATCGTTTGTCTGACGGATCGAAATTGATCCTCTCGCTTTCTATAACCAACGGTCTTTTTAATACCTGCGTATGTATAGCCCCCACATATTCGCCGATTATACCGAGAAAGAATAGCTCCATGGAGATAAAGAAAAACAAGCCGACAACTATAGGCGCGACACCAAGCGAAAAACTCTGCCAGAAGATCAGTTTATATATAAGATAGCAAAAAGCGATAAGAAGGCTCAATACGGCGAACAAGAAACCGAACATAGTAGCCAAACGCAGTGGCACTTTAGAATGGCTGGTGATACCTAACATGGCATAATCATATAAGATATAAAAATTATTCTTTGTGATACCACGCCGACGTTTAGGCTGGACATATGGCAGTTCCATGCGTTTGAACCCCAAGTCACATATAAGTCCCCTAAAATACGGATACGGATCATTTAAAGAACGTATGGCCTCTATCACTTCTCGATCGTAAAGACCGAATCCGGTGAAATTCTTAGCAAGCTCGATCTCCGACAAACGACTGACCATATTATAGTAAGCCGTCCGTATCGCGTAAAAGATCTGAGACTCCTCGCTCTGATTTTTAATACCTATTACGACCTTGTAGCCTTTTTCCCAGTTTTTGACAAAATCCGCTATCATCGCCGGCGGTTCCTGAAGGTCCGAAACGATACTTATTACGGCATCTCCACCGGCCTGCATCATACCGTGAAGCGGGGACCTTATCTGCCCGAAGTTTCTGGCATTAAATATAACCTTGACGTTTTTATCCTCGCGCGCCATCTCCCGCAATATTTCCCGCGTCTTATCCTGCGAATTATTATCGATGAAAATATGCTCATATCTGTATCCATCCAAAGAATTAATAACTTTTTTGACCTCTTCGTATATCGCTCTTACATTGCCTTCTTCGTTATAACACTGTGAAACAACGCTAATATACTTCATATCCCCTCCACTGTACCGACATATCACCTATTTTTAACGTCACGTATACCAGACAGCTTTTCATCCGCCACTTTCTGCCATCCTTTTTGATTCACTCCCAGCAAATACGGCGGAAACCCGTATTTCATGCATTTTACGCATATCGGATGGTTTTTCCGTTTATTAAAAATATCCTCCAACGAATCTTTCAAATAATCAGCGCTGACCGTCGAAGTTTTATAATCAAAGCAGACACAGCACAGAGGAACGCTGCGATCCCAGTTGATGTTAACCTGATTTGTGAGAAAACGGCACGGGGAATTACGATATCCCTTGGTCACCTCAAGAGCTTCGTCGATATTCACCAAAAGCAGATCGGACAATTCCCGGACCTGTTTATCCGGCCGCCCTTCGCAATAATCGATCAGTCTTTCTATCGGGGTTATATTCGCGTAACAGGTCGCAAAAACAAAGCCAAGATCATCGCACAATTTCTTCATCTTTGTAAGATCATCGCCTGTGTTGTTAGCGTATAAATGATAGATGACTTCCACAACGGTACTGACCCTATATTTATCAATAAACTCTCTGAGTTTACGCATATTAGTCTTTATCAGCTCGATATCGCCGCCTGTATGTGTCGTATTGTAAACCTCAGAACAATAGCCCGACACGGATATTTTCAGGTAATCAGGATCAGACCGGATTATTTTTTCGATCTTATCCAAAGATGGTATAGAGAGATTAGTCGAAACGGCCGCGGCAACCCCCAACGAATGCGTATGCTCGATGATACTGGCAAGATCCGGATGCAGGAACGGCTCTCCCCAACTGTATAAATTGATATGGCTTACCAGTCCTGTCTCGTCCATCATTTTTTTCGCGACTTTTTTAAAATCATCAAACGACATAAATCCTTTGGGATTATCGATCCCGTCTATGCTGTTGCCGCATGAAGGACATTTAAGGTTACACACTCCGGCAACATCTATCGTAAAAAAGTATCCGCAAAAATCCGCATATTTCACATAATCATTTTCTGTAAGACCCATTTTTTTCAACACATCGATTATCTCGTCTTCTTTGATAGAAACAGCTATAAGCACGATCAGGTCCTTATACCTAGCCCTCAGTTGCTGAATATAATCCGGACGCGCTACAGGTATATCATGTATTTTACTATTCTCTAATGAAGGATCGGAATCAACAAAATGGATCACGTGAAGGCCATTCTTCACGGAAAACCGCAGAAAGCCTACGCCGGTCATCCTGGCACCCCAAATAACGATCGGGCGGCACCCTAACACATCTAAAATCTTGTTTTTCATATTATTCATACATCATACCGTCTTTCGAAACTCTTTAGGATCAAATATCTCTCCAATACCGTCCTTGTACCACTGATAAAGTTCCCGGATCGCATCACGGTGCGGCGTAAAATCAAATTTACCGTATTCACTCAGGAATAATGAATTATCACCGGAATATTCCGGTTTCAGACCGTCTTCCTTAACCGTAATATTGACGTTCCCTCCGGATATGTCCTTTATAATCCGCGCATACGAACAAAGATCCACCGGCTCCCCCGTACAGATATTATAGCTTCTTTCACGTGGATCTTTATTAACAAACATCTCAGCTATCCTGGCAAAATCGGTTACGTATAAATAGTCAAAATACATGTTCTTATTTATCGATATATCTTCCCCCGAAAGCGCACGGCATATGTTATTTGAAATAAATCGCCTTTTATAATCTTCATATTTTCCGTATATCCCGAACCCGCGAAGGTTAATTATGTTCCGCCGGCAAGCCTCAATGTCTTTAGCGATAACATACTTTGAAAATCCGTAGATATCCGCCGGGATATATGTGCCATAATACGTTTCTTTCATCTTCGGGACATAATGCCGCATATCATATTCGGCGCCGGATCCGACGCATATCATTTTACCGAAAAATCTGGAGCACCGTTCAAAATTGAAATACATCATAAGATTTTTTTCCACAGAATCCAGCGTAACACCGCAATGTATAACAACATCGAATTTATGTTTTTCAAGGTAGGCATAGACCGCGTCAGAGTCCAGCAAATTCAGTTCCAGGCGCTTAGGGCAGAACAGATCATAACTCCTGGCCTGAAAATATTCTTTCAGATTTCTTCCTACAAACCCGGTAGTCCCGGTAATAAGCATCTTCATGCCGTCATATCCTCCTGACACGACTATTTTTTTATCTTTTTAAGCAATTCCTCAGCACAATCGTCCAGATCTTCCATGCAACATATCATCGGCGCCATGCACTTTGAGCAAAACGCTATTTTATCCCGTTTTTTCTCTAAATGCGCTATTTGAAGAGCTCTAAGTCTATCGCCGTTCCATATATCTACAGCCCCTTCTTTATTGCCGTCGCCGATCAGCACTTCCCTGGCCCAGTCAAGCGTACAACCGCTCACGGTCCCGTCATGGTTATAGTGCAGATACATGAATAAAAAAGGACAGACATGTTTATATTTCGTGACTTTCTGGCCGTACATACCGGTAACACCCAATTCAAACTTATTAGTTTCCGCCCACTGCGGCACAATATTTTCGATAAAGATCTCGTCGCAAATATCCCCGAACAGTTCGAAAAATTTTTCCTTGTCCTTCTCACTCAACCCGGCATCGACGATCTTTATGTATATACGGCAGTCTTTCCTTACATCGTACAGACCTTTCACATTACGTACAAATTCTTCCATGTTCACCGGAACACCCGTAACCTCCAGATATTTATCGCTGGTGAGCCCTTCAACGGATATATTAATCCGATTCAATCCGGCATCAATGATCTTTTTACTCAAAACCGGGTTCAGCAAGGATCCATTAGTAAACAATTCAATGATCTCCGTAACGTTTTTGGCCTTTAGGTACGCGATCATTTCGGGAAGATCAGGATGCATTGTCGGCTCGCCGTGCAGACCGATTTTTACTTTTTTAAATTTATGCTTAAACCCCGTAAAACTGTCCACGATCTTTTTATAGAGCGCCATATCCATAAAACCACGCTTAAGCTTCTTTTCCCTGATCGCGGCATCGTCCGACTGAAAACAGAACTTGCACTTAAAGTTACATAAACTGCAAATATCGATATGCACCGAAAAAGGTGTATCCAAAGGAACTACCGTTTCCAATTTGACTTTAGGGGCAGAATATACCCTGGCCTGCACTTTTGCTTTCATATTCGCTCTCCGTTGTAGAGTTTAAACATATCCCAAATCGACACTATTTAATAAATTCGATGTTATTCCCTTTTAACACAGCGATATCGACGCCGGTATTCATCCCATGCAATGTTTTAAGCACCTCTCCCGGATAAAGCCCGGGCACCATAACGATCACCAGATCCACCTTTTCCGACCTAAGCGTTTCTGGAGATACTATTTTTCTATGCAAAATGGGCGTAAATCTGCCCTGCTTGAATTTTGCGGAATCTATCACATATTCTATCGTATCAAGCCCGCTTAAAGCCAGTAACGCCAATGTCCTATGCCCCGCCCCCCAGACCGCCACTTTTTTATTCTTTTCTTTATATCCGGCTACGATATCGCGCAGGTTGCGGATAAGACGCCCGACTTCAACATAGTCACCGGCAATATCAACCGGTTTTTTTTTCCTGACAGTTACCGCGATATCATTATCCTCATTGATAGTACCGCATTCTATAACGTCGAACCCGTTTCTTTCAAATGCGTATGTCAGCGTTCTTTTCGCGAAATACGAAAGATGATCAGCCACGAATTCATAATGACATTTACTCTTCAGCAGATATTCCACATTAGGGACTGTAACATACCCGACCGCACCGCAGACGGTATTATTATACATCTTTTTGATAATATCGTCCGGATCCGGCAAATGCTCAAGATAATTCAGGCAAATAAACATATCAAAAGGTCCACCCGGAACGCTGCACATCGCGCCCAAATATCCCTTTATCATGTTTCTGCCGGCGGAAAGTCCGGCCGCTACAGAATCCGCCGAAGCCTCCAGACCATAAGGCACAAGTCCGGCTTCTTTTAGGACGTCCAGCATATCGCCTTTTCCGGTTCCGATATCTAGCACCTTTTTCCCATCGAGACCGTACTCTTCCACTACCTTTCTGATCTGGCCGAACCTGGTCGCACGAGTTTTTTCAGAAAAAGACGCCGCCGTTATCACTTCGCGATAATACGAGACCGGTTCTATTCGAAGCTGTATAAGCCCACAGCGCGAGCATTGGTATATATTAAGCTGTATCCCTTTATCCGTCGCGAATTCGTTTTCTAAAGGGAAATACTGCGCGGCTGACGGCATACCGGAAAGCTCCAAGACAGGCTTGTCGAACAACGCACAACCGCATAAACGGCATTTATTTCCACTGTTTATCATTTTTCCCGAACCCTTTGTTCAAGCATAGCTATGCGTTTTTCATCTTCATCTCTCACGCGATGATAATAACGCCTTTTACTTTTCAGCCATAACAATTCGAATTCTATCCCCAGAAACAATCCTTCTTCCGCATTCTTAATGGCATTTTCCTCATAGACTATCTTCCGTGTTTCATACCTGTCCAAAAGCTCTTTTGATATCAGATTTTTTATGAACGGGACAGAGTTCCCCGATATAGCGCCGCCGAGCGTGGTATCCAAACCTTTCTTTTTCGCTTTTTCGAATATTTCCGTGCAGTATTTAAGCATATCGTCACTGTCCACAAAACTACGGTCCCCTCCCAATGAAGCGGTAAAATCCACTCGCCCTACGGTAATACTGTTCAAAAGCGCTATGTTCTTCAAACTCAGTATACTGTCTATATTATGGTACGCGGTGATCGTCTCGATATTAACGGTAAAATCGACATCCTTCTGATTGTCTTCCGGTATAAACGTATTGATCGCATCCAGAAATTTATTGACCGCGAACGCTGTCTCGGCCATAGGAGCAATTATACCTTTTGCCCCCACGGAAAGGGCGCTGTAAATATTAGTCACGGCTTCGACGCCACCGATCTTTATTATAACCGGCAACCCGACCGCATCAGCGACATCCTTAAGCCGCATCAATTCCACTTCACGGCTTCCCTCATTTTCATATTCAGCTTTAATTTTTACGACGCCGAATTCGTTTTTTAGCTTCTTCAATATCTCTATCATTTGATATTCTAAAACATTCATTTGCCCCTCCGCATGTAATGTAATATCTCTGCGATATTTTGTATCACCATCACTCTATCATCCCTATTGATCCTGCGGGATCCCCCGCTCAGCAAAACAGCATGGCAATCACACGAAAGCGCCATAGCGATGTCGCTTTCATAAGAATCTCCGACAACCATTATTTCGTCATTGCGTACGCAAAAATCCCCGGATATGCGTGACAAAATATACGTATTCGGTTTACCAACCACAAAATCCGGTTTTTTTCCGCTTGCTGCAGCGATCGCCCCGACCATGGCCCCGCATCCGGGTCTGTACATACCGTCGCCTACTGGAAAACGCGCATCTTCGTTACAAGCAATAAATTTACCGCCTTTAATCAGGATATTCAATGCGGCGGACAGTTTTTCATAATTAAATTCCGGGTCAAGCCCAACGACAAGACTTTTTGCGGCATCTTCCGGAACAACTCTCAATCCTTTGCTTAAAAGCTCGTTGCGGAAGCTGTCGGATCCAATCACGTATAGATCGTTCACCCCGGTCTCCAAAAGATACTCGGCAGTTGCATAAGCAGAGGTATATATCTGTTCCTTTTCACAGGTTATTCCCAACCTGCGTAATTTTTCATGAACTTCTTTTATTGTTTTCGCAGAATTATTCGTAAAAAAAACTATCTTATAGTCTTTGCTCAGACTATCTATCACCGCGGCCGCCCCATCGACTAAACGCTCCCCGACATAGATAGTCCCATCCAGATCGAAAGCAAAAAGTCTGATCATGTCATTAACGTCCGCCATTTTTTCTATCCTTAATTATCATATTCGCATCAAATTCTTCCCTATCCAAAAGTGGAGAAAGGTCTTCCAGCGGTTTGGATTCCATGCTTCCGTCCGGATTCCTTTTTGATGAGAGTTTAGGCGCAAACACATAATCTTTATCCAGGACCACTTCACAGATCAAAGGCCGCTCGCACGACAGCACGCCGTCGATCACGCGGTCCATCCCTGACGTAGAATCTATCTTAAAATAATCCATCCCGTAAAGATCGGCCAATTTGGAGTTATCAGGAAAAGACACCCCCGAGCCCTGATTGCAACCTATAAAATCCTTGCTAAAAAATTCCGTCTGCGTCATTTCTATCGAACGATAACCGTGATTGTTCAATATGAATATTTTTACCGGCAGTCTATAATGCCGTATCGTCTGCAGTTCTTGCAGATTCATCTGTATGCTTCCGTCACCAGTAATGCAGATCACTTGCCGGCCGGCAGCGACAGCAGCGCCTATAGCGGCAGGCAGACAATACCCCATCGAAGCGCACCCGGAATTCCAAAAGATACGTTGCCCCTTTTTAACTATCCCCGCTTGAAACAATACCACACAAGCGGTCCCGTTCCCAGCCACCACAACGGCATTATCGTTTAATTTTTCAGTCAACCGTTCTACAAAAAAATACGGGCTGACCGAACTGTCATTCTTTTCTCTATAGCGGTCCAGAACGACCGGGTATTTCTTTTTTCTTTCTTGGCACCAGTTAAGCCATTCCTTTTCGACCTTGAAACCCTGCGGGATCTTCTCAAACAGTTTTTCCATAAAACATTTCACATCGGAATGGACCAATACATCACCTTTTACCGTTTTCTTATGCAATTCGGGCTCATCTATATCGACAATGATCTTCTCCGCGTCTCGGGCAAAAGACTGCCAATTATAGCTGACTTGTCGGATATTATTTCTCGTCCCAAGGCAAAACACCAGATCCGCGTTCTGCAAAGCAAAATTCCCGGCCCGGCTACCCAAAGTGCCGATCCGGCCTATAAAACCCTCGTATCGCGACTCCACAAGATCAAATCCATTGAATGTCGTTACAATCGGGATCCCGAACTGATCGGCTATCTTTTTTAATTGATCCACGGCTTTAGCGATGCGTATTCCATGCCCCGCAATCAGCACAGGACGCTTGGCCCTTTTCAGTCTTTCTACAACATCCAGGATGACCTTCTCATCCGCCGCGACTGTCGGCGAACTTACATTCTGCGTTCCCAACGCGGATTCGTCAATGAACGCGCCCTGCACATTAAGCGGGATATCCAACCATACAGGCCCCGGACGCCCAGTAACAGCAGCGTTAACCGCCATATCCAATTCCGACTTAATGTTGTTAGCGTCAGTGATCATCTTAGCGTACTTTGTAACAGGTTTTACTATATCAACTATATTGATTTCCTGATCGCCCAGTTGGCGTAAGCCACTACCCGGCATAGATGAAATGGTGGTTTCAAATTTCACCTGTCCAGAAAGATATAACACAGGAACAGAATCGAGCCATTGCCCGATGACCCCGGTCAAAGCATTTGTTCCGCCCGGACCTGAAGTAACACTGACCACGGCAAGTCCACCAGAGAACCTGGCATACCCTTCTGCCGCGATCGCCGCCCCCTGCTCATGGTGCGTGCATATATACTTTATCCTTGTCTCCTTTTTCAACGCATCGTTCAGATGCATCGCCCCGCCCCCGACAACAAGGAATACGTTCTTCACCCCGTAATCGGCCAGATATTTAAAAATATAATCAGAGACTCTCATCATATACGGATCTTCTCATTTTACTTTGTCTAAAAATATTTCTTGTATATGTCATGATATTTCAGCAGATCACACGGACAAGCGTCAAACCACTGAAGATATCCCGGATCTCTACTATTCATCCCCTTATTATCGGGGACAAAACCCTTGGGCAAATAACACCGATATAAGATCGAAATAAAATGGCTTCTAACCGTTTTTTCCGGGATAATTATTTGGTTAATAGCCAGCGGAGTAGGTTCAAAATCCACAATTTGTTTGATCTCGGTCTCGGCGACCTTTCTTACACGGGTCTCCAAAGACTCCTTTACTCTGACTATACCGCCCGGGAGATGCCATCCACGTCCCGCATGTTCGTCGTCACGCCAGGATAAAAGCGTCCGGCCTGTCTCATCTTTTACAAGAAGATCAACATTAACAAGCGGGGTTATACTGCTCATATAAAAAAACAGATCATCCGGCAAACCATTTGACGGGTCAGGAACCGTTTTTGCTAGCACAGCGATGGCTTCAGAAATATTCATAAAGCGTCCCGGATCACTTCAAGTTACTACCCCATAAAACACACACCAACAATATAAACGTATAATATTTATAATGATTACAATATAGCCAACCATACATACAATGTCAAGCAGGACTCAAAGTAAGATCTGATAAAAAAAGAAATCACGCATATCAAAAACAGGTCTTACGCCGATCTCACATATACATCCGGTATTTTTTCGGTTACCAACCCGGTTCACCCAGAAGATTACAGTTTTTACAGACATACAGAAGCTCCGAGCATGGATCAAGAAGATTGCGGCGCATAGAAACAAGAGTGGGATGATTAAAAACGATATCAGGGTCATTCCTAAACAAATTACCATGCGGCTCGGGGAGCAGTATATAAGCACACTATTGTTACAAATAGGGCAAACGGAATGGTATGTCTTATTTTCGTCTGCATCTCTATTAGATACGGTACCTATATCACAAACCCTTCGTTTTTAGACATTGCCATACAATTATAGCATAGCCCGGTCAAATAGCTTTGTCGTTCGTACGATGCATGCGATATAACACACCTATCAAAACAAGTGCAACAAAAGCCGCAACTGACACAATGCACCCCAAAATAAATAAACCCGGCAAGAAATAGACCTCCACTCTCCCCCGCCCGGATCTAATCTCCACGGACAGCCGGCCATTCGTCGAGAGCAATTTATGGCCCGTTGACGATCTCCAACCTTCATTGTAATTCTGATTGATCACCAAAACATCATCTTTAGCAACGTCATATTTATATGAGAGTTTATTCGGAGACCAATATTCCATCTCAATATCCCCATTTTTATTCTCAAGAAAATATTCCCCCCTATAATCCACAAATCCATCCGGCACGGCGTTACGCTCTACCCGCAGATTTTCATATCCGTTCACCAGCCCTTTATTGTCCATTAAGGCAAAGAACTGAATGCCCACATTCCCCATCTGTTTATAAAATTGAGGCGGGACAAAAACCTGTTTAAATCCGGACGTTTTATTGAATTCTTTCTTCATCACAGCCGGAATAAAAGCATCTTTGAGAACATTGGCGCTCTCTTTTAAATAACCCCAAGATAATACGCAAAAAAGGATGATCACAAGAGCGTTCCTGACGTACTTATTCGGACACAACCGGCGCGACAAAACATCCACAACAATCCCGGCAAGAACCGCAAAAGGAAAAATAAAGAACAGCATCATTCTTGTAGGTATCCGCATATTGTTAAACACAGGGAAGCTGTGCAGAATCGTCCAAAGAGAATATTTTGAAACATTCCCCAATGACATTAAAAAGAAAAATACACCTGTCACGATAAGCGGCCACTGCTTTCGTATTAATATAATCCCTAAAAAGCATAACACCGCCCCACCGACACCAATATACGAGCCATATTCCCACCATTTATATTCGGAAAAAGTACAAACGTCGTTTATCGTCTGTCCGCTCCTAATAAAAATGCTATATAGGCAATCGAGCGGCACAGAGTATTTCAGCAGTGTCAACCGAGGATACTTCACCATTGTATCGATTACGGGCAGTACTTTCGGAGCCGCCAGCAAAATAGACATCACGCCGAAAAACATGCACAAAAGCAGCGGTTTAAAACTCTGCCGCTGAGCGGACAAAAGAACGGAAAAGATCCCCATGAACAAAAAAGTAAAAGGCACGACGTAATTAAAACCCGTCGAAAACATTATCATTACCATAAGCGCTATCGCGGCAAAAATATTACTAAAGGCCGAAATGCTTCTTAAATAAAAAAGCAGAATCAGTGGCACATATAGCACATATAAAAAGGAAAAATGTCCGACTGCGAAGCGCATCGGAAATATCCCGTTCAGCGCAAAAATACTGCTTGAAATCAGAGCGGCTGTACGGCTGACTTTAAAATGCCGAGCCAGGTAATACATACCCATCATACCGACAAAAAGCATAATAATAAATTCCAGACGTATGCCTTTGGCGAAACCGAACAGTTTAATCAGCAAAAAAGTAGGAGGGAAAAACGGCATTATCAGATTACCCACAAGCGTCATACCACCGCAAACATACGGATTCCATAACGGGAATTGCGAATACTCCGCAAGACTGACATAGGTAACACCGTGCGTATAGAAATTGAGGTCCCAATCATGCGGGCCAAGCCGATCCCAGTTCTCAACGATAGGAACAGAATATATCAATACAACGGCTACAAAAAGCAACGATACAATTAAAAATTCAAGTTTTTTTGACCTTATCATCGTAATTTGTGTATGATTTTTGTGGTTTGAAAAACTATTCATATCAATATCACACAAGGCTGCGATCAAGTCAAGATTTTCTTCTACTTTATATCGCCTTTTCTGACCGTTCTCTGCCCCTGCTGTAATATTTCCTCATCGGATCGTGTCCCCCGATTGTCATATTCCGAAACAACGACCTTACCTTCGAACACAATAACCACCGTACGATATTTACCCCTTTTATATTTCTTTT
>DAONGE010000045.1:0-15721 GCA_035403965.1 Candidatus Omnitrophota bacterium | reverse complement strand
GAGCTTCGCGTTCGGATCTTTCTTTGGCGATAGCGGCTTCACGTTCGGCCTTTTCGTTAGCGCGTTCCCGCTCAAGTTTTTGTTTTTCAAGTGCTTCCTGGTTTTCAAGGGATTGTTTTGCTTCCGCATTGTTTTTATACCAGTCTGAATTTTTGGCCTCATTGCGTGCGATTTTCTCTTCTTGTTCACGTGCAGCCAGTTGTTTTTGTCGTTTTTCAGCGGCGGCAGCGTTTTCTTTCTCTGATTTTTTTTGTTCGGCTAAGTTTGTCGAGGGATCAGACGTTGTTTTTGACGGTTCGAAATTTTTTTCCTCATTTGTTGTGATTACTGTTTTATTATTTGCGTGCTGTTTTTCTGCTTTCTGGTCAGCTTTTTTTACATATTTTTGGAAATCATCGTCTTTTGAAAGATCGACAACTTTTTGCATTTCCTGTTTCGCTCCGTCGAAATCCCGTTCCTTTATTAGTTGTTCGCCACGGTTATAATGTTCTCTGAGTTGTTCGGCTTTCTGCTGGTTTTTTAGCTCGGTATCCAGTGTCTTAATGTTTTTTTTGGCATCATTGATCAATTGCTGAAGATTGCCGGCATAACTTGGTAATGATTTTGCGATAGATTTTTCCGCTATGACTGTATCTTTGACTGTGGCGTTGTTTTTTGCTTGAGAAACAGCTGAAACGGATGCAGGGGGAGCCGTAGCGGCAACCGTTGATGCGGCGGTAGCCGATTGCGATAATGTCTTGTCAGGAGAAGTGCTATATTGCCCTTGTACGGTTGCAGAGTTCGGCGCGGTGCCGGATGATTGGCCCTGCGCGTGAACGTATGATGTGCTAAATAAGAATACAAGTAAGACGTAAAAGGGCGCCATTGCGATCCGAAAGATTTTATTGTGTGGTTCGGTCATTTTTTTTGCTCTTTCTGTTCCTTCCGTTGTGGTCATACAACAACGGAATATTATGTCAAAAATATTTAAAAATACTATATCGTAAAACTGCTGAGTGGTAAAGCATTATTTTATAGCATGATGATTAGGAAGAACTAATGGAAGGTGGCTAGATTTTTAATTTCAAAGGTTCTACCCGAGATTCTTTTATGACTTTTTCCCAAAGCTCACGTGCACGCATAAGATCACCATCTTCGAAATATTGCTTTGCTTGCGCGGCACATTCTTTGAGTTCTTTTTCCTTCTTTTTACAGTCTTGAACATATGCCTCGGTCTGGTTGTATAATGCGGCGGTTGTGACGAAAGCTTTTTCATAATAGGATTTAGCCGAAACGAGGTCTTCGGCGGCTTTTGCCTCTTCAGCTTTCCACATATAGTAGTCTAAGGTCATACGTATGTCGCTGTTTGGATTATTGTATTCGTTGTTTAGTATGGCCCATGTCTGATTTTTTATCGTCTCGATCTCAACTTCTTTTTTTATCCGCTCCACTTCTTCGGGGATTTGGTCTTCAAAATCGACTGAAAAGTGGAATCTCGACCTGCCACCTTCTGTTATGGCGCGGTTTCCTCCGATGGGGTAGCCCCATTCAAGGCGTATAAGACCCTGGTTCATAAAGCGTATCCGGATACCCGCGCCGATGCTGGAGTAATCCATTATTCGTTTTTCAAACGGGGAAGCCGCTAGTTGGCTGTTAAGAACGCCCTTCCTTTCACCGTGCGCGTAATCGTAAAAAGCCAGGAAGGTTATTTCTTTGTTTATGGGATTCGCCCCGTAGGGGAAGCGTATATTGTCCGGGATAAAGGACGCGGGAACTAGAAATTCGACGTTTGTCTGGAATGCGTCGTCAGCGGAGAAATCTCCGGCAGGGTATCCGCGTACCGAATCTATGCCGCCGATCGAAAATCCTTCCTGCGGTGGAAGTTTTTCGGAAGAAACCTGGCATTTGAAATTCACGCTTAATTGAGTATCCCGAAACGGCAACTGTCGTTTGTGGTTGACATCCATTCTGAAGATCGTAGGCGTATTTTCCACGCCGTCGTCCACGCCGGGTTTTCGTGACGATAGCTCACCCTTTCGCGTTGATCCGAAACCGTTTATTCCCTGTGAGATATTCGGGACAAAATGGGTGACACCGCCCCAGGCCTTGCATATGAGTTTTGTGCCGGCACGGATCATGCGCATTCTTTCGCGGTTTATGACACCTGAAATCACTTTTGATGACTTGTCTTTGAAATCGATACCGACGTTGGCTTCTCCGATATACTCTTCTTTTACAAAAAGGTCCTGATAAAGAAAAAAGCTGCTGGATTGTCCCAGTGACGATAATCCCAACGGGGACTGGTCTTTTTTCGGCGCGGATTTACTGTAACTGTAACCGTACATGGCTGAAGTACCAAAGTTGGTAAACGGGACCTTATGATAAGCATAAACGTTGCTGAAAGAGGAACCGTATGAGTAACCGGCGATCAGAGTGTCGTCGACAAAGAGAACGTTGTTGTGTCGTACGCCGATGCCTTTTCTGTCGCGTCCGGTATCTCGGCCGCCCTCATTATCGTATGACGCTGTAACATGGATGGGGAAGGTGGTTTTTGCATCAAGGATGACATCGGTGGTGCCGGGTTTTTCGCCGGCGCTTAAAGAAGCTTTTATCTCGCGGTCAGGGTTTGTATTCATTATTTGTAGGTTTTTTGACATCTTGTCATAACGCAAAACCTGTCCCGGAGCGGTGGTCCAATAGCTTTTCATGCGGTCGGATGAAAAGAAAGGTCGGTCTTTGACGATAAGTTTTCCCATTTTGGCTTCAATTACCTGTAGTGTTACTACGCCATCTTTAACTTTTTGCGGCGGGATGAAGCATGCCGATATTACACCGCGTTCCAGATATTCTCTTTGTAGGTTCCGGGCCAAAGCGTCCAGTTCTACACGTGTAACATTCTTATTCTCATATTTTGAGACCAGTGAACTGAAACTTTCCGGTTTAAAACTTTCCACACCGATGAGATTGATCTTTGACACAAAAATAGTAGGGCCTGAAGGTTTGACCGTTTCTTCTTTTGGTTTAACCTTTGGAACAGCTTTCGGAGCCGTCTCCATTTTTTTTGCGACTTCGGATCTGATGTCGCGGTCGATTTCTTTCGTGTCTTTATAGTAGGGTTCCGCTTGAGGGAATGCCTGTACCGTGTTCGCAAAGAAAAAGGCGACGACAAGCATAACCCTAGTCGTTGATTTGGGGACGCTTCTTTTCATAACAGCAAAATTCCTCCTAAAATGTAACTTTCGATTTAAGTTTACATATAAAAAGAAGAATGTCAAATGCGGAATCGTGAGAAAATGCCCGGAACACAAAATATTCATATTGAAATCTTTAAGTTAGTTGTTATAATACCAAATATTGTTTTGCAGCCCGGAAAGGATGACTGATTCTATGGAAGACAAAAAAGAATACTGTGGTATTTTCGGGATCTTTGGTCACGAACATGCCGTTGAAACGACGTATCTTGGACTTTATTCTTTGCAGCATCGCGGGGAAGAGTCGTGCGGGATAGCGGTTTCCGACGGAGAGAAAATACAGCAGGTAATAGGGATGGGGCTTGTCCCCGACGTTTTTGATAAAGGTCGTTTAAAGGAACTGTCCGGTCAGAGGGCGATAGGACATGTAAGATATTCTACTACAGGCTCAAGTATACTGCGCAACGCGCAGCCTTTCGTAATAAGCCATAACCAACTATCAATGTCCATAGCACATAACGGCAATTTTACGAATGCCGTTCTCATGAGGCGCGCTCTTGAAATGAAAGGTTCTATTTTTCAGACCACCATGGACTCGGAGGTAGTGTTGCATCTGGTGGTGAGGTCAAAACAGAAGAATATCGAGGATCGTCTTGCCGACGCGCTTTCTCAATGTGATGGCTCATATTCTATGCTGATATTGACGGAGTCAAAACTTATTGGTGTCAGGGATCCGTTCGGATTCCGTCCGTTGTGTCTCGGTAAAAAAGACGGGGCCTATGTTCTGGCCAGCGAGACATGTGCGTTGGATATAGTGGGTGCTGAGTATATACGTGATGTCGAACCGGGCGAAATGATTATTCTTTCAGAATCGGGGCTTGTTTCCAGGAAACCGTTCAAAAAAGTCGATACCGCGCAATGTATTTTCGAATTTATATACTTTGCCCGTCCGGATAGCCGTATTTTCGGTCAAAGTGTTTATGCCGTGCGTGAGCAGCTCGGAAGACAGCTTGCCAGAGAGTATCCGGCCGCTGCGGATTTTGTGATGTCTATACCGGACTCGGGGAATTATGCCGCGCTTGGCTTTGCTAAAGAAAGCGGTATCCCGTTTGAGTTTGGCATGGTAAGAAATCATTATGTGGGAAGAACTTTTATACAGCCGTCGCAGGATATGAGGAATTACGGTGTAAAAATAAAACTGAATCCGATAAAAGAGGTTCTTAAAGGGAAACGGGTCGTGGTTGTCGAAGACTCGATCGTGCGAGGGACTACGACAGGGAGCAGGATTAAGGCTATCAGAGACGCCGGAGCCAAAGAAATCCATATGCGTATAAGCTGTCCGCCGATAAAGTTCCCATGTTTCTACGGGATAGATTTTCCGAACAGGAAAGAGCTGATCGCTAACGGGCTTTCAGTGGAGAAGATTGCCGACTATATAGGTGTGGACAGTCTTAAATATCTCAGCCTTGACGGAATGCTTAAAGCCACAAAGAACTGCTCCGGGTTTTGTACGGCGTGTTTCAGTGGTATGTATCCTACCAGGATAGCGAAGCGGGGCGTGAAATGTCCTTTTGAGCGTAAAGAGGGGAAAAAGCCCGCAAAAATAAAACGAAAAAGGTGACGCATGAAAAAGATAGGGTTCGATAACGAGAAGTATCTGAAAGAACAGACCGAAGCTATTCTGAACCGCGTATCCAAATTTAACGGGAAACTCTATCTTGAATTCGGCGGGAAAATAATTTTTGATTATCATGCTTCCCGCGTTCTTCCGGGTTTCGATCCAAACGTAAAAATGAGGCTTTTCCAGAAGCTGAAAGATAAAGCTGATATTGTTATATGCATTTATGCGGGGGATATTGAAAGAAGGAAGGTCAGGGCTGATTTTGGGATCACCTATGACATGGATGCGTTAAAACTAATAGACGATCTTAGAGAAAGAGATATAGAACCCGTGGCTGTGGTTATTACGCGTTTTGAAAATCAGCCGTCCGCTAAAATATTCAAGAATAAATTAGAGCGGCGCGGCATGAAGGTGTATACTCACCGCTATACAAAGGGATATCCGACGGATATCGACACGATAGTCAGCGATGAAGGATACGGGGCGAATGATTATATTGAGACGAAGCGGCCTCTTGTGATAGTTACGGGGCCTGGTCCTGGAAGCGGGAAGCTTGCGACCAGTCTTTCTCAGCTTTACCATGAACACAAAAGGGGTGTTAGCGCCGGATATGCGAAATTTGAGACGTTCCCGATATGGAATATCCCGCTGAAACACCCGGTTAATATCGCTTATGAGGCTGCAACTGCCGATATTAAGGATTTTAATATGATAGACTCTTTCCATCTCGAGGCCTATAACAAAACGGTTGTTAATTACAACCGCGACATGGAAGTGTTCCCCGTGCTTAAACGTATTCTTCAGAAAATATCCGGCAGCGATTCGATGTATAAATCCCCGACGGATATGGGTGTTAATTGTGCGGGGTCCGGTATAGTCGACGACGAAGCCGTGAAATTTGAGTCGAAACAGGAGATAATACGGAGATATTTTCGCGCGTCTTATGAATATCTGATGGGCTTTGTGGATAAAGATACCGTGCAGAGGATAGAACTTCTTATGAAAGATCTTGCACTGTCGCCGGAAGACAGAAAAGTTGTGAAACCGGCTAGAGAAGCGGCGGAGAATGCAAAACTGACCAATAAAGGGAATAAGGGGATTTTCTGCGGAGCGGCGATCGAACTTGCGGACGGAAGCATAGTTACAGGAAAAAATTCGGCGCTTATGCACGCCGCTTCAAGTGTTGTCCTGAATGCCATAAAAAAACTCGCAGATATTCCGGATAAGATACATCTTTTGTCGCCGGCCGTTCTGGAGTCAATAACGGACATGAAAAAAGAAGTGATGAACGCCAGATCTGTCAGTCTGAACCTGGAAGAAACCCTGATAGCACTGAGCATCAGCAGTTCAACAAATCCTACGGTGCAGCTGGCGATAGAGAAACTTAAGGAACTTAAAGGTTGTGAGGTTCATATGACGCATATCCCGACGCCCGGCGACGAATCCGGGCTAAGGACTCTTGGCGTGAATCTTACGACAGATCCGAATTTTCCGACAAAGAGTTTGTCGGAAAATTAAAGACAACTGAATATTGAAAGGAGCGCGAAGTGGCGGAACAGCATGATAAAGCGGCGATGGAACGGGCAAAAGAACATTTCGGAAAAATAATAGAAGATCAGCTCACGCGCATCGAACAGATGAAAAAAGATGTCGTGTGGACAGATTATAAAAGTCTTAAGCCCATAGTAATAGGTATTTGCTGGGGCGACGGGATAGGCAAACAGATATCGAAGCAATCCGAGCGGGTACTCCGTCATGTGATGGAAGACGATGTTGCTTCAGGGAAGGTTGTTTTTAAAACTATAGACGGGCTGACGATAGAGAATAGAGCCAAACATAAAAAAGCGATCCCTGATGATGTTCTTGCAGAACTTAAAAGCTGTCATGTTATTTTGAAGGGGCCTACTACAACACCGCAGGCCGGCGATACGAGATGGCCTAACATTGAAAGTGCGAACGTTGCGATGCGGCGTTTTCTCGATCTTTTTGCTAACGTAAGGCCAGTAAAAATACCGGCCGAAGGCGTTGATTGGTGCTTTTTTAGGGAAAATACTGAGGGGGCGTATATACTTGGCTCTAAAGGAATAGATGTTACCGAGGATCTTAGCGTCGATTTCAAAGTGATCACAGAACAGGGATCGGAGCGCATTATCCGCATGGCTTTTGAGTATGCCCGGACAAATGGCTTAAAGAGGGTGACGGTCGTTACGAAAGCAAATGTTATCAAAACCACGGACGGTAGATTTTCACGCATGGCGAAAAGAATTTCCGCCGAATATAAGCAGTATGGAATAGAGTGTGACGAATGGTATGTTGATATCATGTCGGCTAAACTTATCGATCCTGCGCGGCGCCGCGATTTTCAGGTTATAGTCCTGCCGAATCTTTACGGAGATATCCTGACCGATGAGGCCGCTCAGCTTCAGGGAGGAGTCGGGACAGCCGGAAGCGCGAACATAGGGAAGAAATGGGCCATGTTCGAGGCGATACACGGCAGTGCGCCTCGTATGGTGGAGGAAGGACGCGATATTTATGCCGATCCGTCGTCAATGATACGCGCAAGCGCTATGCTTTTGAGGCATATCGGATGTGTAGAGAGCGCGAAAAAAGTCGATATGGCGCTTGACGTATGCGGTCAGTTCGAAAAAAAGATATCCATTACCGGAAGAGAATCCGGCGTGACCGGAGAAGCGTTCACGACATATCTTTTAGAATGGATTGACAACCCGTTGCTTGAATCTAAGTACACAAGTTACGTTAAATAGGATTTAACCTTATTTGGGAGAAAATAGATATGGAGAAAGAAGGAATACTTATAGTAGATTTTGGGTCTCAATATGTCCAGCTGATCGCCAGAAGAATACGCGAGAACAAGGTCCATTCTATAGTCGCTCCGCCGAGTATCACGATGGACGAGGTGAAAAAGATCAATCCTCAGGGGATTATTTTCTCCGGCGGGCCTTCCAGTGTTTATGACCACAACGCGCCTACGTTTGATAAGGGTATTTTTGAACTTGGCGTTCCTGTTCTGGGGATATGCTATGGCATGCAGCTTATCGGCAAACTTTTGGGTGGGGAGATAAAAAAGAGCGGGAAGAAGGAATACGGCCGTACGATGACGTGTTTTACGCGTTCCAGCATGCTTTTTAAAGGTGTTCCCGGGAAAAGTGTGGTGTGGATGAGCCACCGCGATAAAGTCGATCGTATGCCTGCGGGATTTGTCAGTGTAGCAACGAGCGATAATACGAAGAACGCGGCGTTCGAAAATAAGGAAAGAAAAATTTACGGTGTGCAGTTCCATCCCGAGGTAGTTCATACGGAAAATGGGAAGACTATACTTCAAAATTTTCTTTTCGGTATATGCGGCTGCCGGAAGACATGGACAATGAAATCGTTCATCGAACATAAAATAAAAGATATACAGCGCCAGGTCGGTGACGATCAGGTGATTCTCGGGCTTTCTGGCGGAGTGGATTCCACTGTAGCGGCGGTTCTCCTCAATAAAGCGATAGGCAAACAACTACACTGCATTTTTGTCGACAACGGCCTTCTTAGAAAGGGAGAGAGAGAAAGGGTCAGACAGCTTTTCACAAAGAATATAAAATTGAATCTTGCCGTAGTTGACGCAGAAGCCAGGTTTCTTAAGGCTTTAAGAGGGGTCGCTGAGCCTGAAACAAAAAGAAAGATCATCGGCAGGACTTTCATACGCGTGTTCGAGGACGCAGCGAACAAGATACGGAACGCTAAATATCTGGCACAGGGAACGTTATATCCGGACGTTATCGAATCACAGTCTTTTTTCGGAGGCCCAAGTAAGACAATAAAATCGCATCACAATGTCGGAGGACTCCCTAAAAGAATGGATCTTAAACTCGTCGAGCCGCTAAGGGACCTTTTTAAAGATGAAGTCCGTGCGGTTGGCAGGGAAATGGGTATGCCTGAAGAGATCATACAAAGGCAGCCGTTCCCAGGACCGGGGCTTGCGGTCAGGATACTGGGTGGGATAACTAAAGAACGACTCGATATATTGCGTGAAGTGGATTGGGTTATAGTCGATATCGCGAAAAAACACGGTGTGTACCAGAAAACATGGCAGGTGTTCGGCGTGCTTCTTCCCGTGAAGAGCGTGGGCGTGATGGGTGATGAAAGAACTTACGAAAACGTCGCCGCGATCCGCGCGGTGACCAGTGTTGACGGTATGACGGCGGACTGGGCTAAGGTTCCATATGACGTATTGGGGGAGATGTCGAATAAAATAATCAATGAGGTGGACGGCGTAAATAGGGTCGTTTATGATATTAGTTCCAAACCTCCAAGTACGATAGAATGGGAGTAAAGTGGGTTGGTATGTTTTTTGTGAGGATATAATCAAACGAAAAGGGAAAAATGAAAAAAATACGTATAGAAGTGAGAAATAAAAAAGGCGAGTATGATGCGGTCGTCGAAACTCTAAAAAGAGATGTAAAAGATATAGGGATAAATGTGCTTAAAGACGCCGAATATATCGAGGTCTACACATTGTCGGGGGAGATAGAGGCATCCGACGCGGATAGGATAGCGTTCGAGCTTCTCGCGGACCGTGTAATACAGGAATATAATATTGCCGGAGGATTTGTCCCCGTATCGGGGGTGCATTCTGAAACGGTTGAGGTTGCGTATAACCCGGGAGTTATGGATCCGGTGCAGGAAAGCGCGATGAAAGCCGTTCATGATATGGGAATTGACAGCGTGGATTCGGTGGAAACGTCGAAAAAATTCATCCTGTACGGAGATCTTACAAAGGCTGACGCTGCGTCGATCGCCGATAAACTTTTGTACAATAAAATAATCCAGCATGTGGTCGTGTCGGAAGAAAAAGATAAAGAGATAGCCGCGTACGAATTTAAGGCTGTGTATGTGGACATTGTATCCATGTCCGACAAGGATCTTATGAATCTTAGCAAAAAAGGGCAGCTTTATCTTAATCTGGTCGAGATGAAGGCTATAAAGGATTATTTCAAAAAGATTAAACGCAATCCGACGGATTGTGAACTCGAAACGATCGCGCAGACATGGAGCGAACACTGTAAACACAAAACGATGCGGGGAGATATCGTTTTTAACGGCAAAAAAATTAAGAACCTTTTAGGCAATACGGTGATGAAGGTTACTAAGGAATTGAATAAAAAGTGGTGCGTGTCTGTGTTTAAAGACAATGCCGGCGTGATACGTTTTGATAAAGATAATAACGTGTGCTTTAAAGTCGAGACGCATAATCATCCTTCGGCACTTGAACCGTACGGAGGATCCGAGACCGGCGTGGGCGGTGTTATAAGGGATTGTATGGGTACGGGCCGCGGTGCGAAACCGATAGCGAATACCGATGTTTTTTGTTTCGGTATACCGGATGCGGATGTTGCGTCAGTACCGAAAGGGGCTTTGCATCCGAAACGTGTTATGAAGGGTGTTGTGGGCGGGGTGCGCGACTACGGCAACAAGATGGGGATTCCTACAGTCAATGGTGCGATATGCTTTGACGAAAGATATACTGGAAATCCGCTCGTTTTTTGCGGTAACGTTGGCATCATGCCTAAAAAATTCTCGACGAAAAAAGTTTCCCCGGGAGATCTTATTGTTGCCATTGGAGGCAGGACCGGACGCGATGGAATACACGGCGCGACATTCTCTTCAGCCGAACTTACAGCCGAGTCCGAGGTTATTTCGTCTACGGCGGTCCAGATCGGTAACCCTATAACCGAAAAGAAAATGGTGGATACTCTGATAAAGGCCAGGGACCTTGAACTTTATGAAGCGATAACCGATTGCGGCGCTGGAGGGTTCTCAAGTGCTGTAGGCGAAATGGGTGAGGATACGGGTGCGGAAGTCTATCTTGAACGTGCGCCGTTAAAATATCAGGGGCTTAAACCATGGGAAATATGGATTTCCGAGGCGCAGGAAAGAATGGTCCTCGCGGTGAAACCCAAGAAGCTCAAGGCCCTTCTCGATATTTTTAAAAGCGAGAACGTTGAAGCGACCGTTATTGGGAACTTTACAAACGACAAAAAGCTCAGGATATATTTCAAGGATCATAAGATCACCGAACTGGATATGAAATTTCTTCATGACGGTCTCCCGTATACGGCGAAAAAGGCAAAATGGAAAGCCCCTAAAGAGAATAAAGAGATAACTTTCAAATTAGCAGGATCGTTGACGGATGACCTGAAAAAAGTCATTGCCGGGTGGAACGTTTGTAGTAAAGAATGGGTAGTGCGGCAGTACGATCATGAGGTGCAGGGCGGCAGTGTTCTTAAGCCTTTTATAGGCGTTTATCGCGATGCGCCTTCAGATGCGGCAATCATACGCCCGGTGCTTGACAGCGTAAAAGGGGTAGTGATATCGAACGGTATAAATCCCTGTTATGGGGATATTGATCCGTATTGGATGGCGGCTTCAGCCATCGATGAAGCGCTTCGCCAGGTAGCCGCTGTTGGCGGGGATCTGGATAAGGTTGCGATATTGGATAACTTCTGTTGGGGGAATTCCGACGATCAGGTGCAACTTGGCAAATTGGTAAGGGCATCGTACGCTTGTTATGACATCGCTAAAGCATACGGTACTCCGTTCATTTCAGGAAAAGACAGTTTCAACAACGAATTTAATACAGGGAAGAAGACGGTAGCGATACCGTCGACTCTTTTAATCTCGGCCATCGGGGTGATAGATGATGTCAGTAAGACCGTATCGGCCGATATCAAGGAAAGTGGGAATCTTCTCTATGTGATCGGAAAAACATATCAGGAAATGGGAGCTTCTCAGTATTTTGCCGCTAAAAAAGTGAACGGGGGAGTAGTTCCCAGGGTTCGTCCGAAAACGGCGCTTAAAACCATGGAACGTGTCGTGTCCGCGATAAAAAAAGGTTTTATCCGTTCATGTCATGATTGTTCTGAAGGAGGGATAGCAGTTTCGCTTTCCGAGATGCTTTTCGGTGCTGATCTTGGCGCCGAGATATCTCTTCACGGTATACCGTGTGAAAATTCCGTAAAAAGGGACGATGTGCTGCTTTTTTCGGAATCTAATTCGAGATTTATCGTTGAGATTCCGGCTAGGTGCAAGACAAAGTTCGAAAAACACATGAAAGGCATAGATCACGGTCTTATCGGCGAGGTCAACGGGACTGGGAAACTGACAGTTTCCGGGCTTTCGGGAAAAGTTGTCGTCGACGCCGAAATTGAGGAAGTAAAGTCGTTCTGGAAAACCACAATACGAAAGGTTATGCATGAATAAGGTTAAAACATTGATACTCCGCACGGCGGGAACGAATTGTGACAAGGAAACCGCACATGCTTTTTCTCAGGCCGGATCTGAAGTTACTTTTTTGCATATCAACGAGTTGATCAAGGAACGTAAATATTTCCAGGATCACCAGATACTGGCGCTGCCGGGAGGATTTACGTACGGCGACGATATCGCCAGTGGGAAGATACTTGCCAATGAACTTAGAAATGCCCTGCAGGATGAGATCGTTGAGTTTGTGAAAAGCGGGAAGCTGGTGATTGGCATCTGCAATGGTTTTCAGATACTGGTAAAAATGGGGCTTTTACCAAATGTCGCAGGTAAGGATATGGGCGACGTGGAGGCCACATTGGCGCGAAATAATTCAGGTAAATTCGAAGACAGGTGGATCCATCTCTCTAAGGTGGTCACAAAAAAAGATATCTGTGTCTGGACGAAAGGTTTACCGGAAGTGATATTTATACCGGTCGCTCACGGCGAGGGTAAATTTATACCATGTGATAAGTCTGTGCTTGAGGCTTTGTGGAAAGCCGGACAGGTCGTATTCCAGTATTCCGATGAAAACGGGGAAGCTGTTGATTATCCGGATAACCCGAACGGTTCCGTTGACCGGATAGCCGGTGTGTGCGATCCTACCGGTAGGATATTAGGGCTTATGCCTCACCCGGAACGGCATGTTTCGTATCTGCAGCATCCCTTCTGGCAGAGGCTGGATAAGTCTGATTCCTCCCTCGGGGTTGGGTTGCAAATATTTAAAAATGGTGTAAGCTATGTGAAAAGATCGTTGTAAACGGGTGTAAAAGGCCATGGAATAAATGCAATGAAGTTTGTGCGTTGAGATAAAGCCTGAAATGTTATAAAATGATCTTATGATTTGATAACGCAAAACGGGAGCTAAAATGAGCAGTGAGTTCGAGGAAAAAAGAGAATTTTTGAGGATAGATCTTTCCGAAACGCTTGCCGTGCGTGAAGTGAAAGCCAATAAGCTTTCGCCGAGATCGGAGATATTGACGCGTAATGTCAGCCCCAGCGGGGTTTTGATACGTACCGCTAACATTCCTCCGGCTCTCTCAAGTATTCTTTGGATTGAGCTGGACCAGAAGATGATGAATATCTGTTCGGAGATCGAGACTGATCTGATAATCCGCGGCGGAGGGGTATACGGTCGTGTCGTCAGAATTGCCGAAGGCGAACCGGGACTATCTTATGACGTTGGTGTATGTTTTCTGCGGCGCAAAAATCTCACAGATCTCGAGCTAGAGGAGATACTTCCCAAAATCGTTTAGGAGTACCATGGAAACAGTAAAGAATTTTGTCATAGGTCTCGTTGCTGTCATCGTGTCCCTTTGTATCTTTTTTGTAGTTGCTCTTGTGTGGCCGCTGATACTTGGGATCAGCTCTATAATCCTTGCTTTGGTCGCGGGAGTTTTTTTTATTGTCCTTATATTTTTTATCATTGTTCTGATAGGTAAGACGATCAGGGCTCTTTTTTCTCACCGACATTATATGTGATCTTCTATGACCGACAGCGCCCGTCTTGAACAATATCTGAACGAAAAGCATTCCGACTTTGAGTCAAAATGCCTAAGATGTGGTCTTTGTTGCGGGGCAGGGGATGATCCATGCGAGAATCTGTCGCGCCAGAGCGACGGGACCTATATTTGCCGTGTTTATGGAACACATCACGGTCCTCAGCGCACGATATCCGGAAGTGTTTTTACCTGCGTGCCTATAACGGAGCATATCCGTTTTGGAACTTTGCGCGAAGGGTGCGGATATCGCGACAAAAATGTTAAGATGTAAAAAATTCAGCTATCCTTCTCAGGAATATTGTGTATACTTAAATAAACCAAAAATTAACGTTTGATACCTTGTTACTTTCAGGAGGTAAACAAGTGGAGTCCTCAAACGAAACGTTGTCCTTCTCATTGGATTTTATCGACAAGATACCTTTAGTCGTCATCGGATTTGATTCTTTTGGGCATGTTGTTTTCTGGAATAAGGAGGCCGAGCGGATAACCGGCTATACCTCTCAAGAAGTCCTTTATATGACCCCTCCCGGATTTCTAAGTGATCTGTTCGTTTCGATAGGGCATGACGAACCTGCCGATCGGTCTAAATTTTTTGTTAGAAGTTCACGGACGGAACGGCTTAAGAACCGGGAAACCACGATATTAACAAAAAAAGGCGAGGTAAAAGTCCTTATCTGGAACGAATATACCGTTGAGAAGGAAAAAGACCGTCTTCCGGTGAAGTTCGTTCTGACCGGATTGGACGTTACTAATCAGGCTGTTTCGGAAAAGACTCTTCGTGATAAGGAAAGGTACATAAAAAGCGCCAAGGATCGCCTAAAAAAATACCGTACGATCGACCCTCAGACCGGACTTTATAATTATCGCTATTTTATGGATCTCCTAAACAGGTCGTTCGAGGGGGCCGTTGCCGAGAACAGAATGATGTCCATTCTTCTTATCCACGTTGATTATTTTAATTCGATAAACAACACGCATGGCCTCGCGAAAGGGGATATGGTACTTTGCCGTCTTTCGCATCTTATAAAAAAACATATAGACCGTACGTATATGCCGGCGCGTTTCGGTGGCGCCGAGTTTGCCGTTCTAATGCCGGATACGGACGTAAACAAGGCGTTTCGAATGGCAGGGGCGCTGTTTTCGATCATAAATACGCATGAATTCCGGGCCGAAGCGAGTGATATTCCGGTGAATATCACTACATGTATGTCCGTTGCGGGTTATCCGTATTGTGGTGATGTGTTTTCACCGGCACAGCTTCTCGACCGTGCCGTACATAAACTTGAAGAGGCGAAAAAAGCGGGTGGGAATTCCGTCATGATATGTTCTCCGTTGCAGTACAAAGAACATCAGATGACGGCCGACGATCATATGGCGGTGTATGGTGACGAATTCAAATATACGATGGAATTCGTGAACGCGCTTTCAAATGCGGTCAAAACAAAGGATTTTTATACACGTGAACATTCTGCCATTATGTCCAATTACGCCGCGGATATCGCGGATTATCTTGGTATGGAAGAACATGACATAATGAACGTGCGTATGGGGTGTTTGCTCCATGATATTGGGAAAATTGGGATCGATCGGACAATATTGCAAAAACCAGCGGCGCTTACGGCGGCGGAATTCGCGATCATTAAACAACATCCGAGGATAGGTGCGGAAATAATCCGTAACGTGCATCCGCTTAAGGACGTTGTTCCATGCGTTTTATATCATCATGAGAAATATGACGGTTCCGGTTATCAGGATGGTTTACGCGGCGATGAGATACCTTTAGGGGCGCGTATAATAAGTCTGGCAGATGTGTTTCAGGCTGTTACTTCAGACCGTCCTTACCGTAAAGCTCTTCCTGAAAAGACCGCGTTCACTATCCTGCGAGAAGGTTCCGGAAAACACTTTGACCCCAAAGTCGTCGACGCTTTTTTTAAAGTCTACAAAGCCACCGCGTGATCCCGTGACGTTTCCAAAATCAATCCCAAGACTTCATCGCCACGGCAGGCATGTCCGATTTGCCAAGAGAAGTTTGTGTTCTTTCTCCCGTGGACGCGCGATATTTTCAACACAATCCGCCTGTTCGGAAGTTCTGCGCTCTTTAGAAAAATACCCTGTTATTTTCGATC
>DAONGE010000044.1:0-15967 GCA_035403965.1 Candidatus Omnitrophota bacterium | reverse complement strand
TATAACTTAACAATATTTTCTCCTAAAACATCACTCTACGGTATCATAATTTATAGTAATAGTTCATCTATCCGCAGAAAATAATGTTGTTTTCACGTTCCTGCCAATCGTCTGAAATGAGTAGCGTCGAGAAGGGCTATGCAATTTTTTGTTAATAGTATTTAAAAACCGAAATATTTGTGGCAAACTTCGAGTAACAAGGAGATGATACTTTGAGAGGTTGTAGCGACTGTGCCAAATATGAGAAGCAAATTAAAACTCTGCACGAAGAAATAGATCTTCTCAAATTTGAACTTAATAAACTAAGGTCTGATTATTTTAATAGATCAAGAGAGAAACCTCCAAAAGATAAAACAACAAAGACGCCGCTCAAAAAGAAAGGCGGTCTGTTTGAACATATCGGTTGGTCCAGAAAGAAACCCAAGCAGATAGATCGGATTGAAGAAGTTACCCTAAAAGTATGTCCTTGTTGCGGGTCGAAAGATATTCATGAATGTGCCGGAGTAGAAGAACATATTCAAGAAGATATATTTTTGCCAAGGACAGAAACCGTATTATACAGAAAGCGGCGGTATTATTGTAGTAGTTGTAGAAAAACAGTTACCGGTCATGGAGAGAACGAACTGGCAAAGAGTTCAATTGGTCCGACTGCGAAGGCGTTCAGTATATTTTTAAAGCATGACGTAAAGATATCCGAACGGGATATACGAATGCTTTTTCAAAAGATGTTCAATATGAAGATCACCGTATCGAGTATAACAGGTTTTAAGGGCCAATTTGCCGAGAAGGCGTCCGGGATATGGGAGAATCTCCGGAAAGAGTTAGTGCGCGGATCGCATATTCACGCGGACGAGACCGGCTGGCGGGTAAACGAAGAAACGGCGTGGTTATGGAAATTTTCAAACAAGGAAACAAGCATAACACACATAGACAAAGGGCGAGGGCAAAAAGTTGTTGAAAATATTCTTGGGCAATCATATGACGGGGTGCTGATCTCGGATTATTTATCGGCATACAACAAAATACTGGCAAAGGGTAAGCAGAAATGTCTTGTGCATATTTTGAGAGATCTAAAGAAGGTTATTGAATATTGGCAGGGAGATGAAGATGTGATCAGGTATTGCGAACGATTGAAAAAGATGTTTGAAGGAGCAATCGCATTGCATGAGAAATATAAAAATTGTGAATGGGATAAAACATATTTAGCGCAAAGCGAACGCATAGTATCCAGCTTGAATGATTTCGCGTTCCCGAATCCCGATAAAAAGATACTGAGCAGATTCGCGAAAAGATTGGAACGTCACAAAAACGAAATGTTTACGTTTTTATATGTCAGGGATATTGACTACCACAACAATCACGCGGAGCAACAAATCAGACCGAATGTAATATTACGAAAAATAACAAATGGTAGCCGGTCATATGATGGGGCAAAAATTCATTCCGTTTGTACAAGTATCCTGCAAACAGTCAAACTGAGAGGCATAGATCCGCTTGAAACATTACGGCAAATACTGCTCTCTCCTGAAACTACAAACGCCAATTTTCCCCCCTAAGCGTTAATCCAAGTGCAAATTTACTCACCCACCACTTTTTGTACCGTGGAAAACTGAACTATTACCCCAATGACGACAAACAGATAAAATCACGCTCTAATAAGCATTTCACCGACCATCCTATTGTACTCATCTACAACCTTCTCCGCATCCATTCGCATAGATTTAGGCAGGTCTATAATTATGTTCTTCAGCACTTGCAATATTGCAAACGTACTATTTGGGATCTCAAGATTGAGATAAAATGTTTTTTCATATTGGATCTTTATATAATTCATCAACTGTTGATATTTATAGACATCACCGTCCGCAAGCTTATCAGGGATATTTGATGACGCAAGCGCTATATTTATCATACCAACCACCCTTAACAGATACTGTTTTAAATCATTACCGGACACCGACACATCAACATGCCCCTCTCCTTTAAATCCTGCGCCGGTACAATAGACAGCTATCAACGACTCTTTTGAGCCGGCGCTACTGGAAAACGGTTTCGCTTTTATATTGTCAGGATCCACGCTTCTCGCCTTTAACATATTCACATATATCTCTATTAGCCGCACCTGCGAAGGCGACAATCGTGAAGTATCGTATCGTATTTCATGTGTTCTGTCTTCCTGAAGCTGCGCATATATAAGATCCGTCAGCAGAAATGTAGCGCCGTTCGTGTCACACTTTGCCATCTGCACAAGATTCATCCCTCCGGGACAACTATCCTGCGACATTACTTTTCCGGCCCTTATCTTATAAACAACCGCATCTTTTTCGGATGACTTGAAGTCCTCTTCGGCTTCCAGACCATATTTTTGGGCCAATTCAACGATCGGAGCATACTTGCTGTTCATTATATACAAAAATCCCCCTTCCCTAAGTCTACTTTTAAGAGACGCAAACAAAGATTCCACCAATTTACCGCCAACATCATCACTAGAGAGAGCGCCATCGCCAACGTTCCTCGGGATCGTCCGAAAATGGGGAGCATTGAAAATTATTATATCGTATTTATCATGGACACGTGAAAGAAGGTCACTTTGCCACACATTGATCCTATCCGACAAACCAACGTTGGCCACATATCCCCTTGCACATGCCACCGCGTACGGATTAATATCAACCGCGTCAACCGAAAAATCTTCGCGTATTTTACTTGCCAGATCAACCGCTATCACGCCGGACCCACACCCCAGATCCAGAACCTTTGTCCCTTCATTTATTCTTAACCTTCTATGCACGACAGACAGCATTAATTCAGTAAATTCATGATAAGCGGGAAGGACCGAATCCCAATAAGGAATGTTTCCATCCTCATGTGATCTAATGACCTTTTTTTTACCATCATTGATCAATCCGAATATACATCTCCCCAGCATACGTTCGGCGACCAGGCTGTTATATAATCCCGGATCCCTCCATATTTCAAGTATGTCTATTTCCTCAACTTTGCCGCCCCTGTTTAACCACGCCATCAACGGATACCCGTCATAGCACAATAGTTTTACGGCCTGTTCCCGGAAAGTAAACAGACGTAATTTCCCAAACGACTTACATTCATCGGCTTTTGCGGGATCGGCATTTAACACTTCCAAAAGATATTTAGAAGGCGCCCTTGCAGTATCAAACTTTAGTTCATATGCATCACCGACTCGCTCGGTTTTAGGCACTCTTTCATCGGCGATCAGGGGCTTGATCTTTTCAGAATATTTGCTCATATCTGGCTGCACACAAATATTATATGTTTTCACAGGCCATTCCCACGGATCGTCATCCTGTAACCAAAACCTGAATTTGCATCCCAGCTCTCTAAGAATCGCTCGGTTGTCAATACACAACTGATAGGACACGAAAGCAATCTCCTCATCCTCAAATTCTTCAGCTCTCTCATGTGTCTTCATCCTCTTATAAACCATATCGAATGCCGCAATAAGATCCCCGCCAGCTGCCTCTAAAGCGATATCAGCCGACTCCCGGGCAAATGATCCGACATCCATAGAAAAAAATGCAACCTTTTTGAAATCTGTATTTTGATATGGATTCTGCTTGAACTTATTTTTACGACTGGCATCAAGCCCTCTCGACCAATTCATCGCAATACTCTCACCATCTTCCACGCAGCTTTCGAATATCATGGTCTCAAGCAAAAACAGTTTCGCTTCATGCGGGATATCGTCAAAATCCTTGTTCACCACTACTTGTTTCGGGGCATCCTCCATGGTCACAGGCTCGGCTGCGTCGCTTATATGCATCTCCGCATCCCCCACACGGACAACATCTCCAGACGACTCTGGGTTTGCAGTCACATCATTTATTCGGCCGGGAGCATCAACAGCGGCGAGCGATTGAGCCCCTAATAATTTCTCAGAATGTTCAACCAATTTCCCGGTAACTGCCTGCGAGTATCCAGGATTCGTTCTAAGCTCGTTCTCTAAATATTCAACTATCTGATCCCGCAAAGACAGAATGTTATCGTATCTATAACTAACACGGTCCCCTAAAGAATTTATATATTTCACGACATCTTGCATTAAACATCCGGACTCGTCCTGTGCCGCCAAAAACACGGCCCTATGCAACGATAAATACTCGTTTCTTTTTTCTGTAGTAAATGCTCTCACCGCTTCCCTAAAAACCGAAACCGCCAAAGGCAACAAATCGGTTGACATAGACATCTCCACGGCGATTTTCTCCATACAAAAGGCACGACACTGCGCATCCTCGATCGCCTTCGCAACGACCAAAGCCTCTTGGAGATATTTCTGTTCTACTAAATTTTCCGTGACCTCTCTAAACACATCATCCGCGCAGGGCCCATTATTCAATCTCGCTCCTTTAACCTTGTTTACCATAATAAGCATATTTTCCACAAAGACTTTATTTAAGTGTTTTCTCCCTGACATCGCATATAATTCAAGAAGGGTTCTTTGGGGCTCCTCTAACCCCAATTTATCTATTTCGGCCGTCACTTTAACGCTTAAAGCGGGACATTGGCCCATATCTCTCAGCACTGAGCGAACATTGAAGTGGCTATTCGCGCGACTTTTTTCATCTTCTTTTTTAGCCCTAACCAGCAGCCGATCAAATAAAAGTTCAACTTTCGGTAACAAATTATCATACTCAGTTATATCCGCAAGAAAATTGCCTGAAAGAGTATCCTCTCCCTTTACTATCAACCAATCCAATAACTGTCCAATTTCGTTCTCCATATCATCAAATCTCATCATTTTCTTTGCCAATTTGACTACTCGCCATACTTGATCCGAATGGGGGTACAACGACAATATGTCGTCTATCGTTTCAAGCCCTGATCGATCCAAGTCGTCCCTTTCAGATATTAGCCTTGATGGTTTTATTCCCTTCAACCCATATTCTTTGATGGCAGCTGAAACCCTATCGGCCGTATGTTTATTTTTTGCTCTATTTAACAAGCTACTCAATATCCTACAATCATTATCTCCACTTTTTTCAGCCCTATCTGCAAGAAGCAAAAACACCTCATCAAACAATTCATCCGCTCGCGCGGTAAACAGCTCCACCCCGCTCATCCTGTCGGCAAGCAAAAACAACATCTCCCATCTCAGCATATCAGAACTTATGCCATGAACTTCATATATAATATTTTCCACACTATCTTTGCGTATCTCGTCACTTATATCAAGCCCCGGGCTCAGCGCCATAGTCAACGCCAAAAACAATTTTTCGTAAGTTCTGCCTTCATAATATTCTTGCCACTGTTCAAATATTTCCATTAAATTCGCATACTTTGGATAACAGCTCAAACCACCATACAAAACATCCACCCAACCCGGATCAGGGGCTGCCGGAGAAACCCTGTCAAGCAGGTCTATCTTCTCAGAGATGGTCAAACGGAACGGCTCGCTGTTATCCATAATAAGATCATATTCCCCAGCTTCCAAAGTCTCGTTGTCGCGCAACCTCCCAACACGGGGATACTTATCCTGACCTATATTGCTCGCTCTGGCACCTTCATCTGCCGTCAAATTCACCTTAAAATCTACGTCCAGAGGCAGATAATACGCCCGATATCCCTCAAAAATTACAAGTTTGACATCCTTTCTTTCCGTTTGTTCCTTAATATCCATGGCTATCTGGGCATAATCTATATCCGTCACCTCATCATAGGAGTCGTTATCCCTATAAGAATATGTATAGTCATCACGGTTTATCAATCTGACCTGTCCTCCGCGCGGCAATATTTGTCTTAAAAACTGCGTTTTCCCGGCTCCGGCGACGCCGTCCACCATTATGACAACTGGCTTATCCGGATCCTGTGCCAACTTCACCGCTATAAACTCCTTCAGACGCTCAATCCCCTCTCTCATAGGTACGATCGGCGTCCCGCCTTTAGCGTCATCAATGGGTTCATCATTTGCCACCTGATAAAACCGCATCCCATCCCTAAGCGCAAGCCTTATCATTTCCCCCCTCAAGACGGGATCCCAAAACTCTGAAGTAAAATAACTATGTCTATAGGCATTTATTATCGGTTCAGCCTTTTTAACAAAGATCACGCTGTCTTCCGGGATTTGATCTTCGAACAAAATCCCTTGTTCAATAAGAACAAGCCACTCAAAAATTCGCGCAACCGTATGATTCACATATAGTTCTATCGGAAGAGTATTTTCAGCCTCCGGAGGAAAATATTTTAATATCAGATCTTTTATCCCCCGATATTTATACGGCTTGTTCCTTTGCAGTATTTGCATTATCGCTTCGATATCTTCATGGATAGTTGCCCTTAACAGTTTCAGATCATCCTTCGCAACTTCTTTAGTCACCAGGTATTTCCCGGAAGAAAGAAGTAAACATGAAGCATTATTGGCTTTCAGAAGATTAGTCGCGTCCTCTGATTCCGCATACCGGACCTGAGTACGCTCTAAAACAGCATTAATTTCTCTTTTAATATTTGGATTTTGTGAAGCAGGCACTGTGGCAAGACCATAACAAACGTTATCGAAACACATAACAAATATAAGAAACACGGCAAAGATCTTTCTTATAAACGTATTTATCATATCGCCTCACAATCATTATTGATACACCAAAACTGCACATACCGCATATCACTTATTATATTTATGCTAACATAAAGATACTGTTGTGTCAATAAAAAGTTATATATGCCTTAACAAAAATCACACATTGTGAACTTGATTGGAACAATATGGACACTCTTTCCATATTTGTTCAATAAAAAAAACAGGGCGGGATGAATACCCGCCCTGTCCACAACAAATACTGCCTGTACTTTTTGTATTACGCTGCCCACATAACTTTACGCCTGTTGTTCAGCTCGGTCTCACTTACCCTCAATGCCACAACCGGTACAGACATTAATAATTTTTTGATGAACGCCATCCTATCAGACAAAGACCCTTCTAATACCGGCAACATGAATTTAAGTTCGTCTTTGCTGATATCGTCCCTTCCAGTAAAATATTTAAAGGCATTCATGATACTATGGAAAAGATCGGTCTCGTTAGCGATATCTTCCTCTGTCAACAACCCGATCTTGACGGCATTAGCAAGCATTTCCGTAACGAACGCCTTTTCGATCTTTTGTTCAGGCACTTTCATGCTTACCATTCTCGCCATTTTTATCTTACCGGATAATTCCGGGGACAACGCGGCCAGCTCATTTGGATCCGTTCTATCGCTCATGACAATAACATCGGTATAATGCTCAGAATCCAGCATCGCAGCCATGTTTTCAACATTGTCAAAAGTGGCAAAAGCTAAAAGCTCTTCACGATCGGAAGTAGCCGATGGATACAGATTCTTCTTAAAGAATTTTTTATATACAGATAATCCCCCCGGGGATAACTGTTTGTCAATAAGAAGACGGACTTTCTTGCCGTTCGAATTCGCTTCTTCCAATCTTTTTACGTCGTTTATGCCAAGAACGGCGTTATCCACAATGCTGTTCGCATCTTTTTGCGCAGCATTGACAACGTTTTTACCTTGATCGCCTTGAGCCGCCATCCCGTCCTCTAATGAAAGCGCAGCACTCTCTATTCCAGGAGCTTCTTCCGTACGGGTAACATTTTCCAAAGCATCGTACGATTCTTTGGCGGGATAGAACCTTAACACTTCAGCCGCAGTATCCGACACCAAGGTATATTCACCGATAGTCGCCCACACCGGGACCCAATCCCCGGCTCTCAAAACAACGTCACCGGCACCGGCTCTTTTAACGACTACCGACCCTTTAGTCACAAGCAATTCATGAAAAGAATCCGCTATAGGCGAAACAGGCATTATGCCGTTATCATTAAGGACGATCTTCTCCGCGACAAAATACTTAGTTGTCCAAACCGGCGACGTACTATCTATCAAAGAGTACATCTTAGCGTTCACCGCGCCTTCAGGAGTGATATCAACGGGCTGCCTGATGAAATCCGCCGACTCTGTTGTTTTTTCCGTGTAAAGCCCCTGTTCGACATACTTTCTTATATCATTTTCCGTAACATCTTTTCTCATTTTCGGATTATTATTTTTTCCATCCCACACGATCGGCGTATAGAAATCCGCAAAACTATAAGTATCGTTGGACATTTGTTGCGGTTCGATGATAACGATATGTTTATTCCCCGCTTCATCCGTAACCGACGTTATTATCCATGCCTCATTTTTAGGATATTCTTTTGTTCCATCGTCCTTATCTATAACTTTTGTAGGATGTGTCTGGTGAGAAAGCCCAAAGATAGCATGCGGATAACCTGCCGGGGACAATATCACCATATCATCTTTCAATTCTATCTCATTTAAAACACTGACAAGTTCCGCTCGCTGAGCCGCGATCCTTCCGAATAGATCAACGGCGCTCACTCCTTCTTTCATGAAAGGCTGCAACTTCGCTATCGAAGCCTGAAGCCGCGCATCCGTAGGCGCCACTGCCCATTTCTCGGCCGCCTCGATATTGACCCACTGCTCATAGTTTGCGGAATATTCTGCGAACTGCGCAGCAGTCAAATCTGGCCTGATAGAGTTCATAAGCTCTTCGGTGTTTTTTCTTTCCTTCATAAGCCAGCTTATGTACGTATCCCTTCCTATATTCGCCATATTCGCGTTAAAGCCCATATGGACCTTATCAGCGAATCTGGTAGAAAGGAACTTAACAAAGAACGGCTTTTCCTTGTGATCGCCCCCTAAAACCTCAGGCGCCACATCGATAAGCTCCCTCAAATGTATAGCAGGGAGTTTTTCCTCGCCCATCGCGATTTCACTACCATATATAACGGTAGGATTGTCCTCTTTACCGCCCTTAACAACTGTCGAACCGAACCAAACCTCGGCTATATCATTGGCGTTCTCTTTAGGAGACTGTTCGTTATAAAAACGCCTATTCCCCTCTCCCGCCCAGGCATATCTGACCGGATTAAATTCGCTTTGGAACATATTGCCTTTGTAATGCACCAGCTGGATCAATCGCAAAGCCCTGGCCACTACGGCATCCGAATAGACCGGATCCGCCTTATACCAGTTGTGTTCTTGCCTGGTTACAACAAAAGGCATTATCTCTTTTTTCAGATCCGCCGGCATCACCTCGGATATCGTCCGTACGGCTTCAGCCACAGATATCTCTCCGCGATCCATCCTGACCGTTAGAGGAAGAATGGTATTTATCATAACGTCATCGAACGTATTGTATATTTTTTCACGGACACCATCTACCACTTTCAAAGAATCGCTTAAAACCTTGGCCGAATCGATATTCTCCCTGCCAAGCAACATATTATCTACTCGAACCATTCCTCTTGGACTATTCCCGTATGGAGCCCATATATCCGGGAAATCCGGTGTATTATATCCGGCAAAAATGCTAACAAGAGGCAGGCCCAACGCATTTGCCACATGTTGCCCCTGAGAATCATATCCTACATATTGATTACTGATATTGGTCAAAGACGCGATACCGCCCAAAGCCCCTCTAAATACTATCATACCTCTTTTAGACGCTCTAAATTCTTCGACAAACTGCCGGCGCAATTCAGCCACATTAGCGGCTTCCGTGTAATCCTTTAATGTCTTCCCTTCCTCCACCCATGACGCTAAAAAGTTACCATGTTTATCTTTGTAAGTAAATTTTGTAGCTTTTGGATTACCTTTTTCATCCTGCGCAACGATTTCTCTCTGGCTATATCCACCCGGCAGCATTATGATTTTTCCATCCGGCAAAGTCGTATATTCAACTATTACCGTTCCATTCTCCGCCTGTTTTTGTTCAACGTATTCAGCACGTGTTTCTTCTTCAAAACCAAACCCTTTATCGAGTATTACCACCATGCCGCGATCCAGCAGTCCACCGATAAGATCCGACTCAAAATCAGGGTTCTCCCCGTAAACGGTCATGCTCTTATCCCAATTCCCCCCCACTCCGAGGCTTATGCTGATCTTATAACGAGTATCCAGCCCAAGTTCAGCGCTTACATCGGCCGCAAAACGTTTATCCCCGTCGCGCAGATATAAAACTGAGAACGCGTTTTCCCCTGATTCCAACGGGAATACTTCATTTAACCACTGCTCCACATTTTTACCGACAGAAGCGTGCGCGTCTCCGCGTGATACCATTTCAAACATATAATATGTCTGTTCATCCTTATTTTCAGTGATATCCCCGCGGGCTATCGGCAACAAACCTAACTGCAGAAGCCTTGAACCCGGATCCACGAACAAACAATCGCTGTTATTAAATCCCATTTTCTCAAGCCCATCCACGACCAGGAACCAGGTATTAAGCCTGGTTATCAACCCTCCGCGCCTTTCATATTCGATGGGGTAAACTTTCACTTTATCGTTCCCCTCGAATAAAGTTTTAAGCTTTGCGCTGCCCATAAATATTATCTCGGCGTTCGGGAAAAGCTCAGTCATCCTTTTAATCATCGGGCTTGTAACCGCGATATCGGATCCTACGCTTACACGATACGGTATAAAGATCTTCTTTACATCGTTCGCGCGTTTCATATTAAATTTACCGGCCTCATGCGCTCTTTTATTCCTTTCGGCCATCTGCGCGGCGTTCTCAATCCCGAACTCAGACAATTTCGCATTAAGTTTTTGTCCTTCAGGCGAATCGTCCTTTCTGCAGATGTCTATAACCCTGGAAAATACTTTATAATAAGTATCCCTATCCACGCGTGAATGCGAATCGCACAGCTTTTCCACTATATCACGGAAGAGAGGACCGATAACCGCCTTAGAAAGATTTTCATCGTGTAAAGCCCCGACACTTGCGACAAGATCAACAGCATCTTCAAGTATCTCTCCAGTTAAATAGTAATAGGATATAAAGTCGTCCGCACCGGTTTTTGCAAACTCCTTAGTCATGTCCGGATTGAGTTTATAGGCATCCCTTTCTTCCTTAAATCTAGCATATGCGTTTTGCGCGTGTTCTTTGATCTGCTGCACTCTCTCAGCCACAACTTCATTGAACTTAGTCAGCGCTCGATCTTTGTAATCATTCGCATAAACAAATATCTCGTCATGCGTTTTTATGACGGAAACCCCTTTCATGCACGTTATGGCGACCAACCCTTCGGCACTGTACACCCAATTGTTATCCGAGTTTTCAGTGAATATATATGCGTCTCCATTAACGTCTTCAATAGCAGAATTTCCGGCGGAGTCTAATTTTTTATTAACGGCGCTTCGCTTCGTCATCGGCACCTTATCATAATTAAGCTCCACATACTTATTAAGATCCGGGTCTCCCGGTTTCTTCGGTCTCACAACGCTTAGTCTCTCAACAAGGTCGCCTATTTTCCGCTCCTGATCCCTATCGGCTATTACCAACACGTCAGTTTTCGAATTGTATGCTATCGCCGCGTTTGTCATACCTAAAACGTATATTGTCTTGCCATGGCATTCCCTATCGGTAATGACATTACAATCCGACGTATTCTGATCAACATAGATATCCTGTGTAGCCCCGCTGGTAAAATTAGAACCCGTCCAATCGACCGGTCTGTCGACAATGGACCCCAGATCGCCCCATTGCTCCAGGCCGCTTACCATAGTCATTCCAAGAGGTTGTTTTGTCTTATCTTTTTGACCGGATATTCGTTCAAGTATCAGGCGTTCAAAGACCCTGGGCTGTTCCGCAATCGAATATTTCCTATCAAGCTCTTTAAATCTGGCATAAGCCGACTTTAAAACGTTCTCCTCTTCCATCGTACCTATGGAGTTACGTAAACGCATAAGCTCATCATAATATTCCGGAGCATATCGCTTTAATGCGTCATAAAGGGTCTGTATGGTAAATGAGACCATGCCGCTGTTCCACTGCCGTCCCTGGTTGCGGTAATCGCCTTCCAAACGATCCTCATCTACTATATCGTCAAATACATCTGCTCTATAAACGCCCCTATTGGAAAATGTTTCCTGTTTCGCGGCCAATATCGTACCTTTATTCTTCGCTGATTTGCCTTTGGCATCCTTAGCGCCTATCAGAGAAAAGACGGGTTCCAATACGGCGGATATCTGCGATTCACGGATCTCAGCACCTAATCTCGAACGGAACGCATCAGGTATATGATGATCCGTGGTCATAAGGGTAACCACCGTATCCGTCGGTTTGTTATACTTCTTCTCCAGCATCATTGCAGAAACGCATATGGCCACAAACTTTCCAGCCACATCAGGCTCGGCGATAATATTCTCCCCATCCACTACCGAACCGGCGCTATTATATACTTCAGTCTTTTTGTCTGAAGTCGTCGTCACAAAAAGGTTCTGATTATGCACACCCGTAGAGCTATCCAAAGACCTCTCTATAGCCAGAGCCAAAAGCGTTTTTTCGCGAGATCCTACCTCAGTACTTAAATATTTCAATTTACCGTGGGGACCGTATGTGGTGAATGGAAACGCGGTCGCCCCTTTCCCTCCGGCAGGGATTATGACACAAGATTTTCCCTCTATCATTTTCTGGGCATCATTCCATATTTCGTTGATAATATCGTTAAAGACCGCGCGGGCGGAATCGTCCATACGCGCCTTTACTTTATCCAATAAACCCGAGCTGAAGAAAGGATATATTTTAGCCGCATCGGTTATTGCTACCCTGCGCGAGGCCTTAGCTTCGTCAGAAAGATTGTTCCCGGAATAATCGCGCACTATCTCTTCGATAGCGATTTGGAACGGCTTTATATCGTTAGAACTGGCGTAAGACGCCAACCCTCTTTTAAGCGCATTAAAATGCCTCTGGTACTCGTTAATAACAACCGGCACCTTGAGAGAAGTTTTCTTGATACGCGCGGAATTTGTATCCTGGCTCCACACGATATCCGCTTTTTCACGCGTATCCACCCCGGTTATATCTGTCTGCTCCCAATATTGTTTCTTCGCGTAATCATAAAAACCAAAAGGCAGAGTAAAACCACCACGCCCGATACCGAAACGCCTGGCATCTCGCTTCATTTTACGCTGAAATTTATCCTTATCCGAATCGTCTTTTTCATCGGCTAAAGCAATTACAATATCAAAAAGGCCTGCGGTCTCATCTTCATGCACCGCATATACTCCTTCGATTATATTTATATCCCGCGGCACTATTTCCGCACCGCCTTTTCCGGTCTTTGGATCGCCTAAAGTTGTAAAAGGTCTACCTGCGGCTATAGACTCAAGATGAGAACGCAAGGTCATCGTATCATACATGCTTCCACCTTCTAGCCATGGTATACGCTGGGGTTTTTCAGCCATATATCGGATCGATTTAGGATGCAGATAATCATCCGCATCTGTACCGTACTCCAATACCGCGTATTTCTCCCCGTATTTCTCTTTAAAAGCGGCCCTCAGCATCTTAACGATGGTGCTCTTGCCAGCTCCGCCCGGGCCTATTATCCCCACTATGATTTTTCCACTCGGTTTTGATTTCTGTATAGTTTCTATCTGGCCTGACAAAAACTGTTGAGTAAAGAAATTGACTTTGGCTGCTATCCATACATCGGCACGACGCGACAAAAGTCCAGACAATATCTCCTTTACCATGACTCCTTTTGTGATCGGTATAACTTCTTTTGTGCTCGGATCGACCCTATTAATAAATTCATCAAAAAATTCTTTCTCGGTTTTCCTATATCCCAATTTTCTCTCAAACGAAGAGAGTTCATCCGACAATATAAGGTGTTTTTCAATCACGGACAACGCCGAAGGCTGTATATTATCGTTCATATTCTCTTTGCTCGACAGCCCTTTCACGGTATTATCCAAAAGCACATCTACAAGCCCCACTCTTCTTTCTAATTCAGCAACCTCAGTTTTGGGAAGAGAAACATCATACTGCTGTCGTATATAATAATCGTCCTCAAGTTGTACCGGGGATCTGGGCATCCACATCGTTTCAGGATAATCACTTGGATAATCACACTCTTCTTTAAGATAATCCTGATTCAAATCCCGATTTGCTGTCCCCCTGGAAAAACTGGACAAATCCTTTTTTAGGACAATTTGAAAAAGCGCCTGTTCCACGGCCTTACGACTGACCTTGCCACTGCTAATTATATTGTCAACTAACCCGTTTATTTCTTTCATCTTATATATGGAGTATTTGAACAGATACTCTTTGGCGGTAAGATTTGAAACATCCTCCACACCCAGCATAATAGTGTTTCCATCAAATACTTCGCGCACGGTTTTATCAAGCATTTCTACGGGCAGATCAAGCATCTGTCGTTTAATCGGATCCGGTTCATACTCCAACTGATTCCTATACCACAGCCAGATCTTTTTAGGCGTATTAAGATATCGTGCAACATCATGCCCCACCTCAGCTGCTTTACTCCCCTGAGCTGTTTTACTCCCCATAGCTTTTTGTGTCTCATATATTCTTTCGTGCAAATATAGCAAAAGCGCGCCGGTAGGATCTTTTTGCGGAGAATAATTTTCCAGAATATAATATAAATAATCAAGATTTTTAGTTGCCTGGGCTTCTTGCAAATAGAACAATGTATATTCCGACAGACCCAGATCGTTAGCCATATTGCTCGAAACGGTCTCTTCCATTGCCGCCGCATATCCATGGCGGGACATGCCGTTCAAAGCCGGCAAAAATCTTTCAACATATTCATGAACAAAAGTGGACGCGGCCAGATATTCATTCTGAAGCAGCATTGGCAACATCTCTTTTGGAATGTAAATAGTGGAAACGTATCTACCGTCTTGTTTGGATTGCTTATAGAACGCAGCCAACCCCATTACTCTTTTATCGCTTCTGGGGAAGAATCTGGCGTCAGGGATAACAGTTTTTCCCATTTCGTTTTGGGCTTTTTCAAGATCAACAACCCTTATTTGCAGAACCCCGGAATCGATAAAGCCCCGCAATTTTCTAGTGATATTCGGCGGGCCCCTCTTGTCAAAAACCTTGTTCATATTCCCTATTAGTTTTTGTCTATCTTGCTCGTTCATCTTCTCGCCATACTTATCACATAAGTCGTCATATTGCGTCTTCTCCGTAATGGTGACGTTACTTGTTCCGGGCGCCTTCTTTGTCTGGACTTCACCGATACGCACAGCCCGTTCGCTTACGGTCCTATCGATACGTTTATCTATATCTTCAACTTTCAAAAGATCAGTAAGAGATCCCAGATCAGCGTCCTCTCCCTCTATGGCTTTGGCTAACGCCGTACGCAACTCAGCCGCGAGCAATGCAGCGTTCTGCGGAGTATCAGCTTCGATATCTATATACACTTTATCCGGTTGAGAAAGACTCGGTCTATATAAGGCCCACCCTTTAGGCAAACCGTTTTCCTGCCGGCCAAAAAACACCATGCAGCCATCGACTTCACCGTCTATTTTGGTTTCATCCTTCCATACATCTTTTTTCACGGCAGGATCCAGCCAAAAACCTTTCTTTGCCGCTTCCGGCGAACTAAAATCGGCAATAAGTTTATTTATGATGGATTGGTTAATATCTTTCCACTGGTCATTTGGTATAGCTTTGTTCTTTTCAGACTGCTTTTTTAGCTCCACTTTGATACGGTCAATCATGCTTACATATTTGTTATATCCCGTCTCATTCGCTGACATCGCGAAATTTTTACCTTCTGAGTCCTGTTTTCTGGCGATTACACCAAAAATACGACCGGCCGTCATTATCCCGTCATCCACAAAATCCGGACCGAACATAAAATGCCCGCTTTCCTCTCCCGCAACGTCAGAGCCGAGCGAACGGGCCATTTGCTTAATAAACGCATATCCGGCACGCGCTTTCTTGGCATAAGAACCGCTTTTTATCATTTCATCGTATACACCCAAAGTCGCTCTGGAGTTAATAACCATGGGTTTATCCGTTCCCTGCGCCAACAAACATAGTATTTCATTATTCGATACTTCTCTTCCGCCTTCGGCCACGAACGCTATGCGATCCCCATCCGAATCAAAGGATACTCCGATAG
>DAONGE010000043.1:0-16665 GCA_035403965.1 Candidatus Omnitrophota bacterium | reverse complement strand
TTCTCCTTTCGGTATTATTGTACCAAAAGTGTTACCTAATTACTGAGCATTTACACCTGTCCCCATTTTATTCTCAGACCCGTCCCCATTCAACATTTTTATGTTATTCTCGTGTTATTCTCGGGACGTTTCTAAAATTGAGCTTACACCTGTCCCTTCTCCAATCTTAGATCTGTCCCGGCCTCAAGATCAAACCCGTCCCCGTTTTAAAGCCAGTCGTGTCCCTTTTTCATTTTTTTGAACGAAAACATCAACAAAATGTGTCTCTATATAGTGGGGGTAGCTATATGCCAAGAACTGCACGATTTGTAATGAACAACGTGGCATATCACGTAATATGCCGTGGAACCCGTAAAGAAAATATTTTTTTATCTGCCGACGATTACACAAAATTTTTCTCGATCCTAAAAAGATATAAAAAACGCTATCGGCCTAAACTTTACGCTTATTGCCTTATGACAAATCACATACATCTTCTACTGGATCCTGTTTCGACCGCCTCGATAAGCAAATTTATGCACGGCGTCTGCTTGTCCTATGCCATGTATTATAATTCGAAATATGGCACATGCGGCCACTTATGGCAAAACCGCTACAAAAGTTTTGTTATTCAAAATGATCAATACCTGATAAACGTAGCGTCTTATATTGAATATAATCCAATAAGGGCCGCGATATGCTCTCGTGCGGAAGAATATCAATGGAGCAGCTATAAAGATCGAATATCAGACGGGCTATATAAAATAGTTGACGATTTTTCTTTTTAAAGGGACAGGTCTGATCGTAGCTCGGGGACAGATCTGGGATTGAAGTTGGGACGGGTCTGGGATCGGTTTTGGAAACGTCCCCGGTTAGAAATTTAAAATGCCGCGGCCCTGGAGATAATAACCTTTGTCGATATCGGCCTTGCCTCCGGCTTCGGAATATTTCAATGACCTGTCGAAAACCCCGCCCATTGAAAAAGAAACCAATAGGAACTTTTTTATTTTGAAAGCGACCCCTCCGCCGACCGTGGTCTCTTTATATTCAAGCACAACATCCGTATCGTCGCCTTTTTTTACTATATATTTCTCATCCCATGTATATGTCCCTTCGGCGAAGACGTCCCAATTCTCGTTTATCGTATAAACGATATTCGGCCTGTCGCTCGCAAGATCGAACGTCCATTTTTCGTTCGGCCTGTATATCACTCCCCCCACCGCCCTTATATCGTCTTTGACGTCGGCGAAAAATTCCACGCCTCCCGCTATAATCAGTTTTTCGGACGGCGCATAGATCGCGAGAAATCTCGTCGGGATGATAAAACTCTCTTCCCCGAACGACTCGCTGTCGCACATAAAGGACGGGCTTATCCCGACGCCGGCATACACATCGTCCACAAAGAACACCGGGAACCTTACATCAAGATCCACTCCCGTTTCCATAAGCGAGACCGGAAGCTCTATCGATATATTCTCGTCTATATTTATGTAGTCGAACCTGAACGCCGCGTCCAGCGGTATTTTGTCCAATATCTTAAATTCGTGCGAATATTCCCCTCCGGACTTCAATATCGCGACATGCCCTTCCATCGCCTCGACCGAACTTTCCGGCATATATTGCGTGTATGTTTCGATCTCGTTTATGCTTTCCATTTGCCCCACATCGGTAGTCTCCTGCGAATATCCCGTCATGCCTAAAAAACAAAATATAAAAAGCAGAACAGCGCCTACCCCGAATCGTTTAAAAGTATCAGTCATCTTCCCTCTTTCTTTCGACACGCGTTATTCCTGGTTTATTGTCCTGATCATTTTACAGAATCGTCCATAATCGTGTTTATCAAAATTCATGATAAGCCGAGGAAGGTTCTGGTATTCTCCCTTCTGCATCTCTTCTTCAGTCGGACCGGAAAGAGCGATCTTACCGGAAACGATAATATCCTTGAATTCTTTGTTCAATGCCGCCACTTTCCCGTTCGAAATAGGTTTATTAAGACGAATGACCGTAGATCCCCCGCAATATCGCACCGAATGATATACTTTGTAGAAATCCTCAAAATATCTGACAGCCTGATCGACACTGCCGGTCAGAAAAAACAGTTCCATATCGTTCTCGCTCACATATCCGTTATTCACCAGTTCCTTCTTTACAAACTCCATCCAAGTCGCCCAATAGGTCGACCCTTGCGGCTCCAAAAGAACTATCGGCCTCGGCATGGACTTGCCCGTCTGTATCAACGTTATCGCCTCGAACCCCTCGTCGTTCGTCCCGAATCCTCCCGGGAAAAGCGCGGTTGCGTTGGTTTCTTTGATGAATACCAGTTTCCTCGTGAAAAAATATTTAAAATTTATAAGTCGTTCTTTCTCGTCGAGATACGGATTGGGTTTTTGCTCAAAAGGAAGGCGTATATTCAGAGCGAAATCCATGCCCTGTTCGGCGCCCTTGTTGCCGGCCTCCATCACTCCCGGCCCGCCGCCCGTTACCACCATATATCCCCTCTGTGTCATTTTCCTGGCCAGATCCTCGGCCATCAGATATTCGGGCGATGTTGTTTTTGACCGCGCCGAACCGAATATAACCACTTTCCTGCGGTTCCTGTACGGAGAAAATATCCTGGACGAATACCGGAGCTCCTTGAGCGCGCTGTTGACCAGCTTAAGATCTGCCTTATCCTTACTTTCAATCCCGAATTTCACCACGGTTGTCATTATCTCGCGTAAAATATCGATCGTATCCGGATTAGAGCACTTCTTAAGCAGGCTTTCCACCAGTTCCCGGGTCTCTTTATTCTCCACCTCATATTTTTTATCGTCCATGATCCTCCGTTTTGCAGCTCTATTATTTCTTTTTTATCGAAAGAAAAGTTTTCATTATTTCACCCATCGCTTTTGCCGCACCGCTACGTATCCTGATATCCACGATATCAGACACTTCGGTGTCTGACGGATTTATCTCTATCGTAGGACGCCCTTTCGCCCTCGCGAGCATGATCGGCTGCTGTATATACGGGAACACGCTCGTCGTTCCTATCGAAAAATACGCGTCAAAACCTTTTTCAAGCTCCTTTGACAATTTCTGCACCTTATCGTACGGCAACTGTTCCCCGTAAAAAACCACGTCGGGCCGCGCCAAACTCCCGCAATCAGGGCATACCGGCGGTATCGCTATCTCCGAAAAATCCCTTATGCTCTTTTTCCATCCGCATTTTTCGCAAAAGATACGATGCATATCCCCGTGTATATCTATAATATTTTTCGACCCGGCCGCTTTATGAAAACCGTCGATATTCTGAGTGAACACCGTTACATTCTCAAAATATTCATCCATGCCGGCGATGACTTCATGCGCTTTATTGAAAGTCGCGGCCCTGCACCTGGCCTCTATCTGCGCGATGTACTTCCATGTTATTTCCGGCCTGGTCCGCAACGTGACAACGGACAGCGCCGTCTCCACGGGGATCCCGTCCTCCGTGTTCTTATCGTTATATAATCCGGATATGCCCCTGTATGTGGGCAGCCCCGAATCCGCCGACACTCCGGCGCCAGTGATGAACAACACCCTTTTGCTTTTTGTCAGTATCTCGGCGACTTTTTTAATATTTTCCATTTTCTAGTCCGGGCATCATTCATTTTCCAGATAATCTTGAGAACAGTTTTCCGGAATCCTTCATCAATATTTCCATATCCGGGCTTTCGCCCTTTCCCACCTTAATAAGGAACGACGCGATGCTCATGTTCGCCCTCAGCCGGAACAACGCCACGAGCCTTGCATTTATCTTACCGTCCGAGATCGCGCGATACGCCTTAAGGAACATCTTTTCCCCGTAGCGTTTCAAAACATGCGCATCATCATGAAATTGATATAAAAATTGCGATATAAAATATCCTATGTCGAACTCCGGCGGCATCGCGATCGCGCTGTCGAAATCTATCACCGAAACATAAAGCGTCCCTATGTCGCGCGCCCTGTCCTGCCCGATGATGATGTTCTTCGGATGATAGTCCCCGTGCGAAAGCACAAAACCCACGTTATCGTCAGCAAAAACTTTCCCGGTTTCTTTTTGAAGAAGCCCGATGAACTTCCTGACCTTAGGACAATGCGGGTTATTCGTCGACTCAAAGGACTTCAAATATGAAACAAATCTTTTTTCCTCGCGTTTCAAGGTCTTGCTCTTTTCCCCGTCACGCAACCCGAGCCCGTGCATTTTCGCCAGCCATTCGGCCGATAATTTAAAATACTCATTCCCCACTTCGGGCGCGACGTATAAAAGCGTATCGAAAAGCATGTCGCCGCGCTGTCCTTCTTCTATTATCAGCCGATCCTTCTCGTTTATATCCAGCGTTTTCGGCACGCGGTATTTTCCTGAGGAAAAACCTTTATCGTAGATCTCTTCCCTTATTCCCAAAGACCGCTTCGCCGTCTGCCATTTTTTCTCTTCTGAAAATTTCTTTGTTATCAGACGGTTCCTGACCTCGTCTCCGCCTTTCGTGCCCATTGTGATCTCGGTGATCACCAGATTACTTCCGGATTTCGGTATCTCTTTCAAAAAAGGCACGCATCTGCCCCGCTTGACCTCCTCCACAAAACCTTTCATATCCTGTACCGGATGCAAAACCTGCGTGGTAAAAAGCCCAACGTCTTTGGCCTGATGCGCGTCCGTCCCGGCGACTGCCGTAAACTTGTATTTATGCCAGAGCGTAAGGCCCAGATAATTTTCCTGCGGGGTGTGATTTATATTGAATATCTCAACGGCGTCCAAAAGCGAAGAACAAAGCTCTTTTTCCCCGGGAACTTTTCCGTCACGAAAAGGATGCGCCCAGACAAGCGCGGCATCCGGAAATATACGCCTTAATTCTTCCAGCGAAACGGCTTTATCAATGGTCTTGTCTCCGCCGTACACCAGCACATGTCCTATATCGGTCTTTATTTCCTGCCCCGACAATATTATAAAAGATTTTTCAACTTCACTGGCGCGCCTCAAAGAAGCAAGCTCTTCGTCGGTCCACAAATAATGATGCTCCGTGATAATAACGCCCTGCGTGCCTTTCTTTTTGGCGCGTTTCACTATTTCCACGGGGTCGGCTTTACTGCATTTGGAATGGGCCGCCGAATGTGTGTGTATCTCGAATATCATTTTTCCGTCCGATGGGTAATTGAATATTCATCGCTTAGCTATTATGTACTGCATAACGCCCTGGCGTTCCTGACAGAATGCGAGAGATTGCTCGCCGAATCCCGCTTCAAGAAAGACCTTTCTGAAATCCTCGTCGCTCCTGTAAACAAGCATCCATTCCGCGACTAGCTCCATGAATATCACCGAAGGGTTGCTGTATCTTTCGCGTACACTCGCTATCATCATTTTCCCGTCCGGCTTTAACAATTTTTTAAGGTTCTCTATCAGTCTGACCGATATCCGGTCGTTCAGATAGTCGAACAACCCTATCGAATATATGATATCATATTTTCGCGGCACTTTTGCCGTAATATCCTTCGCAAGCGCCATTTTAAGCGCGTTTGCTTCATAAAAAGCAATATTCCCCATCCCGTTCGTCGAGGTTCTGGCGTATTCTATCGCGTTCTTATCGTGGTCATAACAATCGAATCTCACGTCCTTGCTTTTGATCCCCTCGATATCCACCATTTCTTTCACTTCGCGCGCCGGCCCGGAAGAAAGACTCATGACATCTATATGTCCGTTTTTACCGTTGATCTCATTCACAATAAAATTCTTAAAATCTTCTTTTCTGTTCCGTACCGCGTGGCAGACCGTCAGGTCCTGGTAATAAATATCATGCAGCCTCCTGATCCCGGCTGTTCTCGGCGCATTCAAATATATATCTTCCAGGATCTTAAAATCCCCCGCATACCCGTAAGGCTTTCGCAGGCTCCATTCTGCGTATTCGCCTTTTAAGAACATCGGACGAAACTCTTCGATAAAAATTTTTTTGAATTCCTCAAAACGCCCGGCTTCATCGTTCCCGTAACACTCTTTTTCAAAAGGCATAATACTGCCGATAAAAATATCGTTTATCCGGGCATTGAATTCTTTTTTGATAACTTCAACGTTTTCAGCCCGTTGATTTATGCGGTTTTCTGCTTCATCCGCGAATCTTGAATATTCATTTATTTTTGAAACGATATTATCAACTGTCTTAGCGTTCTCGCTCATACCTCTTCCTTAAGTGGTGTTTTTATGAATGACTATCCGAAGTTTACTCAAAAACAGCCATAAAGGCAAACCTAGATAATGGATCCGTTTTATGGGATTTGTTCTACGCGATGTCGTCGTATATGCCCAGCGCCACAAGGCGGGTTTTAAAATCGGAAAGGATCCCCGTAACCGTCTCGCATTTTCCCTGAAGTTTATTGAGCTCTTTGGCGGCGGATGTGATCTTTTGTACCGTTTCTGCCCTCACCGAACTCTCTATTTTTCGCACCGTTATGATAAGATCCCGTATCTCGCAAAGTTCGTCCTGTATTTTTCTTTCCGTTTCCCGCCAGTCCGGGAACGCGGGCGTAGGCCGTAATTTATCATTCAAATCCCCGACACAAACCACGGTTTTTTTATAATACGCCTCAACGCTGCTCATTACCTTCGATAATTCATTTATTGTATTTTCGTTTATCATTCCGGCGTCGCCGTAAATGTACGCGAACCCTCGCGAATTGACGGCGATGCCCTGCAACTTGTTCGCTATCTCGTGAAAATGTTTTCGAAAAGACATACTCTCTGTCATGTTGTTCCCTTTATGGCCTCGCTTCTCTTCGCCATGCCCGAACGCTTTTGTCGGACATCCCTGATATTAAATCGAATTTCGACTTTCGAATCTCTGCACCTTTGTCATTGCGAGCGAAGCGAAGCACTCTATGCAAAATATATAAAAAACTTATGAGATTGCTTCGTCGCTACCCTTTAACCATTGCTCCTCGCAATGACATCAGCCCATCATACCCTCATGCTTTACATGTCCGCCGGAGCAAGAACGACGTCCCCGGTAGAAACCCCGCGGACACACCGACAACCTTTTATGTCCCCGTTTTTCATTTTATGTTCTTCTCCATCTCCTTGATGCTCTCGACGAGCTTTTCAAACGGAATAGGTTTTAGCAAAACTTTTTTCGCCCCGTCTCTCATGCACGCATCCGCGACGGCGTCGCGTTCGTATAGCCCCGTCATGACCGCGGCCTGCACGCGCGGATTGGCCTCAAGATTTTTCTTGAACACATCGTATCCGGTAAACTTTTCGCGCAGGTTCAGATCCACAAGAAGAATGTCGGGCTTATATTTATCTATCGCATCAAACGCCTCTTTTGAATTTCTGGCGCCATAAGCCTCATACCCTAATTGGTTCAGGAACCCCACGCAAGAATCAGTTATATCCACTTCGTCGTCAACGACCAATATCTTCATTGTGTTCCTCCCAAATAAAATCGACTCTCGAATCTCGAATTTCTAAACTCTATCATCCCCGAACGCTTCTATCGGACATCCCCCGGCTTCGTCATGCCCGAATGCTTTTATCGGGCATCTATAATATTAAATTATCTCCTTGTAAAGATCTTTCCACGTCGGATTACATTTTTCTATTAATTTTACCTTCCATTCCCTATTCCACTTTTTTATCTGTTTTTCTCGCCGAATAGCATTCTCTGGATCTTCAAACATTTCATAATAAACCAATAGTTTTAAATTATACTTTTTACTGAATCCATCCGCTACGCCGGCTCTATGTTCATGTATCCGCTTCACAAGATCACTGGTTACACCAACATAAAGTGTTCCACTCTTATGATTCGTTATCATGTATACACAATAATATTTCATAGTATAGATTCCCGCTAAATGCATGCGGGAATGACATTGTAAGTGATGTCCACCCCAAAACGTTTCATAATTTCGTCATCCCCGAATGCATTTATCAGGGATCTATAATATTAAATTTTTTCGTTCCCCTCTTCCTTCGGCCGGTCAGTGATCGGCATAAATATTGTTATCGCCGTACCTTTATTATATTCCGAATCGTACATTATCCTGCCGCCGTGAAAATCTATAAGCCTTCTCAATACCTGAGTTCCCGCCCCATAGCCGGACTTACCGCTCGACGCCTTGGTGGTAAAATACGGCACAGCCTGCTTTACCTTATCAAGCGTCTCGGACGTCATCCCCATGCCGTTGTCTTTTATGGTTATCCGTATTTCCCCGGTTAACGTATCGTGTTCCACCGATATCTCTATCGCCCCGCAAAGTTCCGGTTCATCCAAAAGCCGCGTCTGTATCGCGTCATACGCGTTATCTATGGCGATAAAATACATCTCCTGAAAATACCCCAAATGCGCGTACGTCAGCGGCAGGTTTTCGCCGATATTTTTTGTTACCTTGATCTTCGAAAAATCCGGATGTTTATATTCTATAAGCTGCAGCACCGCGTCTATATTACTCGCGATATTCACCATGTCGAACGCCACCCTGTTCGGCCGGCTGAAACTTAAAAGCCCGCGCGCTATATCTCCGCCTACTACAGCGTTCTTTTCGGCGCGACCCACGGTCTCGATGGCGCTTTTCAGTTTGGTTTTTACTTCGGGCGGCACCGATGCCTGGTCTATCAAAGACAACGTCTGTTTCGCGTAACCCGCGGCATAGGCTATACCCTGAAATTTATTATTGAACTGATGCGACATCCCGTCGGCCATCGCGGCAAGCTCCTGCTTTACCTTGGCCTGTAATTTTTCAACATGCGCCACGTTCAGCTCATCTATGATCTCGGCGTTCTTAAGCGCTATCGCCTCCGTACGCGCCAGGTCCATAAGTATATCCATATCGTCTTTTGTATAATATTCGTCGGATCTTTTCTTTCCAAGCAGCATAACACCTATCAGATCATCCCTTAAAATAAGCGGGACAGCCAAATGGGCTCCGAACCTCGCCATCTCGTTTTTTATTCCCTCCGGCACACCTTTATTATTTTCGTCCTCGATGGAAAGAATAGCCCTTTTAAACTTCAAATACGTCGGTATAACCGAACCGCTTTCTATAACTACCGTTTTCTCGTTTTGATCGGTTTTTTGAGATATATATTTGTCCTTGTTTCCGTTCAATAGCAATATGGCGGATGACTCCGGATGCAAAGTTTTATCCAAAAGTTCCAGCGTTCCGCTCACGATCCTATTCAGATCCAAAACCGTCGCCACCTCGTCCATAAACGATTTCATAACCTGTTGATAATCATATTTTTTTTGAAAGAGGTATTTGTTGGTTATATTGATCAACAGATTCTCGATCGGGCGAAATAATGCAATAATAACAAGACAACTTATGGCAGTCCCGATAAATGCGGATCTGACAAAAAACTCTTGCAAAAATAGCGTAATCCCTGTAAGCAACCCGAAAACAATTGTAAAAAGAACAGCAAAAATTACTGTTTTTTTTACCACTACTTCTATATCCATTAGCTTGTGTCGCAATATTGCATATGCCGTAATTGTGACAAACCCCAGAACAAAAGTATATCCAAAAGGATAAAATTCAAACCCATATTTCGGTATATAGTCTACAGCCGCCATCAACAATACTATGTAAGCAATTAAAGCATAGATTAACTGTTTTTGTCTTTGTGGATGAAATTTTTTCTTGTCTTTCATTTCTTCAATTATTAAATAGAAGCCTCGTAAAAACATTGCAAAAAAAATAACCAAATAGACAGGATGTAATATTCCGGCTTTAGAATAATATCCCCAAAAGTACTTATAAACCCCGCTTAAAAATAAATTCGATGATAGTGAAAAAGGGATGATTAGAACCATGACACTATATGACAAAACAACAGCCCACCATTCATTTTTCTTATTCAGGAAAGAAACGGAAAAATGATAAAAAGTCGGCGCGGAAAACATTGCTCCTGTACATGCAACCCTACAAAAAAACAATGCTGTCTGTTCATTTTTTACAGAATATGAAACAGTATATCCTATCAACCATATAAATAGCGAAAGACAAAACAAGGCATAACTTTGATTGTTAGAAGATTTTCTGTTGGAAAAAAATACAAATAACCCTGCAAATAGAGCAAATATTGCTCCGATAAGAACGGGAACTGACGATGGGCTCATTTTCTACAGCCAGCCTTTTTTACATTTTCTATTTTTTTATCAGGGACTTCTTTCCCAAAACTTTTAAACCTGGCCAGGTTGAAACCATGCTTATGTCCAAGTTGTTCAATGTTCTCAACTTTTTCAATAGTGATGTTTCCACCAATAGAATAATTTTCGAACATCCCTTCATAGGTTAATATCATCGTCTCCGCCATACACGCATAAGCCAATCCTTTGGGCAATCCAAATCCCACATGAAAATCCGGATCTCCCGGAGGCTGCACAACCCCACCGTCAATAACCAAAATATCCTCTCTTTTAAGAGCGTCCTCCTGTGAAATATTATGCGGGACCGAGATGTCACAAACCACCGTACCCGGATTTATGTCATTTACATCAACTATCGTTGTTGGCGTATTCGTGACGACGACCACAATATTAGCGCTCTTTAACGATTCTTTAATATTATCGGTTATTTGCACGTCGCAACCACCATTGAGAGGATGTTGCTTTATCATATCTTTCATTTGTTCCAGTTTGTCCATCTTTCGGGCAACCAATGTAAGCCTTGCCACATGTCGCGCGATCAACTGAGCGGATATCCCGCCGATCCCTCCTGTGGCACCGATAACCGTAACATTGGCCTCGGACGGCGGAATTCCCACCTTCCTTGCCGCTTCTAATACCGCCTGAACTACCGTAACGATCGTATAGCATGTTCCGCAGGTAACCGCTATATTCACCGACTTGGCTAACGTCGCCCCCTTTTTTCCTATCCAGGCGGCATATGCCCCTAATCCGACTATTTTGGCGCCCAGATCTTCCGCTATCTTTCCTGCTTCGATCAACTTCCCCACCACAAAGGTTGATTCCATGTTAAGGATCTGATCAGGGATCATCGGCCAAAAAACCATTTCACCGATTATTTCTTTACCGGTAATAGACCTCATTCCGGTGGTGCTGGATTTTTTAAAAGGCGGAAACCATCTTAATGAGCGTTCCACCAACTTCTGTCGTTTTTTTAATATTCCGGGTTCGTCTAACACCCATTCGCTCAAACTGATCATGTCATTTGGATGAAAAATAAACGCGAATTTATCCATCATTGTCCTCTTTTTGCGCGTTTCCGAACAGCCCATAACATTCCACGTATACTTCTGCTTGCTTTGTCCTCTAAAATATGCCCGATATATTTTTCAAAATTCGGAACACCCCATTCAAAACGCGAAAATAACCGAAGAACACTGCCGCCAGGAATAGTTGAAATTTGCCAATACCCCTCAAATTGCTGAAAATCTCCCTCGATCATTTTGAATCCGATCCTGTTTGCATCTTTTTCAACTTTATTTCTTTCCACCCATTCAACCGGGGTCCCGTCTATATCAGCTTCCCATTGAAAAATTCTGCTTCCATCCGGATCTTGTCTTAAAAGTTTTATTGCCTTAACATCGCGCATGAATTCGGGAAACCGCTCCATATCCTCAACAATTTCGAAAACCTTGTCCCAATTTTCTTTGATCTTCGTAGTGATATCTATTATTGGCACATTACTCTCCTTATGAAAAAGCTCTCGCCACAGTATTTGTTACGAAGTTTACCCAAAAATATCATCAAAAACAAATTATGGTTTTATTGTCATTTTAAATATTTTTTCTTTTTCGCGATCATTTTTTGGGCTTTACCTATTCTTTGTTCGGAGTTGCATCCGTATTGCGTCCTCAAGGCTTCAACTATAAACCCATGTTTTTCCGCCATTTCCCTTATCTCCATCACCTTATTTATATCTATATCGCTCCCCAACGAATAGTTTTCAAACCTTTTTTCCAAAGCAAGTATCATGGTTTCCGCTATACACGCGTAGGCAAATCCTTTGTCAGGACCAAAGTAAAAATTAAAATCAACATTTCCGGGCGGTTTTATTATCCCCCCTTCAAAAAGAAGCATATCATCTCGTTTTTTAAATATTTCAAGCGGGACATTTTTGGGAACTGAGGCATCACACACTATAGCGCCCGGAGAGAAATCGTTCTCATCTACCATCGTTTCAGGAAAGTTAGTTGTAAAGATAACTACATCCCCTTCTTTAAGCGCCGATTTTAGATCCACGGTCGTTGTAATTTCAACTTTTTCATTATCGCCATCTTTTTTAAGACTATCTCTAAGATTATCCAACCGGGATAAATTTCTGGCGACTAATGTCAACTTTTTGAACCGCCCTTCCTTCGCAAATATCTTTGCGCACACGCATCCTATTTTCCCAGTTGCTCCAACAATCACGCAATTGCTCGATTTTGTGTCCAACTTCACGTGTTCCGCGGCAAGGCAGACAGCATCAATAAGCGCCGCCACGGTATAGGTCGATCCGGTAGTTACCGGCATATCTATCCGTTTGGCAAGCTCAACCCCCCTTTTCCCTACAAGCGCTGAATACGCGCCGAGCCCTAATATCTTTGAACCGTTCTTTTTAGATATTTCGCCGGCTTTTTCCAAATGCCGCAACACAACATCTTCCTTCATGCCCAGAAATTGTTCCGGCACAAGCATGCTAAAAATAAAATAGCCTTCTACCTGCGCTCCGGTTTTTGATCTGATCCCTGTTATCGTCGAATACTTGAACGGGGATGTCCATCTGAAAGCCCGCTCCGCCATCCTCATTTTTTGGGAATCATTTTTTTCAAATCCAAGCAACGGTTCATCAAAAGCCCTAGCTATCATTTTCCAGTCCGTATTATGGATCACAAACGAAAATTTATCCATTTCGGTTCTCCGCCGCCTTTTTAAACGCCAATATTAATCCTTTTATGGCTTTTTTAGCTTTTCTCTCAAATGTCTTCCCGATGAATTTTTCCATGTTTGGTATTCCTAAATTCAAATATGCGTCAATCTCTATAACCGAACCACCCTTGTGATTTCCCCGAACTTTCCATTCTCCGCAATAAATATAAAAATCTCCTTCCGTCGCTTTAAAAATAATAGTTTTCGTGGTTCCGGACACCAGGTTTTCCTCCGTCCACGAAAAAGGTGCCCCGTCAAAATCAATCGACCAATGAGTGGAATATTTATTCCCATCATGACTTAATATTTCGACTTCTTTGACGCTTTTGGCACAACGCGAAATGTTCTCAAAATCAGTTATTACATTAAAAACCGTTTCAGGAGAAGCGTTAACTTCATCTCGCAATTTGATCGTAAACATAATCTCCTTTTATTTTACCAGATCATATCCTATGCACGTTTTCGCTACGAAATCCGCCAGTTTTTTATTTCCAAGCCTGAAGCTCTCGTCGTTCATGGTGTTTTGATTGCAGTATTTGATGCCCTCCTTCTCAAGCCAGGCAAGCTCGTAATCCATTTTCGGGAACATACCGTGCAGGATCACGGCCTTGGGTTTGTGGCTTGACTGCATTATGAGCCCGGCGAACTCCTTTGTGTCGTTGAAACTAAAAAGATTATCGTATATAATCACGATATCCGGCCAAAAATCGTACAGAGGATCAAGCCCGGCCGTGTTCATGTATTCCACCCTTATTTCGTACTCCCCGGTTACAAGCCCTTTCCCGGCGAAACACCCGCACGTAAAACCATATACCATCGGATTGGGTTCAAAGAACAGCAGTTTAGCTTTTGGTATCTTGCTGCAAACTTTTTCCGGTTCTACTTTGGAGGGATAAACCCGCGTATCCTGCTCCCGATTGGTAAGTACATATTTGATCCGGTCCACCATCTTTGAAAAATCAACAGGCTTCGCGAAAAACCCGTCCACTCCCAGCGCCTCGACCTCGTTCATTACTTTTTTATCGTACGCCGTTATTATTATCACTTTCGCGCAGCGGCCGTTCTTTCTTAAATGTCTCAGAACCTCTATTCCGTCCACGCCGGGCATCATAACGTCCAGCAGAATAAGATCGATATTTTTCCCGGAATCTATCACTTTAAGGGCGTCACTCCCGTTAAGCGCCGTCAACATATCATATCCAAGCGCGGTGAAGAACCCCGTAAGGCTCATCGTTATCTCTTTTTCGTCATCCACGACTAAGATCACGCCTTTTCCTACTCTTTCCATGCTATCCGCCTTTATGGTTAATTTTCTGGAAATCTTTATGATACATAATGTTATAGCTTTTATCCCGCCTAAAACAACCCGCCCGAAGTTTACACGAAAATCGTTTTAAATGCAAATTGTTCTTAATTTATCATCAAAAATCCTTTATTCATAGCTCCGGGAGGCATACCCCCCGGAGCTATATGTGCACCCATTACAGGAACGATTTTGAAATCAATCTCACATCGGGGATTTTCGTAATCCCACATCTGTCCCTTATCATCTATTTTCTATTCTCGATTTTCCAAAAGGTTATACATTCCGTAAACGAACTTTTGCATATATCGCCGCCAGCAGAACCGGCAAAATAGACACTACTATCATAACGATCTCCGTATGAAAAAGTGACCATCCACGGCTTTCCGTTAGTGATATAGTCTGGACCCCGATAGCGCTGCCTATCTGCATGCCCATTAGATAAATTAGCGTTGCAGGAAGAAAAAAAACGGGCTCTATTTTTTTTGCGATCTCGGCGTAGATAGCCACATTAGCTATCCCCATACAGATCCCTATAAAAAATACAGGCAGAGCAGATGGAAGGATCTTTCCCGAAAAAAGAAAAACCGCCAGAGTTATCTGCGCCACCACCAACCCCGACAGCGCCATTCTGGCGTATTTAATGAAAAAATGATCATATTGCGCCATCCATTTGCTTCCCAGTATAGACCCAATTGACGCCAGTATGGCCAAAAATCCTACAAAGCGGGAGGACTGATTAAGCTTTATCTGGATGTAATCGGACATGAGAAATTCAGCTCCTACGGCGAGCGCCACAACCGCACATTGTATTAAAACAAGCTGCATGAACCAGGCATTTATACGGAAAGGTTCGTTGGAAAACGCCGTCTTGACGCGGCCTTCCGCCCTAATGGCTTCCCATGCACATATCGCCGTCACCGTGCCGATAACCGCGTTTATCGAAAAAAGATCCCGCCATGATTCGCCTCCGCATGATGCTATGAACCCGCCCAGAGCCGGACCTATGACCACGCCAATAGCGCTTCCGCATTCCGCCCAGAATAGAGAAACTGTTATTTTATCCCGGTAATATTCACAGGCCGCCCAGAGTTCGCTTGTCATAGCGAGCGCCCCGCCTATCCCCTGCGTAATACGCCCAAAGAATAGGAACCCCGCGTGAGCCGGGATACAGCACATTACATTTCCGAGAACAAAGATCCCGATCCCGATATAAAAACACCTTGCCGCGGATATATATCTGATTATAAACCGCTTGAGCGCATACAGTATCACCATGCTTAAAAATGCGGTATAAAGATAGCTGTTCACTATCCAGCCGGATAGCTCATTATTTAAACCTAGCGACCTGACAGCGTTGGGGGCTATTATTATGCTCGCGGTGACCTCGATGGCGAAAACCGCTTCTATCAAAAATAAGGATGCATTGAATAGAACCCATCGGTTATTCATCGGCTTGTCCTAACAGGCCCGGAATGTCGTTCGATCAAACTGTTCATGGCCATGGCATAATCGTGGACAAGTCCCGGAGACCACGCCATGTCTTCGGCGCGTTTTCGTATGAAAGCCGCCACCCAGAGATCTTTGTCGAATATAAGCCTAAGGAATCTCAAGACCATGTTACTCCCTCCAAGCTCTCCGAGTAACGCTATGTCAAGACTCATCGCGATACAGACGGAACAATTCCGCACCGCCAAATTGTATGTCGAATCTTTTTTGTAAAAACTCTCGAAAAGACGCAGATAACGCTCGTTAAACCTGGACACCTTTATGGTCCGCGTAGCCGGCATCCAATATTTGGCTTCTTCTTCATACGACCCAAAGAAAACACCCTCTTCGTCATGCGCTTTAAGCTGGTCTAATACCGATAGATCCTCGTCCTTATCATCATATTTATTATTCATGATCTTATCGTACCATTGTTTATCGGTATGGCTGATATAAATATCGGGATCCAGTTGTAACGACGAATGCCCTACCGTCACGCATCCTTTTTTGTCGCGGACAAGAAGATACCTGCTTAAAACCGGTATTTTCCCCTCCGGAGGTATATAGCTTTCGGCGCATTCGGCGGGCAGCCATACACGCAACAGTAATTCTGAGGTCCCGGGGCGGCATTTTTTTGTCATATTCTTTATTTCTGCTGCGGCTTTATGCGGAGAGGGTAAGTGACTGAAAGCCGGCCTATATCGCGGGCTTACATAATAACGCAAAAAGTAATCCAGCGCCACGATATCTGCCCCCTGTTTTTCGGCAAATAAACGGGTGTGTCTGAGCATCCACGCGTTTGAAACGGCTCCACCTCCCATAAGTATGAAAACGCATCCGAATAAAAGCGGCACAACCCAGTGCTTGTGGCTTCCCCACTGTACAAAAAAAAACGATCCTAACAATATGCTCATCACTCCGCCTAAGCTTATTATTTTCCAGTGTGGATATCTGGTCAAAATGGCGAAAAAAAGTTTAAAGATCCCCAATACGATAAAAGACGAACCCAGGATAATGGCGTCCACGTGTTTC
>DAONGE010000042.1:0-16940 GCA_035403965.1 Candidatus Omnitrophota bacterium | reverse complement strand
AATAAACAACACCCGCTTTTCGCGATGATCGGAAGTGATAATCACGACGAAGCCGGTACTGGTATCGCTATGGGTTATGGCAGCGTGCGTCAGGATAGGAACGGGAATTTTCCTGTAGGTACGGCAATTTATGATAAAGCGTTGAACGCGTTGAATTACAGGATGCCTCTTGGTGGCGGTCGAGGCGCTTTTACCGTGAAAGATGCGGTGTGGGCAAAGTGGGCCGTTACTACGGTTTCCATTGTTGCTTCTGGTGTCGCTGTTGGTGTGGCAAGTATCTTTGGTATACATGATCCGGCTATAAATATTCTTGGTGGAGCTTCTATGGGGGTCGCATTGTATGCATTAATGGCTTCAATGAAATTTAAAAAGATATATGCCGCCATAAATACGGTTATGATGGACAAAGGGCTTGTTGCGTCAGATTTTTACAATAGCATGATAGCAAAGAGTAATAAAAATCTCATAGACCTAGCTTTGATATCGGATAAAAAAGCGAAGAACGATGATCAAGAAACGGCTCTGGGTTTCAGAAACTCTTTAAAAACGGAGTGGATAAGGCTTATAGAGGTCAAAAAACTTATCGCGGCCGAGAAAAGCCAGCTAGAAGGCGATGGGAAAAAGGAGAAAGACCTGAAAAAGCTGGTTGCCCGTGAAACCGAAATAACGAAGGAGCTAGATAAATTCAGAAAGGAGAAGATAGAACCTCAACTTACGTCATTCGGCATGGATAATGTCGGACAATTTGAGGATCTGTTGATGCTTTGGAACGATAGTCCCGAACAGTTCAGGCAGATAATCGCTCACGAGAGGGTGGAATATTTTGTTTCTAAGATCTTCGAACATAAGAGGGTGAAAAATTTTGCTTCTAAAATCTTTGGAAAAAAGATATTAGAAACAAGTTTTGGAACAAGTTTCGCGCATTTTATCGCTATGTTAACGATGTTGCCTGTTGTAAGTTTATTGTTCACCCCCGGGATAGAATATTTGCAGTCTCAGGATAAAGCCGAACGGCCTGCCAGATTTATTTACGGGAAAACTGGAAATTTCTCCAATTCAAAGATGGACGATCAAAACAGCACTATGGGACGCGCCGGAAAGATACTTTTAGACGCCCAGAAAGAAGCTAAGACCTCGATTTTTGTTTTAGGCGGAATCGGTATGGGCACCATTATGTTGTTCTCCAGGCTTCTTTATGCGCTCGCCGCTAGCTGGAACCCGTTTGAGACGTTTAACATGGACGCATCCAATCCTGTTTGGATAGTGGCCGCGCTTTTAATAGGTATCGGTCTTGTGGGCGATATCGGAACGTTTATTTTCAAGGGTGGAGATACGACTATAGGCGCTGCGTGGGTTTGGATAAAAGAGCGCGTGGTTTATCTGGCCAAAAGGATTATTGGCAGTAAGGACAAATTTGTTTCATCCGGGGAATTACGCAAAGCGCGTGCTAATGTAGCGGCGTGTGACGTTTTGATCTCAGGGCTTGATGGGATCAAGAAAGAAATGGAAGATAATATTAAGTTTGGGGAAAAGATCCTTGGAATGAATCCTGGAGATCCGTTTGAGATCCAGGATTTTGAGAAAGAAAAGATTGAAGCTATGAAAACGATGCCGGCAGGGGAATTCCGCGCAGAGATCCCGGGCTTATTCCCGCATATGTCGGATGGGGCTAATGTGGATATCGCTAAATATCTGATTTACAGCGCGATAAATGAGTCAAAGAAAAAAGTTGAAGATATTAAAAAAGGCGCTGTTAAGGGCGGTAATAATGCCGTTGTTAACGGGTGTGATGATTTTATTCAGGCGCTTGATGAATTTAAACAAAGATTCGAAGATGATGATAATTTTGCTCAGGATGTCAGAAATACGCCTAGAGGGATGTTGCTCCCTGTTCAGGGACTTGATGCGTTGGCGAAACGACTGGAGAAAGATAAGAAATTCGGTAAAAATATCCTAGCCGCAATCCCGTATATGTCGTATGTCCCACCGGCAGAGATGACGCTGGATACCGTCAAATGTATAGCCCTTTATTCGTTGGATATGTCGATGGAAAACGCAGCGGGTATAAAAAAGGATGCCGATACGGCAATAGGGGAATGTGATAGTCTGATCTCTAGAATAGATGAATTTAAGAAAAAATTCGAAGAGGATGAAGCGTTCCGCGAGAAAGTCCGTCAGCTATCGCCTGGCGATGCGCTTCCTATACCGGAACTTGATGCCCTCAAAAAGAAGATAAGCACAGACGCCAGATCTGGCGAAAGGATATTAAAAGAACTTCCGTGTATGCCAGATACATCCGGGGTGGATAATGTTGATCAGGTTATCTTGGGCGCCTTGGATAACGCCAGGAAGAATATAGAAAATATTAAAAAGGATGCTGATGTATTTAACAAGTTTGTTTCAGCGGTTGATAAAATTAAAGGGAAATTAAAGTCCGATCTTAGGCTTAGGAAGAACTCTGAGAATGTAGTTCCACGTATGCCGCTTCCTATACCCGGCAGGAAGATAGAGCACGACATAATATATCAGGATCTTTTTGACGCGATAAACACGGCAAAGCTTGAAGCTGCGGCTATTAAAGAGCAAGCGGAAGCCGTTATAAACGGAAGCGCTTCGGAAATGCGTTTCTGGTTCGTTACCGAAGATTATCAGAAATATGTAAGGCTGATGGTGGAGGGTAAAAAAGGCGAAAAGTGGAACCGCCTGGCTGTCAGGACGGCCGCTGATAACAAGGGAACATGGGGCGGTTGGGTGCTTGGGCTTTTTACACCTAGTGGAAATGAATTTAACGCGGATAGGTTTGAAAAAGACGATAGCGAAAATCTTGTTTCGGCCGATGCCGCCGGCCCAAGGGCCAGAAAAAGTTCGATCGGTTACGAAATAATGGGTTTGATGGACGAGGTTAATGAGTATGACCGTCTGGCGCAGAAATATCCGCAGGGCGTAAATGCTCCTGAGATAGCGGAACGCAAAAGGGTAATGGGACAGGAAGTCCATGAACAGCGGACTGTGGGTAGTACCTCGCCGTTACTCGCTACGCGCGACAGGTATGGAAGGATCATAGTCTTTACTGTGGCGGCTTTTGTTATCGGTGTGGCTTCGTTGTGGCTTTCCAATACCGGGTTAAGCCATATTTTTGACCATATAATAGCGTTTTCCGGTTCTTATCTGAACCAAATCCCATGGCTTGGCAAAATATTCCATGCTACGACCGACGGGGTTAAGGTGGATGTGTCTTCAGGGCCGGGCTTATATCTTTTTAAGGCTTTTATCATACCGGGGCTTATCTATTTGTATCTTACTCAGGCGTACAAACTCAGCTCGCTTATATGGAGATTTTTCGCGGACGAGAGGATAATTTTTGTTCCGGATGAAATGCGTGAGGGTATAACTAAAGCCGATAAAGACAATATAGTTTCGCTCATACCCCAGGAAGTACTGATACAGGAGATGTTGTCTACTACCAATTATTTTGACGCCTATGTGGACTCGCTTACCCTTACGGATGATCCAAAAAAACTGAAAGAGGAATTGAAAGAAAAATTGATAGCAAAGTTTTCCGAACTCGGATTAAATAACGGTTCCACGCTTTTACTGCCGGGAACGCAACCGGCGGCTAATATCTCGGATAATCAGCAGGTATATGCCGTCTTTGAAGCGGTGCTTAAAAATGTGTTGAACGATAATATATCCAATCAGGCTAAGCGCGACGAGATAAACACGAGACTTAGAGAAGTTATGCTGGATCATTATGAGCTTATGCGTGTTTTTATCAAAGGTGTCGGGCAGGATAGAATGATCCGTGGATTATATTCCGAAGCGTTCTATAGCGCTTTAAGTAGCGAACAGCGCGGGATGTTGAACGCCGGGATGAAAAATATGATGTTGAATCCGATCGGGCATCGCGCGATGCAGGCGCTTGGTAAAGAACATGACGGGATAAAGGTCAGCACAAAAGTGCTTAACAACAATGATATGCTGGTGTTGATAGATAATATGAAAATAAACCCGGATCAGTTCTACTCGCTGGTGAAGGAAATTGCTCCGACGGTTGGAGTGGTCAGGCCTACTTTCCGCGATTCACTTGAAGGGCAGGAAAACCCGACGTTATATGTCCAAAATAACATGTATCCGATCGAAAAGATCACTCTTAATATGGTAACGGATGTGGCCCAGGCGCCTAAACTGGAAAGGGTCCGCGACGATGAGCTTTATCCGAAATATCCGATGATGAAAGGAAAAGTCGAGATACACGGTTCGCCGATGGGAGTGGCTAATGAACCGGGACTTCCGAACAAAGCCAGGACCAAACCTAACGATACGAACTATGTTGTGGCTAAATGGGTTGGTAGACAAATGATAGAGAACGAAGCGGCTAAGACGCAGGGCCGTGTTTCGAATGTAGTTATCCCGGAAATATACGTAATTTACGACGGTGAGGATGAAGCCGCCCTCAGACAATATTGGACCGTGGCCATAGGATTTACAAACGTAAACGCCGTGATCGAATACATGCTGGAATATGCCAAAAAAGGCGATTCCTATGACTGGACAAAATTGGATCCTGCCAGTGTCAAGAAGGATAATCCTGAGTTGTACAGCCTTATGCTCAAATGGGGCATGAATCCGTTCGAGATACAGCAGATGGGCAAGGAATACGCGAGGTTCGCTACAGAAAAACGAGGCGACAACGAAGAAGTGAAAACAATAAAGGCGAAATTCAGGGAGATATGGCCCACGCTTAACGAATACATCGAGTCTGAACTCAGACAGAGGGAAGGGCCTACGATGATACAGGGCGTTCTGGTACAGGTGCCATATGGGCCTAACCCGTATTCATTGCCGGATTACAGGGGTTGGAGCCCGGTTAAAAAAGGTTCGTTAGCAGCCAGGGATAAATTCACTAATATTTTCGCCATGCTCTCCGCTATAGCTTCCGGGGAACTCGGCAGCTGGTTGATGAACGGTTCCGCTAATACGCCGTTTGTAGTTGTGCCGCTTATAATAGCAGGCTATGCGGCCGGTATTTTTATATCCGCTTCCATAATGAGCTTTTTGCGTCATAAAGGCTTTAGTTTTGTAGAGAGGATAACAATGCATAGGCCGGTTTTTCACCTCGACGGTACAACTAACTTTATAGGCACTATGCAGTATACCGGTTTTGATGGCGAAGCGAAGCCGACGAAACGTCTTGACTGGGAAGAAGCGACTATAGCTTTCCAGGGTCACAGCAGCGATCCTACTAAAGAATTGACCAGCGATGAAGCGCTTGTTCTGCTTTCACAGATGGAATTCCTTAAAACGTCGGGAAGACATCCTCCCGAGGATACTACCGAAGATAAACGGTTAGGGGAGAGATTCGCCGAAAGAAAATTGAAACCGAGGTATATGACGGATTATCTTACCGAAACGTGGGAAATGCACGGTTCGATACCGGACGATTTTAAAAAGTTTGTTTACCAGCGTTCACGTTGGGTAATGGTAGTGTCTATGGCGCAATTCTTGTCGGCGTCATTCGCGATATTGATACCCGCGGGTTCCTTCATGCTTTCCGGTTGGCTTGCTAGTATTTTCCTTACGAAAGAGAATTTTATGTTCGGAGTCGCGGCCGCTTTATTCGGTTTCTGGTTGGGCGCGAAGATAGGCAGATGGGTAGGGATAGGTCTTATAAGGGGCATATTAAAGATCGATTCTTTCACCAAAAAGTATTTTGGAAAAGATGTGTTGCGCCTGCGTACGCCGCAATCTTTAGAGGATAGGATAAAGGAAATGGGCTGGGCCAATTATTATACCAATATACTTTTGGATTCCGGTTTTGTCGGACCTCTTTTTACGTACATAAGCTACATGGTGACCAATCTGTTCTTATTTGCCGTCGCGGTGAGGGAGATTATCGCTCCGCTGGCGGGGAACGGCAATGTAGTGGTCAATTCCATCCAGGTGCTTTCGGATTCGGCTATGAAGTTGTTGTCGAACGGTTTAGGGTTTATCCCCAGTACGGAAGCTGGTGTGGCGATTTTGGTGACATTAACCTTGTTGCTTACCGTTCATATAAATATCAGCCATTTGTTATCAGAACCGAAGGCCAAAGACGATGAAAGGAATATACGGCGTGCCATCGATGCGATAAGCGAGATGATAGCAGGAGTGGAGAGCGGGTTAAAGAAAAAGTATAGTGTTAACAAAGATAAGCTGAATATACGTATAAATGAATGGTCGGCTAATTTCGCCGTGCCGGCCGAGCCGACCGAGCCGATAACTCATATTGATGTTAAAAAATCGGAACAGCTTATATATCAGCTTAAAAAGATGAAAAGGGACGACAAATTAAGAGCTCAGCGCGAAGAACAACAGCTGGAACCGGCGGCCCCGATCGATGAGATGATATCCGTTATAAAGGGATATAGTAAACGCGGGGAGAATATCCCGATAAGCGAATTGAAAAAGGTGCTGGATAAAATAGATTTGGCTATTTCGCAGCTGGCGACCGAAGAGGAAAAAAGGCTGACGGAAAAGAAGAAAGATATAGAATCCGGCAGATTGCGTTTTAATGCGCCGACTTTGGTGATTGGGTTAATGACGGCGTTTTGGGGATGGTATACGGCAAGCGCGGCACTGGCGGTATTTGGAGTGATTTTAATAGTGCTGTTCGCCGGGTCCAGAGTGATATGGGGTTTTTCGGATAATGCACAGCCAGGTAAATTTGCCAGGATCATGCCGCCTATATATAACATTTCAGTTATAACGGCGTTCCTTGCGATAATTATCGGATGGTCGGGATGTGGTATTGTTTTGTCTGTCGTAGCTGGACTTTCAGGCCTTTACATATCTAAAAACGTAGTAGGGATGAAACCATATTTCTATTGGGGGCCGTATTTCTGGCTTTCTGCTACGATGTCTTATTACTTTCTGAAACTTACTAAGGCCGCCTGGATAGTACTTGTGCAGATAATGAAACGTATAGACAACTTCTGGCCGTTAACGTCCAAAGAGTTGCCGGTCACCACTAAGCGTACGTTTGATCGGGCGTACAAAGAATTTGTCGCGAAAGAAAAAGTTACTATTAAGGCAGGCAGGTGGCAGGTCACAAAAGCGGAGGCTGCAAGGCCGCGATCTGTTGCTATACAATTATGGAACAAACTGACATATAACATGAAACGTGACTGGGGACTCGCGGCGCATACGATAATACCGGCATTTTTGGCCATTGTCGTATTGGCGTGGTTTATTCCGGGAGTTGAACGCGCGAAATATTATGAAAGATCGGTTGAAAGGATAGGGGCGTTATCCGGCCCGGTTTCCCAGACCGGAACCGGTTATTTGAAGAATCTGGTTAAAGACAGATATCAAGTCGTCTATGATGATTTTGTCAAGGAGTGGGCGCCGGACTGGATATGGACACGCGCCGCTATAAGTGAATACGGATTGAAGACGCAATTTAAGGGTGAAAGAACCTCCAAAAATATAACCGACGCTTTCCGCCTTTTGCATAAAGGCGAACCTGAGCCGGACATAGCCGCGGCTTGGATAGCCGCTGCCGATGCGGATCTTATAAAAGCTCAGATAAAAGCCCAGATCGCGATCTACAACAGAGATATGCAGGCCACGGTGACAGGGCATGCGTCATATATAAAAATGCTCCGATTCATGAACGATATAGAGAGAACTATCATCCAGTATAACGTGGATCCCTCGGCGATAGGACTTGCCGGGGTTTTTGATGTGAACCATAGCTTCCCGGCCGAAAGTTATTCAAAATGGCAGGGGTATCATCTTGTTGATGGGAAATGGCTCCCGGAAGATGCGACCCGGCCGGAAACCGCCAGAGTGAAGAGTATACGCACGGAAGTTATTGACGGTACGCCGGTGGTGCGTGCTCAGATCTCACTTAAAAAACTCGTGGCCGAAACAAGTTCAGCTGTTCTTATGATGGACGTGAAGGATATCATCGGTAATGAAAGTTATGATTTCGGTGAGTATGGCAGACAGTATTTCAGCTTCGAGGTCCAGGTGCCTAAAGGGTTTTTAAGCGATAACCTTATAAGCCCGAACGGTATTGAAGCGATGTTGTTTGATGCCGAAGGAAAGCATCGTGAAGGTGACTGGGTAGACGTAACTGTCAGCAATGTGGGGTCGAAGATATTTGTTAACGTATATCCGGATACAAAGCTGGGTTTCGATCTTTCCAAGGTCACTAAATTGGGTGTCAGGATAGGCGTAGGTAATAACTCCGCTAGTATCTCGGTGGATGCCGCATCCAAGGAACAGTTGGAAGGGGAATTTATCCTGAGCGGTTTTAAAATAGGGCATGTGGATTTCTCCACTATAGAAGGGATGGATCTGAAAGATAAACCGTATATGGATCTGTCGCGTCCGCCTGTAAATGACGTATTTGATGTGTTATACGGCATTGATACGCTATTGATGCCTTCTGGCGAGCGGAATATTTTCAAGACACAGTTCGGTCCGGAAGACCTGATGGTGAAAGCGCCTGAGTCTATGCCTGTCGCGCCTTCAATCCAAACTGTGACGGAAAAACCTGTGGTTGCTCCGGAAGTTGAAAAAGCGGCGACTGTTGCTACTGCGCCGGCCACGGCTCCTGAAGTGACGAAAGAAGCAGAGCCGGTCGTGGCAGTGACAGCAGTGGATTATGCCAAGGCGGCTAATTGGGCGGGAGACGCTGTGTCACATGGGAACGCGGGAGTTAGTGTGCATGTGGCGCTTGCCGGGAAGAATAAAGAGCAATTCAACTGGTTGCAGCTTTCCGAAAATGTCGATCTGAGCAATAAGGCCATTGAAATAACAATTAATGCGCCGAAAAACTTCGGTTCACGTACGGATGTTGATCGTGTTCATATGCAGTTTGCGGCAAAGGATGTCAATTATAGATATTTTGATACTTCTTGGGAGCTCGGAGAATTGAGAGGCGGGAAACAAGTTATCCGAATAACGCCCGACAGATGGACGCAGAAAGAAGGAGATCTGGGTAAGATCGGAACTATAGGGTTGAAGTTCGCGCTCGGGTCCAGCGCAAGCTCGGCTGTTGATGCTAATGTGGACGTGATCAGTATACAAATGGTCGACATAGAGCAGAAGCCGGGAGTTAAAGCCGCTGCTCAAAAAGAAGTGTTTTCAGTATCTCCGGTACAGACCAATCGTACACCGTTCAATGCTTTCCAGAGGGGTATAAGCGGATACTTTGAAAACGATAAATACGGAGCATTTGGAAATAAAGGGCTTCCGGACGTATCCCCATATACGGAGAAAGGTGTCATCACGGCCCAGCGCTTGATGCCGGCTTTTAGCGGTAAACCGGGCGAAGGGATAGTATTCGACACTAAAGGCATGCATATAAAGGATAGCGCGGTTACTGATGCGGTGAGATATATCGACGGACTGGCAAATGCCGGGGTTAAAGAGTCTTATATCACTTTATTGGACTTCAAGGCCTTTTCCGGGGATCCAGGATATTCTCCGGAATTCAGTAATGCGTTGAAAGATCCTTCCAGCCGCGCGCAGTTTGTCGGTGAATTAGTGAACTTCATCGAAAAAGTGGAGAATGCGTCAAAGACAAAAGGTGTGTCCGTATGCTGGGATATAATGAACGAACCGGTCGGGGCTGTTAAGTTGACGCTGGTTGAACAACAGGATTTTGTGAATGGTGTTATCGATGAGATCATTAAAAGAGGGCTCAAAGATGTCACAGTTACGGTCGGGACAAGAGAATACACGAATTTTTCCGACTGGTTATATCTTACAGATCGATATAAGGATGCTATCGGATCGCAGCAAATAAATCTTGTTATGACCACGCATCATTATAAGTCTGTTGATGATCTTCCAGCGATCGGGAGTATGAATATTCCGCAGGAACTTAGGGGTAAGGTGCGATTCGTCGTAACGGAACTTACTCCGTATTCCAGCCAGGGAACGGCCAAAACTGCCGATGAGATGGCGCGTGATATGGAGAAGTTGGCTGAAAAGGGATGGGGTGGAGCTCTATATTGGTATGACTCCAAATATTTCTTTGAGGTTAAAACCTTAAAATCGGCCATTGACAGCGCGAGAACGAGCGAAATGACGAAAACAGTGGCCGGCAATATGTTCAAAACCGAAGTGGCTAACTGGCTGTGCAGGGTCATACTGGCTCCGGGTATCATTATTCACGAAATCGCGCATTTGTTGGAAGCGGCTGTATCCGGACGCGATGTTGCGGATCTGCATATAAAAGACGTGTTCTCAGGTATCGCCGGTAAGGTAACGGGTTTGAAAGCTTTGAGCGGTATGGCGGCGAATCTGGTGCTTGGCACCGCCAGCATGGCGTTGAGTGGTCACACGGACGGTTTCTTCCACGCGATGATACTGGGATTCGGGATCATAAATATGGTGGTTTTCGGTTTGGATTTGGTGCTTCCGCTGGTTTCAAAACGGTACCGGGCGGGGAGTGATCTTTATAGGGCATTTGAAAAAGTTAATGCGGATTCAAGCGATGGATTGCTCGATGTGGTTGAAGCGATAGCTATGGCGCAAAAGCAGGGGAATCTGACGCTTGAGGCGATGCAGGATGCGTTGTTCTTGCTGAACGATACAAAATACGGTGATTTTGCAAGGAATAAGGTATATGCTCTTGCGTCTGGCGAGGATTGGGACGCGCTTTCGGTATTTGTTAAACCGGTAGCCGACAGAAGGAAAAATATAGACGCGATCTACGATATGCTTGATCCGGCGACGGAGTATAAAGGTCCGGATGTTATTATAATCAGTTCAATGACGCATGAAGAGGCTCAGATGAAGCAAGCTGAGTTTGACTCGATCTTTTCGGGATTAACTACCCGAAGAGGTGTGCCGATAAGGGTATTATCGGTTGTAGAAGAAGGCTGGGGCGAAGATACCAAACTTGAGCCGAAGAAACAGAGAGGAGCCGGTAACTTTTTAGCTACGCCGGCCGCATATCTGGCAGCTAGAACGATGATGCTTGAAAAATATGGCGAGGATCTTGACGCGTTATGGGACAGCGGGAAAGTAAAAATAATGATGGTGCATAACGCGGGAGATGCGAAACGTGCGACGCCGAACTCGATCTCTTATGATAATTCGCGCGGATCGCAAAGTATGTTAGGTGAATTGCATATAAACGGGAAAAGAATACCGCTGTCATTGTTGAATTTAACGATACTTACCAATTTGCCGAGCGCTATCTCTAATCCGAACGGATCGAGTCTTGACGTATTCTGGGCGTCACAGACGCTTATCGGAAGTAAACGTGCGGACGAGATGGATAGTATAGCCGGTACGATGTTCGGCGCGTTCGGTATGGAACTGGAACAAGGCGTGCCTGTCGAAAAAGGCGCGTTAAAAATGTTCGGACATTTCTATCAGGACAAAGACGGAGCCACGGGATTTATCGCGCAGGATACATATACCAACGATATCCCGGCGTTCGAGGCCAGAAGGGCGGGCTTTAATAAACTGATCAGGGATATGGGGTCGCAGAGATTCTCACGCGAATTGTTCAGGGAAGTGCTTAAACAATTTGCGAATGTCATCGAGAATAAGACCATGAAGATCGATCTCTCCCCGCAGATCGTGCAGCCGATGTTCGTGATACTGGAAGGTATAAGCAAGTATGAGAAGATAAATGGTCAAATGCGCGAATATACGGTGGAAAGCATAGAAAACGCTTTACAGGCTACTCAGACGGCTTTGGGAGGGAATTATCTGGACGCGTTGAAGGGGCTTAAGGATATTAAAGATAAGATCAGCGTCCCTGTCGTCGATGAGAACGGGAATATTATGCCCGGGACGGGCGAGGCCGGTAAGTATTATCAGGAGATAATCAGGCTTTTCATCGCCGGCATGAAACACGTAGGTGAAGATGTTAATAAGTTTGCCAACCTCATAGGTATAGGGTCCGTTGACAATACTTATTGGTGGACCTATCGATCCCCGATGGATAAGGCCAACTCTGATTTTGAGATGTTGGCGGATATCGCCGATGAAAAAGTTATAATCGGAGATGACGGGAATATAAAACACGGAGTGACCGCGGACGATAGCGACAAAGTTAAAGCTGAAGATCACAGAAGATTGCGCCAGATAGCTAATCCGGTCGAGAATGTCGTAATAAACGGTAAAAAATATGATTTCAGCATCGAACAAGTAAAGGCCGGAGTGGAAGTGGCTGGAGTTTTCATTAAAGGATCCGTGGTGAGGAATTGCGAGCTTTTACCGGGAAGTAATATTGTGAACAGTATTGTTGTCGGAGTCCAGGGAAGGGTACGGGCTAATACGTCGGAGATATTGGATAGTAGCGCTCCGGCTATAGATGCGGAAGCTTCCAGCATTGTGAATGTGATAAAAATGTCACCGATAGTGGCGCAGTCGAGGACCCTAGGAGGTATATATCGTCACGAAGGTATAAGGGATCCACGCACCGGTTTTGACAATGGTGTTACCATATTCGATGCTGCGATAAATTTTGACGGTAAAGGTACTGACGCCGAAGTAGTGGAGGAGAATGTCGCCAGTGCTAAACATCTAAGGGACGATCTATCGTGCGATACCGAAAAAAGCGAGAGTATACGGAGAGCCGCACGTGCGGAAGTCGCGAAAAAGATAAATTCCGCCGCATGGCAGGTTGAGAACGCGCTTGAAGTGAATCCGTATGTTTTTGGGATCACAGAGTCGTTGAAAGAATTGGCTAAAAAATTCCCGAGCGACTTTGTGAGGATAACCATTTCGCATGATCTCGGCAGAGGCGATATAAGGGATTATGACTTTATGGTACCCGGCAGAAATTTAATGGCCGGCTTAAGTGAAAACGCCAAAGATAAACTGAAAGATTATTTGGTGTCGTTGGTGTTTAACGGTCTTGTTACTGTGGGTGCCAGGGATCTTTCGATCTATTATGATAAGACCTCAAAAGAAAACGACGAGGATATGGTATCTCGGCTTTCTTCTGTTTTAGCGGTCTTCGATAATAATCCGGGAAGTTACGGGCGGATACTTGAGACTTTAAAACGTATCAACGGGGGAAATCAAGTCGTGATGGCGGTAAAGTCCAGGAACGAGTATTCCTTGGCTAAAAAGCTGCAGAAAATACAATTTAAGATGTTGGATAAAGTCGTGGAGGGACGCGCACCGCAAGATATCAGCCGTGTCTTCCCGTCGGTTAAAAGAGGGGAAGGGACTTATTTAGGTATAGACGTAGGAGGGAGCGATATCAAAGCGGTGATGATGAAAGATGGTAATATCCTTTACGCCAAAAAATTTGCCTGGATGGCCGATGGAAAAGAGACTCAGCCGGGGCTATTGGTGAAAGGGCAATCTTTTGTCGACGTGATGGAAGTTATACTAAATACGATGAGGCTTAAATACGAATTGGATAATATGCCAAAGGTTCAGGGGCGTATGGCTGACCTGAAAGCGAAAGTTGAAGATCTTTTCAGTAAGCCGAAAGAAGTCGCGCCGGCGCAACAAGTATTTGAGATATTCGAAATGGCCAAGGCACTTGGCGTTATCGGGGCCTATAATGCTCCGTTAACGGCGGTAGGGGTCAGTTGGCCGGATATAGTCGCTGAGGATAAGATAGTGGGCGGAGACACATCCAAGACGAAGGGACTTGAGCCGGGAGAATTCGAAGGAGTGATTACGAACCTGTCGGATCGTATATCGGATAAATCAAATGTGCCGGTATTTATAATAAACGATGGGAACATAGGTTCGTTCTATATGGCTGTAAGGGAAGGCAGAGGCAATGTTCTTACATTTGCTTCAGGAACTAGTTTTGGTCCCGGATACGTGGATGCCACCGGCAGAACCACGTATATGCCGTTGCATATGAGTAATGTCATATGTGATCTTACCTCGCTTGAATTGTCGAAACATAAAGTAACCGGGATAAACGGGTCTTTACAGTTCTATCTCGCACAGGATTATCCTGTATATCTTGCGACCAATGGGCCTTTAGATATGCGGATAGATATGGAAGAATATTTCAACAGGAACCGAAGTGATAGAAAACTTAAAGAACCTGATACGCAGCGGCATAAGCTTGAGCTTTTGCAGCACATCCTAAAAAATAGTACGAACGCTTCGGAGATAGAAAAAGTAACCAGGATATTTACCGAAGTTGGTACGGTTTATGGCGTATCGACCGGGGAAATAATGCGCTTCTTCTCCGACCGGGGCATAAAAGAAGTTCCGGTCATGGGGCAGATATTTGAGGGAAGATCCGGCGATATTGTAGTGAGTGAGGCTAATAAGATCATTGCGCAGAAATTCCCGGGGCTTAGGCTGGTCAAACTTGAAACTATTGCCGAAGAGGAAGCTGAAGCTGACGGAGAGGTCACTGAACAGGAAAGCCTTGAGGTGAACCTTGAAAATACATTTGGCCAGGCAAAAGGAGCTGCGTATTTTGCTGGGTATAAAATGCTTTCCGGGGTCAAGGTCATTGATGAAGAAAGTTACAGATCCGCGTTTGCTACGGTGGTGGATTATCTTTCTTGCGGCGAGCAATCCCGGGAGAAAAATAAGACCGCTGATGTTCTTCTTGTCTTGGGTAGCGATGATGTAAATGTTGCTAAGGGGGCGGCGCGTCTTTTTAAAGAAGGCCGGTTTAAATACGTGCTTGTTTCCGGGAAAGGGCGAGGAGAAACATCTGAGGCTTTGAATTTTAAAAAGATAATGATCGCCGCCGGTGTCCCCGCGGATGTGTTCTTGCCGCTTGAGGAAGAGTCCATGTTCATGGGGCAGAATTTTGAGTTTTCTAAGAAACTGTTGGATCGCCTTATGGGGCAAGGTTCCATACGTCCGTTGAACTCAATAGCTATTGTGCAGAAACCGCTTGATATGCGTCTTGCGGAAGCGTATTTCTATCGTGTCTTTGGAAGAGATACGGTTATCCTGCCAAAACTATATGCGCCGTATAAACCTGATACGACGGATGTCGCGACGTTGTTGCCTGAAGTGAGGAAGTCCTTGGAGACATTGTCATCCCGGCAGATCGAAGGAAGAATAGACTCTCTGGGAGAACGTCCGGCAGAGGTTGAAAAAGCTGTCTCAACGGTATTAAGATATGAGGTTCCGATGCTTGCGCAAACCGGTGTGTCTGAAAGAGAAGGGGTTGTGGGAAAAATCAGACAGGCGGTTAACTATCTTAAACAGCTATGGCGTGCTTTGTGGGACAAAATAAAACCGGAAAAAGCAGAAGCTCCTGTTAAGGAATTTGGAGTGGTAATCGGTGTTCCGAAAGCAGTGTTTGATGGACATAGAAGGAAATTTGTTGTACTTGGGCAGGAACATGGAGTGAACATTATCCCGGTTCTTGGGAATAATGCAGAAGACTATCTCAGGTCTCTTAATAGTCAGATAGCCGGCATGCAGAGTGTCTCTCTGAAGAACAACCAAGAAAGAATGATGGGTATTCTTGTGGATGCCCCCGGTAATGAAATTGACGGAAATCTTATTGCGGTTATAAAAAATAATGTGCGTGGTCAGATTGAAAAACTGATAACGCCAGATATCGCGGTAAAAACTTCCGCACAGGAAAAAACGCTGTCAGGGGTTGAGGATGCTATCAAAGGGATGTCGGATCTGGCGGGGCAGGGTGACACTAGCGCAAATGATGTCGAAAAGATCGTGCGTTTACTTGAGATAGATCCTGAACAGGTTGGTAACATGAATTTTGAAGTTTTGCGGGATGTTCTGTCAAATGTGATTCTTATGCTTCCGGAAGGGGTATCGTACAAACTTAGCGAAAAGAGTTTGTATGATATGAGGATAGACAACGTACACCGGTCGATGTTGGGTTCAACGGAGCTTTCGAAAAAGGCCGCTAGATATGCGACTGATGGCGCTATAAATAGACAATCCAGGTTTATAACGGTATCCGCAAAGAGTATGGCAGATATGAGGTTTATTGCCGACTCCATAAAGGGTATGGGTATAAGCAAGGAACGGGCGTCAGCTTTCATTCAGGTAAGGGTGCTTGATGAGAACATTACCACCGCGGAGAATTTAGCTGTGGCGATGAGTGAAACAGGCCTTGATATGTATTTGGACGGCAAGAATGTCGTTATCGTGACAAAAGACGATATGACAATTGCGAAAACCGTTGAAAAGGTTGCGCTAACATTCGCCAAACCGGGCGAGACGATAGACGCGTCGATGGTCGCCATAGGAGACACCGAAACTCTTGCAGATGAGGCCGGGCTCTTATCGGGTGAACAGGCGCCGATATATGTGCAGATGCAGGAAGGCACGAACAACAAAGGGAATAAATGTGCAGGTATTGCATCGCAACTCTTGCTCGCGATGATTGAGATCGTTGCGAATGATGGCGTAATGACAGACTCTCTTGGGACAGTGAAGAAAGTACAGGGTAAGAATTGGTATATCTTCATCCCGAGAGTGGACAAGATAGACTATGAAAAACTGAAAGAGGAGATCAAGCGTTACGAGAAAATACTTGTGATGGCGTAAGCGTGATATTACGGGGACGTTCTGCGAAACAGGATGTCCCCGATTATCGGGGATTGAACGTGGTGTCATTCCCGCATGCATTAGGCGGGAATCTATGAAATAAAGTGAAATGATTTAATGGTATAGATGTTCGATAAAAGCATTCGGGCATGACAGGGTTTGAGAGAATCGAAAATCGAAAATAGATTTTACAGTTTAACAACACAACGGGGTAGGGGGGTGATGAAGCGGCCGTACAAACGGCCAACAACCAAAGTTAACTGAGATTCACACACACACCTTCCTGCATCTCAGTTACGCCGCCCTTATTTAGGAATGTGGAGCCACAATCCTAAATAAGGGCGGTCCATTTAAATATTTTAGAAAAATTAGCATTTAACGACCGGAGTAGGCCGTTTTTTGATATAAATTATGATACCGTAGAGTGATGTTTTAGGAGAAAATATTGTTAAGTTATA
>DAONGE010000041.1:0-17462 GCA_035403965.1 Candidatus Omnitrophota bacterium | reverse complement strand
CACCTCCTTCGTTAGTAAGTAGATTCCTGACCTGATCCACACTACGACACACAGCCACACGCCCACCGGCACGTTTAATCTGCTCAAGAACGTAAAGCTGTATTCTCGTAGCCTTGTTATTCCCGACCTTAAGCTCGGCCGCAAAAAAGCGTCCTTTCCTGCAGATGAGCACGTCCGGGATTCCCGACTTCCATCGATCTGATGTCTTGTAAACCCACGCATCGTTAAATTCCCTCCTAAGCATTGTGAGGACTTTTTCCTTGAGCCTTTTTTCTGACGATTCCATAGACCACGTCCTGCAATGATTGTTTGCGTTGTAAAACTTTCAAAAGCTCCCCATCTATCGAATTACTTGCGACCAAATAAACGTATAAACAGCTCTTGCTCTGCCCGATCCTGTGAATGCGATCCCTCGCCTGAGCGTGCGCCTCATACGAATAATCCAGACTGAAAAACACCATCGCCGAGCAGTTCACGAACGTAAGCCCGTGCGCCGCTGAGCGGGGATGAGCGATCAGATACCGCACCTCATTGTTTTTGAATTTGTTAATCGACTCGTCTCGATCGGGCGTCTCCGAATAAAGCGTCGTGACCTGATCCGCCCCATACTTGTCGCTGATAAGTTTTTGAATTGCGGTCACCTCATGATGAAACTGCACCCAGATGATGACCGGCTGATTACCAAGCTCCTCAAGCACATCCTCAAGCTCTTTGAGTTTTGAGGAACTGCCGATCTGAAGCGCCGCACCTGTCGCCGAATACAAAAACCCGGCTGTGACCTGACGCAACTTCATGAGTTTCGTGAGAGCGATCTGCGCCGTGACCTCAACGCCATCAATCTCGGTGATGAGCAAGTCCTCCATTTCCTTGTAAGCCTTGCGTTCCTGCGCTGAAAGCGTGACCTCCCGGGTCTCATCAATTTTCTCGGGAAGATCCAACGCCTCCTCCTTCTTTACCCAGTGCGTGAATGGCTTAATCTCACTCATCAACAATTCCCTGTTCTCATCGGTAATGGCGTACTTCCAGCCTTGGCTGAATACTTCCCGAATCTCGTCCTTGCTCATGTACCGGCTTCCCTGCCGCATGATGCCGTTACGCTCCAAATGAAAATAGATATTGCGAAATGCGTAGAACGATTTATGAAGCAACTCCGGCTGGACGAAATTCATCTGCCCCCAAAGCTCAAGCTCGCTATTCGGCATCGGGGTCCCTGAGGCAATCAACCGATAAGGAAAACAACCGGTCAACTCAAGAAGCGTTTTTGTGGTGACGCTCTTATTATTTTTAAGGCGTGAACTTTCATCGAGAATGCACATAAAGCGGTACTTCCAAATAAGCGACTCCACCAGCGGCAAATTCTTTTTCGAGATAAGACACTCGTAATTAATGACCACAATGTCCGGCACCTCGCCCTTGATCTCCTTAAACGGGGCGTACGTGAAATCGGTGAACTTCTTTATGTCCTCACCCCACGCTGAGTTGACCAAGGAAAGCGGACAAACAACCAAGAGCCGAAGTCCGGGGTGCTTCGCCCTGTAATAGCGAAACACCTCAAGCCCTGTGCGTGTCTTACCCAACCCGGGATCGTGAAACAACGCACAGCACCCACGATTGTGTATAGCGAACTCAACAGCTTCTTTTTGGTGCCTGTAAAGACTCACGTCTTTCTCCTTAATTCCTTGCAATTGGCTTCCCGCAATCTCATGCGGTTGTACCAACTCAAGCGCTTATAAATTTCCTTTAGTCCCCGAACTACCTTCATTACGCACCCTCTCCACGGTGAATGACTGCTCACCGTAATCCTTAATAAGAAGCCCAGTAAAAACCTCGGCTATGTGTTCGCCAACCGAACTGGACACATCGATAACGACCTTGTCATCCGCCGCAAGATACGCCGCATTGAGCCTGACCTTCGCTTGTCCGAAGGTGCATTCAGCGGCCACGACCGCAAAGGCGATCTTTTCCTCAATCTGCTCACGGCTTAAACTTCTGTTGAATTTGAACCTGCAAACCTGCATTGTTTTTTCCTCCAAGTCGTACATTCCGGAAAACTTCCAAAAGTGTCGGAACTTTTTTTAATCGAGATATTCATGAAGGTTCTCCTGCCGGAATATGGCCTTGATACGCTTGATGTCCTCGTACAGAGTGCTCCGGGGTGTCTTGAGCAACTCGCTGGCTTCCGAGATAGTCAAACCCTCCTCACCCAAAAGGCGGCACAGCTCCCGCTGTTGCGGGGTCAACTTTTCAACAGTTCTTGAAATATCGATTTTTAGTAATGCGGTGACATGTAGATTTGTGGCGTGGTCTTCATCTTCTGAAAGCTGATCTAAATAGGTGGGTGAGCCTTCCTCATCCGAGATCGACTCATTTAATGAAACGTTGTTGATTCCGGCTTTGCGTTTTCCCGCTGTGTGTTTTTCGATTAGGTGCTGAAGTTTATGCGCCACAACCCGGGACATAAACGTTCGCACATTTGCTCCAGCCGAAGGATTGTAATCATCCTTTGAGAAGTGCCAATCTGTAAGACACTCCTGAAGAAGATCGTCAAACCCTTCCAGCTCCAAACATTTCCACTGCCTTCTGAATCTCTCAATTACGTTTTTCGCTACCCCGATTTCCCAATCTTGAAACAGACCTTCGTACCTTGGACTCATCATGAGACACCTCCGCTTTCTTTTTTTTGCGGTGTCTCAAATGAGCCCAACTAAAGGATATCTCTTTTAACCCCCTCACAAAATCACGGAGGGCTCCGTGATTTAGGATTTCCGACGAGAGTGCGACTCGGATATATCAACAAGCCCGAGCAACTCCTCCTGCGTGGGTTCACGCTTAAGGATCCCTGCGATGACCTGCGTGACGGCTTTCGCCAGCGTCTCCCCCTGCGTTTGCTCATCAACCACAGTGCGGGGCTTGTCTGCGTAAACAGCCGTGATTCGATCGCCAAAGCGTTTCTGGAACTGACTAACTAACGGTTTGCCCATTTGGTATCACCTCTAGGGCGTACATTCCGGAAATCTCCTGAAAGTGTCGGAAAATCCCGACAAAAAACCAAAAAAACCGGAATATACAATTAGGCGGAACTAACAGCTGAGGGGGTCTATATAGCTTGACTTGTCCGAGGGGTTGTTATAGGGGTGTTGTAAAGAAAGGAGAACCATGATCGCACCAGTCCAAGATAAGAAAAGAAAACGATTCATTATTTACACTCGATGCTCCACCGATGATCAGGCGCAAGGCGACTACACCACGCTGGACGCCCAAGCGCACCACTGCAAAAACATGATGGATGCCTTCGGCTACGAGCTGGCGAGTTTTGGGGATAACGGCGTGGTCAACGATGACGGCTATTCAGGAAAAGATCTCAACCGCCCGGGCATACAAGCGATTCTAAAAGACATTCATAAAACGAGGTCTTTCGACGGAATCATTTTCTTCCGCCTTGACCGCCTCACCCGCAACCCTCGTGACCTCTACAGCATGATTGATATTTTCAAGGCGAAGGAAGTGGACTTCTTGTCCGTACGTGAGAATCTGGACAGCTCAACAGCCATCGGCCGGGTTGTTATCGGTATCATCGGTCTACTCTCCGCTTTCGAGCGTGAACTGACCGGCGAACGTGTCAAAGCCTCAGCGATCGCCCGGGCGAGACAAGGCAAATGGGTTGCCGGTAAACCACCGTTCGGCTACAAACAAGTAAAAGACGGCGAGCCCCTGCCAAACGGCAGACAACCACATAAAAACGAAATCGACGAAACGATAGCTCCGCACATACGGCGCATCTTTGAGCTGGCCGCTGACAATAAAACCCTGAGCGAAATCGGACACACGCTAATACAAAATGAAGTGCCGACCGCAAAGAAACTGCTCTGGAGAAAACAAACGGTCGCCAAAATCTTAAAGAACCCATTCTACAAAGGCATGATTTCGTATTCTGGCGAAATCCACAAAGGCAACCATCTCGCCATTGTTGATGATGCACTCTGGGATAAAGCGAACCGGGTGATCACGGCGAACCTGCCCGGTCATAGATTTAAAAAAATAGCCAAGGATTATAACCAGCGTTTGAAAGGATTACTGCGATGCGGGAAATGCGGGAGTAGTTTCGTCTGCGCCATAGCCCACAGCCATAATGGAAACATTTTTTATTATTACGAATGTAGCCGGGCGAGACAGAAACTCGGGTGTGACACTAAGCGGATATCCGCTACAGCGTTTGATGAAGCGGTGATTGCCTTCTTTAGGCGAGCGTCAAAAGACCAAGAAATCATCGTGAAGGCGATGGGAAACGCAATCAAAGACAACGCAACCAAACTGGACATCTACGAAAAAGAAATCAAGATCCTCCAAAAGAAACTCGATAAAGCAAAAAATGCGGCGGCTAAACTGCTAAACCTCGCCATAGACAAAGTGATCTCAAAAGGCGTTACCTACTCCGAGAAAATGGATGCCTACGAGAAAGAAGTCACAGTATTGGAAGATCAACTATCGAAGGCTTTGGCACGCCGCAGAGCCGCTGACATGTCGATCCACTCCAGCGAATACTTATACTCAAACCTGCGGTTTGCCATGGCGCATCTGGACAAAGCCCCGGCAGAGGCCCAAATTACCCTGCTAAAAGCCCTTATTAAGGCCATAGACGTCCATGACGACCACGTGATAATGCGGATGTATATCGGGGAACCGTTCGAGGAACTAACCTGCCAAATTGACCCTAAAAAACAGGAAACCCTGCCCGTTGCTGTTACCAGCACCGAACAGGGTTCGCCTGAGCGTCAACAATGGCGGAGAGACAGGGATTCGAACCCTGGGTACCTTGCGGTACACACGCTTTCCAAGCGTGCGCCTTAAGCCACTCGGCCATCTCTCCGTTAAAACAAAAATACGGATCGGCTCATTTAAAACGCGCTGATCTCCCGGGAAAGAATTTCTATCAGGCAGCTTTTAACGCGTCTTCTTCCGTTCCGTATATTTTAAATATCTGATCTAAACAGGTTATTTTAAAAACCGTTTTAGCGTTATCCGTCAATTCACAAAGCCGCACATCGCTTTTCTGGGCGGCGGCTTGTTTAACAACGGCCACTATAAGAGCGGCCATCATCGAGGACATAAAACCGATCTTCGACAGATTTAGTATAAAACATCCTTTTTCTTTCAAAAGCGCGAAGACCTCGTTTTTCAAGACCTCTCGATCCTGAAGAGAGAGCTCGTTAAAGCTGAATCTTATGATAGTCGCGCCGCTCTTTTTCTCCGTCGTGAAAAATGGCATATCGCCCTCCCTCTAAGGTTCTTCTATTTTACATAGGGGCATAGCCTTTGTCCACGGTTGTTTTACGCGGATCGGCTGAAAAACAGAAAAAAGCTGACTTTCCATATAAAATCTGATATTATTGAAAATCGCGATACATAAAGATCGATCATGCGGAGAGGTGTCAGAGTGGCCGATAGTGGCGGTCTCGAAAGCCGCTGTACCGCAAGGTACCGGGGGTTCGAATCCCTCCCTCTCCGCCAGTAAATGCCAAAATGGAGAAGAAAAGAAATTTTCTTCTCCATTTTTTTTGGCATTTACTGAAAAACAGCCGTTCCGTGGTCTATCTAAGTGGCGGCTGTTTTTGGCATTTCTTCGTCGTCGATTTTCCAAATAAGTTTGTAAAATCTCCTCCTCATTCATGCCTGCGTCGAGGTCGGGGATCCTGCGCCGTCACTTCGTTCCGGCTTGTGTTCCCTCTATTGAACGAAGAAATGCCGCGGAGAGGGAGGGATGAGAAGGGAGCCGAGGAGCCTTTAATTGAGGGAGTTTGCGAACCGGTGAGCAAACGACCACATACGACGAGGCGGATGGCCGACCGGAGGGCGAAAATAAGATCTGATACGAGCGACAGCGAGGATCAGTAAAATATTTAGAGCCCGAAGGCGCCGAATCCCCCAGAGGCTGTCCCTCCAACACACATTCTATTTGTGTAAAAGAAAATGCCCGAGAGGGAGGGGTTCGAACCGAAGCGGCCGATCTTCTACGTTGCGGTTTAATGACTTCGCTGCCTGTTCCTATTAATCTCCATCTCAAAATAAAAAATGCTGGATACTATGCCTCCGGGTGATACAATAAATCAGAGGGATATTCTTATAAAAATGTACAAAAAAACCGATATTACAAAAATTGAAACCTCGCTTTATGACTTAAAAGACAAGTCTGCCAATTTTTTGCAACAAACCTTCTTGTTACATGACAAGCTGAACACCCAAAAAGCTCGGGAATATTTACTCCATGGGGTTGGGCGCCGATTACGAATAATAGATAGATGTTGTGAAAACATTGCAACGGTATATCCTCCTGATAGAAAAGCAAAACTTACACGTGCTGAATTAGCCGATATCGGCATCAACTTACATGCTTTTTTTATTAACATTTCTGGCTATTTTGATAATTTGGCCTGGATAATTGTCTTTGAAAAGAAACAAGAAAAAAATATTGATAAAAAAATGTTGGCCTATTCTCTCCCAAAATAATTAGTTTAATGGATAAAAACTTAAAAGATTATTTAAATGATATTCCCATAAAACAGTGGAACGAAACCCATTTAAAAATCTACAGAGACACCGTGTCTCATCGAATACCTCTGTATGTTCCCCCAGAAATGGTTAATCCGCACTCGGGAACAACTTTAGATGGACCCGCCCCTTTTTACATACATTCCTTAATTGAAGCGGAATTTAAATATGCCCCTTTGCATTTTCAAATCATCTTTGATTTCAACACAGCTCTGGAAATTGGGGAACATTTTTGTGATATGTTTCCAGTGCGATTTGCACGATAATTTCCCTGTCCCTTAAACACTGTTCTATCTGCAATGAGAAGAACCCTCCTAACCTTTTCCCGCGCCCGTGAAATTTTTGAGGCATGCAGGCGGGACAAAATTAGCCGAAAAAATTACACGGCCCTCCTCCATCGTCTAGTATTCAGTGTTGCGGAGGAGGGATTGGCGCTTGTGTCGCGCAACTGTAGGCGACAAGGGTGCGTGGACTCTTTTTTTTAGTTCGACTTGATTGAGTTGTTCCGCTTTCAGGACGACGGATAACAATTGGAGGAGACAGGGGATGCCCGAGAACCGCACGAAGGAGGCTCGCAGGGCGCCCCTGTCTCCTGCGTGTTTTACTTCATTGCATGGATCCCCGATAAAAGCATTCGGGGATGACATCGCTGGCAACGCCGTATAGATTTGCATTTTCTTTCTTGTTTCTTTATGATCTCCGATGTATATTTTTTCTGACAACTGTCGGACAAAATGAGACACCTTACAGAAAAACTTTTTAAGATCAAGGATGTTAATATTCTCCTGGAGGAAAGCCAGGACCCGTCGAAACGTCTCAAAAAAGCCCTCTCGGCCTTCGACCTTATTATTCTTGGAATAGGACTCATTGTCGGCGCGGGCATATTCGCCACGGTCGGGACCGCCGCGGCCGGAGACGCTGCTCGTCCGGGAGCGGGCCCGTCTTTGATCTTATCTTTCGCTCTTACCGGCATCGCCTGCGGATTCGCAGCCCTTTGTTACGCCGAATTCGCGTCGATGGTACCGATAGCCGGCAGCGCTTACACTTACTCTTACGCCTCTTTCGGAGAACTCATCGCGTGGATCATCGGCTGGGACCTTATGCTTGAATACGGCGTCGGCGGCATCGCGGTCGCCATCAGCTGGTCCGGATACTTCATAGCTTTTTTGAAAGGTTTCGGGATAGATCTTCCGGCATGGGCCACTATCGATTTTCGTTCCGCGATGCAGGGTTTTACAACGGCCTCCGAACTCCTTAAGAACGGGACCGCCTTCGATCAATTAAGCTCAGGGCTACAGCACACATGGACGGCGATTCACGGCGCCCCCAGATTATTCGGTTTTCCCGTGGTGTGTAATTTACCCGCTTTCATGATAGTTCTTTTTTTGACCGGTATACTCATCGTAGGAATAAAAGAAAGTGCGCGTTTCAACGCGATCCTCGTCACGATAAAATTATTGGTCCTCGGGCTTTTCATATGGATCGGCGCCTTACATATTAAGCCGGAGAACTGGGTACCGTTCGCACCGAACGGTTTCGCCGGGGTAAAAGCCGGCGCAGCAATAGCGTTCTTCGCGTATATCGGGTTCGACGCCGTTTCCACAGTGGCGGAAGAAACTCATCATCCGAAACGCGATATGCCGATAGGCATTCTCGGGTCTCTGGCGATATGCACTATCCTATATATGCTCGTGGCCGCGGTGTTCACGGGGCTTCTGCCCTTTCGGGAACTATCTTCGGCGCTTGTGCATGAAAAGGCGGAACCATTGGCTTTCGCGCTTCGCCACGCGAATCTGTACTGGGTCGCGGGAATAGTCGCTTTCGGTTCGATCGCCGCGCAAATAGCCGTTCTTCTCGCCCTTATGCTGGGACAATCCCGGATATTATTTTCGATGTCGCGCGACGGCCTGCTCCCTCCGGTGTTCTCACATGTTCATCCAAGATTTAAAACCCCGCATGTGACAACCGTTCTGACCGGCACAATCATCGCCCTTTTCGCGGCGTTCACGAATATAGAAGAGATGGTCGATCTGACGAATATAGGAACCCTTTTCGCTTTCGTCCTTGTCTGTCTCGGGATAATCATTTTGCGTGTCAAGGAACCTCACCGTCATCGCACGTTCAAAGTACCGTTAAATCCGGTCATCCCGCTGCTCGGCGTGGCGGCCTGTGTGTTCCTTATGACGGCCCTGCCCGGCATAACATGGATCAGATTCTTCGTGTGGCTTATCGTCGGCCTTGTGATATATTTCGTCTACGGCCTCCACAACAGCCTTCTTCATAAACATCATCATTTTCAGTAATTCTTTTTTATTATCCGTAAAACAAGAAGCTTTTTCTTTCAAACAATTCAGTGTCCGGAGAAGCTTTGGTTCTTTCTACCGGGGACGCTCGCTCGATTTGTCATGCCCGAATGCTTCTATCGGGCATCTATAATTTTAAAATCGTCTCATTTTCATATTATAGATTCCCGCTAAATGCGTGCGGGAGTGACATCAATATCATCATCCCCGAACGCTTTCCGTGTTCACCGTAGCTATGTAGTGTTTAATATTGAATCGGCAGCGAGAATCTATCGCGTCATTGCTACGAAGGATTGTGTTGAAGCTATCGTGCGGAAATCCGAGCATTGGAGAGAAAAGCCCACAATAGATAGAAGTAAATTACGCATCTGCGCTAGGCGAACGCCGGGAGAATAAAAATAACAGGGCTTTTCTCGAAACGCGCAGGATAACGCACGACAGCTAAGAGATAACGGTAGTATATTTTTTAGAGATTGCTTCGCTCGCAATGACAATGAAAAGGCAAATCGGACATGCCTGCCATAGCCAAATTGGAGGAGACGCACAGAATGTCCCCACGGCAGACAGATCGAAAGATTTGGACGTTACACCAAATTGAGAAAACGCGTGAAACGAAATGAGATCTCTTTGTATTATTATTTTCTCGACCCTGGCTTTTCGATCGCGAGACCTTCCTTGCACAAAGGACAATCATTCGGATCGAAAGTAGGAATGCTGAGATTCAAAAGACTTTCACACTTTATGCCGCCGAAATTCACTTTGCCACCGCTCCGGTTCACAAGGCTCGTAACCCCGATCGGAGTTATGCTGTCACGTCTTAAAAGCTCTATTACCTCATTCACAGATTTTCCGGTAGTCAGAACATCTTCGGCGATAAGGACTTTGTTGTTGGGCGAAATGTAGAAACCTCTTCTAAGCGTCATTTTTCCGGTATCGTCCCTTTCGGTGAAAAGCGCTCTAGCGCCCAAAGCGCGGGCAAGTTCATACGCCAGCACAATGCCGCCCATAGCGGGCCCTATGACCACGTCCGGCTCTTGAGCTTTGAATTTCTGAGCAAGGGCCACACACAATCTTTCCGCGATGACCGGATTCTCAAGAACAAGCGCGCACTGCAGATAAGACCCGGAATGCAGCCCGCTTGAAAGTTTAAAATGCCCCTGTTTATACGCGCCCGTTTTTATGAAAATATCAAGGATCTCTCTTTCCTGCATGACTTCCCTTCCTTTATTATTTGTTTTTCTCGGCTCTCTCTATCTCTTCCATTACTTTTTTCGCCGCGCCAAGAGGATCTTTATCGGCAATAATGGGCCTGCCCACAACTATATAATCCGCCCCGTCCGCTATGGCCTTCTCCGGCGTCACGATTCTTTTCTGATCGTTCGCCTCCGACCATGCCGGCCTTATCCCCGGTGTCACAACGAGAAAATCTTTCCCGCATTGCTCTTTTATTTTTTTTATTTCTTTCGCCGAAGCTACCACTCCGTCAAGCCCCGCGCGTTTCGCGCTCGCGGCGAACTCCATGACCTTCGATTCCACGCTCCCGGAAATACCTATCGCCGAGAGATCTTCCTCGCTCATACTGGTAAGGACCGTCACGCCGAGCAGTATCGTCCGGGTGTCACCGCGTTTCTTAGCCCCGTCTACGGCGGCCTTCAACATCTTTTCCCCGCCCATACAATGAAAATTCATCATGAACACTTTTTTATCCGCGGCCTGATACGCGGCGTTGCTTACGGTGTTCGGGATATCGTGGAATTTGAGATCTAGGAAAACTTTTTTGTTTTTTTCCTCGATCTTCCTCAGCAAACTATGTCCGTATCCGGTAAACGGCGCTATGCCTACTTTAAACACGTTCACGATCGGCGAAAGTTTTTCGATAAGATCGAGACTTTCTTTTTCCGTATCGACGTCGAGCGCCACTATCAGTCGATCTTTCGTATTTATCATTTATACCTTCAGCTTTCCTATGATATCTTCGGCGTTTTTTATGTTTTTTCTTTCGAGATATTCTTCGAATTCTTTTATGATATTCTCTATCCCGGAAGGATCCACAAAATTGGCTGTCCCCACCTGCACGGCGCGCGCGCCGCATAACATGAATTCAGCCACGTCCAACCCCGACATTATACCACCTATCCCGATAATGGGAATACTTATGCTTTTATAAACTTCTCTTACAGCCCTCAGCGCTATCGGTTTTATCGCCGGTCCGCTTAATCCGCCGACCACATTACCCAGTAAGGGTTTCATCGTTTCCGCGTCTACAGCCATGCCAAGATACGTGTTCACCAAAGACACGGCGTCGGCACCGCCTTCTTCCGCGGCTTTGGCCGTTTCCGTGATGTCCGTAACATTCGGCGTAAGCTTGACGATCACTGGAACCTTCGATACTTTTTTTATTTCTCCCACTAGCCTTTCTATTAATTCCGGATCCTGCGCGAACAATTTATATTTCCCGGCCGAGTGATGCACATTCGGACAGGACAGATTCACTTCTATCGCATCCGGCGTTTCGTCTTTTGACATTATTTCCGCGCACTTTATGAATTCCTCTTCCGTACTGCCGGCGATACTGGCTATTGCTTTTGTCCGGAACTTTTTCATGAACGACAGACCGGTTTTCTTGAAATAGTCGATACCTTTATTTTCCAGTCCGATAGAATTCAGCATTCCTGACGGAGTTTCCACGACACGCGGCGCCGGATTCCCGTCGCGGGCGTTAAGCGTTACCGTCTTCGCGACTATCGCGCCGACCTTGTTCAGGTCCACAAGGCCCTCGAATTCCTGTCCGTAGCCGAATGTCCCCGAAGCGGTCCAGACCGGGTTATCAAAAGTTATTCCGGCTATTTTTATTCTCATATCTATTTTCATTTCTTCACCATTCCAATATAGCGGCGTCGAAAACAGGCCCGTCCGTACACGCCAGTTTTATTCCTTCTTTTGTCCGCACCGCGCATCCCCTGCACGCGCCGATCCCGCACGCCATGTATTCGTCGCGCGTGACCTGCGCAGGTATTTTTTCGCGCGCGGCTATCGCCGCCACGGCTTTTATCATGGGCAACGGCCCGCAGGCGAATATCTGTTTTTTCGCGTATTTTTTTCCCTGAGCGGCAAGCACCTTTTCCACGGCGTCGGTAACACATCCTTTGAAACCGCAGCTTCCGTCATCCGTGACTTTATGAACAATAACACCGATCTTTTTCAGTTCTTTATCCCTCACCAGATGCTCTCCCGTTCGCGCTCCCATAAAAAATTCCACGTGGTGTTTTTTTCTTCTGAGCTCTTCCGAAAGCGCGAAAAGCGGCGCCAGGCCATGCCCTCCCGAAATGACGATGACCATTGTGTTCTTATCCGTGTTCGAAATATCGAATGGCGTGCCGAGCGGCCCGAGAACATCTATCGATCCCTTAGCCTGTTTGGACGAAAGGATCTTTGTCCCCCTGCCTACGACTTTGTACAAAAGCGATATGCCTTCTTTTTTTATCTGGTGGATCCCGAGCGGTATTCTTAAAAGCGGGTCTGTGGAATTTTCCGCGACTTTCACGTTCACGAACTGACCGGCTTTACTTTTTGTTACGAGCCATTTTTCTTTTATTGTCATAAGAAAAAGGTTTTCGGCGATCTTTTTGTTCGAGGTGATGATCCCCCGTACCGTTCTTTTTTCTCTCCTCTTTTCCATTTTACACCAGTTCTTCTTCCTTCATAACGATCTTCCCGTCCACGATAACGTCGGTGACCTTCCCTTTTAACTCCCGTCCTATAAAAGGCGAGTTAGCGGACCTGGACCTTATCTTGTTCTTTTCATACACCCATTTTTTTTCGGGATCGAAAATAGTTATATCGGCCGCGGCCCCTTCCTTTAACGTTCCTTTTTCATACCCGAGTATTTTCGCCGGATTCTCGGCAAGTTTTTGTATCAGTTCTTTCATCGTCAGATATCCGTCGTCCACAAGTTCTGTACAGGCTAGTGCCAGTGCGGTTTCCAGGCCTATCATCCCGAACGGAGCAAAGTCGAATTCTCTCTCTTTTTCGCTCTCAAGATGCGGAGCGTGATCCGTGGCTATCACGTCTATCGTTCCGTCTTTCAATCCTTTTTTCACCGCTTCCACGTCGTCCTTCGTGCGAAGCGGCGGGTTCACCTTAAGGTTCGTGTTATATGTTTTCACTTCTTCATCGGTCAGAGTGAAGTGATGCGGTGTCGCTTCGGCGGTGACCGCTATCCCTTTTTTCTTGGCGGCACGAACCATTTCCACGCCTTCCTTCGTGCTTACGTGCGCGATATGCAGTTTTGCTTTTGTAAGTTCCGCGAGTTTGATATCCCGGTCTATCATTATATTTTCAGCTTCCCGCGGTATTCCGTTAAGTCCCAGCACCGTGGACCAATATCCTTCGTTCATCACGCCGTTCTCCGCGAGGGTCTTTTCTTCGCAGTGCACCGATACGACCAACCCCAGCATCGCGGCGTATTCCATCGCGCGTCTCATCACCGCGGCGTCCTGCACGCCGCTCCCGTCGTCTGACACCAAAAGACATCCCGCGTCCTTCAGTTCGCTCATCTGCGAGATCGCTTTTCCTTCCCTTTTTTTAGTTATCGCTCCGACGGGAATGACCGTTCCCGTTCCGAGTTTAGCGGCTTTTTCCCTGAGGAACAACGCCTGCGACTGCGTATCGCACGCGGGTTCCGTGTTCGGCATCGCACACACCGTTGTGAATCCTCCGGCGACTGCGGCGCGCAATCCGGTTTCCACGGTTTCTTTATCCTCTCTGCCGGGTTCTCTTAAATGCGTGTGCATATCTATAAACCCGGGGCACACGATCTTTCCGGCGGCGTCGATCACCTTGGTCTCTTTATCGGCCGCGCAATTTCCTGTTTTCGCGATCTTCCCTTTTTCGACCAACACATCGGTTTTTTTGTCTATCCCCTGCGAGGGATCTATTACTCTTCCGTTCTTTATCAGTATTTTCATTTCTTTTCCGTCTCCACTGTTATTCTTTCTGTGCCTGTTCTATTATCTGTCTCGTCGTGCTTAAAAGGAACAGAACGGCCATCCTGACGGCCACGCCGTTCGTCACCTGCTCGAGTATCACCGAATATTCCCCGTCGGCCGCATCCTGTGAGAGTTCCACGTCTCTGTTTATCGGGCCGGGGTGAAGTATCAGAATATCTTTTTTCGCGTGTTTCTTCAACCTGTCTTTTGTTATCCCGAAATTTCTCACGTATTCGCGCGTGCTCGGGAACAACTGCTGTTTTTGTCTTTCGAGCTGTATGCGCAAAACATTGATGGCGTCGGCCCCCTCAAGCGCTTCGTTCACGTCGCACGTTACTTTTACTCCCATTTTTTCTATCCCTGCCGGCATCATCGTGCGCGGGCCGCACACGGTGACTTTCGCCCCAAGTTTTGTCAGCGCCCAGATATTGCTTCTGGCGACCCTTGAGTGTTCTATGTCGCCGATTATGCTTACCTTCAGCCCTTCTATTTTTTTCAGTTTTTCTCTCAGCGTGAACACATCGAGCAGCGCCTGTGTAGGATGTTCGTGGGATCCGTCCCCGGCGTTGACGACGGACGCGTTTACGCATTCCGATAAAAATTTTGGCGCTCCCGCGCAGGAGTGTCTTATGATTATCATGTCGATATTCATCGCCTCGAGATTTCTCGCGGTGTCTTTCAATGTTTCCCCTTTAAGAAAACTGGAGGAGCTCGTCGCCACGCTTACCGTATCGGCGCTCAATCTTTTCGCGGCCAGTTCGAAAGAGGTTCTTGTTCTCGTCGACGGCTCGCAAAATAAATTAACTATGGTCTTTCCCCGGAGCGGCGGGACTTTAGGGATCGCGCGCTTTACGACCTCTTTGAAACTTTCCGCCTGGTCCAAAAGAAGGATGATCTCTTCTTTGCTAAGCTCTTCTATCCCTAAAAGATGTTTTTTCTCCCACACGACGGTCTTTTTCATTTTTTCGCCTTTTCTTGGTCTTCCTGTATCATCATCACTTCTTCGTTCCCGTCCAGTTCTTTCAATTTAACCTCTATCCTGTCTTTTCTCGCCGTCGGGATATTTTTCCCAACATAATCCGGTCTTATCGGAAGCTCTCTGTGCCCTCTGTCTATGAGAACGGCCAATTTTATTTTCGCCGGACGGCCGAAATCCACCAGTTCATCCAAAGCGCATCTCACGGTCCTTCCCGTAAAAAGAACGTCGTCTACCAGGATTATATTTTTCCCGGTTATATCAAAATCTATTTCCGTCGCGTGAACTGTGGGCTGCGCGGCTATTTCGGTGAGATCGTCGCGGTAAAGCGTTATATCCAGCGCTCCTACCGGGATTGTCTGTTTTTCTATTTCTTTTAATTTCGAGGCTAGGCGCCCCGCAATGTACGCTCCTCTTGTTTTGATGCCGATGATGGCGAGATTTTCCACGCCGCGGTTCTGTTCCACGATCTCGTGGGCCATTCTTTTTATGACGCGATCCATTCCTTCTTTATCCAGAATTTCCGTCTTGTTAGATTTCATGGCGTGTTCCCTTCCCTATGAGCCTGGTTTGCGCAAAAAAAAACCCGCCTGTCGTTATATGGACAAGCAGGTTTTTCATTTTTTTCTCCTTTTCGGTCACGCTGTACCGTTTTAAAGGCTTTCTATTTGAGTACTCTTTTACTCCTTTACGCCGAAAAAGTCAAGCGTAATCACATAAGCGCTTCAGGGATCAGCATCTTCAATATTCGATTAAGATCGTCCAGCGAAAAATATTGTATCTCTATGCTTCCTCTTTTTTTCCCGTAATGAACTTGTACTTTCGTTTTGAATTTGTGCTGAAGGTCTTCTTCTATTTTCGCAACTTCCGGATCTTTGTGTTTCCTCGGCTTAGATTTTACCTCGTCCAAAAAGCGGATCAACTGTTCCAGCTGACGAACCGAGAGATTTTTCTCGATAACTTTTTTCGCGAGATTTTCTCTCCTGTATTCGCTCGGCACGGCCAAAAGCACTTTGGCGTGTCCGGTGGTCAGCTCCCCTTTTTCCACTGAGTCCTGCATCGGCTTCGATAAATTCAAAAGTCTTAAACTGTTCGCTACGGTTGTTTTCCCTTTTCCTACCACTTCTCCCGCTTTTTCCAGCGTATATTCGTATTTTTCCACGAGTTCTTTGTACGCCCGCGCTTCTTCAATAGGATTTAATTCTTCTCGTTGAATATTTTCTATCAGCGCAAGTTCGAGACTGGTCACATCGTTCACATCGCGCCGAACAATAACCGGGATCTCCTCAAGGCCGAGGGCTTTTGCCGCTCTCCATCTTCTTTCTCCGGCGATGATCTCGTATTTTCCTTCCTTTATACGCGTCAGTATCGGCTGTATAATTCCTTTTTGTTTTATCGATTCTGAAAGTTCTTTTAATTTCTCTTCGTTAAAAACTCTTCTGGGCTGTTTTTGATTAGGCATTATATCCGTTATCTTGACAACCTCTATCTTTTCTTTGGACTTATTCACGCTTTCAGGGATCAGCGCTTCCAACCCCCGGCCTAATCTTCTTTCCATATTAACCCTCCACGTTATTTGTAACTTCTTTGTTTTCTGCTTGTTGCGTCGTTTTTTCTTCTTTTGGTTTTACCTCCGGCAGAGGCAACCCCAATATCTCACAAACAACCCCTTCATATTTTTTGGCGGCAAGGGAGTGCTTATCATAAAGCGCCACTGGCTTGCCAAAACTTGGGGCTTCGGCAAGCTTAACCGTCCTGGGAATGATCGTCTTATAAACTTTATCGCCGAAATATTTTTGCACTTCGTCGATAACTTCCTTTGTTAATTTATTTCGATAATCCGCCATCGTCATTAAAACGCCTTCTACCTCAAGAACGCTATTCAGATTATCTCTGATCAATTTGATGGTATTTACAAGTTGCCCAAGTCCCTCGAGCGCGTAATATTCACATTGTATCGGAATGATAACAGATTCGACCATTGTCATTCCATTGATCGTCAGTAGCCCTAAAGACGGCGGACAATCCACAATAACGTAATCATATGGGCGTTTCATTTCCTGTATCGCTTTGCGTAATTTATATTCTCTTCCCATCACGTTGACCAATTCGACCTCGGCGCCGGTCAAATTAATATTCGCTGGAACCACGGAAAGCAGTTCTATCTCGGTTTCTTTGATAGCTTCTTCGATCTTGACGTGTTCATGCAAAACATTGTAGATGCTGTATTGCACTTCTTTTTTATCGATACCGACACCGCTTGTCGCATTGGCCTGCGGATCAAGATCGATGAGCAGTGTACGTTGTCCTTTGAGCGCTAAAAATGCGGAAATATTGATCGCGGATGTTGTTTTGGCAACTCCGCCTTTTTGATTACAAACGGCTATTTTTCTCATCGATATAGCCTTTCGTGTGTTTTTGTTTTGTTTCCACGTGGAAACTTATTACCGAGAATATAACACGCGTCCTTCTGTTTGTCAAGATTTTGATGCTCAAAACTTTTTCTCTTTCTCTATATTCTTTCGTCTTAATGCGAGAACTTCCGCGAAAAATACGCATCCTTCCCGTTCGGAAAACTGGCGAAACAAAAAGGAATGGAGTGAATACGATTTCCCGGAGAATTTTATGACTATTTTGGGAAGGCTTGGA
>DAONGE010000040.1:0-18714 GCA_035403965.1 Candidatus Omnitrophota bacterium | reverse complement strand
GTTAGCGGAGAGAGCGAGGCCGAACGCTGAGCGAAGAAATCCTCGCAGGGGATTTAGAGCGTCCCCGGTAGAAAGAACACAATCTCCTCGGGATGCTCGCAAAGCTCAGATGTGAGAAGACAAAATATTTTAATCTTTGTGTGCTAATGTCTCGTGGGAATTAGCAGGAGGGCTTATTGATATTTACATCGGCGATTTAGGTGGTATAATTGTTCGGTTCGTTGGATAAAATATCAAAAAAAGGAGCGGAACGTGGTTAAGGTGAACGAGTATTTTGACGGCAAAGTGAAATCTATGGTGGTTAATTCAAGTGAAGGAAAAAAGACTGTCGGAGTGATGGAAGCGGGGGAATACGAATTTACAACATCTTCGGAAGAAACCATGCTGGTCGTTGACGGCGTTATTAAAGTAATTCTGCCTGGTGAGGAAGAATGGGACGAATTTGGCGCTGGTTCATCCTTTACCGTTCCGGCCGATTCAAAATTCAAAGTACAGGTAGATCAGGATACTGCGTATCTTTGTAAATATGAGTAAAATTTAAAATAGCCCGTGCTTGTTCTTGGTTTCAGAACAAGTACGGGCTATCAAAGTAAACTGATGTTGGTTCGTATCTCTTGCGTTATCCGCAAAACTTTGTTATAATCCCGGCCTTATGAAAAAAATAAAGATCAAAAATATATCAAAGGAATGTTTTACCCGTAAAGGTTTTGGGGTTAAATGTTCAGTTTCATCTTGCCAGGACGCGTGCTGCCGCTACGGTGCCGATTTTGACAAAGAAAGCTATGAGAAAGTGTACGAAAACAGGCAACTTGTCGAAGTGGCTACAGGTATAGATCTTGATCTCTGTTTTGAAAATGAATGGCAGGGAGACAAGGATTATCTGGGAGGCGACTGCATTTTAAGTAAAGTCATGCCGTCCGGGTATTGTGCCTTCCACTCCCCGAATGGTAAGGGGTGCGTACTTTACCAGATAGCCGAAAAACATGGTGTTTCCAGAAGACTGATCCCTTCAATATGCAGATTATATCCGCTTACCTGGTCGGACGAGGGCGAACTCATCGTCTATGACGAAGACGGTGACGATATCGAGCTCGATTGTGTCTGCACGAATCCTGAAATGATGTCCGCTCAAAGCCTCTTTGAAACCCAAAAACGTGAGATCGACGATATTATCTCTTTTTAACTAATGTGTATGTTCTAAGCGATGAGTGACTGCGGACATTTATTCTCTTTGGCGCCCTGCAGTTGGCGTATAGGTTTGTTTTGTTTTTTTAAAAGGGTATACTTTATTCAAAACATACAATATAGCTTAAGGGGGAATAATGAGAGAGAGCATGCGAAAAAACGCAGTAAAAATGATTTTGCTTATAGCCCTGTTAACAGGGTTCGGGGGCAATGTTACGGATTGTGGTGCCGAAAAAGCGAATGTTGAAATGAAGACGATCGGGATAATAGGTGGAGTAAGCTGGGTGTCGTCGATAGAGTACTACCGTTTGATGAATGAAATGATGAGAGACAAATTTGGTCCGTTGCATTCTGCCAAAATACTTATGTTTTCGATAGAATTCGGTGAATTTTCGAAAGAGGAACGTCTCGCGGCGAAAGGGAATTGGGAGCCTTTGCGGCAGGTCATGATAGACGCCGCTAAAAGACTAGAGCGGGGCGGAGCGGATTTTATCGTCATCGCGTCGAATACGATGAATTCCACGGCCGAGATAATCAGCGCCAATGTTAAGATCCCGGTCCTTCATATAGCGGATGCCGTAGGCGAAAAGGTCAAAGAAAGCGGAATAAAAAAGGTCGCTCTTCTTGGGACAAAATACACGATGAGCCAGGATTTTTACCGGACACATATAGCTAAAATAAGCGGCGCGCAGGTGATAGTACCCACCGATGCGGAACAGGATTACATCAATACCGTGATATTTGACGAATTGTGCGCGGGAAAAATAGAACAAAAATCCAGAGAAGGCTTTGTCCGCATAATAGAACGTCTTGTCAAAGAAGAAGGTGCGGAAGGCGTGATCCTGGGTTGCACGGAGATCCCTTTGCTTGTGAAAGCGGGCGACGTGTCTATCCCGATATTTGACTCGACGGCAATACATTCCGAAGCCGCGGTCGAATACGCGATAAAGGACCTTGAATAGGATCGTTGCGTTCAGCTTTTGCCGGAGGGATACGCAAGATGTATTGTGGTTATTAAATATTTGTGATATGCTTAATGTTCAAAAACCGGTCTAATCTTATCGTGACTGAGTTGGCCGATAAGAGCGGGGGACCCAGGAAATAGGGGCGTATATCCGTAAACGGATTAGAGGATTCTCACCTCAAGCCCGTCAGCTAACCTCGCAGACTATAGAGAAGCCTAGTGATCACCAGAGACATGGCTCTCTGGTTTTTTATTTTAGGAGGTTTTATGTTCGATAAGAAGTCTGTAGCCGGGAATGTTCGCAGAATGATAGTGGGCGGCAAGAAAAATCCACTCGATAAAAACATCTTTCATCAAATATCTTTGATCGCGTTCTTCGCCTGGATAGGGCTTGGGGTGGACGGATTATCCTCTTCATGCTATGGGCCTGAGGAAGCTTACCTTGCGCTTGGCGGACACAGCTATCTAAGTATCCTCGTGGGCTTAATGACGGTCGCGACCATATTCGTGATCAGTTCCGGATATTCTCAGATAATAGAAAAATTCCCATCAGGCGGTGGAGGCTATGTTGTCGCCAGTAAACTGCTTTCGCCGATGATAGGCATGATATGCGGTTCGGCCCTTCTTATCGATTATGTCCTGACGATAACGCTTTCCATAGCCAGTGGCGCGGATGCCCTGTTCAGTTTTTTGCCGGCGGAATTCTCGCAGTATAAGTTGGTAGTAGCTCTCGCAGGGGTAGTGCTGCTTACGGTCCTTAATATGCGAGGCGTGAAAGAATCGGTAGTGCCGCTTATTCCGATATTCCTGATTTTTATCCTGATGCACTTTTTTGTCATCGTATATTCGCTGATCACGCATATGGGGCAGATGCATGTCGTAGCAGCGAGTGTAAGCCGCGATGTCTCCGAAAGTTTTTCACAGGTGGGGTTAGCGGGTGTATTGGCCCTTCTTATGAGAGCGTACAGTCTAGGTGCAGGGACATATACAGGGATAGAGGCCGTCAGCAACGGTTTACCCATACTAAGGGCGCCTCAGGTCGAGACCGGCAAAAAAACGATGTGGTATATGTCGATATCTTTGTCGTTCATGGTGTTCGGGCTTATGATAGCGTATCTTTTGTACGGCGTAGCACATGTTCCCGGGAAAACATTGAATGCGGTGCTTTTTGAGAAGATGGTCGGTTCATGGGGTTATGCCGGCATTGTATTTTTATTTGTGATATTGATATCCGAAGCGTTGATACTTCTGATAGCGGCACAGACAGGTTTTCTGGGCGGGCCCAGGGTCCTTGCGAACATGGCCGTCGATAGATGGTTCCCCACAAAGTTCTCCAGCCTGAGCGACAGATTGGTCACGCAAAACGGTATTCTTCTTATGGGCGCGGCGGCGTTCATCACGATGTATTTGTCAAAAGGCTCGGTTAAGTTCATGGTGATCCTGTACAGTATAAATGTTTTCATAACATTCTGTCTTTCCCAGCTTGGCATGGTCAGGCACTGGTGGATAAATCGCGGCGAAAAGTGGAAAAGAAAGATCATCGTGAACGGAGTGGGGTTCTTATTGTGTTTATTTATTTTGACGTCGGTAGTGATAATAAAATTCAACGACGGTGGATGGATAACTATACTGGTGACCGGGCTGTTGGCGGCTTTTGCGGTGTGGATAAGAAAACATTATTTGTATACGCTACGGCAGCTGCGTCGCCTGAATTCATTGATGGAGGCGGCGAAACTGTCTATCGATCAGATGCTCCCGGAGAATAAAACGAAGTTCGATCCTAAGGCTAAAACGGCGGTCGTATTCGTTAACGGGTATAACGGCCTGGGATTGCATTCTTTGTTCAATGTTGTAAAACTTTTCGGTGATGAATTCAAGAATTATGTTTTTGTGCAGATAGGTGTTCTGGACGCCGGTAATTTCAAAGGCGCTGAAGAATTGGATAATTTGAAGAGCGGGATCGAGAAAGAAGTGGCACAGTATGTGGAATTTATGCGATGTCAGGGGAAACACGCCGAAGGTATGACCTTTATCGGAGTGGATGTATTGTCTGAGCTGGAAAAGGTGGGGCCGATCATAATCGGGAAATATCCGAATTCAATATTTTTCGGCGGCCAATTGGTATTTTTAAAAAACACCATAATCGATAAATGGCTGCACAACTACACGGTATTTGCCATGCAACAACAGTTCTATCAGGAAGGAATACCCTTTATAATCCTTCCTATTCGTGTGTAGCGAGGAAATAATATTTATTTAACGAAACCGGGTAAGAATGCCTCTTTTTTTACTCTCTCGGACTGTCCTTGGTAGCAGGTTTTCCTGTATCCGCGAATAGGACACCGTTACTGTCTATCATGAAATGCCTGAGTTTTGAGTCAGTCGCTTCAGGGTCGGCGTGGACCTCAAAGTCATAACCGTTCTGATCTATGGTGAATATGTACGCACCGCTTTTTCCGCCTGCCAGAGCCTTTGATATCAGCCCGTTCTCCGCAAGATACGAAAGAGATAGGGAAGGAGTGACGGCCTCGCCGTTGGAATTATAGTCCTCTCTTGAGACCGCCGCTAGAGCGCCGGTTTGTATCTGCCGGAGTTCCGCTAAAGTCTTGACTTCTATGGCTTTATTCAACATCCCGCCCATACTGAAAGAGGATCTCTGCGGCGCGGGTTTAGCGGGTTCCTTTTTCACGGATTCGGTTTTTACCGCGGGTTTAGCGGCGGCCGGTGTGGCTTTGCCGATGTCCGGGATCTTCATTTCCAAACGGAGGCTTTGCCCATCCGAAATGGACGTGAGGGAGACATAATTTTCCCCGATGTCCACGATCTTGTAATTTCCGCAGGTATCGCCTTTTTTATATATGTTCCCGTTTATAACGGCGCTTAAGTTCTTTTGAGAAGAGAAGTCGCCCATGACGCCGTCTAAAGTAAGGCTTTTATTTTCGGCTGAAGCGTGCAAGGAGATTAAAAGAAAACATGCAAATATGAGACAGGAGTATTTTTTCATTTTGCCTCCCGGTTCTTGGTGTTATGGATAGTTTACTTCAGCCGTTTATTTTGGACAATATTCTTTATGATAAATATTCGATGACGGGTTTTACGTTTTGAGCCTGGGCGAGTTTTTTTGTTATGGCAAATGTTTTCGGCGTAACGGTCTGTGTGCCTTCCATCGATGCCGTAGCGGCGCCGAAAAGATTTCCTGTATGAACGGCTTCCTCGAAGGACTTTCCGTTTGATAACGCGTATAGAACGCCCGCTTTCAGCGAATCGCCGGATCCGGTAGGGCAGGCGAGTTTGATTTTGATACCTTTTTCTTTAATGATGCGATCTTTAAGAACAAGCATGAGCCCGGCTTTATCCATCGAAACCAGCACGCCCAGAAGATTGTATTTTTCTCTCAATTTTATCGCGTATTCTCTTACGGTCTTTTCAGTGATAGTGTCTTTGTCTAGATCGCCCGGTTTTGTCAGGCCACTGGATGCAAGTATTTGTACGAATTCTTCCACGTTGGGTTTTATTATGTCCTGTGGGGTGTCTCTTGGGATATCAAGGACCGACATTGTTTCTTCTTTGCCGGATACAAATTTGAAATCTATCAGGAATTCAACTTGGTCCTGAAATTTTTCTTTTACCGCCTTTATCAAGGAAGCGTAGTAAGCCAGGGAGCGGTCATATTTTATAGGTCCTCCCGCCGAAAGAACAAGCCACACAGGGCGAGTGTTTTTTTTGAGAATTTGAGAGATTATGGATAATGCCTTACGATTCATGGTTTTTAAGGTCTTTCTTGAGACCTTTTCGGCCCACCCGAACATCGCGGGAAGCGTTTCGCCGTCGATGATGTGGTAGATAGCCGCGGGAGCGTCTTCTTTTGCGTCGCGGATGAGCGTGGATATTATGTGCTTGTTCAGGAAGTTTTTCTCCCAGGCGTCAGTGATAGTAAGCCCATTTTTCCCGGCCAGAGCTACGAGGGCTATCTTTTCGTTAAAATGGCTGAATACTTTTGATACATTGATCTGATCGCCTCCGGCATCTATGCGGCAGGAAACTAAGTGCAAAGCCTTGTCCTGTCCGGTTTTCCATTCCAGCGTGACATCAAGAAGACCGGCGTGGTTTATCCCCAGTACACGGATATTCGATAAGGAACTCCGGCCGGGCTTTTTATAGTTGCCGGGGGCTATGGGGTGAATGACGTGACGTGCGATGTCGCGATTTATGCGTCGTTTTTCTCTATCAGATAGGGGAATGTATCTATGCTTTACGGCTTTTTCTAAAGCAGGACCGGTAAGCGTTGTTATGCCTAGGCTTTTCGATAATACGAATTTTATGTCTGATTCTGTGTCGTTCATAAAATGGCGCTTTCTTTTTTTGTAAACCGCGTCAGGGAAAATTCGCACGGTTATTTTACCCTTTTCAGACTTTGTAGTACATAGTTTTTTAGGCCGTATCGCCGCGAATAGCCCTACGGCGGACGTCCGAAGCCCCCTCATTGACAATAATATGCGTAAATGCTATACTTCCATATCCGCAAAGTGTTTAATGGATGGATTTAATGCCGGAATCGCCGCATCTTGGGCCGTTTCCCGGTTGTGATAATAAAATTCCTGTCAGGGGAAAAGGAGCATATTCAGCATGGAGAGAAAAATTCTCTTCGTCTCTGATTTTGATAAAACGCTATCCGTAGGAGATATAGGGTATATACTGAGCGCGAAGATCGGTATACCGGCGGAACGGTTTGAACAGAAGATCGAAGATATAAAACGCAGAAATATCGTACAGCTCGGCGGGGAGCTCGCGCATCTTATCGTCCGGGACCCGGATTATATAGGGAAAGTGACGAAGAGCCTTCTGTATGAAGTCGGGAAAGAGATCACGCTAAAAAAAGGCGTCCCGGAGCTTATGAGTATATTGGCTGAGGGAATAGATAATTTTAAATTCAGTACGTATATCGTTTCGGCCGCGCCTAAAGAATGCGTTGATAAAGCCGTAGGGCACATCCTTCCTGTGGAGAATATTTATGGCACCACGTTCGTTTACAAAAACGATGTTATTCAGGACGTGGAAAGGACCAACGCGGGGCATGCGAAAGTGGCGACCCTGGATATGTTGAAACAAAAAGAGAATGTCACGCGGTACGCCATAGTCTATGTCGGCGATGGCTCGAGCGACGTTCATGTTATGCTGCACATAATGTCTTATCAAGGTTATACGATAACGGTTTCCCCGGCGCCCTACATGGGGCATATCTGCCGGAGAAGCGTTATATCCGATAATGTTCTTTCTATTTTGGTTCCCATTCTTCAGGATATGCTTAAATATGATCAGGGAAAGGTCCGCAAATTTTTTGAGGACAGAAAACATCCTATCCTGGAATGGAACAGGGCCGATACAGAGTGGTTGGATATTGATTAATGCGGATAATTCGGGCAGACTATGCACCGGGTTCTCATAAATTTTTTAGATAGACGTGATATTTACCGGCATTTGTTATGATTGCTGAGATTGTTCTATAAAAAATGGAAAAGGAGAAAACTCGATGCAGCAAGAAGCTAATCTCGTTGATAGGAAGATGACTTTGCGTGACCGCCTTCCTCTTTTGACCAAACTATCTTACAGCCTTGGCACAGCGGTTGATATGTGGGGTCTTTGGTTGTATCCGGCTGTCGCGTTCGCGGTATTTAATATGTATCTGGGTGTTGAGCCGTGGCTTGTCGGTTTGGCGCTTACCTTGATCAGGATACTGGATGCCTTTGTGGATCCGATCGTGGGCTGGGTATCGGATAACCTGCGTTCTAGATGGGGACGCCGTCGTCCTTTTATTTTGGTAGCCGGTATAGTGGCGGGGCTCGCGTTGCCGGTCCTTTTTATGGTATCCCCCGAGTGGGCTGAAATGAAATTTCTCGGTGTGTCCGTTGTGTTTTGGTACATGGTAGTATCCACAATGCTTTACATGCCTATCGTTAGCTGTTTTACCGTTCCTTATTACAGTCTTAGCTGTGAAATGTCGCCTGATTATGAAGAACGTACGTCTATCATGTCCTATCGTAGTATGGCTCAGAAAGTAGCGGAGCTCGGTAATTTTTACGCTTTAAAGTTCACTAACCTTGCGTGGTTCCTTATCCCGGGAACGGGGCAGAAAAATACGCTTCTTGGTATGCAGGTATATTCTTCGATACTAGGTGTCGTAATGGCGATATTCGCCGTGGTCATTTTCTTCAGAGTGAAAGAACGTTATTATGAAAAAGTGGTCGTTAAAGTTAAGGAAAAGATCTCGATCCTGAGCGGATTGGGTGAAACGCTTAAATGTAAACCATTCCGCCAGATGGTGGTCATGGGTGGGGCTTTTACTCTTGGGACAAGCATGGTGGGATCTCTTGGTTATTACGCGACGGTTTTTTATGTGTCGGGTGGGAATAAAATAGTCGGTGATAACTGGCAGTTCTGGATGGGAGTGGCATTCATGGTGGGAGGTCTTATAGGTGTTCCTCTTCACGCGGCTTTGTCCCATCGCATAGGTAAAAGAGAGGCTGCGGTTGTGGCCTGTATCATAGGTATTTTCGGTTACGGTGGTTCATGGTTCCTTTATACTCCGGATATACAATGGCTTCAGACCATAGCTTCCGGTTTAATGGGTATGGCCGCCGCGTCGCTTTGGATGCTGCATAGTTCAATCGGGGCGGATATTATTGACTACGATGAGCTTAGTACTAAAGAAAGAAGAGAAGGTTCTTTTACGGCGTGCGCTTCATATATTTTGAAATTAGGCAACTCGTTAGGTTATTATTTTTCGGGGCTTATTCTGACATGGTCAGGTTTTACCTGGAAACTTCAAGTTCAGGCCCCGGAGACGATATTATGGATCCGTTCCAGTCTGGCTTTTTTGCCGATATTCGGATTGGTGGTAGCGATCATCTTTGTCCTGCGCGTGCCTCTTACAAAGAAAAAATCAGAAGATATCCGTCGCGAGCTTGAAGCCCGTAGAGGAACCGTATAAATAGTGCGTGGTTAACATTGTGAAAAGAAGCCGTTTTTAATAACGGCTTCTTTTTTTTAGTTGTATAATTAAAAAGTCCGTACGAAATGATTTACAGGACAATATGGAGTGAAATGATAAAAACCACGGCGAAAATAAAGTTTAATGTGATTGTGGGATTGAGTTTTATGTTGTTTCTATCCTCGGCGGCGGTAAGGGCGGATGAGATCCAAATGGATGGAGGCGGTAAGGTGATAAAAACGGAATTAAAAGGGCAATATTCATGTGAACGTTTGAACTCTATTTTTAAAGATCCGCGTATGGGATTGGATACTTCACGTTATGGGTTTAGTCCAGCTGAAAATACTGTAGCTTTATACAAAATAAAATATGTGACAACTAATCCCAAAAAAAACAATGTTGAAGAAAAAGTGTCAGGGCTTATCGCCGTTCCGATCGGGATAAAAGGCCCGGTGCCACTACTTATCTATATGCACGCGACGGATTTTTCAAGGAACGCTACGCCCTCGAATCCGGAGTTATTCCCGGAAGCGCAGGTTGTGGTGACGGTTTTCGCGGGGCGGGGATACGCGGTGTTTATGCCGGATTACATAGGTAAAGGGGATTCCAAAGTAAGACATACGTATATGATAGCGGACTGCGAGGCGCGGTGCGGATCGGATATGATCATAGCGGGAAAGGCCGTATGCGAAGAGATGGGGGTATCTTTATCCGGTGATATTTTTTTAAGCGGCTGGTCGCAGGGCGCCCACTCGGCCATGGCGCTCGCCCGTATGCTGCAGGAAGAAAAATATCCTGGCGTGCGGGCTGTAGCCGCTATTTCAGGGCCTTACGATATGTATCTTACATGGTGTCAATGGCTCAAGGGCCCGACGGCGAAAGAGGTGCCGTCGTTGATCGCCTATATCATTCTGGCATATGAGGAATATTACGCGGAGCTAAAAGGATTAGCGGATTCCGCCGAAAGGGATGGATACAAAGATCTTTCAATGGCTATCTTCGATACCGACAATCTTGATGAGAACGTTATCGGACAGTTCGGGCGTGTGCCAGGTGATATTTTAAAAGACGATTTTAGCCGTAATATTCTTGAGGGAAAGAACGATTTCGTGCGTATCCTGAAAGAAAATGAGGTTTATAAATGGCGTCCCGAAATGCCGGTACGTTTTTATTACGGCGGCGGAGATCTGATAGTTTCTCCTATGGTCGCTAAGACCGCGTATTTATACCAGAAAGAGCACGGAGCGAAAGTGGATATCGTTAGCGCCGGAGACAATGCTTCGCATCCCGAGACTTTCTTTTTCGGTATAAGCGGCGCGAGGAAATGGTTTGACGCGATAAAGAAATGATACTGTTCGGATTCGCAATATCACAATAACAACTCCGGGTTTATTCCAATATCGCAACGGCGGGCATATCCGATTTGCCTTTTCATTTCTGATCTCCCGGCGTTTGACTCGCGCTGTAGCGTAAATTATTTTTAATCGGATAACGGCAAATCTGACATGCCCGCCGTTGCTATGTGTGTGATTTGATATCGATGTAAAAGACATGTTCGGCGAAGAAGTTTATGTTTATTCTGCTGGGGATACTTATCGATGTCATGCCCGAACGCTTTTATCGGGCATCTATAACATTAAAATCATTTCACTTTTATATCATAGATTCCCGCTAAATGCGTGCGGGAATGACATCAGTCTCGGCTTGCCGATGCCCCGTACGAACGAACACAAACTTCTCTTTATCGTAATTTGCCGTTATTCGAATGACATTGGTCCCCGAGCAAAACATTTCGGGGCGAAAAAAGATAGTATAAATTTTTACACGATCTATGGGTGCCGAGATTTGTTTTGAGGATTTGGGTGTGGTATGATGTAACCTGATCAGTGGATGTTTTTCTTTCAAGCAGTTTGTGTTCGTAAATGAAAGGGGAAGGTATGGTCGCAAAAATACGTGTCATGTTGATAGTGACCATGCTGCTATTAATTTCGCATAGCGGTATGGCCCAGCAGGGATCGACAGAGAGCGATAAGAAAGCACTGGATATTCTAAAAAAGATGAGCGATACGATAACGCAGGCTAAAACGGTGAGTTTTGAGACCAGAAGTATGATCCCGGTCAAAGGCCCAGGAGATATATGGGTGGATCTGCACGGGGCTTCACGGGTGGTAATGGGCGGCAAGGATAAGCTTTTTGTAGAAACAAGAGGGGATTTTTCACATTACGATCTGTACGTTAACGGAAAAACAATAACGGCCTACGCGCCGGAAAAGAACGTTTATGCCGTTAAAGAAGGCCCGGGTACTATCGATGCGATGATAGAGAACACCTATAAAAACAAGGAACGGACATTTCCTTTTGCCGATATTCTTGTGTCGGATCCGTATGCGGTTCTTACTAAAGATGTCAAAAAAGCCGTGTTTGTCGGATATTCCGATATTGACGGGATCCGTACCGAGCATCTGGCGTTCGTGTGCGAAGGTGTGGAGTGGCAGATATGGATTGGTGCCGAGGACCATTTGCCCCGTCTTATTAATGCTACATTTGCGGGGACTGATATGGAACCGAGCCAGATCGTGAAAATATCCGCCTGGAAGATAGATGGCGAGGTCGATGCCGGGAGTTTTGATTTCAAAAATACGACCGGTGCCGTTCAGGTGGAATTCAAGAAGCCGCAGGAGGTCTTATCATGAAAATAATAAAAATATGCGCGATACTCTTTTTAGCGGCAGGTATGTTTTTCTGGTCTAACGATTGTATGGCATGGAGGGGCGGCGGTTGTCACGGTGGTGGTGGCGGAAGAATGGGGGGCGGACGAGATTTTAGCGGCGGCGGACGTGAGTCTAGCGGTGAAAGCCATAACTTTGACCGCGCGGGACGGAGTGGGGACCGTACATGGGAGCCGTCAAAACATAATGAGAATACTCCATCGCATAACGGGAACCAGCCGGATCATCACGGCGACAATCCCCCTGACGATCATGGGGATCATCCGGATCATCACGATAATCCTCCACCCGATGATCATAATGTGAATGTTGATGTCCATTATGACGATGCCTGGTATGGTTGCGGTGTGGCCGAGGGAGCGATAGCCGGTATGGCGGTCGGCGCGATGGTAGGTTCGGCGGCGGCCAGTAATTCGGAACCTGCACCTGTTGTCGTGCAGCAGACGGTGAACGTTCTGCCGGTAGGGACGAATGTGTCGATGCTTCCCGAGGGGAGCCAGGTCCAGAACGTGGGCGGAACACAGTATTACACCTGCGGGGGTGTTTGGTATAAACCGTATTTCGGTAGTAACGGCGTGTATTATGAAGTGGTGCCTGTTCCTAGTCAGCAGTAAAATAACGGATCGTCACATGGAAGTCGGACTGTGATAATAGATATTTATCCGACTTCCATGTGGTCTACTCAGGAGGTATCATGGTCGATGAAAAATTTGAACCGGAGATCATTTCTGAGAAATTTGACGAATGGACGAAGGGTAAAAGCCCGAAAGAAGCCAGTATATCGGTTTTTGAGCATATACGCGATATCCCGTACGCGATCGTGGCCGAATTTCGGGACCCTAAAATAGGCCCTCAAAAAATGCTTGAGACGAATAAGGGCGGATGCCAGCCAAAACATAACCTTCTTGCGTTGTATTTTAAAAAATTGGGCATACCTGTCAAATACGTTACATATGAATTTAAATGGGATGATCCTTCCTTTAAATATCCGCCGGATCTCGATGAGATGAAAAAAGTGGTTCCCAATGCATATCATCTTGCTATAAAAGCCAAGATAGAAAACAGATGGACCCTTGTCGATGCGACATGGGACAAGCCCCTCGCGAAATTGGGATTCCCAGTGAATTTTGTATGGGACGGGATGAGTGATACTAAAAATGCCATTCATCATATTTCCGCGCTTTCGCATGAAACCCAGGAAGAACGATATGCGTATGAAATGGAGAGAAGAGGGCTTATCGCTGAAGAGGTTAGGGTTGTTTATTCCGATTTCATCAATAAATTCAATAAATGGATCATCAGCGCGCGATGAATCCCCGTATATGATACTTTTCGATCGGCGGTGATCATAATGTTAGACAAGCCGCTCGCTACAGGAGTATAATAATCATAGTTCTTCCTCAAATGTTCTACTCATCCGTTTCTCAGTGTTTTACCGGTGTTATGCTCTCTTTTGGGGGTAGCCGTGAATAGGGAAGAAGAAAACGGAAACGAACTGTTTGGCAAAGAAGATCTTCTGCAAAAGAGGATCGCCGAGCTTGAAGCCGAAAATATAAAGCTTAAAAAAGACGAAGAGCAGAACCGTCGGACATTGACCCATCTGGATTTCCTGACTAGATACGCAAACGATATCATCATCCTTCTTGATGAGAATTTTAATTTTATTGAGGTCAATGAACGCGTTGTTGATGTATACGGATATACGCGTCAAGAATTGATAGGCATGAACGCGATCCGTCTCAGGGCGCCGGAAGCGAGGACCTCATTTAAGGAACAAACCGCTATCGCGCCTTCTGGGAGAAATTTGTTTGAGACGATCCACCAGCACAAAAATGGTAGACAGTTCCCGGTTGAGATCAGTTTGCGTGTGTTTGAGTCGGGAGGGAAGAAGTATTATCAGGCTATTATCCGGGATATCTCGGAGCGTAAGAAAATAGAAAAAGCGTTGCGTGAAAGTGAGTTGAAATACCGTACTTTGTTTGAAACTGCCAGAGAAGCGATCGTTATCCTGAAGGAGGGCCGGTGTGTGGACTGCAACACCGGTGCGTTGGAGATGTATGGATATAGCTCGAAGGATGTGGTGGGCACGGATATTTTTAAATTCGCGCCGCCTGTGCAGCCTGACGGGCGGGATTCCCGCGAAAAAGGGTTGGATCTTATCAGAAAGGCGATCGCCGGCGAGCCTCAGTTTTTCGAATGGGAAAATATTCGCGGCAACGGCACGCAGTTTACGGCGGAGATCAATATGACCCGTGTCGAGATCGAAGGGGAAACTTTAGTGTTGGCAGTGGCGCGCGATATTGCGGAGCGCAAACGTACGGAAGCGATATTGCGTCAGAGCGAGGAAAGGTTGCGCAGTATTTTGTGGAATGTGCCGGTCGGGGTTTGTATCGCGAAGGATCGCGTGTTTGTCAGCGCTAATAAATGCTGGTGTGATATGTTCGGATATCCCGAGGACGCTATACGAGGCCGAAAAACCCGCATGATGTATGAAAATGACGAGGAACATGAAAGGGTAGGCCGGGAATTGTATGCCGATCTTCGGGGAAAAGGTAAAAAATCCGTTGAAACCCGCCATATGCGCAAAGACGGCTCGATGCGCAACGTTGTCGTGAGTGTCGTACCTTTGAGCACGTCAGATCTTCCCGGTGGAGAGACATTGTCTATAGTGACCGATATCACCGAGCGGAAACAATACGAAGCGGAACTTGAAAAATACCGGAAACACCTCGAAGATATGGTCAGGATCAGAACCTCGGAACTACGCGAATCAAATGAACAGCTCGGGGCGATATTTGAAGCGGCTACTTCCGGTATAGTGCTGGTAAGGGATCGCATTGTCGTACGGTGTAACCGCCGGATGGACGAGATATTCGGATACGCGCCGGGCGAGATGGTGGGACACACTACACGCCAATGGTATGGTGATGAGAATTCTTATCGGGAGATCGGGGAAGAGACATTTTATTGTATAACGCACGATAGAACTTTTTTTAGGGAACAAAAATTGGTCAGAAAAGATGGAAGTTTTTTTTGGGGAAGGATGACCGGCCGGGCGATGGATAAAAGTGATCCATCCAAAGGGCTTGTGGGGCTGATAGAGGATATTACGGAGGAAAAGGAGGCCGCAGAATCCTTAAAGACGGCTTTGGCGAGAGCCGAGTCCGCGGATCGGATGAAATCCGCTTTTCTTGCGACCATGTCCCATGAGTTGCGTACGCCGTTGAACTCTATAATCGGTTTTACCGGGATGTTGCTTCAGGGGTTGGCGGGCCCTTTGAACGATGAACAGGCCACCCAACTTCGTATGGTCAAAGACAGTGGAAGGCATCTTAGGGCCCTGATCAATGATGTGTTGGATATTTCTAAAATTGAAGCCGGTGAGTTGGAGATCGCTCCGGAGAAGTTCGATCTCAGGGAATGTGTTCAGACAGTTATACAGACGGTATCCCCGCTTGCCGGTAAAAAACAAATATTGTTGAATTCCAATATATCCCCGGATATCGGGGCAGTGGTCAGCGACCAGCAACGTGTCGCTCAGATATTGCTGAATCTTCTGAGCAATGCGGTTAAATTCACGGATCAGGGCGAGGTGGCTCTGACCGTGGAACTTGCCGGGGATCAGGTGATCATTTCGGTGTCCGATACGGGGATAGGGATAAAAAACGAGGATCTGGATAAGTTGTTCAAACCTTTTCGCCAGATAGATACCGGGCTGACACGGCAATACGAGGGGACTGGATTGGGGCTTGCTATCTGTAAAAGATTGGTGGAAAAACTAGGCGGCAATATAACGGTTAAAAGCGAATGGGGCAAAGGGAGTAAGTTCCAATTTACATTGCCATACTGTTCGGAAAGGAGAATATGAATATGAAAGGGAACATTCTTTTGATCGAGGATAACGAACAGAATCTCTATCTTACGACGTTTTTGCTCAAAAAGAACGATTACAGCGTGGTTCAGGCCAAAAGCGGTCCCGAGGGGATCGCTGAGGCGATTCGGATGGTTCCTGATCTGATAATACTCGATATACAGCTTCCACAGATGGACGGGTATGCCGTGGCGGGGGAATTAAGGAATAATCGAACCCTCAAAAATGTGCCTATTGTTGCGGTGACGTCATACGCGATGGTCGGGGACAGGGAGAGGGCCTTGGCCGCGGGGTGTAACGGGTATATAGAAAAACCTATAGATCCGGATACGTTTATAGGGCAGATCGAAAAATTTTTAAAAGCCCGGTAAAACAGGGCGAGGAGACGCGGCCATGATTATCCTGATCGCGGATGATAATGAACAGAATATATATCAACTGCAATTCCTTTTGGGCAGTAACGGGTATCAGATAATAACTGCGGCTAACGGAGCCGAGGCCCTGGCAAAGGCTAGGCAGACCCCGCCGGATCTTATCGTAAGTGATATCCTTATGCCGGTGATGGACGGTTTTACATTGTGCCGTGAGTGGAAGAAGGACAAACGCTTGAGATTGATACCGTTCATATTTTATACCGCGACGTATACGGATAACCGTGATAAAGAGTTCGCGCTTAGTCTTGGCGCGGATAAATTCATTGTTAAGCCCGAAGAACCTGAGGTTCTGATGCAGATCGTGCGGGATGTTATTCAGCAGGCGAAACAAGGACCAGTTGTCAGCCCATGCCTGCCGAAAGAGCCCACAGAAAGTTATTTGCAGCAGTATAACGAGGTTTTGATCCGTAAATTGGAATCAAAAATGGCACAACTGGAAGAAGTGAACCGTAAATTGGAAAACGATATCGTGGAACGGAAAAAAACGGATGAGGCGCTCTGGCAGAGCGAGGTTAAATTTCGGAAGATCCTTGAGAAAGTACCGTTGCCGTTGGTGTATGTGACGAAGGATGGGGTAATAGATTTTATGAATGAGCGGTTTGTCAGGGTTTTAGGATATACATCTGAGGACGTTCGTACGTTGTCAGATTGGTGGCCGAGAGCCTATCCTGATCCTAAGTACCGGCAGGGCACAATAGTGAAATGGAGCGCTGCCGTTCAGAATGCGATCAATAGCGGGAATGATATAGAGTCCGGCGAATACAGAGTGACTTGTAAAAATGGCGAAGAGAAAATAGTGAATATATCAGGGATAATGATTGGTGAAGAACTTCTGGCGATGCTGATTGATCTTACCGAACGGAAACGTGAGGAAGAATTGCTGAAAGAGAGCGAGCGTCGTCTCAGCGAAGCTCAGAAAATGGCACAACTCGGGAGCTGGAAATGGGATATTAAAACCGGTAATGTGGAATGGTCAGAAGAGGTATTCAGGATATTTCGCCGTGATCCGGCTAAATTCGTTCCGAACATAGATTCCATCCTTGAATTGTCGCCGTGGCCGGAAGATCATAATCGAGGCAAGGAATTGATACAAAGGGCGATGGATAGCCACGAAAAAGGCGAATATGAACAGCGTTTTATCCGGCCCGATAATAGTATAGGGTATTATTTTTCGACCTTTCAGGGGAAATATGATGAAGACGGTAATTTGGTGGTAATGATCGGAACGGTGCAGGATATAACCGAACGTAAACAGACGGAAGAAAAATTGAAAGAGGCTAAAAAGACACTTGAACAAATTAACGCGGCCAAAACTGATTTTCTTATGAACGTATCGCATGATATACGTACTCCGATGAACGTGATAAATGGTTTTACCTCCATCCTGATGGGAACTTCTTTGAATAAAGAGCAGGAAAAATATTGTGTGTTGATAAAAGATAAGGTTGGGGATCTGTTGCGTTTATTGGAGGACGTTATTGATATTTCTATCGTTGAGAAGGGTAAGGTCGTGATACGCCAAAGCCCTTTTGACATGCGCGCTCTGGCGGAGGATATCAAAAAAACGGCTGAGATGCAGATCGGAGGTAAGGATATAAAATTCAAATGTGATGTCGCAGAAAGCGTGCCGTGGGAACTTTTGGGTGATCAGTTGCGTTTAAAACAGATCCTCGAAAATTTGTGCGGTAACGCCGTAAAATATACGGTAAAAGGCGAAATTACGCTTTTGATAAGCGCATATAATACTGTTATGGAAGATGGTGCGCGACTAATTCATTTCTCCGTATCGGATACGGGACGCGGAATCATGGACAATCATGTCCCGCATATTTTTGAGCCGTATACCAGATTTTACGAGCCGGGGCAGAAGATGGACGGTGTAGGGCTGGGGCTTCATATCGTTAAGACCCTTGTCAGCGCGATGGGCGGCGAAGTGGCGGTGAAGTCTGAGATGGGTAAAGGCAGTAAATTTTCGTTCGATCTGAAAATGAAAGATATGTCTACAGGAAAATAATAATTAATAAGGTAATTATGATTACCTAAAACCAGAATAAGTTGCCCGCCAATGTTCCAAACGGTTTTAAGACCACCACGTCTGTGCTATTATCGAATTGGAAAGAGTGAGAGTAAGTGCCACGCCTAATGATCAATGTTTACAAGATAGCCTTTTTGCAAAGAGAAGTTTGTGTCCTTTCTACCGGGGATCCTCCTTCGCCTAACTATTTTATAGCATTTGGCTACGGCGGACAGGCTGCTCGAAATCCATGTCATGCCCGAATGTTTCTATCGGGCATCTATAACATTAAAGTCATCTGATTTTCATATTATAGATTCCCGCCTCCGCCTGTTCGGAAGTTCTGCGCGCTTTAGAAAAATACCCTGTTATTTTTGATCTCCAGGCGTTTGATGCTTCGCTGAAGCGTAGTTCGTTTTGTTTGGATAACGGCAAATTCCACCAGCCCGATGTAACATAAATGTGAATATGTCAACTTGGCGAAACGAGAAGTTCTGTCGTTCAGACGATTTCCTTATTCGGAGAATTT
>DAONGE010000039.1:0-18774 GCA_035403965.1 Candidatus Omnitrophota bacterium | reverse complement strand
TTACCGAATTATTGAGCTAGTACAACAGCTCTACGAACAAATTTAGAAACGTCCCTGGATTCCTAAAGCGGAAGCAAAAGAAGATCATTAATTTAAACTCCAAAGATGGAAATCCAAGGGGCCCCTTCAAAATTTTAGTATTATTTGAGCTTTTCATGGAAATAGGCATGCAAATGTTTGAGCCCCGACGGATGCAGAGAACACATTGGGGGCGAGTTTTTGCATGCCCCATGAAAAACGATAAAAAATACGTTAAAAAATTTTGGGGGAAGGGATTTCTCTCTTTGGAGTTTATGTTGACTTACTTTTTTCGTCTCAAATACACACCGATAAGAACCGCGGTTATCACGGCAAGAACAACTATGGTAAGCACCCTGCATGGAAGGCATATACCGTTACTCGAACACTTGCAGAAACTGAAAATGTCCATTATCCTCTAATCTCGAATTTCGAATCTCTTAGCCTGGTCATCCCCGAATGCTTCTATCGGGGATCCATAAAATTAAAAAAAATTACTTTATCGCATAGATTCCCGCCAAATGCTTGCGGGAATGACACTACTATAGAATTTCTTATACTCCACCGAGAGACGCTTTAGACAAAATATTTTTCACCTGACGCAGAAGGATAACGCTGTCATACGGTTTAGTTATGTACTCATACGCGCCCAATTCAAGTCCGTGATCGCGGTCGAACTGATCGTCTTTGGCCGTCAGCATGATAACAGGTATATGTTTCGTGGTATCGTCCTTTTTCAAAGCGGAGAGTACGTCCCGCCCGTCCATGAGGGGCATCATGACGTCAAGTATCACAAGATCCGGTTTATCCTTGCGAATCATCTCAAGCCCGTCCCTGCCGTTATGCGCCATATCGACGTCAAAGTCGCGGCTCTCAAGAAAATCCTTTATCGCCCCGGCCAGGTCTTTTTCGTCGTCAATGACATGTATCTTGTATTTTCTTCCCGGATCAGCCATCAATACCCCTTTTCCTTATATTTATTAAGTTTACGCCCCCCATATCCTTAAGTCAAGTCTCCAAAATTTAAAAATATTTTGAACGAATTTGAACAAAAAAAGTGTCTCTATATCTTGAGGGCGGAAAACAAGCCCGGAGCGGCTGAAAAGTTCGGCCAGCGAATATCGCAACATCACAAAAGGAGAAAGACATGGTTAAACCGATCGTAAAAGTGAACAGGATGTTCCCGGTAAGCGGGGACAAGGCAACAAAGGCGTTCTGCGACATAACGCTCTATGACGCTTTTGTCGTTACGGGACTTAAGATCGTAGAAGGCCAGAACGGATTATTTGTCAGCATGCCTCGTCAAAAAGGACGCGACGGCAAATGGTACGACTCATGCTTCCCGGTATCGAAAGAGGTGCGAGATGAAATGGAAAAATTCATTCTGGAACAATATGCTTCGAACAAAGTCACAGGAAAAGCCGACTAATCTCGGTATCGGAAGATCCGGCGAAAAAATAGCGGCGCGCTATCTGCGCTCTATCGGATATACCGTGACAAAAACCAATGTCACCACGCCCTGCGGCGAAATGGATATCGTCGCGCGAGACGGGGCATATACGGTGTTTTGCGAGGTTAAAACGATAATGTCGGAAGATTTTGGCTCGCCGCTATTCAACATAACCAACGTTAAGAAGCGAACAATGATACGGAACGCTCTTTTCTATATGCGCGCTAAGCGCATCTATGAAAGCCCGTGCCGCATCGACGTGGTGGCTATCACCTTGGACGAAAAAGGCCGGATGAAAATGATAGAACACGTCAAGAACGCGGTCGAGATCGAAAACGAAAATTATTTTTAAGAACGGAGGGAACATGCTGGCAAAAGTCTATTCCGGGTGCATCACAGGGACCGAAGCTCATACGATCGACGTCGAGGTCGATATCGTAGCGAGCGGACTCCCATCTTTCAGTATTATCGGACTTCCTGACACGTCAATACGAGAAAGCCGCGACAGGATACGTTCAGCCATTAAAAACTCATCTCTCACGTTCCCGGCAAAAAGGATCACGGTGAATCTTTCTCCGGCCGGAATAAAAAAGGAAGGCGCCGGGTTTGACCTCCCTATCGCGCTCGGCGTCCTGTCCGCTACCGGAGTATTATCGCAGGATGAATTATCGGGAATAGTTTTCTGCGGGGAATTATCGCTGAACGGTAAATTAAAACCTTTCCGCGGCGCCCTACCGCTTGTGATATCGCTTAAAAATAAATTCAAAAAATTCATTTTACCCGGGCAGAACGCCGAAGAGACGGCCATGGTCAACGATATCGAGGTGTATTCTGCATCGACACTCAACGAGGTCGTGGAACATCTGAAAGGGATAACACCGTTAAATGCCGTTCAACGCAAGGCGTTCACGACCATCCCGAAAAACGCCTCTGATATGGATTTTTCCGACGTAAAAGGACAGGAACACGTGAAACGCGGGCTTGAGATAGCAGCGGCCGGAAATCATAATATCCTTCTTATCGGCCCGCCGGGCTCGGGTAAAAGCATGCTTGCAAAACGATTCGCTACGATCCTGCCGGATCTTTGCGAAGAGGAAGCACTTGAAACAACGAAAATTTACAGTATAGCCGGGGAATTACGGGGCAATTCGCTTGTTTCGGAAAAACCTTTCAGGATGCCGCATCATACGATTTCTTACGCGGCTATGGCCGGAGGAGGATCTTATCCCCTGCCCGGAGAGATCAGCCTCGCACATAACGGCATATTATTCCTCGACGAACTTCCCGAATTCCGCCGCGATGTACTTGAAACTATACGTCAACCCATTGAGAACGGGGAAATAACAATAACACGCGTCGAAGGATCCGTAAAATACCCTTCCCGTTTTCTGCTTGTGGCAGCAATGAACCCGTGCCCGTGTGGTTTCTTCACGGACAGAAAAAAAGAATGTCGCTGCACTCCGCTACAAGTCCAACGCTACCTTTCAAAAATATCGGGGCCTCTTCTCGACAGGATCGATATACATCTGGAAGTCCCACGCATCGAATACGAACAGCTTTCCGAAAAACGAAAAGGCGAACCGTCAAAGAACATCAAATCACGCGTCCTCGCGGCCCGGGAGACACAAAAAGGCCGCCTGACGGCAAGACCAGGATCAGAGGCATATAACGCGTACATGAATACGCGCGACATGGAAGAGCACTGCGTCCTTTCGGCCGACGCGGAGGAGATCCTGAAATCGGCTATTCTGGAACTGGGCTTGAGCGCGAGAGCTTACGATAAGATCTTAAAGATCTCTCGCACCATCGCGGACCTTGATAACAAAAAAACGATCGAAGCGCATCATATATCGGAGGCTATAAGCTATCGCTGTCTCGACAGGAATTTGTGGATATAAAAAATGTGCCGTGAATTATTCCGGCAATTCGTAAACTATGGTCACATCGGTGTCAACGACACGTTCATTGGCATTTTGATCGGTAAACCTGAACCCGATGAGCATTTCCTCGGTTTCGCTGGGATAATAACTATAAATATAGTCCTCACCCAGCTTATCCATCGTTTCCCACGAGTTACCACCGTCACGGGATATCTCTACGGTCTGTATGTTCTCGGGCGCGTGTATCTTAAATCCTAATGTATCCTCAATAAGATCATTCTCCGACACCACGAATTTCTCGCCTTTTTCGACGCCATGCCCGTTCACATAAAATATCGGCTCGGCAAAACATGTTAAAGCGGAAAACACCGTCATGAACGTGAATAAAGATATTATTTTTTTCATGATCACATACTCCTTTAAAGATTTATCACCGCGATTATACCTTTACGCACCATCATAACCGCTATGGCGCACAAAAGAAGATTCATAATTTTAGAAAAAGCCCGTGTCCCGTTATCACCGATGAAACGCAATATAATGTCCGAGAACATAAATACTACCGCGGCAAGCACAACGTTTATAAGCACAGCTATGATCGTCGGGATCATACCCACGTTGCCGATCAACATAAGCGAAGTCGTAAGCACCGCCGGACCGGCGATCAAAGGGGTTCCAAGGGGAACCACGCCGAGTTCACCCTCAGGGACCCGGCTGACCTTAGACGGATTGACAATATCAAGAATGGCTATGCAAAAAAGCACAATACCCCCGGCCACCATAAAATCCCCGACTGTAATGCTCAAATAATTGAACACCGCTTTTCCTACCAGGATGAACGCGATCGTGAGACATGTGGCCGTTATCATAGACTGATATATGATCTTATTTTTCTTTTCTTTTTTAATCCCATGCGTCAACGACATGAATATCGGAAGAGTGCCGAGCGCGTCGACAGCCACAAACAAAGGAATGCTCGCGAAAATTATATTATCCATCATATCACACACCTCCAAAAATCATTTCCAATGTCGCAGATAAAATCATTATTTTCGCCCAAGCCTTATGGCAAGCCCGACTTTCTCAATAGCGATACGCGCGGCCTCATTGATCGGATACTGCCATGCTCCGGATCCGGGGACAAGCCCTGCTATCCGTACCGAAAAATCATTAATGTGCGGAACCTTCAATCCTTTATCGACCAGCGAAAGAGCTCTCTTATGATCCTCCGGATACAATGCCTTCATTTTGTAGCATGAAGCAAAAACCGTTTTCCCTTCTTTATCCGTTGAGGCCGAGAAACCGAAAAGCCTGCATATTGAAGGACGTAAAGGATAGACCGAACATCTTCCGTTCGCCCCATCAGGTGAAGTCGCGTTATAAAAAACGCATGGCCCCCGAAAACCCCGCGTCTCAAGTTTTTCCAGCGCCGCTATCGCAGTCCCGTTGCTCCACAGATGAACCGCAAGTGGCAAAAGTTCAGTGACCATCGCTTCAACGCCGGGATTAAGACAGCATTCGCCGCAATTCGGAGGGCATTTCGTTCCGCTTACCGCACAAAATAAAGAGATCTTACGGTCTATCTCTCCAAATATGCCTATTATTTTCCGGACAGTTTTCCTGTCGGAGACGCCGATAGCCACAAGTACGCGACGGTTCCGGATAAAGAACATAATACGATACGCCGCTGTGGTTATTATTTTAATGAGAGAACTCATCATTTTTCGCTAAATTTGAACCCTTCCGCGAATATTTTAAGACAGGCATCAACGACTTTGGGTTCATATAGTGTTCCTCTATTCTGCCTTATCTCATCGAGCGCTTTTTCTATACCGAGCGCGGGACGGTACGGACGATGCGACGCCATGGCCTCAACCACATCTGACACCGCTACGATCTTAGCTTCCAGCAAGATATCGTCACCTTTAAGTCCGTCGGGATATCCGGAACCGTTGATCCTTTCATGGTGCTGCAATATCACTCGTGCCAAAGGCCACGGAGCATTGACGGATTTCAGTATATCGAACCCGACACGGGAATGCATCTTGATCATTTTAAATTCCAGATCCGTAAGTTTTCTCGGGTTGATCAGGACTTCTATCGGCACCTGTATTTTCCCGATATCATGTATCAAAGAACACATATGGACTATCTGGATCTGCTCTTCCGAAAGCCCCAGCTCCTGACCGATACGACAAGCCAGCTCCGCTACCCGTTTCTGATGCCCCGCCGTGAACGGGTCCCTGATCTCGCTGGTCGCGGCAAGAACCTCGACCAACTCTATAAAAAAGTTCTTGAGCCGTTCCATGCTGTTAGCGAGAGCATCTTCTGTAGTTTTTCTCGCCGTGATATCTTCTACCGTACCGTCAACCCATTTTATATCACCGTTTGACGAACGTTGCACTTTAACAGTTATCGACACCCAGATATCGCATCCGTCGGCTTTTTTCGCGCAGTACACCTCGTCCTTAACGAATCCCTGCTGTATCGTTTTTTCAAGAAATCCCGCCAGATCTTTCTCCGCGCTAAAAAAAACCGACATATCTTTTTTCATAAAATCATTCAGCGAAGCGTACCCGAATATTTTTGCCAAAGTATGGTTGGCTTCCAGAAATCCCGCTTTCTTCCCTAATGTTCCGCGGAACACACCGATATTAATATTGTCGACCAACGTCCTGTACTGTTCGTCCTTTTCTTGTATTTCTTCCTCACGTTTGCGGTGATTCTTGGCGTCTTCATATATTTTAAGGGCCTTACTTACGGTGATCGGCAGGAGTTCAAGATAACCCGGGGATTTCACAATATAATCGTATGCCCCTCGTCTCATCGCTTCTACGGCGACATTTTCCGTACCGAGTCCCGTTACGACTATTATCGGGACATCTTCGTTTATTCCGCGTATCCCTTCGATAACCATAAGCCCGTCCGCACCCTGCAGATAATAATCCACAAGTATCACATCGAATTTTCTGGCTTTGAGCAAATCGAGGCATTCCCCCATCGTGCGGACCACAACAGTTTCGCACTCATAAAGGTTCTTCTCAAGCGTGAAAGAGGCAAGCTCCGCGTGATCGGGATTATCCTCGACTATCAAAATATAAACTTTATGGGACATGGACATTCTCTTCCGTTTTTGTCAAAACTTTAACGTCACGCCGACTGGTTCATCCCTTTAAGCTTTGTCTCTACTTCCTGAAGAACACGCGCATCAACGTTATTTTTTTTAAGTGTGCCCAATACACTCTCCACGGTCAAAAGCCGGGTATTCTTATCCTCACATAATTTAGTCGATAATTCCGATAATTTCGTCGCGATTATTTTCAACTCATCCTTTTTACGAAGTGTCAGCATGTGCGAATAATCACCATTCATCAACTGGTCGACATATTTCCCTATACGGTATATCGGGCCGGCTATACGGTGCGACAAAAGAGTCCCAATAAGTATAAAAAGAGGTGTTATCAATAATAACCTGATCAAAAGTTCCATATTGGCGGACTGGAATATGTATATCAGTCTGCCCCGCGGATACACATTCGCCAGTTTCTCACCAAGCGTCACCCATGTAGTATAATATACCGTGTATCCGGCGATGGCCGCTCCGGCATAAAGGAACAGAAGGATATACAATATATATCTGATCTGAAAGCCGAATAGAACAAAATATTTTTTTCTCTTTATTTTTTGAGCCATTATTCCTCCCCAATCATGTCCAGAAAAACAGATCAGTTATTTGAATTTTCTCCACAATACAATATCCCTTTTCACCTTTATCCTTATATCACTGCCATTCATGCTATTCATAATATTCTCGACTTCCTTGATATCCATGTAACGTGTCGCCTGCCCCTGCACTTCGATCAGAATATCCCCTTCTTTTATGCCGCTCTTTGCGGCGATACCGTTCGGGATTATTTTCGATATTTTCAGACCTTCCATTTCGTCATACCCGAACTTAACCCCTATCGCCGCGCTGCCACCCTTCGTTCCCGGAGACAGTTTCAATTTAATCTTACGGGCTATGGTAAGAGGCACATCCATTACGGTTTTATTGAGAAATTTGTCAAAAAGTTCGTCTGGCTGCATATAACTGACCGTCCGGCCCCATGCCCCGAGAATGATATCGCCCTTCTTTATCCCGGATTTGGCCGATACCGAAAGAGGCGTAACATCAGTCACCTCAAACATCCCTCGGATATCCTTTATGGTCATCCCCAATTCATCCGCGACTTTTTGCTGCTGTGTCGTATCTCCCGAGGCCATTTGCGGAGTCTTCCCCCACTTCTGTTCTTCGTTAAGACGCTGGATATGCTTAAGTTTGGCCATACTGTCAGACTGTTGCAGGAATGTCGTTACATAATTCAGCCCTTCGCGGGCTTTTTTATAATTGCGGTTTACATCCAAAGCTTTATTATAATAGTAATACGCCTTATCATACATCCTTTTATCCTGATAGAAATCACCAAGGTTGGTAAGGTTCTGTTCTTCGAGATCGTACACTATGTTCCGTATATCGGCCCGCATTATCTGCTTTTCCCCGTCTATCGTGGAAAGCAATACGCGGTCGCTATACTCCTCCACCACAACCCCTTTTATCCTTTGATTATCTTTCATCACTACAGTATCAGCAACAGAAAAGCAATGGAACGAAAACAACAGTATAATCACTATTATAGGGAAACACCTACGCATTTTTCCTCCCACTGAAAAAAAAGGATATCGTCCGAACATGCGGAATGCCATATCCCGTATCAGGTTACGATCACGATATGAAGTTTACCTGATAGAGAAGCCTATAAGCAAGTTTTCCGGAAGTTTTACATGAACAATATAGCTTATTGTGATATTTATCTCAGGAACTTGGCTGTATTTTTGTTATCCTTGCCAGTATCACGATCAGAACTCGGATTTTTTATTGATTCGTACACGGCGATCAGTATTCTTGCCGTCCGAGAATCAAACATCCACTTTAAAGCCGCTAAAATACTAGCTACCAAAAGCTGGACAAAATACTGAGGTACAAAAAAGGAAAGAAGTAGCAGTGCGCATGCGCCCATAAACCAGACATTCCCCGTGAACACAGAGAAAAAATGAGATTTCTTCCCGAACGGTCTCATTTTCATAAGAACGGTATGAGTGTCAGCCACGATCTCACGACAGGCATCGCAAGATGCCAGGTGTTTTTCCACGGTCTCCCTCTCGGAATGTGAAAGCATTCCGGACATATATTCGCTTAAAACCAACTCGCTAGGACATATCCTGTTCATATTTCCCCTTCTTACATAAATTCATAACTTATATGTTCATCTATTGTTCATCGCTTGATCCACTATACACCATTATAGACACTTTTTTTCGTTATTTTCGTTCAAATATATCACTAAATTTTCACGAACATGGCCTTTGGCCCTTCTTATTAAAGTTGAGACCGTATTCCGGGGCAAACTCATTATATCCGAAATATCCTCATGCGTTTTTCTTTCGTACATGTTCAGTTTAAACGCGAGTTTCTGTTTGTATTCTAGTTTTTCAACGTTATCGCTGATTATCCGGCCGATCTCCCTGTCTTCAATGTTTTTCGGCAGATTATTCCGCGAACATGGCAGGATATCTTCCAGCAAAAGCATATCGCCTTTAGCTCCGGTAGATATCTCGGCGCTCAAAGGAACTGACAATTCCCTCGTACGATTCGCGACACGCCGTACATAATTTTGTGTGAAATTCATCGATACCATGACCAGCCACGATTCAAGACATGCAGCGTCCTTTATAGAGGATATCCTGTCGTCTTCCCACAGAAACATGAATATTTCCTGAACTATATCGTCATAGTCGCCTTTAAAAACATCCTTGCCGATCTTATTCAGTTTGAACCTGACCCCCCGCACAACAACGGAACGATAGCGTTCGATAAATTCGTCCCAGGCTTCATGATTTTTTTGCGTGCATCGTTTGATAAGATCCAGCGTATCCATATCTCTCCCCTAACATTCCTCCCCTTGACCGCACGATCCTCATCATATCACATATTTTTATTTTTATCAACATAAATTTGATTTTTAATCAATAGTGGGGGCAAAAACATACCTGACATTAGATATAACACTTCATCGGGATATTTACCGGGCAGATATGAAAATGGGGATCAAACCCTCGGATCACATTCGCGTTCGTCTATGAACTGCTCGATCTGTTTTGTGGCCTGCCAGATATCTTTGATATTTTTTTTACGATCCAAAAAAGCCTCGACAACTTTGGGATCGAACTGTTTCCCAGACTGTTCTGTTATCATAACCACAGCATCGTCAAAATCTATCGGAGCCTTATACGGCCGCTCCGATGTAAGCGCGTCGAATACGTCAGCAAGCGACACTATCCTGCCATATAATGGGATATCCTTCCCCTTAAGGCCTCCCGGATATCCGGTACCGTCATATCGCTCATGGTGCGTCAGACAGATCTCTCGCGCGGCCCTAAGTAAAGCCGAACGACTGCCGTGAAAAATGTCGGATCCTAGAATGGTATGTTTTTTCATAACTTCGCGTTCTTCGGGCGTAAGACCGGACGGCTTTTTAAGTATCTCTTCGGGAACAATAAGTTTACCGATATCGTGCATGGGACTCGCGTACTTTATCAGTTCAAGATCGCGTTTCGTAAGATGCATCCCCGACGCGATCTCGGTGCTATAATCCGCTATCCGGACAAGATGGGTCCCCGTCGTCTCGTCTTTATATTCGGCTACGAGGGCAAGACGAAATATCATCTCGGCATAGGAATCTTTTACTTCCTCGTAGGCCTGTTTAAGTTCGTTATACGCTTCTTCTGTCTGCTTTTTGTATTCAAAATAACGGCTCATCATTATCCTTCTGATAGTTCTTTCAGCGCTTCTTCTTCTGTATCGAATATCCTCAGAACTCGGTCAAGTTTTGTGATTTTAAAAATTGAAAACAATTTAGGCTGGATATTGCAAAAGGCGGTTTTCGCCCCCGACCCCTCGTGTTTTTTAATAAAAGTCAAAATAGACGCGATGCCCATGCTATCTATGTACACAACTTTTTCGAAATTCAGGATAACATTTCCGACCTTCGATATTATCATTTTTTCAAGCACGGTCTTGAAATACGGAACAGTCTCAATATTTATCTCCCCGTCGATGTACCCGACAACCACACCGTTCTTTTCTTTTTGGACGTATTTCATTCCGCCTCCGTTGTTTAAATTATATCCGCGACCGTGGGATAAATCAAATCCCGCGACGAATGAAGAAAAGCTTAATGAGGCTCTCCGGGGTTAAAACCGGAGTATCCGATCTTCCGGCAACGAAATTCTCCGAAGGGGGAAACCGATATTGCACAATACTCTTTGTTTCGGTTACATAGCTATGCAGAAAAACTTTGCTCTAATATTTGCAGACAAGAACCGACACGTGGAACAAACCTCTGTTTAGACATTTATTTTGAATTTGGCATTATATCTCGCATACGATTAAGCTCCCCGCGTCGACCAAAGGAAGCCCCTTCGCGCAGATCAGATCTATTTCTTTTCGGGCGCATATATCGTACAAAGGAGCGGTTTTTTCGGACGAAGCCGGGTCACCTATCATTATGACCGTTCCATCGGAAAGCGTCCCCGAAGTCCCACCAAGAAAACCATGCTTTTCTCCCGGCAATAAAATATCCGATGGTTCAAGATAAAAAATTTCTTTTCCTGCTTTGGCCATTGCTTTTTCTATCCCATGGTCCGACGTCACCGCCGTGTTCCCGTTCAATCCCAAAACAGCACACCGGCAATATCCCTGCGCAACATTCACACTCCTGAGTCCCTCTCGCCCTGCGCGGTCCAATATCACGGTTTCCGTTATATCTAAATTATGGATAAGATCACCGCCTACCCTGACGGCATTATATCTCGCCGTTCCGGGATATTTACCCTCAGGAACTGATATCCCCTCTATAAGTTCAATACCGAAAGACTGGAGTTTTTCTAAAATATTTTTAGGAACATTAGGGGCGTGTATAAACGTGGCCGGACCTAACTTAAAAAAATAAATATCGGGATGGTTCATCACAGATCCGTAAACGGCGCTGAAACCTGTCATGTCCAGTGAGATCCATTCCGCGCGACCGATACGCGACTTTAAACTATCGAGATATTCACCCGGGATCCTGGCGTCATGAACAATGATCATTGTTTTCATAGGATCTTCCCGGCTATCGATATTTTATCGATCGTTATCGCACCTGACTCTGTTCTCATTATTATCGTTCCTCTTCTGACATCGGAGGACTTTTTAATTGTAACGCCGTTCTTTCCCGTCAGCTTCTTGATCTTTTCCGAATTCTCACCGTTAAAACCGAAAACGACAGCTTCATCCTCAGGGCTATACAGGACTTCTCGCACATTATCGCCGCTATTGAGCGCTTCCTCCAGCATAAGACCGAATATGCGGCTCTCGACCTTTTGTCTGAAAGCCGGATGGAACGGCCCCGCCAGATATCCCCCGTCAGCCGAAAGGCTTTCCGACGGATGCAATCCGACACGCAGGACTTTTATACCGTTCTTCTCAAAAAATAGCAGAAGTTTCACACATCTGGCCACGGCTTCTTGTTCGGAAAGTGGCACATATTCCCCTCTCCTCCACCAATCGGCCAATTCGGTATTATCTATCACTATGGACGGATATATCCTAACCTCATCGGCCCCAAGCGCGGCTGCTTCGCGCGCCGTAAGCATTTCGTCTTCCATGAAACTATCCGGCAAGCCTACCATCATTTGATGCCCAAGGCGGAAACCGTTCTGTTTGATAAGACGCGATGCCGCTCGCACAGTTTCCGCGGTATACCCGCGCTTAACCTTGGCTAGAACCTTTTCCGACATAGATTGAACCCCAAGCTCGATGCTTTTGACGTTGTGTGATTTAAGCATTACAAGATCGTCGGAGGTTATAAGATCCGGGCGGGTGGAAAGCCTTATCCCGTGTACTCTACCGTTTTTTATGAACGGCTCAACTTTATCCAAAAGCGCCGCTTGTTCATCTCCGGTAAGACCTGTAAAAGTACCGCCGAAAAATCCAACTTCCACAGAAACATCTCCGGACGATATAGTGGAAAGATGCTTCTCTATTGTTCCCGGGATATCAAGATCCCCGTGATCAAGCCTGCCCGTGATCTTTTTCTGATCGCAAAAAACGCACTGATACGGACAGCCTTTATGGACTATGAAAAAAGGGATAACATAATGTGTCTTCACTTTTCATTCCCCGATATGCACAAAATCCGCAATATCAAGCCCTATCTCGAGAAAAAGACGCCTAAGGCTTACCATGGAAAGTCCTAAAATATTAAAATATGATCCTTCGATATCGTCGAACAACATAGCCCCCACGCCTTCTATCGAGAACCCACCGGCCTTATCATAAGGCCCGAGAAGCGGGAAATATTTCTCGATCTCCTCGTCGGACATCTCGACGACACGAAGATCACTGATATCTACCGTTGACGCTTTTTTGCCGGACGGCATATCTATCACGCACAGCCCGGTATAGACCTCAAGCTCGGCCCCCGAAAAACTTTTAAGCATGCACCGCGCCTCATCAGCGTCAGCGGGTTTCCCAATAGCTTTATTGTCATGCGCTACCAAAGTGTCCGCGGATATAATAATGGCGTTCTTTTCTTTTTCAGCGATGAATTCCGCTTTTTTCACGGCGTTCTTCACCACGGCGTCCGATATATGAACATCCGCCGTTTCGGGCACACCGCTAGGCATAACCATATGGGATATACCGCATGAAGTGAGTATTTCTGATCTCCTTTTAGACGCCGAAGCCAATATCACTTTTTTCATATAATATTCTCCTTAAAAATAAGTTTTTGTTCCTCATCGACATCAAGCCCGTCCATTAATATCTCCAGGTCTTTGATTGTCTTTATATGGCGGTATTTCTCCATAACACGATTGATACATTTAAAACCCTTAAGATACCAGCAAACATGCTTGTACATCCTGGGTATCAGCCGTTCTTCCCTGAGGTTCGGATAATATTCGCGCATAAGGTCAAAATGCTCGGCTATGACCTTTTTGATCTCTCTGATCGTCGTCGGGATCTTAGTCTCCCCGTCCTTATCCCGTAAGTGGTCGTATATCTCACTGAATATCCACGGCCGCCCGAAGACTCCGCGCGCCACCATAACCGCGTCGCATCCTGTGACCCTAAAAATATTTTTCACGTCTTCCGGCTCGAATACGTTACCGCTCGCGAACACGGGAATATTTATCATTTCTTTTATCCGCCGTGTCACGTCGTGATCGGGCCGGCCTTTATACATCTGCTCCTGAGTGCGTGAATGCACAGCCAAAGCCCTTGCCCCGGAACTTTCTACGACTTTCGCCACTTCCTCATAATTCAGCCTGTCGGAACTCCACCCGATACGTATTTTGACCGTAACCGGTATACTAATATTTTTCACGACCGCGCTTACCAAAGCCCCCAATTTGACCGGATCCTTTAAAAGAGCCGCGCCTTTCCCGACCTTCACCACTTTACGCGCGGGGCAGGCCGCGTTTATATCCAGAGAATCGAACCCTTTTTCCTCGCATATCTTAGCCGCAAGAACGGTCTTTTTCTCGTCTTCCCCCACAAGCTGCACGCCGATAGGCTCATCATCTTTTCCTTTATCGAGCATACGCAAAGTCTTTATGTTCCCGTGAGTTATACCGTTCACATCGACCATCTCGGTAAAAGCGAATTTACATCCGTACTTTCTGGCCAAAAGCCTAAAAGGGATATCGGTGATACCCGCCATCGGGGCCAGTATTACGCGGGAATCTATAATGGTTTTTATTGGATCTCTCTTCACTTTCAGATACCTAATCTTTTTTTATACTCAAACGTTATTTCGTCACACACGCGCTGATCGATATTTTTTTCGGCCCCTTTGCCCGGCGCCTTGTTCTTTTTCGCGTGAGCGAGTTCCTGCACCTCAATGACCGATGCGCCGTAGGCCCTGGCGTTGTTCCTTACATAGTTATCGTTAGAAGCGACGACAACGCGATTCTTTCTGGCACATATCCTTATCGTCTCGATTATCTTATCGTCGCCGCGACCGCTCGCCGAAAAGATCTGCTCTTTCCCGCGATCGGGATCCAGCTTCTCCATATGGCGATACCTGTCATCCCCATCAAAAACAACACGCACCTCGTCTATAAAACCGCTGGACTTGGCGTATTTTTTGCTCAGCTCGGTAATACTTTTCCTCGCCAGCATCAGGCTTTTATTCAGTTTGCCCCGCAGTTCGGGGATAGCATAGACAGCGTTATATCCATCAACCACAAGTATTGTCATGATATTCCTCTTTCCGCGGGGTATATAATATCATGGAAAACACGGGATGTATAATATATTGGCGGGCCAAAAAGCGGGTGTTATTTTATCCTGACACGTATGCGCATCCTTCTGACAACGGTGCCGAACGCGCCGCGCACTACCTCTTTACGCACGTAATAATAAATGTTTTTACCTTCTTTTCTCGAGTCAACCAGGTCACAGTTCTTAAGAATTTGCAGATGATGAGATATGGTGGGCTGGGTGGTCTTGAATTCCGAGCAGATATCGGAAACATTCATCTCCTCTCCGCTCAAAAGCTCAAGTATATCCTGCCTTGTCCTGTCCGAAAGGGCTTTGAATATTTTTACCAGATCGTATTCCGTCATGTCGCGGCCCCTTATTTATTTTTGATATTGATAGTCACGATCAGATCCCCGTTATGATTACAGCAAGGGCACGCCTTACCCTGCCCCCGCAGCCGCATTTTCTGTCCGTTTTTTATCCCGGCCGGGATCTTAAGTTTTATATTTTCACCCGTCGATATCTTGAATTGAGCTTCGCCACCCTTCTCTGCCAATTTCTGCGGTATCGGTAAAGTCGCCGTAATATCCGTATCCACCTCTCCGTATGCATCTTCCTGCATCCCGTTCCCTCCGGAGGTATAAAAACTATAACCGCCTCTTCTGCCTCCGCCGGACCTGGCTGAAAAAATATCGGCGAACATATCGTCAAAAGACCCCGAAGCCGAAAACCCGCCACGCGAACCAGCAACATTCTTAAAAAAATCGCTGAAGTCAAAACCATGGCTGGACGAAAAGTTTCCGGTGTACGCGCCCATGTGCCTCATATTGTCGTACTCCTGGCGCCGCTTCTCGTCCCCAAGCGTATAGTAAGCTTCTGAGATCTTTTTAAAATGTTCCTCCGCCTTCTTGTCCCCCGCGTTCTTATCGGGATGATATTTAAGCGCCAGCTGACGATACGCTTTTTTTATCTCGTCCTGTGTCGCGCTTTCCTTCACGCCTATTATTTCATAATAATCTTTGTTAGCCATTTTGCTTCACCTTTCCTATCCTGCACATTAATCCGCCGCTATCTTTATCCAGATCTATCGTCACGGTACATCCGTCAACGGCTTTTCCTTTCAGTATTTCCATAGCCACTTTATCCTCTACCTCTCGTTGTATAAGGCGTTTTAATGGCCTCGCGCCAAATTCCGGGATAAACCCCTCTTCCGCCAATCTCTTCTCCGCCGTTTTGGTTATTTCCAGTTTTATATTCCGGCGTGATAAACGTTCCCTCACCTTATCCAGTTCGATATCGACGATCCTAAGTATATCATCTCCCGATAATTTATTGAATACCACAATATCATCAAGACGATTCAGAAATTCCGGCCTGAAAAAGTTTTTAAGTTCTCCACGAACCAGTTTTTCTATCTCCGCCTTTGGCCTGGAAGCTTCAGAAAAATACTGACTACCGATATTAGATGTCATTATTATCAGCGTATTCCTGAAATTCACGGTCCGCCCCTGACCGTCAGTCAACCGCCCCTCATCGAGTATCTGCAAAAGCACATTGAAGACATCATGATGCGCCTTTTCTATCTCGTCGAACAATATCACACTATACGGACGGCGCCTGACTCGCTCGGTAAGCTGTCCGCCTTCGTCATATCCCACATATCCCGGCGGCGCGCCTATAAGTCGCGAAACTGAATGTTTTTCCATGTATTCCGACATATCCATCCTTATCATGGCGTCGGGATCGTTGAATAAAAACCACGCCAGGGTCCTAGCCATATGCGTTTTCCCGACACCTGTCGGCCCTAGAAAAAGAAATGAACCGATGGGCCGGTTAGGATCGCCGATACCGCTCCGTGACCGGCGCGTCGCCCTGGCTATCACTTCGACGGCCTCGTCCTGCCCGACCACCTTCGCCTTTATCTCATCCTCCATATGCACAAGTTTCTCGGTCTCGGATTCAATCAGTTTAGACGTGGGGATACCCGTCCACTGGGCGATTATTTTGGCAATATCCTCGTCGTCCACCTCTTCCTTAAGCATCTTGCTGTTTTTCTGAACGACCGTAAGTTCTTCCGTTTCTTTTTTTAGCTGTTCTTTAAGGTCTACCATCCGGCCGTACCGTATTTCCGACACAAGCGCCAGATTCCCTTCCCTTTCGGCCGTAGTCTCTTCCGCCTTCGCTTTATCCATCTTTTCTTTTATTGCCCTGATCTTGTCTATGGCCTTTTTTTCTTTTTCCCAGTGGCCTTTCATCCCTCCGAGTTTTTTCGAAAGCTCAGAAAGCTCCGCATCCACGGCGGCAAGTTTCTTTTTCTTTCCGTCCTCGTCGCGTTCTTTTTTAAGCGCCTGTTTTTCTATCTCAAGCTGCATTATTTTTCTCTCCACCTGGTCTATCTCGGTAGGACGACTGTCTATCTCGATGCGCAGTTTGGACGCCGCCTCATCGATAAGATCTATAGCCTTATCCGGCAAAAACCGCGCCGTTATATATCTATCTGAAAGCGTGGCCGCGGCGATTATGGCCGTGTCCGAAATACGCACACCGTGGTGTATCTCATATTTTTCCTTCAACCCCCTGAGTATCGTTATAGTATCCTCGACTGTAGGTTCTCCGACAAAGATCTGCTGGAACCTGCGTTCCAGAGCTTTATCCTTTTCAATGAATTTGCGATATTCGTCCAGCGTAGTCGCGCCGATACACCGTAATTCCCCACGCGCCAGGGCGGGTTTAAGCATATTCGACGCGTCGACCGCGCCTTCAGCCCCTCCGGCGCCTACTATCGTGTGCAATTCGTCTATGAAAAGTATTATCTCTCCGGCCTTACTCTCTACCTCTTTTAATACGGCTTTAAGACGATCCTCGAACTCCCCGCGGAATTTTGCCCCGGCTATCATAGCGCCTATATCAAGCGCGATAACCCTTTTGTTCTTAAGACTATTCGGGACGTCCCCGGAAGCTATTCTTCCGGCAAGCCCCTCCACTATCGCGGTCTTTCCGGTACCGGGATCTCCTATCAAAACCGGATTATTTTTCGTCCTTCGCGAAAGAACATGTATAAGACGGCGGATCTCTTCATCCCGGCCGATCACGGGGTCGAGTTTTCCCTGCTCGGCCAATGTTACAAGATCGCGTCCGTATTTTTTGAGAGCCTGATATTTTCCTTCCGGTTCTTCGTCAGTCACCCTCTGAGTACCCCGTATCTCGCGAAGCGCTTCCAATACTTTATCTTTTACGATACCATTGGAATCGAGTATTTTCTTAAGTGCTCCATGCGCCTTATCGACTATACCCAGAAAAAGATGTTCAACGCTGACATACTCATCCCCAAGCTTTTTAGCGGATTTTTCGGCATAGGCGATCGCGTCGTTAAGCCGCTGAGAAAGATAGGGTTTAACTGACGCCCCGCTCACTTTTGGCCTGCCGTCCGCTTCATTTTTGACCAATTGTAAGATCAAGCTGTCATCGGCCCCGGCATGTCGTACGATCTCAGGCACAACCCCGCCGGCATCGCCCAAAAGCGCCTGCAAAAGGTGCTCCAAATCGACTTCCTGCTGCCCCGCATTGACCGCGGCCTCAACAGCCCCGTTTATGGCTTCTCTGCTCTTTAAAGTTAATTTGTCCTCTCTCATCTCTTTCCTCCCGATTCACGCAACATATAGACATATCGACATTCATCTATATGTTACACGATAAAACACGGTTTGTCAAGACAATCTCCCTTCCCGCCTCCGTCTGTTCGGAATGTGTTGAAGATGTCGTGCGGCAATCCGAGCATTGGAGAGAAAAGCCCACAATAGATAAAAATAAATTACGCATCTACGCTAAACGAACGCCGGGAGAATAAAAATAACAGGGCTTTTCTCAAAACGCGCAGGATAACGCACGACATCTAGAGCAGTCTGTCCGCCGTAGCCAGATACTATAAAATAGTTAGGCGAAGGAAGATCCCCGGCAGAAAGAACATGGAGCCCCGGGACACGAGCCCGCGGGGCGGAATCCCGCATTCAGTTAAATTGGCGGAACGAGAAGGGATGGAGTGAATACGATTTCCCGGAGAATTTTATGACTATTTTGGGAAG
>DAONGE010000038.1:0-20040 GCA_035403965.1 Candidatus Omnitrophota bacterium | reverse complement strand
CAAACGCCGGGAGATCAGAAATGAAAAGGCAAAACGTGAAGCACGCAGGATTCCCGGCCAGGCATTATTTTTATATTATAGATTCCCGCTAAATGCGTGCGGGAATGACAAATTTGATGCGCGGCCTCGTCCGGAGGCCTCGGCACTCCCTCGGACATTTCGTCCTCGGTCGCAAGGTGTCCCGTGCCCCGCGATGTGTTGCGACGAAATGTTTTGGATTGTTCGCGCCGATATTGATTGTTTGATTGTTGACTTTTTGGTACAATAACGATAGTTGTGTTTGAAAATAAAAGTTTACAGGGAGGTAATCGTGAAAAAACAAATATTTATTATTGCGTTTTGTTTGGCTGTGGTTTTAACGGGTACATATGCATTTGCTGAGAATATTTCCCCGTCAGATGTTGTTGTGACCGGTAATGGTTTGTATAACAACTCTGAGGCTCTTATATCAGATGGCTATATCCCTGCGGAATATACAGGTTGGACTGATTCTGCATGTACGTATTGGAACGGCACATCGGCATATTTCACATTGGATTTGGGAAGGGTTTACAATCTTTCTTCTCTGACTCTGTCCGTGGATAACAACGACAGTTATCGCATAGACTATTCTTTGAACAAGAGTAGCTGGGGATTTTTGACTACGATAAATTCAGGCGATGGTAACGTGAGTTGGGGGATGGATACTTTCGAAAATGTTCCAGTATCAGCTACTGCGAGATATCTAAGGATATTCTCGATTGGCGGAGACAATAGCTATTCCATAGGTGAACTTAATGTGGCCGGTACCGCTACCCCGGAACCCGCTTCTATGATCCTTTTCGGCATAGGCGGGCTGGCGATCACCGCGGTGAGAAATAGAAAAAAAGCGTAATACTAATTTTGTAAATTGTTTTTACCAAAATAATTAGGCCTGATCTCGAAAGGGATCAGGCTTTTTGTTTATAAGCATTTACATTGACAATATTGTGCGTTTTTTATAACATAACGCCATGTGAAATGTGAGCATAGAAGAAAATTTATAGTAGGTAGTGGAAAAAGGAGGTATTTGTGAAAAAAATATTTGCTATTATGTCAGCGGTGGTTTTATTAGGGTTCGCGTCTTTAGCGAACGCGGATGATTATTTTTTCTCCGGGACTTTTACGTCGGATGATGAAATCAAATATCTGTCTTTTCATCTTGATGAAGCATCGCCCGTGGTTTTAAGAACATATTCCTATGCCGGTGGTACGGATTCTGACGGTAATGTGATCTCCGGAGGCGGATTTGATCCGGTCCTTTCTCTTTTTAACAGTTCTTATGTGTTTATAGACGATAGTGATGACGGGGACGAGACCGCGGCGGGTATGAAGAATGTGGGTGTCGACGCGATAAGCGGTAAACAGTGGGATTCTTATCTGGTCGTTGAGTTGACCGCCGGTGATTATGTGGTCGTGCTTACTCAGGCTGATAATGATTTCTCGGGAGACCCGGGAGACAATATCTCAGAAGGTTTTGAGAACCAGGGCGCGGGAAACTATACGCCCGAGACTATATTTGATGAGACCGGCGTTGTTGTTACGGGTTCTTTCTGGGAAGAGTACGAAGGGGTATACAATCAGAGGACGGGGAATTGGGCGGTCGGCGTAACGTCTACTCCCGAACCAGTTTCGTCGATACTTTTCGGTATCGGGGCAGGAATGATCGGTATAAGAAGAATGAGAAAAAACTCGCGCGGATAGGAACGAGTTTAAAAATAGTCGGCGTTTGACACAAATTTTTAAGTTGGGAGTCAGGAGTGGGTATCGCGAACACGAAGTATCGCTTTTCACGATAAAACTTCAGACTCCCAATTTGTTTTTTAGGGCTATTTTGCGTGTATTAAACCATTTTTAGAGTATCAACCCGGACGATAGAAGATATATGATAAAAAAAATCGTTTCTTTGTTATTGTTCTCAGGGATATGGTTGTTTCCGGATTCTGCGGTTACGGGAGAGACGCAAAAATTAGAAGTTATTACGACGTTATTCCCGACATACGATTTCGCGAAAGAGATAGGCGGGGATAAGGTCAATGTGATGCTTTTACTGCCTCCCGGGATAGAGGCGCATTCGTTCGATCCTAAACCTGCGGATATCGTGAGGATAAATAAGGCGGATGTATTCGTTTATACGGGAAAATTCATGGAGCCGTGGGTTGAAAAAATTTTAGGCGGCGTAACGGGGAAAGATCTGCTGATAATTGACGCCAGTACGGGGATAACGCTTATGTCTGATGATGAGGAACCCGCCCATCATGAAGAGGAACATGGGCATCATCACGGGGGGGACGATCCTCATATCTGGCTTGATCTTGCGAACGCTCAGGCTATGGCGAATACGATAGCTTCCGGTTTCGCTGAAAAAGATCCCGCGAACAAAGATTTTTATCTGAGGAACGCTAAAAACTATAATTTAAAACTAGCGGCTTTGGACGAAAAATTCAGGAAAACATTTTTGACAGCGAAACAACGGACGATAATATATGGCGGTCATTTCGCTTTCGGATATTTCATGAAACGTTACGGTTTGGAACATGAGTCGCCTTACGCCGGTTTTTCGCCTAACGCCGAGCCAAGCCCGAAAGCCATCGCGGAACTTATTGATAAAATGAGGGCATCTGGGATAAAATACGTTTATTACGAGGAACTTTTGGATCCGAAGGTTGCGCGAATTATATCGCAAGAGACCGGTGCTAAGCTGGAACTTCTTCACGGAGCGCATAATGTTAGCAAGGATGATATGAAAAAAGGTATTACTTTTATCGATATAATGGAAGAGGATCTCAAAAAATTAAAAGTCGGTCTGGAATGCCAATAAAAATACTGGAAGTCAAAGATCTGAGTGTTAAATATAATGGCATAAGCGCGCTATCCGATGTTTCGTTCGAAGCCGAGGCTGGGGACTATATCGGCATAGTAGGGCATAACGGTTCGGGTAAGACCACCTTGGTAAAAGCTCTGCTTGGATTATTGCCTTTCGATGGGAATGTTTTTTTTCAGGGAAAGAACCTTCGCGAATTCACCGCATCAAAACATATAGGATATTTGCCGCAGAAGATGGCCTTCTTCGACCAGAGATTTCCGGCTACCGCGCTTGAAATAGTCGCGACAGGGGTCTATTGCTGTAAAAAAACGCCTAAGCATCTGCTTGGATCCGATTATGCCGCGGCGGAAAACATTATGGAAACGCTTGGGATAAAAGAACTCAAGGATCGGCCTATCGGAAAACTTTCCGGAGGAGAGCAGCAGAGAGTTCTTCTCGCCCGGACTATGGTGCACAGTCCCGCGATACTTATACTTGACGAACCGACCGTGGCGCTCGATCCGGCCTCGCGCGAGATATTTTACGCGATGGTGGAAAAGCTCAATAAAGAAAAACAGGTGACGATCCTTATGGTCTCGCATGACGTCGTTTCGATAGGCGGTTATACGACAAAGATACTTTATCTTGACGGGAAGGTTCTGTTCCTTGGGACATACGGCGAATTTTGCGATTCGAACACCGTTTCGTCTTATCTGGGTGATAAAAGGCGTTTTAATTGCTGCGGACATTAATATGGAAAATATATTCACGCAAATTTACGAATCATTGCGATACGCTTTTATACAAAGGGCGATGATCGCCGGATGTTTTATGGCGCTCGGTTGTTCTTTTCTCGGCGTGTTCCTTGTCCTGCGCAGATTTTCGCTTATCGGCGACGGCCTCGCGCATGTAAGTTTCGCCACCGTGGCGCTGGCGCTTTTATTGAATGCTCAGCCCATGATAGTATCTATTCCGCTTGTGGCGCTTTCGTCGTTATTGATACTTAAGCTGAACGAGAAAGCGTCCGTTTACGGCGACGCGGCGATAGGACTTGTTTCGTCTTTCGGCATAGCGCTCGGGGTTATCATAGCGAGCACGGCCGGCGGTTTTAACGTGGATCTTTTCAGTTATCTTTTCGGGAACATACTTTCGGTGAATTGGTTTGAGGTATGGATGACCATAGGGATCTCTTCTTTGGTGGCTTTGACGATAGCGTTTTTCTATCACGATCTTTTCGCGATCACGTTCGACGAGGAATATGCCCGTGTGCTGGGCATCAAAGTAGGCATGGTGAACAGGATACTGATATTGCTTACGTCATTCATAGTTGTTCTGGGGATAAAGATTGTGGGGACTATGCTTGTGTCCAGTCTTATAATTCTGCCGGCGGTAACCGCATTGCAGATCGCGAGAAGTTTTAAAGCCACGATAGCCTTAGCGGGGGTACTTGCCGTGTTGTCCGTTATTTTTGGTATATTCGCGTCGTATGTTCTTGATCTTCCGTCCGGAGCGACGATCGTGATGATGAATTTTATTTTCTTTGTTGTATTCTTTCTTCTTGGAAGAATGAAATAAGTGAACGTTCGTAAAAGGGGGATAAAATGAGAAGGATAATGTGTTTAGGCGCTTTGTTGTTAATAGTTCTTGCCACGTCGGGTTGTGCGGTAGTTGGCATAGAAGACGGTCAGGCCGGGGTCAAAATTGACTTTGGGAAAATACAGGAGAGTGCCGTAAGTACCGGGTGGCATTTTTATATACCAGGGATAACGAGTGTTGAAGTATGGAACGTTAAACTGCAGGAAGTAAAGGAAAGCGCGCAGGTCCCGTCTTCGGAAGGATTGATATCGCAACTGGATCTTTCGATACTTTATCAGGTGACTAAAGACAATGTTCCCGTAGTTCGTAAAACGATCGGATCGGATTATCGTTCCACGATCCTTGAACCGTATATCCGAGAAGCCATACGGAACGTGGCCAGCGGCTACGAGGTCAAAGCGCTTTACAGCGACGAAGGGCGTAATAAGATCGGGAAACAGATGCTGGAATTTTTAAAGGCCAAACTCGATTCCAAGGGAATAATGGTAAGCGACGTGCTTCTTCGCGATGTAAAACTGCCGTCGGCTTTTATGGAAAGTATTCAGCAGAAGCTCCGGACCGAACAGGAAGCGCTTCAGAAACAATTTGAATTGCAAAAGGCCCAGAAAGATGCCGAGATCGCCGTAGCTAAAGCTAAAGGTGTGGCCGAAAGTAACCGCATCATCGCGGGAAGTATTTCGGACAATTACCTGCGATATTTATGGATCGAGGGTATACAGAACAGCGAAAAACAGATCATATACGTTCCTACCGAGGCGAATTTGCCAATCATGGAAGCGGGCAGGACCGGGATGGAAAAACAGGCTAAGTGAATGTAGTTGGGAGTTAGGAGTTGGGAGTTCGGAGTAGAGGTAGTGTTGGGTTCGACTTTCCTAACTCCAAGTTCCAAACTCCGAACTTTGAGAGTTTGAAGCTTGGGAAGAAATATGGATATCAAGGTTCCGGAACAGGTCAGATCTATCTGCGGGGTTTTAGAAGACGCAGGATATGAGGCCTTTATGGTCGGGGGATGCGTGCGCGATGAGATCCTCAGTCTTACCCCGAACGATCATGATATCGCCACAAATTGTCTGCCCGAAGAAACGATACGCATATTTGAAAGTAAAGGCTACCATGTTTTTCCGGTCGGGCTCAAACACGGTACGGTCTCGGTTCTCGCCGACGGCGTGACCTATGAGATCACGACTTATCGCGCCGAAGCGGATTATACGGACGGCAGACATCCCGATAAAGTCCATTTTTTGAGAGATATCAAGGGCGATCTCGAGCGCCGCGATTTTACGATCAACGCGATGGCGTATGATCCCGTGCGAAAAAAACTAGTGGACCTTTTTGACGGCGCGGGTGATATAAAACGCAAGGTAATACGCGCCGTGGGTGACGCCGATAAACGTTTTTCCGAGGATTATCTCAGAATGCTCCGGGCTGTCAGGTACGCGTCCAGGTTCGGTTACGCTATAGACGCGGATACGTTCGACGCGATAAAAGCCAACTCCGATAAAATAAACAATATTTCAAAGGAACGTGTACTCGCCGAACTTTCTAAAATGGCGGGTGAAACGGGCGCGAGTTTCGCTTCGGCCATGGAGCTTTTAAAAACCACGGGACTTTTAAAAGCCATACTTCCGGAGATAGATGTTATGGATAAGTTCGAACACGATCCCGACACGCATCCCGAGGGAGGGGTGTGGGAACACACTTTGGCGACACTCAGGCAGAATAAAGAAAAAGACATGATGCTGAATTTGGCCATACTTTTCCATGATGTGGGCAAGCCTTTGACTTTCAGTAAAGAGGACGGACGTATACATTACTATTCGCATCATCAGGTTGGGAGCGATATGCTTACGGATATCGCGCGTCGGCTGAAAATGAGCGCGGAACTTAAGGGGACGATTCAGTTCGCGGCTTTTAATCATATGAAATTTCACGAGATACTCGATATTACCACGCATAAACTGATGCGTCTTATAGAAGATCCGTATTGGCGTGTTTTGTACCGCGTCGCGTGGTGTGATGACGCGTCCCGCGGTTTAGTCGATAGTGAGAGATGGCGCAGGATAGATGAGAGGGTGAAACTGCTCCATCAGAAATATATCGAGCAAAAAAAACTTGAAGAGATACGCAAAGTTGTGAACGGCCAGTTCGTGATGAAAATTAAAAACATTCCTCCTGGGCCGAAGCTCGGGAAATATATCGATCTGACTATAGAATGGATACTGAATGAGTCGGTGGATATCTCTGACGAGAATAAGATAAAAGATTTTTTAAACAACCTTAACATCTGACGTGAACTGATTTCGTGTTCTATAATGATTCATAGTTTGTCATTGTCTATAAATTTCCTTATACTTATTTCTATACACAATATTCCACCGAGAGGGAGGCATACCGTGAAAAAGGCAGTGATGGCTTTTTTTGTGTCATGTTTTTGTTTCTGTAGCTTGTTCAATGCGGTGTCGTATGGGGATGAGCTTAAGGTAGTACTGGGTAATTTGAATGACCGGCTGAAAACAAAATTTATGGAATTAGAAGGTAAAATGCAGACGGCTTCGCGGGATCTGTCTGCAAAAGGGATGACCGGTCCAAGTGCGCGTGAAGTCCTGTGCGGATTATGTGCCGCAGATCCCAATGTTATCGATTGTATTATCATAGACAAGTCCGGAGAAATTTTGGTGGCCGAGCCGGAGAAATACCGGAGCTATGAAGGAACATCGGTAAAGTATCAGGCGCAGATCAAGGAAATGTTGGAGAAAAAGAAACCTGTACTGACTAATCTTTTTGAGCCTATCGAGGGCGGTAATGCCGTAGCTTTTCAGTATCCGATCATAGGGCAAGATGGCGAATTTTGCGGTTCTGTAAGCATGTTGCTTGACGTGTACGGTCTGATAAAAGGGATGGTGTCCGGACAGATCAAGGATAAGAATTGTATGGTTTGGGTCATGCAGGCTGACGGTACGATAATTTATGATCCGGATCCGAACCAGGTGAATAAGAATATTTTTAACGACGATCTTTTTAGGCCGTTTGTCAGCCTTATATTCTTTTCGCGTGAGGTGGCCGAAAAGAAAGAAGGAACAGGTTCCTATGAATTTTACGCGGCAGGGCTGAAAGATCAGGAGATGACCTCAAAACAAGCGGTTTGGGAGACTTTTTCTTTCGCGGGGGCCGAGTGGAGATTGGTGGCGGTCGAGATTGAGCGTTTCACTACGCGCGATATAGTGATAAAGCGGGAAGTGCAGACAGCTATAAGCGTGCTTAATACCCTTAATGCCAAGGTGGAGTCGGGAGAGATGACTTTAGATCAGGCGAAAAAACTTGGGGCCGATATAATAAGGGATATGCGATATGGGGATAATAACGAAGGTTATTTTTTTGTGGATACAGTTGAAGGAGTTAACGTCGTTCTTTTCGGTCGGAAAGACGTAGAAGGTCAAAACCGCTACGAGGCAGTCATGAAGGGTATTTATTACGTAAAAGAGATAATCAACAAGGCGATTAATGGCGGTGGATATACGGATTACTGGTTCCCCAAAAAAGGCGCGGAAGAACCGCTCAGGAAAAGAGCGTACAGTCTTTTATTCGAACCGTTCGGATGGGTTGTGGGTACGGGGTATTATCTTGAAGATTGATCTGTAAGAATTCGCTAAAGGGGAAAGAAAATAACAGCCGCGAGATACTGCGTGCTTCACAAGTTGCCTTTTTATTTCTGATCTCCCGGAGTTTGACTCGCGCTGTAGCGTAAAATATTTTTAATCGGATAACGGCAACTTGTTGCAGTACTCGATTCTCCCGGCTGTTATTTGTGCTTGTGTGGATGCCACTCATTGTGACGAGATGCTCCTGGTTGGGCTTGTCCTAGAGTGAGATTTATTTGCATGATATTTGGGTGAGTGTCGCTTTCAAATTTAGAATTTTGTTTTTTTTGATAAAACAGGTAAACTTGGGTCATGGAAGTTTTAACAGGAGGTTTTTATGCGCATGGATGAAACCCCTAAATTCACCGATATTCTGCTTGAGACCGGAACGAACGAACTTGAGATAATAGAATTCACGGTCGGGGATCTTCATTATGGGATAAACGTCGCGAAGGTCCGCGAGATAATACGATATCCCGAGTCCATAGCGTCTGTCGCCGACGCGTACCATTCCCTTGAAGGGGCGATGACGCTGCGTGGCAAGGTTATTCCCATAATAAATATAGCCAAACATCTTAAACTGCCGGTTACGTATAATCCGAAGACCAGTAGGATCATTATCTCTGAGTTAAATCAGGTGATCGTGGGTTTTTGGGTGAGTTCGGTCGCGAGTATACACCGCATGTCATGGAAACAGGTCGAGCAGCCCGCGGATCTTATTCAGTCCAAAGGCGGATATGTCGTGGCTGTTATAAAATTACAGGAAAAGATTATATTCCTTCTGGATTTCGAGAAGATCACGGCTGATGTTAACGCCAAGGCGGGGATAATGCGCCCGACCGACGGAGCCGGTTATGGCAGTGTAAAAACGAAAGAAGACAGGGCCACAAAAACCATTCTTGTCGTGGAAGATTCAGCTTTTGTTCGGCAATTGGTGCTGGATCATCTCGTGACCGCCGGGTATAAGACGCGATCGGCCAATAACGGGGAGGAAGCCTGGAATTATTTGTCGGACCTCACAAAAGCCCCACAGTTCAAAAAAGTAAATGACCACATACATTTAATGATAAGCGATATTGAAATGCCCCAAATGGATGGCTTACGCTTAATAAAGCTTGTGAAAGAGCATCGATCTCTGCAAAAATTACCTTGTATAGTATTTTCCTCAATGATATCCGAAGAACTGCAGTTGAAATGCAAGTCGGTCGGTTCTGACGGAGAGATCACTAAGCCGCAGATAAACGATCTTGTCGGTTTGGTCGACGGCAAAGTCCTGTAAAGCCCGTTTTTAGGCAGCGCCGGGCGTCACGGTTATAGCGTTTGTAAGAAGAAAGAAACAGGCGTAATTTAAAATATAAATTTGGACGAAAGGACCGGGCTTAAAAGTCCGGCCTTTTCTTTTACAGCCATTTCCTGTGCTATTATCAAGCCCGTTTTCATGGTAAAATAATATTGTCGCGGATAAATGAAAGTGATGTGTATTGGCGAGTAGGTGTTTATGGCTGATAATAAAAACAAACATGATAAGCCGGCAAAGAAAGGCGTTCTTGCCGGGCACATAGAAGCGCAGAGAAAACGGGCGCAGGATCTGGGCCTTGCCGCGATAATCGGCAATCTGTGGGATACCCGGATACAATATTATCCGTCGCTAATAAAGAACGGAGGGGTGACGCCGCTGATAACGCGCGCGGAGGAATTGGAAAAAGAGCAGCGTGACGGCAGGGAATGGAGACGTGTCAGGTTTATTTTTAAAGGGCGTGAGTATATTTGCGCGTTCGAAGAACACCGATATACATCTTACAATGTTTACAGGATGGCTACGGTTGAAGTGTATGCCGGAGGACAAAAGGTCGTAAGTATCAAGATGTCGCTTCATTTCCATAATGTATTCGATCGCTGGGGGTCTTTTGAAATAGAACGTTTTGTGGAAGGTGATTGGGTGAACGATTTTTTCGAGATAAACGATATTTTTGAGCGGGAAAAAATGGAGTATTTTCAGTCTCTTTCTAGCGAGGCTATAAGAAAGCTTCGCGAGAATTACGGTATAGATAACAGAAACATAAGAGGTATGGAATGAACGCTTTTGAGAACGAAACTTTGAGAACTATATCGGCAAGGCGCAGTATCAGACAATTCGCCGAAATGCCGGTAAGCGATGATGTGGTAGCTAAGGTGCTTGATGCCGCGAACTGCGCGCCGTCGGCGCATAATCAGCAGTCATGGCGGTTTATTGTGGTAAGGAACGAGAAAAAACAGGCTCTCGCAGAACTTGTTGTCGATAAATCGTCTGTTTTCCCGAGACCTGTCGCGGCGATACTGAGGATGGCCGCGCGCAGTATAACGAATGCGCCGGTCCTTATCGCCGTTGTTAATTCAGGAGAACTTATCGATCATGGTATGGAGCTTTTTAAGATAGGTAAAGATCTTGGAAAGGATTTTTTCCGGACGATGGAGATACAGAGCTCCGCTGCTGCCGTGCAAAATCTTTTACTGGCTGCCACTTCGATGGGGCTGGCAAGCGTGTGGCTGGGGATATTGTTCCTGTTGAAGGATGAAGTAAGGGCCTTTCTCGGTGAGGAAAAAGGGGAATTTATGGCGGTGATCCCGGTCGGATACCCGTTGAGAGAAGCTAATGAGCCGCGGAAAAAACCTCTGGCTTATGTGGTCAAGAATATCGGATAGCTTAGGGGCTTGAATAATATGTCCGCTTCGCAGAGTCCTTCCGTTTGTATGTAAAATGTTTCTTCGGTATATTTGCTACGGGTGAGATCATGAAGATCAGCTTTAATAGTGCCGGATGCGGGGCGAGTATATGCCGTATATCTTCCAGTGCCGACGATAATTATGTGACTATTCTCTCAGGCGGGGAGTACGGGAAAGAGTGCTCTTTGTCGGGACTAAACATCTCAGGGGATGTCATTATTCCTTATTTTTTTGATCCGGGGAATATTTTTTGGGATAAAGAAGCTGTGTCAGCGACTTTACATATGAGCGCTTTCACCGCCGAACTTTTATATTTGTCGAGGTTGTTCCATGGCGTGAACCCGAACTTGTTGAGTATAAAGGCCGTAAAGAACGGTAAAAGTTTTCTATCCGTAAAGAATAGAGTAACCTTTTTCGATGTTGGCCCGTCTTTTATGGGCGGCGTGTTTTTTCTGATAGAGAGTAATGGGAAAAATATTCTTTACCTCGACCTGCCAGACCGGGATTTTCGCCCGGACGATGTGATCCATGTCGCACGAAAAAATAAAACGGATATGTTATTGCTTGGCGGTCATGCCTTGGCCGGATATCGGGAGGATGAGGGGACGTCTGTGTCTCTTGAGGACACGATAAAGCGCGTTTTTGCAGCTTCTGGTACCGTGACTTTTTTGAATGTCGCGCTTTATGATCTGGAACGTATAGTTGCCGCGTATAACGTTTGTGTGAAGATGGATCGTGTTTTTGTCGCAGATATTTTTACGGCATATATGCTGGATCGGGCGAGAAAAATATTGAAACATATCCCCGAGCTTAAAAGAAAGAATTTCAGGATAAAATTTAGTAAAGAACAGGCGGGGGTACTTTCAGATAAAGTGTCTACGCATCTTTTGTACCATTACAATGGTCTTAAAATAGATAGTTTTGAAATGGAACGCAAAAAAAACAATATTCTCTTGCTTGCGAAACGTGATCAGGATTTTTCACGTACGGTTAAGGAGATATCGGCCGGACAGGGGGCCGTGATGGTTGATTGCGTCGGGGAGACGCCAGACAGCGCGTTCATGAAATATGTCCAAGACAAAAAGTTCGAGGTGGTACATGCTTTGCCATCGAAACCAGATTTTGTTAAAAACGTCATTTCGGTGATCGAGGGAGTTATGGCGGATAAAACGGTTATTTTGGGGGATGGCAAGAAGTCTCCGCTGCCTGCCGCATTTGAAAAAGCATCGATTTGTGAACAGGGGAATGAGATCTGCCTGTGAAAAAGAAAAGATTTTAATATGATAATACGTGATCTTGATATAGCATGTGACGATGTTTACTTCGTGGCCAAATTGATATATCACACCGATCAAGAGCTTTTCCCGTTAGTTTTTGGGCGGGAAAAAGCCGCGCTGCGTAATATTTCGGCTCTTATCAGAGGTGAAGGTAATCGTTACAGCCATCGGAACATAATTATCGCCGAGGAGAAAGGTTATATATTTGGGATACTTATATCGCACGGTATTATCAGGGATAAAAAGGCCGAGCGAAAAGAGCATGCTTCGATCTTTGGCTTTTGGGGAGGGGTTAAACTTGACGTCATTGGAACGCTTCTAGAAAAGTTCGTTTTGACATCCGTTAAGTCCGAAAAAGAGAAGTACATTAGTAACATATCGGTCAGGCCCGAGTCGAGGGGTAAAGGAATAGGGGGTGCGCTCATCGATCAGGCGGTGTCGGATGCGGCCGTAGCCGGATATAAGGCGATTTTTTTGGATGTTTCCCTAAAAAACCTCAGGGCAAGAGAATTGTATGAGAGAAAAGGATTTAAGGTGGTTAAAACCAATAGCGTATTTTTTAACACCGGAGCTTATTCCATGTGCCGGGAGATTTGTTGAGAGCCGGTCCGGTCTAATACGGAAAAATTTCTTATAAATCTCGGAACTTTTGGAGCTGTTCGATTGTCTAAATGTATGATCATTTCACGGAATGTGTTGTATCGCGACTTTATATTGGGCGACATCCGGATTTAACATTGCGCAGGGGAATGCAGCATAATATAATGGTCGTAACATAGGAGAAAAATGAAGACGATAGACCACACAAAAAATATATTTCACGTGCTTGTTGCGGCATGTGTGATCAGCTTTATCGCGGGAGTATTCACGATATCCGAATTTGTGTACGGCAAACACCGCGTGGTGACCCAGACTAAACAGGAGATCGGCGCCGAGTCCGACAGGCTTGCCGGCGCGTTAGGGAAAGGTCTTTCTGAAATAAGTTCCTCGATCCTTTCCATAAGGGAAGACATGCTTAATGGGACGCTGTCCCAGAGAGATCTTAATAAACGTCTCGAGAAAACGCTGGATATCTCTCCGTACGTAATGAAGGCGGGGGTAGTGTTCGCTGATCCCGCGGAAAATACCGGCGATGCAGGAAAAGATATCGAGGTGGGACGAAAAGACGTAAAGACGCGTTCCGGCGATAATGTTCAGAATGAGGACTACCGGCAGTCCCAATGGTATAAGTCAGCTGTTGAGAACGGTGAGGGCTGGTCGGATCCGTATTTTGACGAAGAAACAAAAAATTACATCGTATATTACGCCGCTCCGATTTATTCGAAGGAAGAACGGGAAAAGAACGCTAAACCGGCAGATGTTATTTACGGGGCGCTTTCACTTGTCTGGCTTAAGGAACATATGGAATCGGCGGATCTAGAGAACCGGATATTCGGTGTGGTCCTTTCCAAAAAAGGGACGATATTGTATCACCCGGTCAACGATCTTGTTTTCGGAAAATCAAATATTTTCGATATGCTGGATGCAAATAAGGCGAATAATATTAATTACGACAGGCAGCGCGCAAATATGCAGAAGGCCATAAACGGTGAATCAGGTAGCGGATACATGGTAGGGAGGAACGGGCAGGCGAGATGGTATTGTTACCGGCCGATCCCGTCCGCGGGTTGGTCCGTCTCGATCAATTTTATGAAGGATTTGTCTGCCTTTAACGGTAAAAAGATCAGACAAAAACAGATAAATATTTTATTGTGGATGATCGCGTTCATTTTACTTCTTGCGTCTATACTGATGGGATTGTACGACGTCAAGCGGATAAAAAAGCCGAAACTGTGGGCGATAGCCGGGGCTTTTTCATTGCTTTGCATAACGGCTGCGTGTTATACGCTGCATCTGTCATATGCCGTTCCTATCAATGAGTATCAGCAGGATAAGATCGTGGTAGAAGACGATATCTCTCTGAACCGTTTCATAGGTATGAGTACAAAACTTTCGCAGAGCGTCTGCAAAAAAGATCCTTTATTCATTCCGACCGGAATACATGTCCAAAGCATGGAGTTTTCTACCGCAAACAATGTGTCTATATCTGGCTATATATGGCAAAAATATACGAAAGGTATACATGACGGTATCTCCCGGGGCGTGATTTTCCCCGAAGCCAAAACCGTGTCGATGAACGAGATGTACAGATCAGATCTTGATAACGGGAAGGTCGAACTGATAGGATGGTATTTTGAGGCTACGATCAGGCAGGACCTGGATTATTCCAAATTCCCGTTTGATCAGCCGAACGTGTCGATCTGGCTCAGACATAAGGATTTTTACAACAATATTATTCTGATCCCGGATCTGAAGGGTTATCAATTTATGAACGCGATAGCCCGACCGGGTATACAGGGGCGACTCGCGATGCCGGGATATGCGCTGTTAGGCTCGTTTTTTAGCTATACGTCGAAAATGATGAACGCTAATTTCGGGATGGATAGTTTCCGAAAAGAGGCAAGATGGCCGGAACTTTTTTATAATGTTCTGATGAAACGAAACTTTATTACGCCGCTTGTGTCGAAATTTTTTCCGATATTGATAGTTATATCTATGCTTTTCATAGTCCTGATGAGTTTTTCTACGGATTCTGCGAAACAGAAAAATTTCGGGCTCACGGGTTTTGCCGTGATAGGGCTTGTTGTTTCGTTCTTTTTCTCTACTTTGCTTACTCAGATAGATCTCAGACAGCAGTTCAGCGCCGATGGAATAATCTTTATCGAAAATTTTAATTTTCTCACGTATCTGATGCTTCTTTTCAGTGCGGTGCAGGCGTTTGTGTTTTCCGCAGAGAAAAAAATATGGTTTATTCAGTATGAACATTGTCTTTTGCCGAAACTTCTATATTGGCCGTTGTTTGGTTTTCTTGTGTTGTGTGCCAGTCTGATATATTTTTATTGAGCGCGGTGTTTTAGGAAAGGTGAGTAATGTATTTCAAAAAAGGTATTATTGCCGTTCTACTGTTCATGTTATGTGGGGCAGAGCGCGTTTCGGCGGAAGAGATATTCGAGTGGCAAAAGTGTGTAATGGAAGCGGAACATAATCATCCCGATCTTATCGCCGCTAAAGAAAAACTAGTTCAATCCATTGAGACGAAAAATGTGACACGGAGCGGGCTTCTCCCTCAGATAAGTTCGAATGTCTCAGAAAGTACGGCGAACAATACTTCATCTTCCGGCGGTGACGCGAATTATAGATATCCCACGACTTTTTCTTACGGCGTAAGCGGCGAACAGCTTTTATTCGACGGTTTTAAAACCGTCTATGACGTGCGTACTGCCGAAGAGAATATCAAATCCGCGCAGTATAATTATGAGGTCGTTTCCTCAAATATCCGTCTTAGCCTTCGTACGGCGTTTTCAGATTTACTCAGCGCTCAGGAACTTTTGAACGTCACGGAAAGCATAGCCGCCAGAAGAAAACAGAACATGGAACTTGTTAAACTTAGGTATGAGGGTGGCAGGGAACATAGGGGATCTTATATGACGGCGGAAGCCGATCTCGCCGAGGCGAATTTCGAGGTGGAACAGGCGAAACGGGCTATCTATGTGGCGCAGAGACTTTTATCTAAGGAACTTGGCCGGTCAAAAATGCCGGAACCGTTGGAAGCGCAGGGGGATTTCTCAGTTAAAGAGAATTGTGCCGCGATGCCGGATTTCGAGAATATGGCCGACACAAATCCGCTTTTAAAACAGCTTGTTGCTAAAAAAGAAGCCGCCAAATACGGCGTCAAATCTGCAAAAGCCGAGTTCTTCCCGACTGTTTATGCGAACGCCGGTTCCGGGAACAGTTATTCCGTTTCACCGCCGGGTAAAGAAGAGTGGTCTTTCGGCACAAGCGTGTCGTTCCCGTTATTCGAAGGCGGCAAAAGGCTGGCAGATGTGGCTAAGGCGAAAGCCGTGTATAATCAAACGCAGGCTGATGAACTGAGCGGCAGAAACGGCGTGATATATACGCTTGCCAAAACGTGGTCGGCTCTGGCCAATGCCGTGGAAAAAGTGAATGTCCAAAAAAAATATCTGGAAGCCGCTACGGAACGAGCAAAGATTGCGGAAGCGGAGTATTCCACCGGGCTTCTTACATTTGATAACTGGATAATAATCGAGGATAATCTTGTATCCGCCAAAAAAAACTATTTGGCCGCGGAACAGGCCGCTCTTTTGGCCGAGGCGAACTGGATACAGGCAAAAGGGGGAACTTTAGATTATGATAAAAAACAATAAACGCGTGCTTTTAACGGCGGCCGTTTTGGCCGTTATCGCGGGAATATTTATTTTTTCCAGATCCCGTGATAAATCCGGTCAGGAAGCGGTAACTGAGATCCGTCCGGAGTATGGCAGTATAAAATGCGTTGTTACGTCTACGGCCACAGTAAAACCGCAAAACAGGCTTGAGGTGAAACCTCCTATAAACGGCAGAGTAGAGAAGATCCTGGTCAAGGAAGGGCAAAAGGTTAAATCCGGCGAGATCATCGCGTGGATGAGCGCTACTGAGCGCGCCGCCTTGCTTGACGCGGCGAGGGCCAATGGGGAGGAAGCCTACAAACACTGGGAAGATGTGTATAAACCGACCCCGCTTATCGCTCCGATAAACGGCGAGGTTATCGTAAGTACGGATCAGCCCGGACAGACGATAACTTCATCGGATGTGGTTCTTGTGATCTCTGATAAATTGATTGTTCAAGCTCAGGTGGATGAGACGGATATAGGCAAGGTAGCCGTTGGGCAGGACGCGGCCATCAGCCTTGACGCGTATCCGGAAATAAAAGTGAACGGTAAGGTGGATCATATTTTTTATGAATCGACTACTACGAATAACGTGACGATATATCAGGTGGATATACTGCCTGAGACGGTGCCGCCTGTGTTCAGATCAGGGATGAATGCGACGGTGGATATTGTAGAGACCGCGAAAGACAACATATTGATAATTCCGCACGAAGTTGTTAAAAAGAAGGGTAGTGAAAATTATGTTATGGTAAGCCGCGGCCCCGGAGCTTCTCCGGAAGAGAAAAAAATAGTTTTAGGGATATCGGATGATAAGAATGTGGAAGTGGTATCCGGTCTTACTGCGGACGACAGGATAATATCCACGGCTAAAAAATATGTGCTGCCTAGTGGAGAGACCCAGACAGGAAAAAATCCTTTTATGCCTCAGCCGCCGGGCGGGAATAAGAAATAGAGAGATGCGCGGGATTTGTGTCACCGTGCCGTGGGCAGGTAGAGTGTATCATGTGTCAAAGTGTCAGGTGTCATGTGGCATGTGTCAAAGGAAATAGAGAGTCGAAAAGTCGATGATATATGTCATCCCCGAACGTTTTTATCTGGGATCTATAGGTTTAAATTAAATCGTGTGCAGTGTTGGATGACATATTATTTTTATGTTATAGATTGCCGCTAGAAGCATGCGGGAATGACAGTGGAAGAAAATAGATTGCTGGCAGATATTATGATCAAACTTGAAAATTTTTCAAAAACGTACAAAGGCGGAGAGAATGGCGTCGCGGCTTTACGGGACGTATCTCTCACTATAAAAAAAGGCGAGTTTGTGGCGATAATGGGGCCCTCGGGTTCCGGAAAATCCACGCTGTTACAGCTTTTAGGTTTTTTAGATACGCCTGATTCCGGCGGCTATTTTTTAGCTGGTAAGGATGTTACTACGCTGAACGAGGATGAGCTCGCTATTTTACGTAATCATATGCTGGGATTCGTTTTTCAGCAATTTCATTTATTGCCGCGCATCACGAGCCTTGAAAATATAGAACTTCCGCTTATATACGCTGGTAAACGGCACCTGAAGGAGCGCGCTTTGGATCGTTTAAAAAGCGTCGGGCTCGAGCGTCGTGCCGCTCACAAATCTAATCAGCTTTCGGGTGGAGAACAGCAGCGTATCGCTATCGCGCGTGCCCTTGTGAATGATCCGCCTATAATTCTAGCGGATGAGCCGACCGGGAACCTCGATTCAAAAAGTCAGAATGAGATCATGGATATACTTAAAAAACTTAATGAGTCCGGGAAAACCATCATTATGGTTACACACGAGGAAGAGGTGGCCGAGTACGCCAAACGTATAATCAGAATGAGAGATGGAAAGATCATTGCCGATGAGGTCAAGGTGCGGACGGAATGCGAGGGTATTCCGGATATCAAGATCAATGAAGTGCTTGGGGAGACAGGCCCCAGTATAAAACGCGCCGAGGTCTCGGATCATTTCCGTCAGGCCGTCTGGGCGATAATTTCGCATAAGATGAGGTCGGCGCTTTCCATGCTGGGTATCCTTATCGGCGTTGCTGCCGTTATCGCGATGCTTGCTTTGGGGCAGGGCGCGAAAGATTCGATAACAAAAATGATAGCTTCGATGGGTTCGAATCTTTTGACCATAAGATCCGGCTCCCATAGAATGCACGGAGTTGCGGCCGAGGCTGGCGCCGTTACGCGTTTTACTTTTCAGGACGTCGACGCTATCGCGAAAGCCGCAGATGTGAAAATGGTCTCGCCTTCCGTAAGCGGGAGGGGTCAGCTTGTTTGCGCGAACAAAAACTGGAACAGCCAGGTACAGGGGACAGGCGTTCATTACGCCGAGATGAGGGCGTCCAGTCCGACGGCTGGCAGATTTTTTACGGACGACGACGTGAGGTCCCGCCAGCGGGTGGCCGTTATCGGGACTACGGTCGCTAGAGAACTTTTTGGCAAAGAAAATCCGATAGATTCTTCCATCAAGATCAATAGGATAAATTTCAAGGTCATAGGCGTTTTGCCGACAAAAGGTATGAGTATGTTCCGCGATCAGGATGATACCGTAATTATCCCTGTTACCACGGCCATGTATCGTTTGCTTGGCAAACAATATATCGACTCAATAGATGTGGAAGTGGGGGATCTGGAAGCGATGGAAAAAGCGCAGGACGATATAGACGCGATAATCAGAAAACTTCATCGTCTTTCGAAAGATAACGAGGACTCGTTCGAAATAAGGAATATGGCCGATCTTCAGCAGACATTGACAAGCACGACGAAAACGATGACGTCCCTTTTGGGCGCTATCGCCGCTATATCCCTTCTGGTGGGCGGTATCGGGATAATGAACATTATGCTCGTGTCCGTCACCGAAAGGACCCGCGAGATAGGTCTCAGAAAAGCCATAGGCGCGCGGCGCATGGATATTTTATTGCAATTTCTTATTGAATCCGTGACCATGACGTTCTGGGGCGGTGTCATGGGAGTGATCTTAGGGGGAGGGATAGCCCTTCTTCTTGCTAAGGTCGCAGGATGGGCCGTGAACGTATCCCTATTTTCCATAATTCTCGCTACAACATTTTCCGTGATAGTCGGGGTTGTTTTCGGTATCTGGCCCGCGCACAAAGCCTCCAGCCTTAATCCCATCGAAGCGCTTAGATATGAATAAAACCCCAATTTGATTCGCCTTTTCATCGTCATTGCGAGCGAAGCAATCTCTAAAAAATATTCTACTGTCCACCTCTTAGATGTCGCGTGTCATCCTGCGCGTTTCGAGAAAAGCCCTGTTATTTTTGATCTCCAGGCGTTTGATGCTTCGCTGAAGAGTAAAATATTTTTATCTTTTGCGGGTATTTTTCTTAAGTGCTCGAACATTTCGAACAGGCTAATCTCCGAAAAAGCGTATTCACTCCAGTCCTTCTCGTTTCGCCAAGTCAGCCGAACAGGGGTTGTGTACGAGGCAATGGGGACATCCTCCGAAGTTTGGAGTGCGTTCCCGTTTTCGTTAAATAGCACATGAAAGTGGTTAAAACAAAAAAAGATAGCAACCTTATGTTGTGCTAACAAGATCATAGTAATATAATAGTTATAATATATAACTATTTATTCCATTAATTGGGTATATGCATGACTATGATGTTTAGGAAGATTATCACCATAATCGTTTCTATCACATTTATCGCCGATACATTCTGTTTCGGCCTTTCGCCGCTTCCCGCCTCACA
>DAONGE010000037.1:0-22885 GCA_035403965.1 Candidatus Omnitrophota bacterium | reverse complement strand
GAACGCCGGGAGAATAAAAATAACAGGGCTTTTCTCGAAACGCGCAGGATGACGCACGACATCTAGAGCAGCCTGTCCGCCGTAGCCAGATACAATATAATAGTTAGGCGAAGGAGGATCCACGGTAGAAAGAACACAAACTTCTCGGAAAGAAACAATCGTCTGAACGACAAGCCTCGTGTTTACCCAAGTATCACAAGAAATAACACCGGTGCTTTATCCGTATATTGTGACGAACATTTACTACAGGCCCCCACAACGGTTCAAGCGACTTTATCCACTATTATCTCACGTATCTTAGCGCGGGAAACTTTACGCACTATAAATTCGGCGTTCCCGTGTTTAAGATGATCCTCGGCCTTCGGGGTTTTGTTGAGGCGGGATAAAAGCCAGTCATTTACGGTAATATTCTTCCCGGGGATATCCAATCCTACTACATTATTCAGATCCGCTATCATAAGTCCGCCGCCGGCGACATAACGGCGTTCCGATATCTGATACAGATATGACGGCAAAATATCATATTCGTCGTTTATATCCCCCACTATGGATTCGATAATATCTTCCATAGTAACTATCCCCGTGATCTTGCGGGTATTGTCTCGGACAACAGCTATATGCTGATAATTCTTGATCAGCGTGCTCAAAAGATCCGTAAGCGTAATACTTTCATTCACGGAAAATATCGGCCGGCATATTCCCCTGAGATTGGGCATCCCCGGATTGAACTGAAGCACACCCACTATATCCTTAAAATTCACATATCCTATGATCTCACCATTTTTATCCACGTCCATGAGCGGGAAACGCGTATGGTGATGTATATGCGATTCCAAAAGCGCGTCCGTAAGGCTCATTGCAGTAGTCAGGCATTTAATCTCTCCTATAGGGACCATCACATCCGTAACGGTCTTCGCGGAAAGTTTGAGCCCTTCCTCGACTATGTTTTTCTGTTCGGTAGTTATCATTTTGTTGATATTCGCAAAGCGCGCTAACACCGATATATCGTTCAGCGCCCTTGATTCAAACGACTGTTTTTTCTTTTCCTCGAAAGGTTTATTAAGAAAATGCGCCAACATAACAACAGGCGTAAAAAGCTTAACCAAAAGATCCAGTGGAACCGCTATTATCCTTGCGAAAAATTTATTATATCTTACGCCCAATGTTTTGGGCATAATCTCGGTCCACTGTATCATGACGAGCGAAAAGACTATAGAATATACCGCCACCCATTGCGCGCCGAAAAGCATATTGAACTGTGATCCGGACAGCGCCGCGCCTATCGTATGCGCAAATGTATTCACTATAAGGACCACCGCTATGGGTTTTTCGATGTTTTCCTTGAACCTTTTCCAGATATCAGCGACGCGCGGATGTTTCTCTGACATTTTAGCGATATCCGTGACCGATAAGCTCAAAAGACAGGCCTCCAGAACGGAACACATAAAAGACACGCTCAGAGAGATCAGAACAGTGATGATGAAAGTAACCATTATTTTTTCACGCCTTTCTATATTTTATTCATCATATAATTGATCCTTATGGATTCCTTATACAGATCATATTTAATTTTCGCTATCTTACTGTTTATATTGATATTCTCGCGGTTGGATTTTTTATATACTATGAAATAATTCTCAACCTGCGAAAAAAGCTCCACCATTAATTTATGGAGCTGTCCAGCCTCGGGCGGGACAGGATATGATGCGTTATTATAGTCATTGATCCATAAACTTATTTTCTCCAGCGCCGACTCCGCCTCCATATATCCGTCGGAAAACTCACGAAAAAGCCCGTCCAATTTACCGGCCATACGATCCGCGAGGTCCAATTGATGCTGAAGCTCTGCCGGATCAGCCTGCCGGGGCTGCTCTTGTTCCTGCGCTTCCGGCGATGGGCAATAAACCGTCATCATCGTAACACACAAAATTAAACACGCAATAACGATCTTCATAGTATCTGCCGTTTAAGCAGGTTTCTTTCCTTATTAAATATTCTTTCCGTTTTTATCTGTAAAACAACTTAGAGTAATCAAGTATGCCACTCAGCATCATCTGTATACCGATAGTCGCTACAACAAGTCCCGTTATCCTGATAAGCGCACTTATTGTGTTATGTTTAACCAGCATATGCCCTATATACTTCGAAGACAACATAACCATAAGGTTAACAAATATAGCGACCATTAACGCGATCACGGTGACCCAAAACCCGTATGAGGCCGGAAAAGACACTGCCGCGGTTATAGAAGCCGGGCCAGCTATCATAGGCGAAGCCAAAGGTACAATGGACAGATCTTCCAATTTCTGTTTGTACCTTATTTCATAGAACACACCTTTATCCAGCGCCAAAAAACCTTTAGAAAGGAGAACAAGCCCTCCGGCGATCTTCAACGAATAAATATCTACCTGAAAAACATGTTTAAAAAGTCCGACCCCAAGGACCAGGAACGACAAAAGTATCACGGCCGCCGCTACGGACGACTTAACACACACGGGTACAAGTTTACTGTCGAAACGATTCCTGCCTGGCAGAGAAAAAAGCAGGAACATCTTGCTGACGGGATTAATAAGCGCCAAAAAAGCGAGCGAACATTCAAGGACAGATTTAAAGGATATTTCCATAACGCGGATCACACCCCTTTGTTTCATCCGGCATTGTTATCGCACCTTATTTTTATTACAACCTTTCTCACATCTTCCACGTTTTTCAGCGAACAACATGGCCTGTGATAATCCCCGGGCTTCAGCAAAAGAAACTTACCTGGCCTTAAGATGAATGACAAATATTCTTTCGGCGTATCGATGAACATAATATCTTTTTCATCGGAGTATGGTTCCTTTATCCGCGGATCGGGAAGAACGGCAACATCGAGCCTCTCCTCTCCGGAAAGGACTATCTGTACGTCTATATATTTCTTGTGCCCTTCAAAAAACAACGTATCAGCTGGTTTTGTTTTATAAACGGACACCATCGCGTACATCTTGTCCCCGTCTATTTCATACCGCCCGTTATCCTCGCTGGGCCCAAACCCATCGATCACCTTATTAAGACGATCAAATATCCCACCCGCAAGCTTGATATCATCTATATCACCGTATATCATTATCTCTCCCTACACCCGCAGATATTATACACTAAAAACATATCGCCCTAAAAGTATACAGGTAAATACTTATAATTCAATGACTGCGGGAAAAACGCTATTCGGCATCATTCTTTCTGGAAGAAGCGGCCCTGAAAAGCTCGAATTTATCGAGATATTTTTCCTGTATGCGCTGCATGTAAAGAAAAAGACCGGGCGTAACGAACAACGTAATTACCTGCGAAAAGATAAGACCTCCGACTACAATCAGACCGAGCGGGATCCTTGAAGACCCGTCAGCTCCGTATCCAAGGGCTATCGGCAAAGCCCCCATTATAGCCGCGAGACCTGTCATAAGAATAGGCCGGAACCGGATGACACTCGCCCGGCAGATCGCCTCATAACTTGTGATCTTTTCCTTTTCAAGAAGCTGATTCGCGAAATCCACCATCATGATCCCGTTCTTCGCTACAATACCAAGCAGCATGAACACCCCAACGTACGCATAAAGCGAAAGTTCAGAACCAAAGATATAAAGCGTAGCCAAGCCTCCTACCGTCGCGACCGGCAGGGTGGTCAATATTGTGAAGGGGTGCATATAGCTTTCATACAATATCCCAAGAACGATATACTTGATAAAAATCGCTATCAAGACCAAGATACCTAAACTTGCCATAGCTTCCTGAAACTGTTCGGCTTCACCCTGCAAAAACCCCGTGCATTCGGCGGGAAGAACCTTAGCCGATAATTCCTGAAGCGCCTTCGTCGCGTTACCAAGCGGGACTCCCGGTTGAATATTAAAAGATATCGTCGCGGAACTTAGCTGATTATAATGCGGAACGTTCTGCGGCCCGACGTCCTCGGTCCATCTGGATATCGACGCGAGCGGCACAAGCGAATTGTTCAGCGAAGACCTAAGATAAATATGGAACAGATTCTCCGGATCCTCCTGGAAACTTTTCTCAAGTTCCACGATGATCTGATACTGGTCGATATCCGTCTTGTATGTCGTGACCTTGCCTCCGGCATACGATAAAAGAAGTGAATTCTCTATATCTCCGGCAGTCAAACCGAACGTCGAAGCGCGATCCCTGAGAAGTTCCAGATCCAATTCCGGCATATTAAGCCTTACACTGTTCTGAATATCCACGAACATCGGTATAGTTCTCATTCTCCGTTCCAGTTCAAGCGCCGCGGAATACAATTTATCCATGTCGGGACTTACCATAACATACGAATACTTATTGCCCGAAGCCGTACTTTCCCCGCCGACGCTCAATTTCAGCGTCGGGATCGGTTCCATAAACGTCAAGCCAAACGGGACCATATACATCTTTTCCCTGAGCTCTTTGATCATCTGCGGCATCGGAAGGCGCTTGCCCGCCTCTTTAAGCCTAACGACGAACATACCCGTGCTCTGATCGGCCCCCAGATTCATTCCGGAAACCGTTATAACGCGGGAAACATTCGGATCGTTCATTACGATCTGAGTGATCGCGTTCTGGAATTTCTGTATACCTTTTGTGGAAATACCCAGTTGCCCCATCATAGCCGCCGATATGACGCCGCTATCCCCTTCCGGAAGAAAACTCTGCGGTAATATAACGAAGAAAAGCCCCGTTCCAAAAAGACAAAGCGCCCACACGATCAAAGTTATTATAGGTTTAAGCAATATTTTCCTTAGAAGCCTGTCATATCCGGCGATTATACCGCCAAGGAATTTATTCATGAATTTCTGAAGGCCGGTCTCCTTTACCTCTTTCCCACCCTTGAGCATACGCGCGCACATCATCGGCGTAAGAGTTAAGGACACTATTCCCGAAGCGAAAATGGTCACAACTACCGTTACAGCGAATTCCCTGAAAACACGGCCGATCGTTCCACCCATGAAAACGAGCGGAACAAAAATGATCGCCAAAGACAACGTCATCGAAACAATGGTGAACCCTATCTCCTGCGCGCTTTTTATCGCGGCCTGAAGCGGGTTTAAACCTTCCTCCTCAACAATGCGCACGGTATTTTCAAGGACCACGATAGCGTCATCCACTACAAACCCTATGGCAAGTATAATTCCCAAAAGCGAAAGGTTATTAAGGCTGAACCCCATCGCCTGCATGGCGATAAAAGTCATCAAAAGTGACAACGGCAAAGTAACCGAAGGAATGATCGTATCAGAAAGCCTCCCAAGAAAAAGAAAGATCACGATGATAACCAGCGCCAGAGCTATCAGGATAGTGTTTTTAACGTCGTCTATCGACTCGACTATGGTAGTTGATTTATCGTAAAAGATCTCAAGCTCAACGGACGCCGGCAATTCTTTTTTTAGATCTTCTATTGTTTTTTTTATGCGCTCCGCCAGATCCACGGTATTGGAACCGGCCACGCGTGATATGGCAAGGATCACCGCATTCCGCTGTATCTCCTTTGTTTCCGAAATAGCCAATATCGCCTCGGTTAGATCGTTCTCGACAGATTCAGTGCATATGGCTACATCCTTCATCCTGACCGGGGCATTATTTCTATACGCAAGTATCAGATCCTCATAGTCCTGCGCCTGTACAAGCTGTCCGGCCGGCTCGATCGAAAATGTCCTGTATTTGCCGTTCAAACTGCCTCCGGGCGTGGTGACCGTACCCGTCTTGATCGCGCCCGCGACATCGTTCAATCCTAATTTAAAGGCAGCCAATTTATTCGGATCGACCTGTATCCTGATAGCCCTCTTTGAACCCCACACCTGTACCTGCGACACCCCATATACCATGTAAATTCTGTTACCGATGGTGATATTCGCATAATCATACAATTGCCCCGGCGTAAGTGAATCGCTTGTAACCGTCAGGTACATTATAGGCGCATCACTGGGATTAGTTTTTGTGTACGTCGGCGGAGCCGGAAGATCCGTAGGTAAATTTGCCTGAGCGCTGGATATCGCGGCCTGCACATCCGGGGCGGCAAGATCAACACTTCGGGAAAGATCGAACGTTAAAATTATGGACGTAGATCCTTCGGTATTAGTCGATATAACACTCCTTATCCCGGGGATCTGCATGAACTGTTTTTCAAGCGGCGTTGCTACCGCGCTGGCCATAAGACTAGGACTGGCTCCCGGATAACTTACCGAGACCGAAATAACCGGCGAATCGACTACAGGGAGATCACTGACCGGAAGCTGCATAAAAGCCGCGCAACCGAATATAGCGACAAGCACCGAAAGGAGCATTGTCATTATCGGACGTCTAATAAAGTTTTCGGATAAATTCATATCTTACGATCTTCGCCTTAACGAATTATGTTTGTTACTGCTTGGATCCCGAATCTTCGCTGGAATCCGACATTTCCACGGCCTCTTTTTTCATCTCTTCGGTGATATCTACGATCAGAGCGCCGGGGCTTAACCCCAGCTGCCCCTGTGTCACGACTTTCTGCCCTTTTTCTATACCGTCCACCGCTATAAAATCCTCATATCTCTGTTTTTTCTCAACCATTTCCATCTCAACTTTATTATTCGGATCGACTATAAACACATAATAGCCTTTCTGTCCAAGCCACACCGCTTCATACGGAACAAGAACAGCATCCTTTTCTATCCCCAGGATCAGTTTGACCGTTATGAATTGCCCGGCCCAAAGCCCGTGTTGTGTATTATCGACCGTAGCACGTAAAAGTATAGTGCCCGTGGAATTATCAACGGCATTATCCAAAAAATTCAATTTCCCTTTGTATGGCCCCTTAGTATCCCCGGAGACCACTATCTCTACATCCAACGTATTTCCTTTCATCGCTTCCCTGAGAGCCGGGAGACTGCGTTCGGGAATAGTAAAATCCACATACAGCGTATTTATGCTTTTTACATTCACCAGAGTAGTCGCGGCACTGGCCGTAACAACGTTCCCCGGATCGACAAGCCTTTTGCCGGTAATACCATCTATCGGCGACGTTATGGTACAATAATCCAGATTTATCTTGGCCATCTCGACCTGAGCCTGATCAAGCCTTACTTTCGCCTCGGCGGCCGCCGCGTCCATACTATATTTTTCGTAATCTTGTTCGGATATCAAACTCGATTTAACCAGTTTTTTATTCCGTTCCAAAGTATCCTGTTTCAGCTTAAGATCTATCTGGTCCTGCGCAAGAGCCGCCTCAGCCTTATCAACAGAGGCCTTATACGTCGCCGGATCGATGGTAAAAAGAACATCGCCCTTCTTGACCATATCTCCTTCGTTAAAGAACGCCCCGAGTATTTTTCCGTCGACCTGCGGGCTTATATTCACGTTATTCAACGCGGCGAGATTCCCGAAAGCCTCAACATACACCGGCACGTCTTTGGAAATACTCATACCGGTCTGAACCGGACGCGGCGGGATCTCCATTTTTTTCTTCGGAGTAAGCACCCCTTTCGCTATAAAAAAAACTGCGATCGATGCAACAATGATCCAGATCATAACTTTATATGAAAATTTCCCTTGGGAAGTCATTCTAAGTTCCTCCTTGGATTGACAAAGGTCACTTCTTCACGTCATGCTTAGCTACAAAGGCTTCGCCATTCGCATATAACGCGCCCATAGCGTGGTTAAGCTCCACAAGCGCCACAAACAGATCTTTCCTCGCCTGTATGAATTTACTGCGCGCCTTTGAGAGATCGTCCTGCGCCTGTACAAGATCCAACATGCTCTTAAGCCCGGCATTATAGCTCTCGAAGGCTAGTTCATAATACACTCTGGCGGTATTGAAATACGCGCAGCTGAAATTCTGTTTTCCGACCGCGGTCTTAAAATTATAAAATTTCTCCCATACGTCCTTGCTGGCCGCGAGTTCGTCGGACCTCAATTGTTCCGCCTGTTTATCGCGTTCCGTTTCTTTCTGTTTCAGAACGGACAGATTATAAAACCCATCAAAAATATCCCATGTAGCGGTTATCCCGGCAAAACTGTATACGTAATTATTTCCGTATTCTTTTCCGGTATTGTAATACTTGTAATAATTCGCGGCGATATCGCTGCCGGCGTTCACTTTCGGGAAGAGATCGGACATCGCCGCCTTAACGGCTTCTTCCTTGGCCTTAAAAGTAGTCCGGCTCTTATCAATATCCGGTCGCGTAATAAGCGCTTCCTCTATCATTTTTTTAATATCAGCCTTTTGTATATCCGTAGGGATATTCCACCACGGGGATTTTATCTTGATCGGGGTATCAGCCGAAAAACCAAGCACTTGGGCTAACGTCCCCTGAGCGGTCTTCAGTTTTCCTTTCGCATCTTCCAGAGAATACCTCGAATCCTCATAATTTGATAACGCCTGCAAAACATCCAATCTTGTCACCAAACCGGCCGAGAATTTCTCATTCGCAGCCTCATAATCCGTTTTAGTATTCTGAACATCGGATTCCGCGGCTTTGACCATGGCCTGCGCGCTGTAAAGTTCATAATATGCTTTGGATACGCTAAGGATAAGATCTTCGATAGATTGATTGAACGTGTAATTAGCCGCATAAAGGTTCCAGGTCTGCATACGGATGTTGGCGTCTCGTTTGCCACAATCCATCAAAAGAAAGGTCGCCCCGATACTAGGCCCATAGTTAATGTTATTATCCGTGGGTAATTTACTTTTCTCGACCGTTTTCGACTGTTCGAGGTCGAACGTCCCTTGCACGGTCGGATACCACGCGCTTTCGGCCTGATGTTTCTGCGCTTCTACGGATCGGGCATTCTCCCACGCTATGCGAGTGGAAGGATTATTCTGAAGAGCCACAACGGCAAGTTCCAAAAGACCATATCGGCGAGATGTATCGAACTCCTGCCCTCGTATTTTCCGCCATACGGCGTCGTTTTCCTCTATTTTACTGTATTTTTTATCGAACGATGTGTTATCAGGACGCCATGGCTCCAGAAAAGTCGAGGGAGCTTTTGTAGTCACACAACCGGACAGGAAAAGAACACCTACAGAAAACAACACTCCAACGCAAATTTTATGTTTTTTAGTTTTGTCGATCGCCATATGTTTAGCAGTAATATAGTACATAAGGCAAAAAGAAGCAAGTGTGTTGAGTGAAAATGCGGTTAAATTCTATTTTTTGACGAATCGCAATATTTCACTTTTCAGTTTCTCGGCGTCAAATGGCTTAGTTAAATACCCGTTCATGCCAGCGCCCTGACATTCTTCTTCCACCCAATCCATAGCATGCGCCGTAACGGCGATTATCGGCAGATCGTTATGCAGTTCCTTCCTTATAACCCTTGTAGCTTCATACCCATCCATAACCGGCATCCTTAGATCCATCAACACTACATCGAATTTGCCTTTCCGGACTTTCTCTACAGCTTCCTGTCCGTTAGCGGCTATTTCAAAACTAAAACCGAACTCACCCAGTATAAGCTCCATTAAATATTGGTTTGATTCATCATCCTCCACGACAAGCACCTTGATGTCTTTCAATACCTGTTCCGCCATTGTCATTATCCTTTTTTATGGTTTGATTTTTTTACACGTACAGTAAAAATAAACTCGCTTCCTTTTCCAACTTCGGATCGGACCTTTATCTCCCCACCCATTAAATTTACCAGCGTCTTTGTGATGTACAACCCCAAACCTACACTTTTTTGTTTTGCGCCGGGCATGAACTCATGAAATCTCGTAAAAGACTCGAATATAAGTTCGTGTTTATCCGGAGGAATCCCAACTCCTGTATCCTTCACCGCGACTCTCAACAGAATGATCCCTTCCTCGTCAGGGGACTCCTCTAAATTGAATTCTATCCGAATCTCTCCGGATTCAGTATATTTTACCGCATTACTGAGAAGGTTGGTAAATATTTGTTTTATGCGTATTGGATCTCCATCCACACGGACTATCGGGGATGTAAAACTTTCCGATATCTTTATATTCTTGTCACCAAGTTCGCATTGAGCGGACTTCACAACATCCTCGACAATATCCCCGATGCAGAACTCTTCAGACCTAAGCGTCATCTTGCCCGCTTCTACTTTTGATATATCCAATACATCGTCAATAAGCGCTAAAAGATTGTTCGAACTTTTCTTCATTATCTCAAGATATTTTCGTTGTTTATCATCCAATCCTGTAGACTCAAGCATGCCCCCGAATCCCATAATAGCGTTCATCGGCGTGCGTATATCATGTGAAATATTCGCCAAAAATTCACTTTTCGCACGGGATGCCCGTTCTGCATTTTCCTTAGACTTCAGCAATAATCCTTCCGCCTTTTTTCGCTCGGTGATATCATCGGACACCGTGGCAAAAAAACCTTTTTTGGGCGATACCACAGAAACCCTGAAGGTCTTATTCATCGGCGCAAAAAACGTCTCGAACGAAAGAGGTTTCCCCGTCGCCACCACCGACGCATATTCTGCAAGATACGGAGCCGTTCCTGTCCCATAAACTTCCGACGCCAGTTTCCCTACGGCATTCTCGTGCGGAATATCCAGTATTTTCGAAAACGCGGGATTACAGTCTATTATCCTGTAATCCACGGCCTCCTCTTCGCTGTTATATACGATTTCATGCATAACAACCATTTCCGTCATTGAATTATATAACGCTCTGAACCTCTCTTCGCTGTCGTACAATGCCGCTTCGGACTGTCTAAGATCGGTTATATCAACCGCCGTCAAAGCATATCCCTCCGATATATCCTCTGGATCTATTAATGAGGAATTGACCAGCATGTCCCTTATTCTTCCGTCCTTTGTCCTCCATTTTACTTCCAATGTCCCACTATTATCCGGTCCCCTTGAGTAAAGCGCTTTCCCCGCACGTTCATAATCATCCTGAGAAACATAAAGTTTCAGCGTATTTTCCCCCAGCAATTCACTTTCCGAATAACCGGTCATCATACATAACCACTCGTTCACTCTGCACATAACCCTATTTTTGGCAACTGCCATCCCGACCGGGGCCGCTCTCAATATCCCCTGTATAGTTGCCATTGTCTTATGTATCTCAACATCCGCGTTCTTCTGTTTTGTTATATCTTCAAGCATACCAAGTTGACACAAGGCGTTTCCGCCTTCCCCGGAAATAAAAAACCCCCTATCTTTGACCCATATATAATGCCCATTTTTATGTCTGATCCGATATTCCATATCAAGAAATGAACACGCTTTGACCGCCTTTTCCAAAAGCCCGGATACTCTCTTTTCGTCCTCAGGGTGAACCAGTTCGTTCCATTGTTTCAACCCGCCGTTCATTTCATGCGGCGTATATCCCAGCACATTTTCGATTGTATTGCCCCAGAAAATATTTCCTGCGACAACATCATATTCATACGCGACCTGTCCGGATGCCGCGACGATCAACTCATATCGTTTCATCCACTCTTTCAATTTCTCTTCAATCTGCTTTCGTTCATTAATATCCCTGACGGATTCTATAGTCCCCATCAGTTCCCCTTTTTCATCAAATAGAGGAGCTGCTATCACCCATATATATGCCCCCTTACCGTCATATAAGGCCGGTGCAAACACTTCGGCATACAATGAATTCCCTTTTTTACAGATATATTCGTACCGGTCGGATAATTCTTCGTTTTCCCCTTTCAAAAGATCCACCAAATGCGGCCTGGGCTCACCGTAAAACGGGGCCACGGCATACTGCGATTTTTTACCGATAATATTTTCTTTTTTGATAGAAGTCATTTCTTCCATAGCATGGTTCCAGGCTATAATATTACCGTCTTTATCCGCGATATAGGTTGCATCGGGCAAAAACTCAATAATATCTTCCAACCGTTTATTAACCTCCTTCAAATTTTCGTCGGAAACTTTACGATCGGTTATATCTATTAGAACCCCGTCCCAATATTTCGGAACCCCACCGTCAAAAGTCACATGCCCCTTGTCTCTAACCCATTTTATACGGTTTTTTCTGTCTACAATACGATATTCCACATCATAATTCCCGTCTTTATCGGCATACCGCCGCGCGATATCCGATACTTTCTCCTTATCCTCCGCGCACCTCACATCTTCAATGCCTCGAACTTTATTATCGATAAAATCCGATACGGGATATCCCGTTAATTTCTCGATCTCATCATTAACTATTTTCACCACACATCGTCCATCTTCATTGGCGCATCGATATACCACTCCGGGGAGATTATTAACCAAAGTCATATACCGCGCACCATGTTCCTCCCCGATGATCTCCGCCGCCTTCTTACCCGTGATATCGGCTATCATGCTCATCATACCTGAAATGTTCCCGTCACCGTCGTAATAAGGTCTATATACGGCCGAATACCAGCCTTTTTTTCCAGTGACCGGAACATAAAACTCTTTTTCACCGGTATTGATCACCTCTCCGTTCAACACCCTCCCAGGAATATCACCACAACCCGTATCGCTAAGAAACTGGAAAATATCCAGGGCTTTTTTTCCTAGCACCTCTTTGGCTGTCACACCTGTCATCGTTTCCATATATTTATTCCATAGCAGATATTTCCCCTCTCTGTCACATACCACTATCCCAACAGACACCCCCGATATTATCGTAGAATTAAAAATACATGCTTCACGAAATACTTTTTCCTGCTGTTTAAGCCCGCTCACATCCCTGGAAAGTATAGCTACATGCGTCACTTCCCCGTCTAAACCGATTATAGGTTTCATATAATTATCGTACCATCTGCCGTTACGTTCATCGACAAAACGCACGGGTTTAGCCGTTTTTAGGACTTCTCCAAAATATTCATTTCTTTTTTGCAACAACTCCAGCGGGAACAAACTCCTGATATCCGCCCCCAGCACAGATCTTTTATTCCTGCCGATACGATCGATAAATATGTTATTAGCATAGATTATTTTCCCGGCGGGATCTATAACCACGGCCGCGTCGTCCTCCATGCCGAGAAAAATACTGAAGAGATCCTCCTGCCCCAACACCAAAGAAGGACCCTTTCTGATCCCGACAGCCTTCACAGCGCTCAGTCTGCCTAAAAATAAATTAAGGTATTCCAGCATTTTTATTCCCCATTAACCACGATATGCAAATCATGCAAAAGGCAACTTTAATGTAAAAACAAACTCACTGCCGATCCCTTCCTCAGAACGAACGGTTATTTCTCCCCCCATAAGACGCACAAGCGTACGCGTTATATACAACCCCAGCCCTACGCCTTTATATCTTTTCCCCTTAGTTTCATGATATCTTGTAAACGGGTCGAAGATGTTTTCAAGGTATTCTCCGGCGATACCGATACCTGTATCGCGCGTAGATACCCTGCACAGGCATTTATTACGATCGTCAGGCGAAGGCTGACATTCCATCTCCACATTGATCTCACCTTTATCGGTATATTTGACCGCGTTATTTAGTATATTACCAAATATCTGTTTGATCCTTATCGGGTCACCTAACAATTCCACCGTCTCTCCTTTAAATTCATATAATAATTTCACATCTTTTTCCCCTAACTCATACTTGGTATTTTCCATCAGGGTTTCCACGATATCCTTCATACAGAAAACATCGGACCGGAGGTTTATCTTTCCGGATTCTATCCTGGACATATCAAGCACATCGTCGATAAGAGCCAATAAATTTTGCGCATTATCATTTATTATCTTCACAAACTTTTTCTGTTTCTCATCAAGCTTGGTGGAACACAGCATATTATTAAACCCCATGATCGCGTTCATGGGCGTACGGATATCGTGCGAAACATTGGCAAGGAACTGACTCTTTGCCCTATTCGCCTGTTCGGCATGATCTTTAGCCGACGCAAGGATCTTCTCGGCTTTTTTGATATCGTCTATGTTCATGAACATGGCCATAGAACCTAAAAACTCCCCATTTTCGCCCATTATCGGCGTCGCCGAAACAAGACACCATACCGGAGCGCCGTCCGCACGGAGCATTCTCTGTTCATATCTGGTTTTTTTACCCTGCATTCTTTGCAGCCTATGTTCCTTATATGCCGAGATGTCTTCGGGATACACATATTCGATACCAGCATGTCCGATTATCGAGCTTTCATTTTTATATCCAAGCATCTTCAGCATACTTTTATTCGTGAACACGATACTTCCGGTCTGATCCGAAACCCATACTCCCTCGGACGCCGTCTCGACGATCTGACGATATCTCGTTTCGCTTTGAGCGAGTTCAGTCTGTATCCTTACCTGATTTGTAATATCAAGGATAACCCCGTCAATAAATGTCAGCTCCCCTTTATGATCGAATATAGGACGCCCTCTTTCAAGAACGGTACGTTTCTCGCCGCTTTTAGCCGTCAACCTGTATTGGATCTCAAAAGTCATATTCTTCTGAATAGCGTTTTTGATGACATCTATCACTCCGGCCCTGTCTTCCGGCAATATCAAAGGATCTATTGAATTAATTCGCCCGGCTCCGAGCTCTTCCGGAAGATATCCCGTGATCTCCTTTAACGCGTCATTGTAAAAACACATTTTCCCGCTATCCGCGCAAAAGATACGATATATTATCCCCGGAATGTTCTCCGCCAAAGTTCTGTACGCAAGCTCCCTTTCTTCCAGCCCCAGCTGTGCTTTTTTCATCTCCGTGATATCACGTATACTCTCTATCACCCCAACTATCTCTCCGGAAGAATCATATAAAGGTTTTGCTATCCCCCAAAGATATATTCCGGCAGACGATCTGAAATTTTCTATGAATGTTTCCGCTACAAGCACATCCCCGATCCTCTTCACATTCTTATAGACAGATTCCCATCTGTTATCTGGCAGCAATACAAGATCCGCTAAAATAGGTCTTCTTGTCCCATAAAAACATATGGAATGCTCATAATCCCCTTTGCCTATAATTCCGTCCGATTTGACACCGGTCATTTCACTTATTGCATTATTCCAAACAATAACCTTACCTTCTTTGTCCAACGCGAAAGTCGCATCCGGCAAAAAATTTATAACGTCCTCCCACTGTTTTTGTAAAGAGATCACCTTGCTCTCGTTTTTTTTCCTTTCGGTCATATCTGTTGATACATTAGCTAAAAACAACGGTTCGCCTGAATCCTGATCTTTGACGGCAAAAACAACCGCATGCGCTTCCGTCCTCGCCCCTGTTTTTAAATTTAAATACTGCACATTCCCTTCCCATAATCCTTTATTGACGGCACACGGAATGATCTCTTTTTTCACAAACTCGATATGTTCGGCGGAGAAAATATCATATATCGTATGTTTATCGACTTCATCCGGAGGAATCCCCAAGATCTCGCTTCCGGCTTTATTAAGAAATGTCATTTGTCCGCCAAAGGTAGCCATGCTGATAAGTTCACTGCTGTTTTTTATGACCAGACCGAATTTACTCAGCTCTTCTTCCAGCTGTTTTCTCCGTTCGATATCTTCTTCGAGTTTATCTTCCGTGGCCACAAGCTGTTGATTTGTGGCCATGAGCTGTTGATTCGCCGCCTGTAATTGTTGCTCGGCGGATTTAATCTCTTGATTACTGGCGGTTAGTTGTTGGTTGGAAGCCTTCAGCTGCTGTTCCGTAGCCTGCAGCTGCTGGTTCAGAGCCGTAAGCTGCTGATTGGATGCTTTAAGCTCCTCGGCATCTTTATAAAGCCGTTTATCATATGTGCCCAATCTGAACAGCACCTGTCCGCCCATAATACCCGCAAGAATAAGCACACTACAGAACATACTTCTTAATAATAGTTCATGCGGATCTTCTAAAGGCAAAATAAAAGAAACCAGTCCTTTCCCATTATGGTTAAACCAAAGATATTCTAATAAACCCGCAATGATCCACAAAAACAAGGACAAGAAAATACCTGACCATACCGTTATCGTACGCATAGTTTTAAACTTTTCATTGTTTTCGTCTATCATATTTCCTCTTTCAGAAAAGCGAATACCGGAACTCCAAAAACCAATGTCCCCAACGAATGAGCCACCGCCCATTTAAGCCAGGCCGACACTACTTCATTTGCGGGTATAAGCCCCAGCAACCATTTAAAGCCTATCCCGCCCGTGGCTGTCAAAACAGGCACGAGGATTATTATTGCTAAAAAACAGAACATCACATCTCCGAAACTACGAATGTTTATTTTTGCAGATACTCTCCACCGCATCATTCCCGCTCCTATAATTGGCCCGGCTGTATTCATAATGGCGATACAAACCGCATAACCCCACGGCGCCCCAAGAGAATAATAATTAGCGAGAATGGTACCGATAGCTATCCCCGGAGCGATCTGCCAGCCCCTGTAAAAAGCCACAACAACGGCAAGCGCCGCGGCCGGCCAGATCGGCATAGGTAAAACGCCTACATTTTTAAATATAAGCCAATTCAAATGTGAAATTAACCAATACGCCAACGCCACGGCCAGATTCTCTGCCACACCCTTCGTAATCACCGTATAACCAGCGGCAGAATTCTTTCTCATTTTCCACCGTCCACGCCGAAACGCCATAATACATGTTCCGGATCATTTCCTTCTGTATAATAAACTGTCCCGTCCACCAGGGACAAAGCAACACCTCTCCTTAAATTCCCCCCTATGGACTCATTTCTTATCGGAATATTATTTTCGAATAGTATTTTTTTTACGGACTGGATATTATTTTTGCCGACGGTATCATTATCGTCGTTAAGAACATTAGCGGCCCCAACTATGCACGTCTCAAGTCTACCACTGACACCACCAATACCTACGATATCTTTCAGCATTCTCTCGATAGCGTCAGCAGCATATTTACTTCGAGCAATCTCATTCGCAGGAGCCTTCCCCGGTAATAATATGTGCGCGATCCCCCCGAGTTTACCTATCCCGTCATATGCCACGACACAAATACATGACCCTATGGCGCTAGATCTTAATATGGCATCCCCGCGCTCGACTTTGACTTCTCCAGTTGAAACATTGATGATCTTGGCCATCGATTATCATGCCTCGATAGATCACACCGGTTGTTTTACATGGATGGTTTCTGGTTCTTTGGTTAAGAGTACAATAAAAAAGGGGCAGTTCCCGTAAACAGAACTGCCCCTGGTTATTTTACTATTGCCTCCAAAAGATATATGTTAGGAGTGAATCACGATTATTATTATCTCACTGTGTGGTATTTTTAACAACTCTTTTTTGATATTACCATTGATAGGATAGTGATTTATTCTCTTTTACGGAGAGATTCATATCTCTAGACCGAAAAGATACCAAAGCCCCGAACCGATCGCCGTCCCCTTGGCCATTTCAGTCCGGAACAGTTCTTTTATATCTTTCTTGGCAACAAGCACAACTTCGATATCTTCGGCATCCTCAAGATTCTGAACGGGATTTTGATTGGCAGGATCGTTCTCATCCACCTCGACCAAAACGGTATGGCTGTCTTCATTTATAATACCTGTATTCGATTTGAGCATCGGACTAACATACGTTATTTTACCGGTATATCCGGTTTCTTCTTTAAGTTCGACAAGCGCGTGTTCTATTCCTTTATCTGAAATACCGGCAGGAAGCCCCAGAACATAATTATTGATCGCGGGACGGAATTGCTTAATAAGAATATATCTGTTCGACGGCACCATCTTGGCTATTATTGCCAACCCCGTGACCGGCCGTCGTCTTGAAACACTTTCCCATTTTATAAGTCCGCCGTGTTTCGCTTTGAATATCGATTCTTTAAAAACGATCCATTCTCCTTCAAAAAGTATTTTTTCAGATATCATTTTCATATTATTTCCTTCTCTGCCCTATCCGGGGCCTATTAACCGTGTTATTTTGTCGCGACGGCTTTAAAGAATGTGTAGCAAAAAGTCCCTTTTGAAACCGTATGATACATGTCTTTTATCCCTTTTTCCCATTCTTTCGACTTCATCATTTTCGCGTTGATCGCTTTTTGTTTTACCCCGTCGACCATAGCAATAAAAGTATTTTTCGTAAAGCCTTTTTCCAGGCCAGGCCTAGACGGGTCCACATATATCACACGCGGATCTACCCGGATATTTTTAAAACCAGACTTTTTCAACACCGGATACAATGCTCTCCCTATAAGCGCGTCACCACCATCTTTTTCCTGCAGATCTACCAGACAATCTATAGTCTTCCGCCCCTCCCGGCTATCAGGATAAAAATACGCCGATCCGTGATCTCCTTCTATCACAGTTATCGTCCCGTTTTTTCTTAAAACCCTTTTAAGCTCTCTAAGCGCTTTACCCGGATCTTTAAGATGCTCCAAAACAAAACATACGAATACATGATCGAAACTTTCGTCCTCAAATTTCAGATCAAGAATATCAGCCTGCATAAACTCGACATTCGTAATGCCGAGTCTTTTTGCGCCGGCCGCGGCCTTATCGACCGACCCTTCGGATATATCAACCGACACGAACCTGGCGCGCGGACTATTCTTAGCCAGTATCACCGTTTGCGCGCCGACACCGCATCCGGCCTCAAGAACGCGTTTCCCGGGAGGAAATTTCGTATCACTATGCAATATGTCCGACAATGTTCCGGCCTGATCGAACAATCTTTCTTTTTCCCTGCCGGAATAACCGTGCACATACCCGTGTTTTCTCATATTCTTCATATCCCTTCTTACTTAACGGCTATCGGGACCACGACATAAACATATTCCAGATCCACTACGCCTGAATTTTTTACATCATGTTTTGTCAGTGGAGGAACATACAGCACCATATCTTTTTCGATATCAATGGCTTCTGATCCTTCACAGAACAACTGCCCATGACCGCGAAGAATAATGATCGCTTCCTCACGCTCGTCCGTATTATGTTCTCCGACGGATTCGCCTGGTTTAAGCACGACATGTCCTGATCTCATCCCGCATGTAGCCGGCGCCCCGCCGAGAATCCGCTGGTATTTATCATTGCCTTCGATTCTGACACTGATCGGTTTTCTTTTATTCATCGGTTATTTTCCCTTATTAATTAACGAAGCGGAGTAACCCGCGCCAAAACCGTTATCGATGTTAACGACCGATATCCCCGGAGAGCAGGCGTTCATCATAGTAAGAAGCGCGGATAACCCTTTAAAACTCGATCCGTACCCCACGCTAGTCGGCACAGCTATAACGGGCCTGTCCACCATACCGCCGACAACACTCGCCAGGGCCCCGTCCATACCCGCGATAACAATAACAACGTTAGCGCGCTGTATCTTTTTTTTATTATGGAAAAGCCTGTGTATGCCGGCAACACCGACATCATAAATACGATCGACTTTATTCCCTAAAAGTTCGGCCGTAATGGCGGCTTCTTCCGCCACGGCAATATCCGATGTCCCGGCCGTAATCACGGCAATCTTTTTACCTGAAATTTTACGGGGTTTACCCACAAAGATTATGCCAGCCTTCTCATAAAAAACGGCGTCACGCCTTATATTCTTAATTTCTTCGTAAACCATACCATCAGCCTTAGTCGCCATAAGAAAACTGCTCTTAACACATTTTTGAAATATACCTTTTATGTGATCGATATGCTTTCCCCTGCAGAATACAATCTCCGGCACACCTCGTCTTATATCGCGATGAGTGTCTATCTTAGCGAACCCTATATCCTCATACGGCAGATCCTTCAGAACAGCCATAGCGCCAGCTATCCCGATCCTTTTTCTAGCCACATCTTTCAGCAGTTTTTTTAACAGCAATTTTTCCATCTCTCTACCTTATCCAATGATCCATACTACCCGTACGATATCCCTCAAGATCCATAGTAACATGATAATATCCCAGACTTCGGCACTTGCAAATTATTTTTTTTCGTATTTTTTCGTTAAGAACCTTTTTGAACTCCACGGGCGGCATTTCTATCCTGAGCATTTTATCGTAAACACGCGATCTTACCTGTCCGCCAAATATCCTTCCAAGGCATTTCTCCACTTTCCGTACGCGTCCTATCTCATGTTTATCTACCTGTTGCCCGTAAGGGAACCTGGTCAGGTAACACGATCTCGATGGAGCGTCCCAACCCGGGATATTCATCATTTTTGACAGTTCCATTATATCTTTCCTCTCTAATCCTGCCTCTGCAAGCGGGCTGCGTATCCCCAGCTCTTCCCCAGCTTTACTGCCTGGCCTGTACTGCTCCTTATCTCCGGCATGAGAACCATCACACACCTCTCTCATTTTATATTTTTTCGCGATACGTTTAAGCTTCCCGAAAATATTTTTTTTGCAATAGTAGCACCGTTTTATCTCGTTATTCTTTATATGTTTATCTTTCAGTTCATCCGTATCGAGAATAATATGTTTTACTTTGAGTTTTCTTGCTATCATACGTGCGGCTCTAAGATCTTCTTCGGCACGTATAGCCGACCGTGCCGTAACCGCGATCACATTTTCTCCGAGAACACCCGCACTGACGGTAAGAAGAAAAGAGCTATCCACCCCGCCCGAAAAAGCGATCACCGCGCTTCCCATGCGTTTTATTGTTTCTTTTAACCGCCGTAATTTTTTAATATTTCCCTCATCTTTAACATCTATATGTTTCTAAACATTTTTGAGACTTACTTGGTACGGAAATCTAGACAAAATCACAGGGCTGACAACCTCTTGTATGGCATATCAGGGTAGGCCTTTCTTATCTCGGGATGGACTATATAGCCATCGGCCAAATTCATTCCCCCGGCCATTTCGGGGAAAATATTAACGCTCTCCTCCATTCCCATCGCCAACACAAGCGTGTACTGTATGTTCGACTTTTCAAGCTCTATCGCCGCGGCCTTACCGACCGCGTCCGGCATATTAGGCACACAATATCTTATATTACCGCATTCATCCAGAAAAACCGGGTTTTCATGCGTACAGGAATGCGCCCCCTCAAAATTACCACCCTGATCGAGAGCAATATCAATTATGACCTTTTTCTTTTTCCGCGAAATCCTATCCAACAATTCCCGTCTGATCTGCGGGGCTTTCCCCCCCGGAACAAGGATGCACCCTCCAATAATGTCACTTTCAATGTATTTTTCAACCAACGATTCGTCAGGGTCGTTAACATCCTCTTTAGATCTTATCATTGTTATTTTGTCTCCGTACCGGTTGAATACCCCTGAAAGCTCATCAAGTATATCTTCCCTGATATCTGCCACCGTAACGTCAGCCCCAAGCATAAGAAGAGTGCCTGCCATATGCTCACCCGCCATACCCGCTCCAAGTATAAGAGCCTTGGCCCCTTTCATGGAAATATCGGCGACCAAATCGCACGATCTGGGATAAGAACGAATTATCTTATTCCTAAGATCTTTACCGCAAGGCGTAAGATCCACGTTATCCCCCTTGACCTCGGAGTACCGGTGATACAGCATCGCGAAATACCCTCCGAGATCCCCCGCTATTTTGCTCATCGGCTGAAGCGCAGGGGTTCTTTTCCTCCCGTTCATGAAACACACTATCGTTTCATAAGCTATCGACCGCACCTTTTTATCAAGAAGTTCCCGCGTCAGATCTTTCATTTCGGGAGAGGCAAGATGCAGGTATGTGAATATAGTAAGGCCACGACGAAAATATTTAAATTCGGACGGCAACGGCTCTTTGACCTTTTTTATTATTGTGGCGCGTTTCCATACTTCCTCGGCCGTATTGACCACTTCCGCTCCGGCACGCGCGTAATCCTCGTCTGAAAAATGAGTTTTACCGGCGCCTTTTTCCACAATGACTTTAACGCCGAACATGGTAAGGAACTTTACCCCGACCGGTGTGAGCGCCACACGTTCGGCCTGGGGTTTTATCTCGGTTGGGACGCCGATCACCTCATCGGCTTCTTTGATCTTCGATACAACGTACTCGGATTTGTTCCTTAAAAGCCGCGCGTCACACGCAAACCCGGTGGACTTAAAGATATTTTCCCATTTCATTTTCATATTATCATCCCTAAAAAACTGTCTTCTCAGATCCCATTTCTCCGTCACACACGCTGGACAGGTCGGCCCATAAACATATTCACGATTATGCCGGCTGCGAACGCCGCAAGTACCGGGAACCAGTTCATATACAGAATCGACATCACGGCACAAACTACACTTACCACTTCGACCCCAACCCAAGCCCAGAATCTTAGATCGGGTTTATATCGTCCAGCCATATAACTTACGACCGGAACAAGCGCCTTCAGCACTACAAAACATCCTACCCCTATAAGCAGTTTGAAATTCAACGGGCTCAGGTAATTGTACATCCTCCAGCTGAGAGAGCTGTCCGACAACCTGTCATAAACGAACCAGGCCACGCCGCCGGAACAAAGAAGAACGCATACTACAAAAACAAACGCATGAAAAACAACCACCAGCGCCCGCCCCACGACAAAAACCACAAGAAAGATATACGCCGCGTCACGCCCGTATGTGTTATATAAAAAAAAGAATATCGCGCCCAAAAGAAGAAGATTAATAATTACAAAAAACCCGCTATTAGTTTTTTCGGGGCCTTTTGAATAAGAAAAACGCGTCCAGAAGTGGCTAAGGAACACCCAGAAAACAACGCCTAAAATAATAAGTGAAAAGTTATTCCGCAATACCGCGGCTACCGCGTCCATTCACCCTCCGTTTTTCTAAATAGTATACCACAACCCCACAGACGAAAGTGTATTATACAAACCCAAAATAATATCTAAATAATGAAATTATAAATCATAAAAACAAAGCAAGGCCGGGGCGCCCTGCGACCGAGGACGAAATGTCCGAGGGAGTGCCGAGGCCTCCGGACGAGGCCGGCTCAGCTCATTCAGCGTTCGGCCCAGTACGAAAGAACACACACTTCTCCTTATCGCACCCCAGCATTCCAAGTCATCCACGATCCCTCATTCAGGGGACTTGGCGAAACGAGAAGGGATGGAGTGAATACGATT
>DAONGE010000036.1:0-23075 GCA_035403965.1 Candidatus Omnitrophota bacterium | reverse complement strand
CCCACAATAGATAAAAGTAAATTACGCATCTGCGATAGGCGAACGCCGGGAGAATAAAAATAACAGGGCTTTTCTCGAAACGCGCAGCATGACGCACGACATCTTACAGAGAGCGAGGCCGAACGCTGAGCGAGCGGAGTCGGCCTCGTCCGGAGGCCTCGGCACTCCCTCGGACATTTCGTCCTCGGTCGCCGGGGATTTCGAGCGTCCCCGGGAGAAAGAACACAAACTTCTTCGTCATTGAAAGGAGAACGATCCTGTCTCCTATGGATTATTTTTGCACCAGGCGTGGAATTGGGTTCAGAACTTACACGTAATATCCATATTCACGCTGGATTGGTCGGACCAGACTTTGACAGCGTTCTTCCATTTCATGTCGGTGCCTGTCGCGCTGTCTAACCATCTGTGAACTCCCCACGTCCTGATAACATGGTAATCGACTCCGCAGCCGATCGAGACATTTTTGGCTATATCCATTCTAAGACCGGTCGAAACATAAAAACCCCATCCACTCGTGAGTTCCGCCGTCAGCCTTTTTCCGGGACGCAATAAATGATGATCCTCATTATCCCCGGTCACGATAGACCAGCGGACCTCAGTCTCGGACTTGATAGGCGGCAATTTAAAAGGCCGGCCCATATCCCAGATAGTACGGCAGCCTAACATATATTCCAAATAATTCTGTCTGAAATCAACCACGTCTTCAGGAAAAGAAGAATCCGGCAAACCGGACGAATAGTCGAATTGCAAACAATCATGGCCCGTAAAATAAAATTGCTGCCACTCGAGGCCGACAAGCGGCCTGAAATCCAAACAATCGGGTAAACCTATCCACTCCGCTATTGTAAAATCCGCGTCGCCGCCAAGCACAAGGCCCCTATCCATCCGGCATGCGGACAGCGAATATGTGGTCCTTAGGTCCGGGTTTCCGGTATCTTCCCAATCCGAATCCTTAAGCCTGCCGGACGTGTTTCGCATAACGCTCGAAAGGGCCGTAAACCCTAAGGAAAACCCCGTAAAGTTGCGCCTTACCTCGCCCCCGGCGAATACCGTATTCAAAGGAAAACTCAAACGGCTCAAAGGCTTATCCGAACCTTCAATGTTAGGATTGCCGAATTCATACGTGGTGTTGCTCGCGAAAAAATATTTTGTAATAGCTCTAAATTCCCAATCCTCAGGCGTGCCGGCTTTTTTTATAGCGGAGTTTTTGCTTTCAGTTGTTTTGGCGCTCGTCAAATTTGTCTCGGCGGCTTCGGCAAAAGACACACCGAATAAACAGATCAAGATAACTGAAACAATAAAATTTTTTATAAACATTTCTCCCGCCGTACGTCTCATCTAACGTCCTTTATGTCTTCGCGTCTATGCCTATTATTCGAACGCGCTATCCGCCTTAAGCAAAATATACACCCACTCGCCTTTCAAATCAAACACACTTAATAAATATGGATCAAAGCTACGGTTAACAACCTGACACATGGCACATGATACATGACACTTTAAACACGGCCGGATCTAAAACCGCCTATGAAATCAACGATCATTCGATCAGTACAACACCGTAATAATTTCCTTTGCAGGTCGTGTCTTTCAGGACTTTGATCGGGAAACCATTAGCTTTCGCCGTGGCATACACATCTATGCCGCATGCTTCCATTGACGGCCTTGTTCTATCCGGATATCTGCAGAATTTGCCGCATCTATCGCAGATCTCGCACGGGCCGGCGCCCATGCCGAACGCTTTGTAGAAACCTGCCAGGAATATCTCTTTTTCCAGCGCGGGAATGATCCCATGGACATCGGTATGATCCCCGCCATGTATCAAAATGGCGTATTTGTAATGGCTGATCGCCGCGCGGGTTTCGGCAGGCTCCGGCGAATTAGGCGGACACATAAGACATTGCCCATAACCATCGCATCCGAATTTACATTTAAAGCGTACCCATTCAGCCACGACGATGGTTTTAGCCGGAATGATCCTGGCGGACTGTGCCCCTAATTCTTTGGCGCGCGTTATGAATTTATTATATTTTCGCATGGATACCTCTCAAGATCGATGCCACGAATTCAGGCCAACGGCATCCCAAACGTTTTACGCGGTAATTATAGCATATAACGCTAACATGAATACACTGCGGATACATAATGTTTTTAATGGAAAGTTAAGCTCAGGATCGTCATTGTCTATAAAAGAAAAGGGGCCGGATAAAATATCCGGCCCCTTAAAAAAAATGAATCTTTTCTATATTATTTTTTTCTTCTGCGGAACGCCGCTATAACCGCGCCGCCCAGACCGAAAAGCGCCATTGAAGCGGGTTCAGGAGTAGTGCTATTCGCGGCCGAAAAATTAGCGCTACCGTCGGTTTGAAAATACCACGTCCCGCTAAGCTTGGCGTACGGGGTCCCCCTGGCTCCGGCCACGCTATCGATCGCCGTGATCGCGATAGCCCCATAATAACCGTTCTGAGTTTTCAGAAAAAGCACTCCATCCTCATATGCGTTTGTTCCGCCAGAATCATAAGTAAATCCATCTATCCCTGAAACCGCGCCGGGATCCATAACCCCGCTAACAAAATATAGATCAGCGTTATTTCCAAAAAGAGGCTTGTACGACGAACCATAAAAATAACCTTGTCCATCCGGGACAGTCCAATAGCTTCCCCAAATAGTGTTTACGTCGTTTATACCATCACCGAAAATTATGGAACTGCTTTCACATACCTGATCGAGTTGCCCACTCAGCACCTCAGCATCAGCCTTTGGCGAGATCAATATCAATAAAAAAAGAATCGCGATCACAAAAAAGTTTTTACTCATTTTCTCCTCCTATTTAATTTAATCCACATCCAACTAAGTTTTCATTATTATAACATCATATCATCATTTTTCCCACATTTAATATCAATGCGATACCGTCCCCAAATAAAATAATTTTTTTTACACAGAGACGAAGCACATGTAGGATTCAACTTGCAAGCGGTGTAGGGCCGGGGGCAGCAAACAACATACTATTTTTTTTCGGCGATCTCTTGTAAAAGTAACGCGGTTTGATCATCGATCGATGCCGGGTGATAGAGCCCAACGGGGCTTTCGTTGAACAAAGTCTTAAAAAATACACATGCGGCCAAATATGTTCCTTTGATATTCGGATGGACATCGTCCGAATAGAGCTCGATACGCGGATAAAGTCTTCTCGCCTCTTGCCAGGCTTCTCCGACGGGAGCGATCAAAGCCCCATTGTCTCGCGCCATGATCGAATAACTGTTATTAAGCCTGTTTTGCGTACCGTCATAAGTCGCGAGTTCCGGCGAAACCCGGACATTGTCCTTGTCTCCATTTTTACGCGCCATTGTCTCATAAAAAATTATACCGCACCGCGGGTTAGCGGTTTTGATCATTTCACACAACTTTTTTGCGTAGGGATATACTTCACGCTGGACCTGCTCCGGCGAAAAAGCCGGTATCTGGCTTTGTTCCTGCAAAATGATAAAATCCCATGTTCCTTTATTGATCTTTTTCAACGCCGCCGCGTCATAAGCATGTTGGCTAAATCTATATCCGCCGGGTGCGTACATTTCGTATTCCATATTATAGTGGCGGAACTTCGCCATTTTAGCGATAGTTTGAGGCAGATCGTTAGCTGAAGTCAAACTATTCCCAATGAATAAAACCCGCATTTTAGCATCCGCGCTTAAACTCTCCCGAGGAGAAAATACGACGATCAAAATAAATAGAACGAAGAAAGATATTTGTCTCATCATATTTTCACCATCCATACCGCAAATGCGACTCGTATGTGACATCACACATATAAGCTAAAAGCTAACCACCTAACAGCTAATAGCTTCTTCATGACACCTTGACACTTTGATACATGACACTTTTTTGACACATGATACTTCTAAGGTGAAATCTGATTCAGCACTCTCCTAAAGTTTACAAATATATCTCGGGTTCTTTTCGGGCGCTAAAGTTTTGGTACAACCATTGTGTAACTTGTTTAATTTTCGGGTTATCAAAACGTCTGGCATTCTTCGGACATTTCTTGATACACGCGCAGCATCTTATGCACAGATCTTGAGACACATTAGCAGGATTTTTTTCGTCTATCGCCCCTGTAGGACAAATCCGAACACATATGCCGCACTTCGTACAGTCCCCTTCGCTCACAGAAGGAACTATACCCGAAAAAGTCTGGACCTCTTTGTAAGGCATATTCCCCGGCACCTGCAACCCCTTTAACACACTGTTACTGTCCATCATTTTCTGACGCACCGCTTCCCCAAACGCACGGGCTTTAATGACATCTTCGGTATCGGGGCGATCCACCGCGATCGGCAGATCAGAGGTAGAATACGAATGTTCTCCGATAAACGCTCCAGCCGCGATCGGCCTGAACCCGGCTTCAAGCGACACATCCCGGAGCTCGATAAGCGCGTCTTCGTACGCGCGATTACCGTAAACCACGACAATGATGGCGGGTCTTCCATTCCCTTTTATGCGCTGAAAACGTGAGACCATAACGGAAGGCAACCTTCCCGCATAGACCGGGGCACCAATAATAGCCAGATCATTTGTAAGTTCATGATATTGCCGTGTGATAGCATTTGATGGTGTCAGATCGAAACGTTCCAGTACCGGAATTCGCGATCCCTGCGCGATCGCATTGAGCACTTTTATTGTGGTTTGCGTCGGAGAAAAATAAACCAATCCCACTGAATCAACATTCATCTATGACCCTCCCATAAATTTCAGTAATTTACTACTACTGGTCCTACCCCGAGATTTTCGGCCCCACTTGCCCACAACAAAAAACCCTTCTCACGCTTTGCATACGAAAGAAGGGCTTTTGTTTTATACCTCGGGCATGTTTCCCCGGATCACAACCGAACGCGGTTTTATCCGTCCGGTTTTAAAAGTTATATGTCAGTCCTATCTTCCCGCCGACGGTGTGCATATCGGTGTCGAAAAAGTTATTGCCGCTTTTTACTCCGCCGTCCATAGTGAGAAAATCGTAGAACGCGCTGATATTAAGTGTAAAATGTTCAGTCAGTTTATAATTCAGGCCAAGATCAAGATCCGCGTACCACGAATCCCCGCTATCGGTAACAGTGCCCATGCCATTCTGATAGTATGTGCTGTACACGCCTATCCCAAACATCGGCTTGAAATAGACATCCAGCTTATCGCACACACCAACATTGATCAAACCGCCAACGTCTATATAATGCAGGCCATAGTCAAAATCATTATCATAAATGCCGCTTTCGCTATCGCTGCGCACAAAACGGAAAAATCTCCAATTATATCCCACAAGCGGAGTTAAATATATCGGCCGTTCGCCCCATAGGCCTTTTGTATCTATCTCAAAAGTCCATCCTAAATTCACTCCTGTATCCATCCCCCATAAAGACTGCTTAAGAGTGTCATAAACATCGCCTTCATATTTATAATCCTTTTTACTTTCTGATGTTACGGGCATTCCGAACCAAAGTTCGAAAGCGGGACTTGTGCTTTTTTCGAAATTGCTCAAAGAAACGTTAGTCTTGTTATAGAACGCGGACCAATCGGTGGTTAATTCCCCGCCGTCCGGATCATCCGCGCTCTGATCGACGATAACCGCCCCGATCCTGTCATCTATCCCGATCTCCATAGCATGCGCCGGGGCCGACAACAAGAATACTAATGATAATGCCGAACAATAGGTCAACAGTTTATGTCTCATCGTTCTCTCCTTAGAATTAATAATGCACATCAATTTTTCTCGAACATTTCATACAAAATTATACCGAACTTAAAACCATTAAACAAATATATAACGAAACCGAGCGGGGCACGTGACACCTTGCGACCGAGGACGCAATGTCCGAGGGAGTGCCGAGGCCTCCGGACGAGGCCGCTCCTCCTTAGCGCGTGCTGTACTCAGCATCCCGTGCCCCGCCAAAACGTTTAGAGAATCGAAAATCAAGAATAGATGTTCCGTGACAATTCTAAGATTAGATTTGGGACAGTTTTCGATCAATTCCAGAAACGTCCCGGAAGCTCTTTTAAGCGAATTTCATCAGATGATCATGGATCATTTCATGGATGTCATGCAGTTTATCGATCAATCTTCTACAGATGGGAGGTAAAGCCAGCGAGATCGCTAATTTTATCCGCGTTCTCGCGTCATCAAACACCATACTTTCAAGTATATACTCATTTATTGGTTTTTCATCATCGAACAATTCCCCATATAAGCCTTTCATCCTTGATAATAGCTGTTCTTCTTTTACAAGCTTATTGAAATACGACTTTGCATTAGCCCCATTTTTTTCATCTTTCCTTTTAGCTATCACAAGTGCGGATTTCGCCAACGCTATCATCATCGCCGCTTCAAAATTCCGGACCGCGACACCGCTATCCGCAAAACTGTATTCATCCATGGCGACCGGATATTGATTTGCCCGCAATTCTCCGCTTTTTTTTCTGACCTCAAGCTGCAATTCGAGGACCGATCTGGAATATATGGGTATTTCCACGGCGCCGCGCCTACGAGGCATATTTATACCGTTCATCAACCGCTCAACCTCGTCGGCCCCGACATTCAGCTTTTTCGACAAGTCCTTGACGAGTTTACGGAGCTCACTGTCGAATTCCACGTTTGGAACCGCGTTAGCAATGTCCCTCGCGAGCGCCGGGTTAGCCTCATATTTCACGGCTATTTCCGGCACCTCAAAAATATAATTTATATTCTTATATTTTCTGCACAAAAGCATTAAATACGCCCAGGTCTTAATATTCGCCTCTTTATCGACGTCCGGGATAAGCGTCAGATCAACCACTATATCTACCGGTTTATTCTCAATATCCAACGTACGATCTTCAAAGCATTTATCCATACATGAAAAAAGAGCCGTACACTTGCTATTCAAACGCTTCATTCTTTCGTTAACTGACGCCTCATTTTTATCTGTTTCTTTCTTTAGATTTTCTGTAGACGGGGCGCCGGCGCCTTCACCAAATGGGCCTTCACTGCTATCTATCTCTTCCCCTTCCAATAATCGCCTGATATTATCCTTTCCTACTTCTTCCATGCTTTTTTGGAAACGCGCGATAAGCTCACTACATTCCTTCACGGCTTGCGGTTCTTTTTTGCCGGTTCTTTCAGCATGCCATTCTACTATTTCCTCTTCGCTGTATCCATCTATAACAAAAAGTTCTATTAATTCCGTTTCTTCACGCGTGAACCCCATTATCGCGAGTATCTTTTTCATGATACCGACCGATTCCTCAGCCTCCAACCTCGCAGAGCCTATTCCCTCCACCCTTACAAGGTCAGCGTTTGTAACCCCACTATCTTCGTCATAAGCCGCGCCATCCAGCGTCAACTCTCTTTTTTCTTTTACAATACTATAGCCCGCGCTATACATCCTGGGATTCAGCCTTTTCTGCAGATATTCTTTTAAGGTTAAGCGTTCATACGCACCTAGCTGCGCGTATCTTTCCACAAGTTCGGTCAGGATGGTCCTTCCCACAGAACATATTTCATCGAATTCGACCGCTCCGGCCGTTTTATCGCCAAAAAGATCCCTTAACCTGCTTTTCACCCTGCCGGCAACTGGTAATAATAACCTTAGGTTTGATGCAACAAGAACCTCGGCCGCCGCTTTATTCCCCATTTCAAGCTGTCTTGCCAGGCGGAATTCCTCGCCTCTTTCAAGTTTTCGCGCACATACCGCGTCTCTTCTGAAACCTCTAAGATCCTGCGCGATCTTGCTGGAAGACGACCTCCAGTCCGGAGCTATACTATTCACAATATCCCTGTCGTAAAACCTGAGCCCGTTCCTCTCGTAATAAACCTCTATCGGGGAGGCATAATGCATAAGTTTCCCTTTATAGTAATAAGTTTGCGGGATAAGACCTATTGTCGATAGTAGTTTGAATATATTAACGCTATCCAGGTAATACATGGTCTCTTCATATATGTTCCCGGGGATATTCTCAAGTTTTCCTAGTATCTCACCGCTTTCTATCTCCGGGTTCTCAATAACCTGCCTTATGATGTATGATCCCACCTCCACCATGAGTTCCAACCTGCCATGATAATCTATATCCCTGAACCCCGGGATGACTTCCTCACATATATTCCAAAGTATGGTATCCTTAACAAGGACACTACTTTCATGCTCGGCCTTAAACTGTTTCAGAAAAAACTCTTTCAACACGAACTTTGACTTATCATCCAGCCTATCCGCTACGATAAAAAGATCTTTGAAACTATCGACATATATCGGGGAAGAGTTCCCATCAAAAAAACTTGCTCTGAATTTTCTTTTACTGAACTCGATCATGTACTTTCCATCTTCTAATATCGTCTCCACTTTTTCTATAGGTCTGGATATGCCCAAAGAAATACCGCTCTCATTCCTGGTCTTTAACATTATCTCCCGGAGTCTCTCTTCATCCATATCACTCCCGGTTCTTGTGGCGAGTATTTCATCTATTATCTCTTTCTGGTTGTTATATCTCCACCTAGGGTCATCCAGAACAATCTTCTGTATCTTGTCACCCTCCATCTGTATTTCCTGTATACGCTCATCTATACTCTTTCTCGCCTCAAGTATATAAAATGTTGCTTCTTGCTTCTGCCCCAGACGGTGCAGCCTTTTTATGATCTGGTCATGTTCCTGAACGGTCCATGGTTCATCTAAAATAACACCATATCTTGCCCCACTTAAGTCTATTGATTCCCCACCTGTCTGATAGGTGCAAATTAAAATAACCGGCCTATCTATATCGTTAAATTCTCTAAGTATCTCTTTTCTACGGGAATGGGTGATATCCCCATAAATCTGCATAACCTCATATCCCTGTTTTTCATAACGTGCTGTAAGGTCTTTTACCGCCCTGACCACCCCGGTAAAAACCACCAGTTTCTCGTACTGTTTCCCTACCACATCGCTGACTATGCCGTCTAACTCTTCATATTTTGCCGGATACGATACATACCTGGCCATATCTATCCGAAATGTTCTTTTTGCCAGGCTTACTACTTCCTTGTCCTTGATCTCCCGTTCTACTTTTTTCCCGCTTTGATCCGTATAGACTAGGGTAAAATCTCCATTTTCGCCAAAAATAATATTATAATTCTCTCCTGCTATGTTTATCTGATGGGCACCCGGTTCGACTTCGAACACCTCATCGGTATTTTCATCGATAAACCTTATCCTTCTGATAAGCGCGGTATCTATAGCCGCCCGTCTTAAAAGATCCAGCTGCGAAATTATAGGCACGTTTTTATCCCGGTACACATTTCCGTCTATCTGCCGATAAAGACGGGCCTGCACCCCTTTCATCGTAACGGGTCTTATCTCCACGTTGAGTTTAGGCAGATCGGCCAACACATCCACAGCATACCTGCGCATCATGATCCTCTGGAGATTTTCTTTCAGTATGCTCAAACCGTCCTTATCCATTAAGAGCTTTTTGAATTCCTTCATACTGGGATATAGCTCCGGATACATCCAGTTAAGAAGATTGAACAATTTCGCGGGATCCCTTCCGACCAAAGGGGTACCTGTTACAAGAACTTTATATGGGGCATCCAGCTTCTTTACCGCTTCCGCTATCTCGCTGTCATTACGTATTCTATGTGCCTCGTCGGCTATAATAAAATCTATGCCCATTTCTTTTAGCTTATCAAGAAGCGATTTTCCACCCTCACCTCTTATCAATTCATAATTGGCTATTATGAATCTGGCTCCGTCAGCCTTGGCTTTACCCTTAGGATTATCCAGGTCCTTACGGCTCTTAAGGACCATTACATCCTCTTCCCCCCTGAGATGTTCTCCTATCTGTTTTTCCCATATGTTGGATTTTGAAACATGCGGGGAAATGATCAAGACTTTTCTGGCGCCTTTACCTTCATACGCGTTAACACTGGCCGCAAGCGCCTGGATCGTTTTTCCCAGACCGGGTTCATCCGCCAATATGACCTTTTTCTTATTAAGAATGAACTTAATCCCAATTTTCTGATAAAATTTGAGTTTTGTGGAACTCTGCATATGCTGGGGCTCGAACTCACCCAGCTCTTTATAATACGCTATTGTTCTTTTATAAGACTGTTTGAGAAAAAGGCCAAGCCCGTTATTATCCACCTCTTCTTGAAGGCTATCTAAAAAAGTGTGGTCTTCGACCAGATATGGATAAATAGTCCTGATCAGTTCTTCGGTAAAGGTTTCGACATCCGTTTTGGAACGCATGTCCTGGAACAACTTCACCCCTTTGAGCATCTCACTCAGTTCCGAGATAGACATGACACATCTTTTCCTGTCAGTCAACCGCTCAGCCTTTCTCCTTGGAAGACTGCCTAGATACTTCTGAGTGTATTCTAATAGACTTTTGGGAGTAAAACTGTCGCTGAAGAACCTTAGTATTACACGGTTGGCGCCTTCGGGCCCTAAAGCCGTAAAAAGTTTTTCAAGATCTCCGGTCTTTAATAATCGATCGAAGATCAATGCCCCTTTGTCTTCCCCATCGGGATATAACCTGACACCTTCTTCATTAAAGACGTCGGTCACTTCACCATCTTTACTTATGACTGTGACAAACGCATCCTTATATCCTTCTTTATATCGCCAATAATATTTATCAAGAAAATTCAATCCGCCGTTCGCGTTCAACTTAACTTTTTCTATCACAAGTTTTTTTTCGGGATTATTTTTTATAACCTGCGCCATAACATTTCTATTACCTGCAGCGCATAGTAAAGTCCCGTTTTGCCTTATCCCATCGACAACTTCCGCGTCCTCCCATACCATATTTTCCGTAGCCGGGAATATCTGCTCTCCCTCAAGGTTATATGCGCGCTTGACACGCCCATCAACCACTTCTGCCGTAACCTTCCCATTCTCATACCCCGCCATTGTTTTCCATAAATTATTCCCGTCCAGGTCCTTCATGCATAACCCGCCTCTTTCATCCAGTTGCAGGTCCTTTATGATATATTCACCTTCATTATTCCTAAAGAAACCTTTTAATCCCCGCAGTGTTTCAAAACTCCTGACAAATTCCCCATCTACCATTCTCCCGTCAACTATCCTATAATCCTTATAAACACAATACCTGTCAAAAGGATAGATCTTATTTCCATTTTCGTCATATACCTCTAATACCGTGTCCTCTATTACCTTAAAATTCACTTTTTTATTCACATATTCCGGCTTATTCTCCCAATAAACTGTCCTAAATAACTGTAAGCCCCCCTTTGAATCCAACCTTGCCCCTTCAACAAACAATTCTTTATCAGGATACATTTTAAGAAAATTATTCAAAGAAGATCTGGTACATACCGTTCCAAGAAGAGTACCTTTTACCTTCCCACCCTCAAAACTACCTTCCTCATATATTTTTATTACATCCTCCTCTACCCATGGATAGATCCTATCCCCCTTCTCCCCATAGACTTCTTTCATCTCACCTTTTTGCAAAAGAATAGTAACAAGTTCATCTCCATGCCCTTCCAGTTTGTCCCAGTATTTAACACCTCCGAATTCAAGCCCCCCTCGAGCGGTTAACCGTATATTTTCAAAAATCAGGCTTTCATCTTTATATCTTTGAATGATCTTCCTCAAGGATCTTTTTGTGGGACATGACACCACAAAATCCCCTCCATCGCGTCTACCATCCTTTATCGCCCCGTTGAGATAAACGTTGTTCTCAAAAAATGGATATAATTTTTCTCCTTGGGGACCATACACCTCAAGAAGAATACCATCTTTCCATACAAGCGTAACTTTCTGATCCCCATATCCATCCATATTTGACCAATAACTTTCATTGTTGAAAAAGAGCCCGCCATCAACCTCCAGTGGCACCCCCGTGAGCAATAACCTCTGCCCCTTATGTTTATCAAAAATGTCTTTTACATCCCTCTTTAAAGTAAATTCGCCAACTTTCTTACCACCCTTTACTCCTCCACCCGATATTTCGCCACCCTCATATACAACAATAGTTTCCAATGGATATATCTGTTCACCTCCTTCACCGTACACTTCACGAACCCGACCTTTTTCATGAACAATAGTGACGTATGCGTTTTCATATCCGGTCATTCCGGACCAATAAGTGATATTATTAAGGGTTAATCCCCCTCCGGACGAAAGTTTAAATCTTTCAATTATCAGTTTATCTTCCTCACTCTGTACATATTTATTACGTTCCTTGCTTGAAGACGCGCACCCTATGCATTCACCACCCACACGTTTTCCCCCTTCGACCCCGGCACCTACCCATATTAAATTCCCTTCGAACGGATACAACATTTTTCCATCTTGATCATACACCTCAACCACTTCCAACTCATTCAATACAAGCGTGACCAGCGCATTTTCCAACCCTTTCATGGTCCGCCAGTAAATTTTCACATTAAACTGTAAACCGCCCCTTGCTCCAAGCCTGAAATTCTCAACTATCAGCTTTTCATCCTTGTATTTATTTACGATCTGCCATAAAGCAAGCTTATCCTGCGCAGCCAACAAAAACTCCCCTTCTAGCCGCTTTCCGTTTTTCATTTCAACCCCGACATATACGTGATTTTCTTCGAACGGATAGATCTTTTTACCGTCTCCGCCGTAAGCCTCCACAATACGGCCATTTTTCAACACTACATTAATGCTGGCGACTTCATAGCCTTCTAAAGTTTTCCAATAGCACTCGCCAAACAGCCGAAGCCCTCCTTTTGCATCCAGAAGGAAATTTTCGATATAGCCATCAGTAAATTCATTATTTTTTATGAACGTCGCTATGCTATTCCTTCCTACGCTGGTGCCAACCAGATCTTTTCCCTCCAGTTTATCCCCGACCTTTTTTGTCCCTCTATAATATGAGATCAATCTATCCGTAAAAGGATAGATAAGTTTACCCTCAAGGTCACATACCTTTATCACCTCACCTGCTTTTACCCATATCCTGACTTCCGCGTCCCAGTATCCAGGCAGATTTTCCCAGTACCTCTTTTGATTTAATCTAAGGCCTCCCCTGTCTGACAAACGCAATCCCGTGATCAGGTATTCCTCATCGGTATATTTTTTCATAAATATCGCCACGGCATTCTTATCCGCAAGAGACGCCACCTGTTCCGCTTTCGACATTTCTTCGTCGTCGTTGGCATCTACCTTGAAGATCTTTATGTTCTCGGATGGATACAACCTCTTACCGTCAATATCATAGACTTCCGCTACTTTTCCTTTTGATATGGTTACACGGACTACAGCATCTTCATAACCTTCCAATGTGGCAAATAACGCTTCCCCGTTTATCTTTAAGCCACCTCGATTATTAAGCCGCACCCTTTCTACAACAATATCTTTGTCCGTATACTTCTCCAGTATTTTACCGATTTGCTTTTTATCCACTCCGGATGAAACACATTGTCCGCCTTTCCTAATACCAGAATCGATCTTCGCGCCGACCCAGATCTCATTCTCTCCTCCTGAATTGGCATAGATCACTTCCCTGATAATATCAACAAGTTCTCCGTCTTTTTTAGAAGCCCTTCCTTTGGCATCCTTGTACACTGTCTCTTTGAAAAGCGTTTCCTGCACTTCTCTGGCCTCATCATGCCCCAGGATACCGCATAATGGTTCATGCAACAGGTACTCCAGCCGAGTATAACCTTCAGCTTTCTCCAATATCTCCCTTGAATATCCAAGAGTGGCATCGGGAAAAAGCTCTTTCAGGAACGAAGGCGCTTTAGCCGATCGCGAATTAAAACCTAAAAGCCACTCGTCCTTCCCACCATCTATGTTTTTATAACCCAAGGCGATACCGCTGAAGATCGCCTTATTAAAATGACACAGATCATCTATAGCCTGAAGAACGGCTTTTTTGTATTTCCCGCTGAGCCCGGATCCGGCTAAAAGGCCCTCCAACTCTTCCGCATCCTTTTCAAACCCGGTTTTAGTGATCTCAACACTTTTAGCGAGCACCTGTTCCTCTAGCTTTTCGACAAGAAGACGCATCCTGCCGCGAGCGATAAAACCGTCTTCCATCCGCCCCTCGTCAATGGTCACGGCGTTTGAGTCATTTTGAAGATCACTTACTCCTTTACAAGCGGACCTGATAATGAATTGCCTGTCAGGATCGCCGCATAGTTTCACATTAACGTTAATCTCACCCGTAGCCTCATCGCGATAATTCATTAATTGGTCTTCCGAAAGGTCAAGTATCCTGTCTTTGATAGAGAAAGCGCTTTTCCACCGGTCCATTACACAATTTATCTCATAAAAAGGTTTACTACTATCCCGCAGTATCATGCCGAGGATCATAGCGGTCTCAACCATCACCTGGGTCTCATATTCTTTACCTACAATATCTATTATCGGGTTAAATCTTGAGGGGACTTGTAAATTTTCATGATTGACCGATACTGGCTGGGCGTATGAAATAACATCGAAATTGCATAGGTATGTGAAAATTAAACATACCGATACAATTTGTCTAATAATTCTGTTATCGCTAGCTATTCTATGCATAATAAGCAAATATAATTGTTAGTATTTTGTAAAGATTGGTTATTTTATCATCCCGAGGCGTTATAGTCAACAAAAAGCTACTTATGAAGAGACATTTGCGGAGATTCTATACAAATACTTGTAAAACTTAATTTTGCGGGATGCCTAACCCTTTAACACATCCACCGCTTCATCGTCCCCGAATGCTTCTATCGGGGATCCATAATATAAAAATAACGCCCGGCAGGCATTTGGCACAACTTTCGCGCGTGCTGTGCTCAGGCATCCCTTTCCCCGCTCGACACAATCCGCCAATGTCATGCAATTGACCGGAAAATAAGACAATGGATAACAATTAGAGGAGACAGGGGATGCCCGAGAACCGCACGAAGGAGGCTCGCAGGGCGCCCCTGTCTCCTATGCATTATTTTTGTCCCGGACGCCGCCAGCAGAAACTTCCAAGCCAAGGAGTCAGGCCTCATCATACAACATTTCAATATTTTTGTTGTATGGCGAGGCCTGGCACCTTCCAGCTTTTCGTTGTAAGATGGGCGCCGTTTGGGCGCAACGAGAACTTTCTTATTTCAAACGTTTTGTTGAATTCGGCCGACTGCCATAAGGATCCCGAACAATATCGCCTCGGGTCGAGGAGGGCATCCCGGTATGTAGACGTCGACCGGAATGATCTTATCTACACCGCCTGTGCTCGCATAGCTGGTGCCGACAATGCCTCCTGAAGAGGCGCATGCCCCGACTGCGATAACTACCCGCGGTTCAGGAACAGCCTCAAATGTACGGCGGACGGCCTCTTCAAGATTACGCGTAACACTACCCGTAACAATAACTCCGTCGGCATGACGGGGAGAAGCCACAAAATCTATGGAGAGACGGCGGACATCGTAATGCGGCGCCAATAAAGCGGTAAGTTCCCAGTCACAAGCGTTACATGAACCGGCGTCTAAATGACGCAGGTGTAGAGATTTCCCAAGCGTGCTGCGTATACGTCGGGAGACGCGCTCGGCTACTGTGTTTGTGTCCACAGGACCTGAACTCGATTCGGCCACATTACCCGCGGCATCACGGACACATCGAATAAGAAGATCTTTTTTGAGGCGGGATGAAAGCTCGAAATTTCCGCTCATACGGATGGCCCCTTCACGGGACTTGTCCGCGCATTTTCCGCAGAAAACGCATCGCGCGAGGTCTATCGTGTATATCCCCCGTTCAGGATCGGAGGTGATGGCAGCGGTCGGACATACTGAGGCGGGCGACAGATCACGAAAAGAACGTCCGATCACGGGTTCAGGCGCGCCGCGAAAACGTTCCGGCGGCTCGGTCCGTATAACAGGATAGCGTGTCGTCACCACTCCCTGACGCAAACCTTGTATTATGTTTTTCAGCATAGAATTTCCTTTATAATCCTTTTCCGCACCCAAAGTGCTTAACGGTCGGTGCAGGCATAGCAAAGTTCGAAACTTTTATTGACCAGCGGAAAATCGGGAACGATAGCGTTCACCGCCGCGTAAGGAATAGCCGGCCAATTGGCGTAACTCGCGGATCGCACATGATAGCGGTCAACACGCCCATTCCCGTCAGTACGCAGCCAGTGGATCGTCGCCCCGCGTGGCGACTCCACTGCGGATAAGCCTATCCGCCCGGGAGGCAACACGTCGACTATCGGGGTAGAGAGCGATCCCTCAGGCAGTTCCTCAACTAACAACTGAAGAATCCGTATTGATTCCAACGCCTCCTGAGCGCGTATTTTTACGCGGGAATTTACGTCCCCGGCGGATTTGGTTTCAACCCGCGGGGCTATTCGATCCGACATAGCGTAAGCCGCATGCGGGTGGTCGCGGCGCGCGTCCCGGTCTATCCCGCTCGCCCGTGCCGCGACACCGGTAACTCCAAGATCTTTTGCTATCAAAGTAGCGAGAGCGCCGGTATGATCCATGCGGTCCATAACGGAAGAATTCCTTGAAAAACTGGTCATGAGTTCAGTAAGGCCTTCGCCCGTTATCCGCGCGAGATTTGCTACCTCCTCAGCCTGCTGGCCCGAAAGATCATAATGAACACCGCCGGGAACCACCATGCCCCTGAGAAAACGGTTACCGGAGATGCGTTCGTTCTCCCGCTGAAGTACTTCTTTTAGCCGCGCCCCGGAGGATGTCCCCCAATGAAAACCGACACCGGCGCAAATGGCACCAATATCCCCCACATGATTATAGAGCCTCTCCAGTTCAAGAGCGATAGTCCTCAAATACCTGGCGCGCGGCGGCACTGTAACACCGGCGATCTGTTCGGTCGCTTCGGAGAAAGCGAGGGCATTCGTAACCGAACATGCGCCGCATAACCTCTCCGCGATAAATAAGGCTTCGCCGGGCACAAGGCCTTCCGCCCTCTTTTCAAGTCCGCGGTGTGTGTAGAATAGCCTCGCGTCAAGGTGAAGCACTGTTTCCCCTACCGAACTGAACCTGAAATGACCCGGTTCAATAATACCGGCGTGAATTGGCCCTACAGGGACTTCCATAACTCCTTCTCCCTGGATCACAAGATGAGGGAACTCCTCGCAAGAAAGTCTTTCGGGACGCGTCAAGGGATCAAAATCTTTGCGAAGCGGATAAAGCCCGGCAGGCCAGCCGTCATGCAGAACCAGTGATCTCGGATCCGGATGGCCTTCCGGATCGATGCCGAACATGTCGCGCATTTCCCGTTCGTGCCAATTTGCGGCCGGCACCAGCGGAGTAATAGACGGGACGGAAGGATGAAGACTATCTAAAGATACCGTCAGCGTAACAAATATATCCGCAAGCGGAAGAGCGGCCGCGCTCGCGGGCTCAAAAATATAGCGCACTTTAAAGTCGCCGTCTGACCCCTGCCGTTCATCGGTCGCGACAATAATTGCCAATCCCATGCCAAGATCGCGTGTCAGTTCCTGGACCACACCTAACAGATCTTCTTTTTGATCAAGGTTTGCGGTTAGATCCTCTGCCCGGGGTCCGTTCGAAAAACTGACGCGTCCTTTCAAGAGAAGACCGAGGCGTTCTTTTACTTTTGCGCGCTCTCCAGCCGCAATATTAATGCCCAAGGGTCACCTCCACTGCTTTGGTGAGCACGTTATTAAGTGCCGAAGGCACTGTAAGGCCCATGAGTATCATTACACCAGCCAACACGGACATGGCTGAAACACAGGAAACAGGCTCGCCGCCGACAGGTACGGTTTTGTCGGGTTCACCGAAGGCCATTTTACCGGCATGGTGAATGAGTCCCGCGAATATCGCTATTACCATTACAAGAAAGATGGCAACCGCTATAAAGTACTTAGAGGCAATGGCCGCTTTGATGACCAGGAGTTCGCTTACAAAAATGGAAAATGGCGGCGTACCCGCAAGCGAAAAAGCTCCCAGCATAAGGAAAGTGCCGGCGTAAGGAGCTACGCGGATAAATCCTTGTATCTTATCCATATTGTGCGTTTTGTAGCATCCTATGGCATCGCCCGCCACGAAAAAAACCAGTGCTTTGGTCACCCCGTGGTTTATGACGTGGAGTAAAGCCGCGTACGTCCCCACAGAACCGCCGATGCCGAGACCGAAGGCTATGATCCCCACATGTTCCACGCTATGATAACCGAGCAAGCGTTTAAAATTCTGTTGGGTCAGGATAAACGGCGTCGCGATAACTATCGAGATAAGACCGAACAATAAAAGGAGAAGATCCGAAAATCCGGGGCCGCAGGCGCCGATGGCAATTGTGTGAAAACGGATGATCCCGAATAGAGCGCACTTGATCAACGCTCCCGATAAAAGCGCCGATACGGGCGTAGGCGCCTGGCTGTGCGCATCGGGTAACCACATATGCATCGGCGCAAGACCTGCCTTGGTACCGTATCCGACAATAATAAAAATAAAACCTATCCGCACGATGTTGGGATCAAGCTTGGACGCGATGACGGCAATATCCGTAAAATTCATCGTTCCACCGGATATAGCCCCTTGAGCGTGCGCGGTGGCGGCGTACACCAGCACGGTGCCGAACAAACCTAATGATATACCAATGGTAGTGACAATAATATATTTCCACGCGGCCTCAAGACCGTTATTGTCGCGGCGAAACCCGACAAGAAGCGCGGAGGTAATCGTTGTAGCTTCCATGCTTATCCAAAGCAAACCAAGATTATCGGAAAGCACCGTGACAAGCATAGTGGAGATAAAGGCCTGCGTGAGGGCGAAATATCCCGGAAGATGGCGAGAAACAATACCACCGGTGGCAACCTCGCGGCGCATCCAACCGATGGTGTAAACAGCGGCCGTCAAACTTAATAAGGAGATCAGTGCGAGGAACACCACGGTTACGGCGTCAGCGCAAAAGATGTTTGCCGATTTCAGCACCCCCCCGCTCATAACTTTCCCGGCAATGACACACGTCAGTACGGTAATTGTGAAAGTGCTGGCGACATCGAGCATATTCAATAGGCGCCTGTCCTTAACTCCGAGCATGGCCAGGCCAACAACAGCGGGAACCAGCGGCAATATCCATAATAGATCGAACATATAATATTATCCTTTTAGCTGATCAAGATCAGCAATATCAGACCCAATGTTTGATTTAACGCGAATCATGATCACACCCATAACCAGCGCGCCAAGGATCACATCGAGAGTTACGCCGATCTCGATAATTAGCGGCATGCCTTGGCTGACCGCCATGGCCGTAAAAAATATACCGTTCTCGGAAGCAAAAAGCCCCACCATCTGCATCAGCGCCTTACGCCGGGACATCATTACCAATATACCGATCAGCATGAGGGATATCCCTATCGGCAGGGCATTGCCGGTAATGACTTGATTAACAGAACCGAGAGAAGATGAGATGTAAAAAGTCAGCATAATAATGGCCGCGGCGATGGCAAGCGTAATAGTTACGGGGATTATTATCTCTATCTTGCGATGTATCCGCATACGATGGATGACGCTGAGCAAAAGCCACGGTAATATGACGACTTTGACCACAAGTGTCAGGCCTGCGATAACCCACAGGTCGGTATTATGGGTAGCCGCGCCTAGCACCGCGCCTGCAAGAGCGATAAAGATCGACTGAGCGGCCATTGTATAAATAGCCCGGTAAAGGTCCCCGGCCTCCAGGATAATGATCATCGTGATCAAAAGTAACGCCCCGATAATGTCGATCAAATATGCCGCGAGTTCTAAACTCATAGGAGCCTCAATGCAACTGCCAGAAAAGCGCACAGCAAACTGATGCTGAGAAACTGTGGCAGATTAAAAAAACGCAGTTTAGCGTACGAAGACTCTATTACAGCAAGAAAAACGGAAAGCGCTAAAGTCCCGAGGATAAAAGCGCCGAGTCCCAGCGCCAATGCCTGAGGGGCCATGCTTGTGGTTTTTAGAGGGAAGAACAGCACCTGCACAAAAGCTATAAGAACGATCTGCTTGGTATGATGGGCAAGCGACAGACATCCAAAGCCCGGGCCGGAATGTTCAAGCAACATCCCTTCATGCAGCATTGTGAGTTCCAAATGCGTGTCCGGGTTGTCTACCGGGATGCGGCCCGTTTCGGCTATTAACAAAATAAGCATGGCAAAAAGCGCAAGAAGGTCTGAAGCGCCTAAAGATCCGCGCATCAATATAGGTTGCCCCGCGATCTCTTCCAGATCAGTTGTTCCGGCCACTACTGCGATCGAAAATATCACCATATTTAACGCCGGCTCAACCAATGTCGCCACTGTCATTTCTCGCGACGCTCCCATGCCGCCAAAAGCCCCTCCGGCATCAAGAGCCGCAACAGCCGTTAGAAACCGCGCAAGAGCGAGCCATCCCAAAAGCAAAAGCGCATCACCGAGAGGAAGCGGCGAAAGCACCCCGGGCGTAAGCGGCGCGAACACGACAGGCACCAGCATTGCCGCGGCACATGTGGCTCCTAGGACCAGCGCCGGCACAACGAGAAAGAACGGCGTTGCCGTATCGGACCGGACCGTTCCTTTACTGAAAAGTTTTATAAGATCTCGATAAGGCTGTAATATCCCGGCACCGCGGCGGCATTGCAACCGCGCTTTGATCTTCTGGATCACACCGGTCACCAACGGTCCCAGCATCACCAGAAGGACCATCTGGCCGAAGGCCATTATCCACGAAGTGATCGCGTAATCCACTCTATCCCCTCCCAAACACAAGTAAAGTGATCAATAGCGTTACGAGCACATAGCCGATGTAAGCATGTATGCGTCCCGTGCTCTTACTGCGAATAGCATGAGCGACGCGAGTCACGACGGATTGAAGCCGGTTGTAAAAATGTTCCTGAGCGAGATCGACTACATCACTCTGCCAATGCAACTCCCGAAGTTCATATGGCGAAACTCCCGTCTTTCTGCTGACAGTCCGTTTGGACTGATAGAACAAGGCAAAAATAAAACGCAGTGGCTTGGCAAACGCTGTAGCGGTGTAGTCAAACCGGCTTACAGGCGTCATTCCGCATGTCCAGGTCGGCTCCCGGCGACTCTTGGTGACACGCGGCCAAATTATCACGCCCAAAACAGCAAGGGCCAAAACTCCGAAAAAAGTAACTGCCGCCGTTATCGACACAGCTGTCCCGGTCCCCATACCCCCGATCGCTGAAAGCACCAGCGGGCCGCGGATCGTCACAAGCGCGCTCGGTCCGGCACCACCTAATAGACTCATGACCGGAGCGTTCAAAATAAAGATCGCATAACCCGGCAATATCCCGATGACCACACAGACTCCCGCCAGAACGACCATACCGGCTCGCATGCTTGGAGCCACTTCAGCGGCTTCGGCGGCATGACGGGATCGCGGACGCCCCAGAAATGTAACGCCAAATGCTTTGACAAAACAAGCCGCTGCCAGAGCTCCTGTCAGGGCAAGTACCGCGGCGGCGGTAATAACAGCCAACCCGCTTCCGCTACCGAGTTGTATACTGCCGAGAATGAGCGTCTGATATGTCATCCACTCGCTGACAAAACCATTTAAGGGCGGCAATGCGGAAATCGCCACGGCTCCGAGCAAAAAGAGCCATGCCGTCCACGGCATGCGTCGGGCAAGACCCCCGAGTTCTTCTATGTTGAGTATATGAGTAGCGGATCGGACGGCGCCAGCCGAAAGGAACAAAAGCCCTTTGAACGCCGCATGATTAAGTGTATGCAAAAGCGCTGCCGCCAAACCGAGCACGGCCAACGCGTCGGATGCGCCGCCGCGATGCGCGAGCAGCATGGCCATGCCGATACCCATAAGTATGATACCCACATTCTCGACACTATGGAATGCCAGTAAACGTTTGAGATCATGCTGCTGAAGCGCATAAAGTACGCCGACGATGGCTGAGATAGAACCTAATACCAGGACCGTCCATCCCCACGACGGCGGAAGCGGTTCGCCGGCAGGCACCAAAAGATCCATCCCTAGACGCAGAACTCCATAGATAGCAACTTTCAGCATTACACCCGACATGAGGGCGGAGACATGACTCGGCGCTGCCGGATGAGCCTGAGGCAGCCAGATATGCAATGGGACCACGCCGGCTTTGGCCGCAAGACCGATGAGAGCTAAGAAAAAAAGGACTGACCTCTCAGGTCCGGAGAGCGCCACAACAGCCGTACGTATCGCGGCGAAACTGAAACTTCCCGCATGAACAGTAAGCGTCAAAAAGACGACCATAAGTAATGCCGTTCCGGCGTGCGCCATAATGATATAAACAAGTCCCGCATGAGTATTCGTTTTTTTACCTTCGTAGACGACTAAAGCATAGCTTGCTAATGTCATCCCTTCCCATGCCAGAAGAAAAGTCAGCGCATCCCCGGCGACGAGGACCAGTGCCATTGATCCGACAAAGAAATTGATCCCCATGACTTCCACCGCACTGGAGGAACCCGCATGAGACTTGAGGTATGCCGGTCCGTATATTGCCGCTGCGATCGCGACAATAGAGACGACCATCAAAAAGAAGGCACTTAATCCGTCTAGAGCTATCACCATGTTCGCGAAGGGAAAGTACTGCGGCAAAGCCACATGTAGTGCTGCGGTCCGGGCCACACCGGCGGTCATGCAGGGAATAGCCAGAGCCACCCCGGACAGCGCGCCGATAAGAAGGCAGGCATGTCCTAAAACACGGGTAACATTAGCCCATCGATCACCCAAAAGCGATACGGCCGCACCCGCACAATACGTTCCCAGCATGATCCATAACCCGTTAATTGCCATGTGCCGACCTATCCTTTTTAAAAAGAAATTTCAGGTCAGATCCCGATACTCTTGGATCAAAAAAAACCTTTCTCTCGCATTATCGCAAAAGAAAGGTTTTGAATGTTACATTTTGTACATACTCCTCAATTTTTTTACCACCGCCATACAATTATTTTTATAACACCAATTTACTCATATTTCAAGGTAATTATCCTTTGCATAAGCCGTCTGGATAGGCATTCACATTCCCGCAAGCATTTAGCGGGAATCCATAACATTAAAATATTTTGTCATAGCACATCGCAGGGCACTGCATACCCTGCGACCGAGGACGCAATGTCCGAGGGAGTGCCGAGGCCTCCGGACGAGGCCG
>DAONGE010000035.1:0-23076 GCA_035403965.1 Candidatus Omnitrophota bacterium | reverse complement strand
CCTGTCTTAAAAACTGACAAATACTTTTGCTATTCACCCCCGGGCTTGCCCGGGGGTGCTCAAAGCAGCGTATAGATCCCCGATAAAAACGTTCGGGGATGATGGGATTGATGTCATTCCCGCACGCTTTAGGCGGGAATCTATGCTATAAAAATGAAATGACTTTAATGTTATAGATGCCCGATAGAAGCATTCGGGCATGACATAGAGCGAGCGTCCACGGTAGAAAGGACACAAACTTCTCTTTGCGAATAGAGAATGCGCGGCGGGCTTGACGGTTAGAAATATTTGTGATACTATTTTACAAATCGTGTTACCGAAAGGAAGATATGGCCGAAGTCACTCGTTTTGGAGTTTCGATAGAAAAGGATCTGATCGATAAATTTGATAAAGCGATCAAAAAAGAGAATTATTCGAATCGTTCCGAGGCAATACGCGACCTTATTCGCGAAAAATTCGTCAAAGAAGAATGGACGACCGGAGGCGATGTGGCCGGGACGATTACTGTTATATACGACCATCACAGGCGCGACCTTGTGAACAAACTTATAGATATCCAGCATGACACGCACGATCTTATAGTATCTGGTCAGCACATACATTTAGATCATCATAATTGTATGGAGATAATAGTGGTCCGCGGCCAGGCTGAAAAAGCTAAACAGTTAGCGGATAAACTCAGATCCGTTAAAGGCGTGAAATTCGGGCAGTTGAGCATGGCGTCGACAGGTAAGAACTTGATATAGGTTAAAAAGGGGGCAACATGAAAAAGGTCCTGAGCGTAGCGGTCATTATATCTATGCTTTTGTCGGATGCGAGACTTGGGTTCGCGGAAGGAGTCTCGAACGATGAGCTTATGCAGGAGATAAAGGCGCTCAAAGAGATAATAAAAAAGCAGGGAGAACAGATAAATGTTCTTGAACAAAAAGTTAAAGCCCAGGAAAGTGTTGCCGCTGCGGGCGTGTCACAACCGACGCAGAGTACTAATGCGGTTAAAGAATGTGTGTTAAAAGAAGTGACTAAGGATATCAAATGCCAGATAGATCAGGAGCTGAATAGACGCGCGGTGCGTATTCTGGATGAGGGATACGAGATCCCCGGTGGGCTTGATGTGGGCGCGGACGGAACCTTTATTTTTCAAGGGACGCCGGATGCAAATAATGCCGGGGATAGAGAGGATGACAGGTTTGACGGTGCTTGGACAACCGATATAATAGTTTCGAAGCAATTCTGTTTTGATGAAATGAATAAAGGTCAGGTTTTTTTACTGTTCGAAGCTGGAGAAAGTTCTGGGCTTACGAATGATCTATCTCTTTTTAGTAATGTTAACTACGATAACGATGATTCAACAGCAGATGTTCGTTTGACGAATTTATGGTATCAACAGGACATGTTCGGTGATCAATTAAGTGTCAGAGTTGGCAAAATCGACGTTACGACATATGCATATCTGGACGACAACGCTTTTGCCAAAGATGAGACCAGCCAGTTTGTGAATGATATGTTCAGGGACGCGGCAGGTATTGAGTATCCGCTGAACGTGTCACGCGTTTTTGGAGGTGCGGTCAATTTTAAACCGAACGCCGTGAAGTATCTGGAATTCCAGACGGGATACTTTAACGCCGATGGTAGTTGGGAAGATCTTTTCGATCATTCGTTCGCGTTTACACAGATCAATTTCAAACCGCATGAACTTATGGGATGGGATGGGGATCAGTGGGAAGGGAATTACAGGGTTTATTGGTGGATGAACGACATGAAGCATATCAAATATGTGGGGGCCGGTGAAGAAGCCGCTACGGAAACAAGCGAGTCCAATTATGGTTTTGGTTTAACGTGTGACCAGAAGATCACAGAAGTGTACGGTGTTTTCGGCCGTTTCGGATGGCAGAGGCCGGATGTCGCGCCGGTTACAGGAAGTCCGCTTTTATATTTGCATTGGTCGGTAGGAGCGCAGATGACAGGTACTTACTGGAAGCGAGACGATGACGTTTTGGCTTTGGCGGTCGGCCAGGCTGTTCCCAGTAAACAATATGAGACATCAGGGCCTTATGGCGGCTATGCCGAGACACATCTTGAGACCTATTACAATATAAAAATAAATAAACACCTGTATATAGCGCCTGACTTCCAATGGATATGGCGTCCGTATGGTGTGGGGCGTTCCGATCAGGGTGATGGAGATACGATATTTGTGTACGGTGTGCGTGGGCAGATCGTTTTTTAACGGGTTTTACTAATGTTCTATTTGAAAAAAGGAGAAGAAAATGCATATACCAAACGGAATGTTGAACGGGCATATTTGTCCCGTCACCGCGGTGGTCAGTACGGTAGGGATCATCAGCGCGGCGATCATGGCTTCAAAAGCTAAAAATAAACCGAGCGCGGCGAGGTTCGGTGCGATAACGGCTTTGATATTCGCTGGACAGATGATGAATTTCACGATACAGAACGGTACGTCAGGACATTTTCTGGGAGCAGTTCTCGCTGTATCCCTTTTAGGATTGCCGTTCGGTGTTCTGGCTATGGCTTTGGTGGTCGCGATACAATGTCTTATGTTCTCTGACGGCGGGCTGTTCGTACTTGGCGCGAATATTATGAATATGTCCATTATAGGCGCGGGCCTTGGCGGACTGATCTATCATTATTTATCACGTGGTGTCGAGACTAAGTCGGCGAAACATGCCGCGGTTCTCGGCGTTTCGGCGTGGATATCTCTTATGTGCGCGGTTTTCGCGTGTTGTCTTGAGTTGGCGATATCGGGGACCACACCGTTCGCCAAAGTAGTTGGCGCTATGTTCGGTGTGCATGCCATGATCGGCGTGGGTGAGGCGCTGATAACCGTTGGGTTATTCTACGCGTTCGGGACAAGTTTCGCGGTAAAGACGGAACGGACATCGGCGGCGGTGCCGCTTCTGGCGGCCGGAATGATCGCCGCGGTCCTTAGCCCGTTTGCCAGCGGTTTTCCGGATGGTTTGGAATGGGTGGCGGCTAAGTATCAATTCCTTCATGAATCCGCTCCCGCTTTCGCGAGCCCTCTTGCCGATTACGCGTTCTCTCCGGCCGGAGACGCTCTGGCGACGCCGGTTGCCGGGTTGGTCGGAGTTATAGTGACGTTCGTTGTCGCGTGCGCTGTTATCAAAATGATGAGCGTTAAACGTTCTGCGTAAACCTTAGATTTGAATTCACAAGGGCCGTGAAATAAATTTCGCGGCCCTTTTCTTTTCAAGCTGTATAAAATAGCGAAGCCCAAAGTTATAATCCAAGGGGCCCCTTCAAAATTTTAGTGTTTTTTTGAGCTTTTTAGGGAAAGAGGCATGCAAATGTCTGAGCCCCGACGGGTATTAGGAACACATGGGGGGCGAGTTTTTGCAGGCCCCCTAAAAAGCGATAAAAAAACACGTTAAAAAATTTTGGGGGAAGGGATTAAACTTTGGGCTTCGCTATGGTGCTATTTGAGAAGGAGAAGGAATTATAACTTTGGGTTTCGCTTTTATAATGCAAAAGTGACCGATAGCGGCTATAATTTATCATGTTAGAGAGGGATCCGCGGAACAGAGGATGGTTTGGAAAAAGCGGGAGGGAAATATGACCTGTAAGAAAAAAGAGAATATGACCAGATGTAATTGTACGTATGAGCCATGCGAACGTAAAGGACTGTGCTGCGATTGTATCGCGTATCACAGGGCGAACGGAGAGCTTCCCGCGTGCTATTTCCCTGATCGGGCGGAGCGGACATTCGACCGGAGTATAGCGCATTTCATTGAGATATATCAGAAAACACTGCGTAAGATAAAATAACGAAAATGGTTCGGGCCGATAAAATAAATGGATAGAAAATATGATGTGATAGTTGTTGGAGGTGGGCACGCAGGATGCGAAGCGGCTCTCGTGGCTTCGCGTATGGGAGTTAAGACCCTTCTCATAACGTTTATAAAAGAAAAGATAGGCTATGCTTCCTGTAATCCTTCTATCGGAGGCGTCGGAAAAGGCCAGCTTGTCAAAGAAATAGACGCACTCGGCGGCGAGATGGCTAAAGCCGCGGACGCTAACGCGATACAATTTAGGATGCTGAATACATCGAAGGGATACGCCGCGCGATCCTCGCGCGTTCAGATAGACCGGAAACTTTACAACGAATACATGGTGGACAAATTGTCGGGTCAAAGCGGTCTTGATATTTTTGAGGATGAGGTCAGGGAGCTGGTCGTCGACGGCAAAAATATCCTCGGGGTTAAAACGGCTAAAGGGATGATGTTCGACGCGTCGAACGTGGTTTTGACGACTGGGACTTTTATGAACGGCATAATACACGTCGGGCTTGAACATTCTTCCGGAGGAAGAATAGGAGAGGCAGCTTCCATAGGGCTTTCGGATAATTTGCGGGGTATCGGACTTTCCGTTTCTTCGTTCAAGACCGGAACTCCGGCGCGGCTAGACGGCAGAACGATAGATTTTTCTGTGATGAATGAACAAAAGGGCGACGATCTTGTCGTTCCGTTCTCTTTTTCGAACGAAAAATTATCTTTGCCGCAGAGATCGTGTTTTATGACGCGCACTAATGCCGAGACACACCGCATTATCATGGGAGGATTAGATAGGTCGCCTTTATATACCGGAAAAATAAAATCCACCGGGGTTAGATATTGTCCCTCCATTGAGGATAAACTAATACGTTTTTCGGATAAGGAATCGCATATCGTATTCATAGAACCTGAAGGGCTGGATTCAAACGAATATTATCCGAACGGTATATCCACAAGCCTTCCTGTAGACGTGCAGGAAAAAATGATCCACAGCATAAAAGGCCTTGAAAAAGCCGTGATGATAAAACCGGCTTACGGGATAGAATATGATTTCGTGGATCCGACGGAATTGAAGGCGACTCTTGAGACTAAAAAACTGAACGGCCTTTTTATTGCGGGGCAGATAAACGGCACCACGGGATACGAAGAAGCCGCGGCATTGGGGCTTATGGCCGGTATTAACGCCGCACGGAAGGCGCGCCGTGAAAACGTTGTTGTGCTTGATAGGTCTCAGGCATATATAGGTGTCTTGATCGATGATCTTGTCACAAAGGGAACGAAAGAACCGTACCGTATGTTCACATCACGCGTGGAATACAGGATATTGATACGCGAGGATAACGCCGATATACGCCTGTCCGGGATCGGACACAGTCTCGGTTTGGTCGGCAAAGAAACATTGGCCTGTGTCGAGGAAAAGAAAGCTCTTGTTCAAAAAGAAAAGACAAGACTTGCAGGGATAACGATATCTCCTTCGGCGAAGATCGATGAACTTTTGAAAAATAAAGGCCAGATGCCTTTGTCGCAGGGTGTTCCGCTTTTGAGCATACTGAAAAGATCCACGATAACGTACGAGGAGGCGCTTAGCCTTGTCGGCGAAACGTCGAAGATGAGATATTATGAAAAAGTTCAGCTCGAGGTGGATGTCAAATACGGGGGATATATCGAAAGAGAGCTTTCCAGGATAGAGAGCTTCAAAGATCTTGAAAAATTTATTATTCCTGAAGATATGGATTACGATATAAGCGGCATATCGAACGAGATAAAAGAAAAATTACGTCGGTTCAAGCCGATGTCGCTTGGCCAGGCTTCGCGCATATCGGGTGTCACCCCTGCCGCGATAGCCATCCTTATGATAAAACTTCGTCAAAAGAATTTTAAGGACCGATGAGATATTATTCTTTCAACGAATATCTTAAAAAAACTTTTCACGCAAAAGTGTATCGCCTGAGCCTTGACGCCGGTTTCACTTGTCCTAATCGCGATGGGAAAGTCGGGACTGAAGGGTGTGTCTACTGCAACGAGGAAGGATTTGCCGTATATGCCGGAAGCGGGAAGACGCTTAAAACGCAGATAGAAGAGTCGATGGTTTTTGTGCGAAAGAAGTACAAGGCCGAGAAATTTATCGCGTATTTTCAGAACGCGACGAATACATACGCTTCCGCGGATAAATTAAAAGAAACATACGATGTTATAAAGGGATATCCTGATATTGTAGGACTGTACATTTCCACGCGTCCTGATTGTGTGGATGCCGAAAAACTAGATTTGATCAAACAGTATCTTCAGGAATATGATGTATGGATCGAATACGGTGTGCAAAGCGCCAAGGACGCGACATTGAGCGCCATCGGGCGCGGACATGATTTCGCCGCGGCGGAACGGGCGATACACGAGACCGCGGAACGCGGGATAAAGGCAGGGGCGCATGTTATTCTTGGTCTTCCGGGTGAGACTGCGGATGATATGATAGACACAATGAAGAAAGTAAGCGCTATGCCGGTATCCGGTATAAAATTCCATGTTCTGCATGTCCTTAAAAATACCCGGCTTGAGGAGATGTACCGGAGCGGTAAAATAAATTTGTTGAGTATGGGAGAATATGCTAATATTGTATGTGAATGTCTGGGGTATACGTCGCGAGAAAGCGTGATATTCCGGCTTGTTTCTGATGCGGCCAGAGATGTTTTGGTGGCGCCGGAATGGGTGAATGACAAGCAGAAGGCAATTCGCCTTATCGAGGAAACGCTTGAGAGAAAAGATATCTATCAAGGAAAATATTTAAGTTAAATTTGAAAGGGAGAGAGGACTATGAATAAGAAAGTTATTATCGTTCTGTTCGTCGCGTTATGTCTTGCGGCTCTGCCGTTCGCGGGAATGAGCTTTGCCGCTACAAGTTCGTCGGATCTTCTTAAGCAGGGACTTCTTGGTGCAGGCGCGGGCGCTGTAGGCGGCGCGGCTTCGGGCGCTAAGGGTAAAGATGTATGGAAAGGTGCGTTAGCCGGAGCCGGTGTTAATATAATCGGCGGGGCTTTGCTTGATTCGATGTCCGGTGAGAAGGTCAAGGATGTTGACGAAGTGGATAACACGTCCCCGAGGGACGCTTATTCTAACGGTTATGAGGACGGATACAAGAACGGCTATAAACAGGGATACACCGACGGTTATAAAGAAGGGCTTAAAGAAGGCGGCGCGACCGTATCGTCCAAATAAAAATGTTTAGAGTTTTTTGGAGGGATCTCTGCTAATGACGGAGATCCCTTTTTTTTGGTATGAATAACTAGAGATTTTTTGATTGAAGAGCCAAAAATCAAAAAGGATAAAATGAAAACGAATAACAAAACATATACCGCAAAGATCTATTCTCTCGCTTTCGGCGGGGAGGGGATCGGTAAGGTGAACGAGAAGATCGCGTTCGTGCGGGATGCCGTTCCGGGCGATGAAGTCGAATTTCGCGTCACAAAAGAAACCTCGAGTTTTATGAAAGGCGAGTTGACCCGCGTGATAGCGCCTTCAGGGGATAGAGTGGATCCCGTATGTGCTTATTACGGCAGATGCGGAGGATGTCAGCTTCAGCATATTTCGTACGCAAAAGAACTTTATTATAAGAATGAGCAAGTGAGTGAACTTATAAAACGCATAGCGGGGGTAAGGGATTTCGAATTACAAGACATAGAACCTTCAGCGGATTGCTATCATTACAGGACAAGCATTACTTTGAACAGGAAGGGCGATTTTTACGGATATTTTACGCGTGATGAACGGGATATACTCAAAATAAAAAATTGCCCGATAGCCGTGCCGGAAATATGCGACGAGTTGGCGTCCGTGGCCGGAGAGGTAAAGAACGAACGAGTGACGATAAAATGCGATCACGCGGGCAGGGTTTGGGTGTCGGGCCGTTCCGGGGATAGGTTTTATTCCGATAGATATCGTGGAAAGGATATATTCTTCTCCCCGAGGGGTTTTTCGCAATGTAATCGGCACATAGCTGAGACGGTATCAAAGACGCTTGAGGAGTGGATAGGAAAGGTCTCTCAGGATACCGCGTTCTTTGACGCGTATTGCGGCGTGGGGTTTTTCAGTTTTCTTCTGGAACAGGATTTTTGTGCCAGGATAGGTATGGATTCGGAGCGAGTTGCGATCGATTGTGCGAAGACCACGGCAAAGAGCCTGGGAACAAAAAATGCTAAATTTTTTGTCGGGGACGTCGAGAATGAATTCATAGGTCTTTATAAGACGAACAGGAAACAGGATAATATCGTTCTTGTGGATCCTCCACGAAAAGGGGTGGGGAAAGATTTTATTGAAGAGATCAAGTCCCTTGAGAACGCGCGGAATATTTATTATATCTCTTGTGATCCCGCAAAACTTGCCCGCGACATAAAACAGATAACGTGCGATTCCGAATGGCGCCTCGGTCGCGTTAAACCTTTTGACATGTTCCCGCGCACAAAACATATCGAGACTCTCGCGGAGTTCGTACGCAAGTAACTGCTACGGGGCAACCGAAGGGTATTGGAACGCATGCGATTTTTCCAAGAATTCCGCTCTGTGCCCTCCATGACTATTTTAGAAAAGATCGGGAATATTTATAAACCTTAAAAACGCTTTTTCCACGATCCGCCTGTTCGGAATGTTCGAGCACTTAAGAAAAATACCCGCAAAAGATAAAAATATTTTACGCTTCAGCGCGAGTCAAACGCCGGGAGATCAAAAATAACAGGGTATTTTTCTAAAGAGCGCAGAACTTCCGAACAGGCGGAGGCGGGAATAAGTGATGTTGCCCTGGAAACGTTATTAATAACGTGTATAATAACGGATATGAAAATAATCTCATGGAATGTCAACGGTATACGTGCCGCGGCGGATAAAGGTCTCAAAGATTTTATATCGTGCCAGGCCCCGGACATTCTGTGCCTTCAGGAAACAAAGGCTTTCCCGGAACAAATCACGCCGGGAATGGCTCGTCCGGAAGGATATCTGACATATTGGAATAATCCACCGCGAAAAGGGTATGCCGGTGTTGCCGTATTTTCTAAGCATGAGCCCGAGAACGTCAAGAAAACTTTCAGCGGGGATTTTGACACGGAAGGGCGCGCTTTAATAATGGATTATAAGAAATTTTTACTTATCAATGTTTATTTTCCGAACGGTGGGTCCGGGGAACCGCGCTTGAAGTATAAGATGCTCTTCTATGATAAATTCCTAGAGTACATTGACAAAATTAAAAACCGGAATATCATTATTTGCGGAGATGTGAATACCGCGCATAAGGAAATAGATCTTGCCCGGCCTAAAGAGAATAGCGTGGTTTCTGGTTTTTTGCCGGAGGAGAGGGCTTGGCTGGATAAATTAACGGCGCACGGATATATTGATACGTTCCGGGAGTTCGATAAAAGTCCCGGGAAATATACATGGTGGGATTATAAGACCCGCGCCCGGGAAAGGAACGTCGGGTGGCGTATAGATTATTTTTTTGTGACGGAACAGATGATGAAAGTGGTAAAAGACGCTTTTATCATGCCGGAAATTTTAGGTTCGGATCATTGTCCTGTCGGGATCGAGTTGAATCTTAAGAGTTAGGAGTCGGGAGCTGGGAGTTCGGAGGTGGGAGTTAGGATGGTTCATTTAACTTACAATTTCTTACTCCTGCCTCTCAGCTCCTAACTCCGAACTCCCAACTCCTAACTATGATAGAGAGATCAAATGGATAAAAATACCCCGCGATTGGTCATAGCGGATAAAAATAATAAGATCTACGATTGCCCGCGTCTTGAGGGATGCGGGATGAAGGCCGGAAATTATTTCCGGATAGATACGAAAACCCTGGTTAAGCTGCATAAAGACAGCGAACTTTTCGCTTTGCCCGATCGTCTGCCTGTCGGATATGACGCGGGGAGCGGGCAATATGTGTCTTTGAAAAATTATCCGTTCCGTGGTGTACCGTCAGAGTGTCGCGCCGTAGCGGCTTTTATAGCCCCTGGATACACCGTGACGTATAACGCCGCATATTCTGAGGATGGTCCTAAAAGTATATTGCCTTTATTCAGTTATGCCGCAGTTGTTTTTTATCGCGGCGGGTTTTACGCGGCCGGTGTTGTCGTCGATAAAGAAAAGCGCCAGGTGTTCAGCCCAGGAGATATCGCGCGCATCGGCGAAAACGTGAAAAAATTCAGGAAGATATTTCCCAAGAACCGGCTTGTCCGGCATCTTGAGTCGTGCGCGCTCCGTTACGGATGTCCCGCGGGAAAGAATTTCTTTTTATCGCGTTATGAATGCCCCCTGCCGACGTCCCCTGTGTGCAATTCGAACTGTATAGGATGTATCTCATATCAGCCGGATAAAAAATGTCCGATCACTCAGCCGCGTATAAAATTCAAACCTAAGCCTGAAGAAATAGCGGAAGTAGCGCTTTTTCATATTGAAAGGGTGAAAGACCCGGTTGTAAGTTTCGGTCAGGGGTGTGAAGGCGAGCCCCTGATGTCGGGCAAAGAAATAGAGAAAGCCGTCAGTATGATACGCGCCAGAACTTCCAAGGGGATGATAAATATCAATACGAACGCGAGCCTGACGGCGGTGCTTGATCGTCTTTACGACGCGGGGATAGATTCTATGCGCGTGAGCATGAATAGCGTGCGGGAAGAATTCTATAACAGATATTACAACCCGAGGGGTTACGTTTTTAAGGACGTGGTGAATTCTATAAAACGGGCTAGGCTTAAAAATGTTTTTGTTTCTGTGAACTATCTTGTGATGCCCGGTTTCAGCGACTCGCGGGCGGAGTCCGGTGCGCTATTCGATTTTATAGAACGGAATGACATAAACATGATCCAATGGCGTAACCTGAATTACGACCCTAGGGATTATTTCCAGAAGATGCGGCTTGCGGTGAATCCCGAAAATATGATCGGAATGGATAAATTGATAAACGATGTCGGGAAAAAGTTCCCGTGTGTTATGAAAGGGTATTTTAATCCGTCAAAGGGAAGGATAAGGAAGAACGCGTTGAGAAACAGATACTGACGGCGCGAAATAGTATGAGAAATAAAATATTGAAATATGTGGTTGTGGTATTTTTTGCGGGGCTTATTGTGGTCGAGGGTGTATACGCGTTTTTATCGTATAACCTTGAGCAAAAGGAAAAGATCGATATTAGCGTGAACGCCGCTTCGGCTATCGTAATGGAGGCGGATACAGGGAGGGTGTTATACGCTAAGAACGCGGATAGGAAAAGGCAACCCGCGTCTACAGTAAAGGTTATGACGGCGATAACTGCCATCGAGAACAGTGATCTTGATCAGGATGTGATCCCGACACGTGTGGTTAATATGGTCGAGCCGACAGTGGCCGGACTTAAACCGGGCGTGAAGTATAAAATGAAGGACATGTTGACGGCTATACTGATAAAATCCGCGAATGACGCGGCTATCGCTATCGCCGAAGGAGTGGCCGGGAATGAAAAGAATTTCGTGGCGATGATGAACAGAAAAGCCGTCGAGCTCGGGCTTGAGAACACGAGTTACGCTAATGCTTCGGGCCTTCCGGCGTATCCGGAGATGTCGCAATGTTCTACGGCGCGGGACCTGGCGCTTATTATGAAATACGCTATCAGATATCCGGTTATACTGGAGCTTATGTCGCAACCCAAAATGGTCATATCCGGTGATGACGGTAAAAAAATAAACCTGGCTACGCATAATAAATCACTATTTGCGAAGGAAGGCGTTTCATGGGGAAAGACCGGGTATACAAGAAAGGCGCGCAGGACATTCGTTGGAGTGGATCCTTCGCCTAAGCCCCGGATAATAATCGCGTTAATGGGATCGGACGATCTTTGGAACGATATCGCTATCCTTCAGAGAAAAGGAATAGAGGCCTATGAAAAAAGGCATACCCGGCTTATAAATAAAATATTAAGGTGGATGTCCAATAATAAATTCCTTAAACGTTTTATGCTGAAAGAATAAACAGGTCACTAAAAACAGTACTTCTATTGACGGATTGGATTTATAATATATATTTTAAGTGGGACTTTTATAGTGTATTTTTCTGAGAGCGTTTTTTGGGGGTAAAATGAGCAAGAAGCTGGGAGTGGCGTTTCTGTGGCATATGCACCAGCCTTTATATAAGGACTTTACTACGGGGAAATATCTTCTCCCGTGGGTGAGGCTGCATTCCACTTTTTCATATCTGGATATGGCATCCATCGTACGAGATGTCCAGGGGGCGAAATGTACGTTCAATTTCACACCTTCGCTTATATATCAGCTTTTAGATATAACGCAGAATCAGAAAGTGGATGATGTTTTTCTTAGGCTTACGCTTAAGAACGCGGCGGATCTTACCGAGAGCGATAAGCTTTTTATATTGAGAAACTTTTTTTCATGCAGCGCCGTCACCGGTATATTCGCATTTGAGAAGTATAAACAGCTTTTTATGAGGCGAGGGGAAAAGCTCGAAGAAGCTTTTCTTAAGGATAACAAGCTGAAAGAGTTTTCTGTTGAGGATATGCGCGATATACAGGTGTTTTTTAACCTGGCATGGTGCGGTTTTACGCTGAGGGAGAATGATCAGCTCGTTAAAGATCTTTTCAGAAAAGGCGGGAATTACACCGAAGCCGATAAAAAAGAACTGATAAAGAAACAGACGGAAGTGGTCGCTTCTATACTTCCGATATACAAAAAACTTCAGTCCGACGGGCTTATTGAGATATCCACTACGCCGTATTATCATCCGATCCTTCCCTTGTTATGCCGTGGGAAAAATTCTAAGGAAGGTTTTGATTTCAGACCCGACGCGGTATGGCATGTAAAAAAAGCGGTACAGCTTTACAAAGAAGTTTTCGGGAGGCCTCCGATCGGTATGTGGCCCGCGGAAGGAAGCGTTTCACACGAGGTCATATCCATCTTCGCCGAGGCTGGGATAAAATGGATAGCGACAGACGAGGAGATATTACTTCAGTCGTCTACGGGCGGGTCGCATCAGAGGGATGAGATCGTGTTCTGTCCGTGCGTCGCGCGCGACGGCGCGAATGAAGTGTCTATGGTTTTCAGGGATACCGGGATATCTAACGCGGTGAGTTTCAGATACGCGAATATGCCCGGTGATGTCGCGGCGGAGAGTCTGGCGAAAGATGTGAACGGTATTCTGGACGCCGTAAAAGAGCACAGAGGGGACCATATAGTTTCCATAATACTTGACGGAGAGAATCCGTGGCCGTATTATCCGGACGGCGGGAAAAAATTCCTTACTGGCGTATATAGTCTTTTGGTCTCTAGCAATGGGGTTGAGCTTGTGACGATAGGAGATTATCTTGAACGGCACAAGCATCGCGTGGAAATAAAAGAGCTTTATAGTGGCTCATGGATAAATCACGATTTCAAAAAATGGATAGGGTCGGAGCAAAAGAACAAAGCGTGGAGTTATCTGGAAAGGGTTAGGAAGGATCTTTTCAGTTTCAGTAAGCAGGATAAGAGATCTTTGGAAGAGCTTTATATCTCCGAAAGCAGTGACTGGTTCTGGTGGTATGATGAATTTGGGACCGAACTTAATTTTGTTTTCGACGATCTTTTTAGGATGCATTTAGCCAATATATACAAGATAAACGGGAAGAAGGTCCCGGCGTTTGTTGAGGAACCGATATACGATAAAGGTTTATTGACCGGAGCCGGTGATGTTCCTCCTATAATGATCCCTCCTGTCATAGACGGTAAGATTACTACGGATTTTGAATGGGTGTCGGCGCATGTTGTTAAGACGCGGAGCCTGTCCATGGAGATGGTACGGACGGATGCCGTTGTCGAAGAGATAGGTTACGGCATGGACCGGGAGAATCTTTACATAATGGTCCGTCCCGGAAAAAATTTCAACAAGGAAGAACGCTATACGCTCCAGATAAGTTCGGCTAGCCCCATACGCGTTCTTATTGAGATACCTTTCGGGAAAAAGGGGAAAGGGATGGCGACTGCGTGGGATATAGAGATGAGCAAGGAGAAGAACATAAACTTTACCACGTTCATGTTCGATGATGTGGCGGAAATGAAGATACCGTTCGCGCGGCTGGGTGCGGAAGCTAACGATGAAGTGAATTTCAGAATAAACGTGAAAAAGAACGACGATATTGTTGAAACATGGCCCACTGTGGGTTTTTTCAAGATAATCGCCCCCGGGAAAGCTTAATCGGGATAACAATATTCCAAAACGATGAGAAGACCGTTAAAAGTCCTATTTGTTTCTACCGAAGCGGTTCCCTATGCCAAAGTCGGAGGTCTTGCCGATATATCTTCGGGGCTTGCCCGGGCGCTTGCCGCCGAAGGGCATGATGTCCGGCTTATAATGCCTTTCTATAAATGTATCGATCCAAAGGTACATGACATAAAAAAATTGCAAACAAATGTCAGGCATCATTTATCCGGTGATTTCAGGGGATTCGACATTTATTATTGCGAGAAAGACGGCCTTATCACTTATTTCATAGGGAAGAGCCGATATTTTCAACGGGATGAAATATACTGTACGTCGCGCGGGGATTTTCCGGACAATGCGTTGAGATTCTCGTTTTTTTCGAAGGCCGTTATTGCTGCTATCGAAGCGATACCTTTTAAACCCGATATAATCCATTGTAACGATTGGCAGTCGGCGCTTATCCCTTTTTTTCTGAAATACAAACTTTCCGGAGAAGAGCATTACACGGGTATTAAAACGCTGTTCACGATACATAATATGGCCTATCAGGGGATTTTTAGCCGTTTGTTCATGCGGCTTATCGGTATACCCGAGAAATTTTTCACACCGGAAGGACTTGAATACTACGGAAAGATCAATTTTATGAAGGCTGGGATAATCTATGCCGATGCGATAAACACTGTCAGCAAAAAATATGCCGAGGAAGTATTGACGCCTGAATACGGAGCCGGACTTGATGGTCTTCTCAGGACCAGAGAAAAAGAATTTACGGGCATATCGAACGGCGTGGATTACGATGAATGGAATCCTGAGGTGGATAAATACATAAAGATCAATTATGGTCCGGATTCGATCGAGCGGAAAACTGAATGTAAAAAAGATCTGCTTGAATATATCAAAATGGATCTGCCGATTGACCGACCGCTTATCGGATATGTAGGACGACTTGTTCATCAGAAGGGTGTGGATCTTATTGCTAAAGCCGCGGAACGGATGTTCGGCATGTATGCTTCTCTTGTTATACTCGGGAGGGGGAGCGAGGAGAATAACAGACTGTTCACGAAATTAGCCGAGAGGTATCCGGATAAGATAAAATTCATAATGGATTTTAACGAACAGCTGTCACACAAAATAGAGGCCGGATGCGATATGTTCCTTATGCCGTCCAGATATGAACCATGTGGGCTGAATCAGATGTACAGCCTTAAATACGGGACCATCCCTGTAGTGCGTGCTACGGGCGGGCTTGACGAAGTAGTTGTCGATGTGAATGAGGATCCTATTAACGGTAACGGTTTCAAGTTCGGACCTATGGACGAAAAAGATTTTGTGGACGCGGTCAGCAGGGCTGTAAATTGTTTTGAGGATAAACCGGCCTGGTATAGACTCATGTCAAAGGCTATGTCTCTGGATTTTTCATGGAAATCTCCCGCCAGAGAATACGCGAAGCTGTACGCACGTATTGTCTGGGGATAGATTTCCGGAGGTGTTGTCTAGATGCCCGCAGTCTTTGTTATGGCCGTTCATTTTCATCAGCCCGTCGGTAATTTCGATGAAGTGATAGAACGTGCCTCTGACAAATGTTATATCCCTTTTCTGCAAATGCTGACGGAATATCCCGATATCAAAATGAACCTTCATTTCAGCGGATGCCTTCTTGAGTGGATAGAGAAAAAACGCCCGGAATTATTGTTGATGGTTCGAGATCTGGCGAAGCGTTCTCAGGTCGAGATACTGAGCGGAGGCTTTTATGAACCGATACTTACCGTTATCCCGTACCGCGACGCCATAGGCCAGATCGAGATGCAGAATAGATATATTGAGGATCGCTTTGCCGCGAAACCGCGCGGTGCATGGATATCGGAACGCGTGTGGGAACCGTCGCTCGCGGAAATACTTTCCGAAGCCGGGATGAAATACGCGATACTTGACGACGCACATTTTACCTATGCCGGTATTAAAAAAGAGGATACATACGCGTATTATATAACCGAGGATAAAGGACATAAATTGTTTGTCTTCCCATCCGATAAAATACTTCGATATCACATACCTTTCAAGATGCCCTGGGAATCCGTGCAGTACATGAAAAAAATATCCCGTGGCGACGAGAACTGTATATTTGTTTATGGAGATGACGCGGAAAAATTTGGAGAATGGCCCGGGACTTTTAAATGGGTATATGAGGCAAAATGGCTCCGTATGTTCTTTGATGAGATCGTGAAGAACTCCGCATGGCTGAAGACCGAAACTTTTTCCGGTTGTATAGAAAGTATACCTCACAGAGGCAGGGTGTATTTCCCCACAGGGTCATATGAAGAAATGCTTGAATGGGCTCTTCCGGCGGATGTCCAGGAAGCATATGAAAAACTGACGGAAGAGATGAGAGAAAAGAACCTGGAATGCAGATATAAACCGTATTTGCGCGGAGGTTTCTGGAGAAATTTTCTTGTTAAATATCCCGAGGCGAATCATATGCATAAACGTATGCTGTATGTCAGCGGCAGACTTGATGGGACGCTTAAGTCCTCGAGGGCTGGCAGTGAAAAGTACGAGCCGGCTGTAAAGGATCTATATCGCGGTCAATGTAACTGTGCTTACTGGCACGGAGTGTTCGGCGGATTGTATTTTTATCACCTTAGGGAATCGGTATATAAGCATTTGATCAAAGCGGAATCGGCGGCTATCCCGCCGGCACGGTATCCGGAGGCCGAGGTCCTTGATCTTGACGCAGACGGATACGATGAGATCATTTTGAGAAATAAAGAAATAACGCTGTTCTTCTCTCCGGCTGAAGGCGGGGTCTTGAAGGAACTGGATTCAAAGTTGTTCTGTCATAACTTCACGAATACGCTCACGCGGAGGAAAGAGGCCTATCACAGACATATTATCGATAAAATAGAGAACGGAAAGACGCGGTCCATCTTTGAATGCCGTACCATTCACGATATACTGGAAGCGCCTGATAAAAGCATGCGGGATCATCTGATATACGACAGGTACGGGCGATACAATATGGTGGATCATTTTCTCGGCATGAACGTTGGGTTTGAGGATTTTGTATTTTTATCATATAAAGAAGAATTCGATCTTCCAGGTAAACCGTATGAGGGGCATATTAAGGAGAAAGGTGATAAAATCACACTTACGCTTAAACGCTTGTCCGAAGCATTTGGGAATGTTGTTGATGTCACAAAAGAAATAAGCATCGATGGCTCCGGTTCCTGTTTTATCGTTCGGTTTCTTGTGACAAACATGGGCGACAGGACGCTTGAAATGTTCTTCGGGAGTGAATTCAATTTCACTATGCCGTCCGCTGATTCCGCGGGATCTTTTGTTGCCACTGACTGCGATGGACCTGTGCGTTCTTTGGGTGACAAATTTGAGCAAAATGATGTCAGGGATATAAAATTGAACGATCCGCGTACAGGAGCGGTAGCAGGTTTCTGTCTGTCTCATCCGGCGCGTTTATGGTATTTCCCGATAAAAACGGTTTCACAGACTGAACGGGCGTATGAACTCGCATACCAGAGTTCAGTGATATTCCCGGCATGGAAAATTTCGCTCAAGGCCGCTGAAACTTTTGAAGTAATCGTCAAAGTAGCGATAGATCGGGCACTTGGCGCCAAAAACAGTTGACACATTATTCGCGCCGGACGTATAATCATCTCGATCAGCAAACCGAAAAATAGTTCACCGTTTCAAAAATCTTTTATCGGGGTCAATGATGAGCGAGCAGTTCAGATCAGGAACGGATTTTCAGGTTCCCAACGAGCGCCCTTGCGCTAAGAACAATTATTGTATCCCGCCACAATACAACGAGAACAGAATAGTCCTTATGGTGAAAGACCCGTGGACGTTATATTCTTACTGGGAAGTCAAAAAAGAAGTCGAGGACAGGGTCAGGGACGATATGCGTCAGAAAGGGCAGACCGCCTCAAAAAGTATTTTGCGTGTTTTTGACGTTACGGATGATACCCGCGGGGGCAAAAACGGTACGGTTCTTGATTTTGAACTCAGGAACTGGGCGAACAGTTGGTATGTGCATACCGGCTCACCCGGCAGGACATGGCTCGCCGAGATCGGGATAGTTTCTGCTTCCGGTGATTTTTTTATGCTGTCGAGATCGAATAAAGTTGCTGCGCCTTCTTACGGTATGTCGCCCGAACGTGATAAAGAGTGGGATTGTCCCGAAGAAATGTACTATAAAATGTTTGCGATAGCCGGCGGTTATGGCGGTGGTCTCAGTTCTTACGAGATGAGGGACATTCTTGATAAACATCTAAAGGCATGGCTTTCTTCCGGTGGAATAACATCTGACATTTTTGGAAGTACCGGCCTGTTCCTGGGGAGAAGATAATCGTGGCTAAAGGATACCTTGCGCTTGTTCTGCACGCGCATCTTCCGTTCATAAGACATCCCGAGAGTGAGAATTATCTCGAAGAAAATTGGCTGTTCGAAGCCATAACGGACACGTATGTCCCGATGATCGAGGTGTTTGACGGGCTTATTCAGGACAACGTGGATTTTCACGTGACTTTTTCCCTTAGTCCCACGCTTATGACGATGCTTCGGGACGAGCTTTTGATCTCCAGATATCTCAGGCATCTGGACAGGCTTATACATCTTTCCGAAAAAGAGACGGAACGCGTAAAAAACGAAAAAAGGTTTCATGATCTCGCCGTGATGTACAGGGATAGATTTATCCGGGCGAAAAAAGTTTTTTCGGAAATATACGGTAAGGATATACTTTTGGCGTTCAAAAAATTCAACGATCTTGGAAAACTCGAGGTCATTACATGCTGCGGTACGCACGGATATCTCCCGTCGATCGATCCGTATAAAGCCGGTATACGCGCGCAGATCAAAACCGCCGTTGATACATATAAAAATGTTTTTGGTTCTGTCCCGAAAGGGATGTGGCTGCCGGAATGCGGATATAACGAAGGTCACGAAAAAATACTCAGGGAGTTCGGTATACAGTACTTTTTTGTGGAGGCCCACGGAGTGCTTTTCGGCTCGCCGCGTCCAAAATATGCGGTATATAGTCCGTATATCTGTGAATCGGGCACATATGTATTTGGGCGCGATCTTGACAGCTCGAAATCAGTGTGGAGTGCTAAGGACGGGTATCCCGGAAATTATAATTACCGCGAATATTACAGGGATATAGGGTTCGATCTGGATTTTAACTATATAAAACCGTACATAAATAATTTTAACACACGCGTGAATACCGGCATCAAATATTACAGGATAACCGGCGCGACTGATCAGAAAGATATATACGATCATCGTCTGGCGCTTGAGACCGCGGCGAAGGATTCCGCGGATTTTATGAACAGCAGGCAGAAACAGCTCGATAATCTGGTGGATCTGATGGACAGGACCCCTGTTATAGTATCGCCATACGATGCCGAACTTTTCGGTCATTGGTGGTTTGAAGGCCCGGATTGGTTGAATTATCTTTTGAGAAAGATGCATTTTGATCAGGATAAGATCAAGACGATCACTCCGGGTGGATATCTCAAGCTTTATGATAAATATCCACCGATAAAACCTTCGATGTCCAGCTGGGGATACAAAGGATACAGCGAGGTTTGGCTTGACGGATCTAATGACTGGATATACAGGCATCTGCATAAGATCTCCGAACTTATGTCGGAGTCTGCCAAACAATATACTGCGCCGTCACAGGTTGAAGAAAGAGCCCTGAACCAGATGGCAAGAGAGTTGCTTCTCGCGCAGTCCAGTGACTGGGCTTTCATAATGAAGACCGGTACGTTCGTTAATTACGCGAAGGATCGCACAAAGGAACATATCGGGAGGTTCCTCGTTCTTCATGATCAGCTTCGTAAGGGCGAAATACAGGAAACCTTTCTGAAGGAATCCGAGGGGAAATATAATATTTTCCCGGATATAGATTATAGAATATACGCCCGGATAGATTGAACCTCTTGTGTCGAGGCAGATTGTGTTGTTAAGGGATGTTTTGCAAAAACTCGCGTTTGATGTATAATTATGACTATTAAACAGACGAGGAGTTTATGGAAGAGATGAACGAAGTATTGTGTGTTATTCTTGGGGGAGGCCGGGGGACAAGGCTGTATCCGCTCACCAAGGAAAGATGTAAACCTGCTGTGCCTCTTTTCGGTAAACACCGTTTGATAGATATCCCTATAAGCAATTGCCTCAACGCCGGTTTGCGTAAAATATACATCCTCACGCAGTTCAATTCCGAATCGCTTAATAAACACATAAATCGTACATATAAAATGGAGCCGTTCTCTGGCGGGTTCGTGGAGATAATGGCCGCCGAGCAATCTATGGATAACGCCAACTGGTTCCAGGGTACGGCGGACGCCGTGCGAAGGTGTTTCAAACATTTTAATAATCCCTCAGTAAAATATATCCTTATTCTTTCCGGGGATCAGCTTTATAAAATAGATCTTTGGGGTATCATTAGACAGCACGTGGAGAAAAAAGCTCAGGTCACGGTCGCCTGCAACAGGGTCCCGATGGAAGAGTGCCATCATTTCGGCATAATGTCCATAGACGATAATCAGCGGATAAAGAGTTTCATAGAGAAACCGCGTGAGACTTCGCAGCTGAAGGATATGGGTGTCGTCGAGAACGGAAAGACCTCCTTTCTGGCCTCGATGGGTATTTATGTTTTTGACAAATATACGCTTATTGAGCTGTTGAACAAAAGCATGGATAAAGTGGACTTCGGGAAAGAAATAATCCCTGACGCGATAAAATTAAAATCCACATATGCGTATGTTTTTGACGGGTATTGGAGAGACATCGGGAATATGAAGACTTTTTATCATGAAAGCCTTATGCTTACCGAGTCTATGCCACCTTTGGATATGTTCGACGAAAAGTGGCCGATATTCACGCGTCCCAGATATTTGCCGCCGGCTAAATTCGAGAATTGCAGTATTGAAAAAAGCATTATAGCGGAAGGGACAATAATAGGGGCTGGCAGCAATATCGTTCGTTCCGTTATAGCTCTTAGATTGCGCATAGGTGACGGGACAAGCATAAAAGAGACCATAACAATGGGAAGCGATTATTATGAAACGACCGAACAGATGGTCGAGGATGTAAAGGCTGGTATCCCTTATATAGGGATAGGTCGACAATGCCATATTGAACGTGCTATAATAGATAAGAACGTGCGGATAGGCAATAACGTGCGTATTGTGAATGTCAATAAATTAGAAGAATTCGACGGTCCTAACTATTTCATAAGGGACGGCATAGTCATCATAAGCAAAAATACCATTATCCCCGACGGTACTGTGATATAAATAGCCCGGGAGGCGTGTTCCGAAATTAATCCTTTAACGAAAAGTCGTTCATCTCCGGTATTTAGTTGAGAGGTTTTTATGATGGTACTTGGTATTTGCGCAAGCCCTAGAAAAAAAGGTAATACGAATGCTATCCTTGACCGGGTTCTAGAGGGAGCCTGTGCCGGCGGGGCGCTTACTCACAAGATAAATCTTTCCGAACTTAAGTTCTCCCCATGTCTCGAGTGCGATAGAACAAAAAAAGACGGATCGTGTCGTATCCACGACGGGATGGGTGCCGTCTATAGCTTGGTGGAGAAAGCGGATGTGATAATTCTGGCGTCGCCTATTTTCTTCGGCAGTCTTAGTGCTCAGGCTAAAATGATGATAGACAGGTATCAATGTCTCTGGCGCGCGAAATACGAGAAAGGGACGCTTTCTCTGAAAACAAAGAAAGGTTTTTTTATCGCAGTTTCAGCCGCAGCTGAAAGAAAATTCTTCGATAATGCGGCGTCCATCGCCAGGAATTTTTTTGTTACGGTCGGCGCGAAATGCGTGTCGGAGTTGTTCTGCCCCGGATTAGAGGGTAAGGGTGACGCGCTTCGTAATAAAAAATTAATGAAAAACATTTTTGATCTCGGAAAGAAAATAACGGCATTACGGTGATTTATAAAAGGGGATCTATGCCCGATACCGTTGTGAGCAAAAAAAAGATTGTTATCGTCGATGATGATCAGAATACACGGGATCTTTTATCCATGTTTCTGTCCGAGAACGGATACTGTGTCACGGCATATGCGACAGGATATGGGTTTTTAAAAAAGATTCGTGAAGAAATGCCCGACATCATCATTATGGACATAATGATGCCGGACATAACCGGGATAGAGCTGAAAAAGATACTTAATGCCGATGAAGTGCTCGCTCCAATCCCAGTTGTATATCTTACCGGCAGGGACGATATATCAGATAAAGAAATGGGTTTCAGTCTGGGCGTTGTGGACTATATAACGAAACCATTTGATCTAAGGGAATTTTTGGCCCGGCTCAGTTCTATAATCGCTCGCCATGAATTGTATGACAAAATCGCCATGGTGGATACTCTGACCGGGCTTTTCAATGCGAACTATTTCCGTAAAGAGATATCCCAGCTTTTCAATGTGGCGCGCCGCTATGGGAATGTATTTTCGCTCGTGATATTTGACGTGGATAATATGAAGACCATTAACGACAATTACAGCCATTATGCCGGGGATATGACGCTTAAAAAACTTGCGGACGTGTTGAAACACAATACGCGGGAATCGGATATCGTCACAAGGTACGGCGGAGATGAGTTTATCGTAATAATGCCCGAAACGGACGTGAAGGATGCGGGTTGTGCCGTAAAACGTATCAGAGAAGCTATCGCGTCGAATTATGTGACGCTTGACGATAAGGCGATAGATATCCCTTTGCGTGTCAGTATAGGTTTTTCGACGTACAATAAGGGGCTTTTGAATGCGAAAGATCTTTTTGAAAAGGCCGATGCGAATATGTATAAGGAAAAGAAACAGAAGATGTTGACCGATGTCAAAACGAGCGAAAATTTGACAATTTAAAAAATCAGGGTAAATTAGTTTTTATTGGGGCGTGTTCCCGAAACATCAAAAAGAGGTATGATATGGAAGATACCGCAAAAAAAGGGACAGTTGAGCAATTTGTTTTAAACTCGCAGAAGAGGAATATGCCATCGACATTAATTATGTGCGCGAGGTTATACGTGTTCCCAGAATAACCCCTATCCC
>DAONGE010000034.1:0-23987 GCA_035403965.1 Candidatus Omnitrophota bacterium | reverse complement strand
AGAAAATTCTCCGAAAAAGGAAATCGTCTGCGGGCAGAACTTCTCGTTTCGCCAAGAGAAAGAAATAGTATTACTTCTTGCCCATGTAAGAATTAGCCCCACTAATTCACCGAAGAAGAGATTGCAAATACTAAGGATGGTATACTATAATACGCAAGGCACAGGTTTCGCACACAAAATCATCTGGCAAAATATTTGTTACTATCAAAGGAGCAGTTTCATATTGATGAAATACTTTGATCTCCTCGGAGCGCGAAAGAACGATATTATAAGCTATCTACTGCTGGCTGTGATCGTTTTGGGCGCTTTTCTTTTCGGACAAAAAGCGATACAGAACGAAAAACGTCTTTCCTTCGACGAACATCTATATACCGTGCTGGCCGACCAACTTAGCCGCGATCCTTTCGACTATTCGCCGCGGCCTTTCTGGAAAGAGGCCGAACCGGCAATGAAAGATAATCAGGATAAAGTGATCGCGAAGGGATATCTGGACGTTCCTCTTTTTAAACATCCGCCTTTATTCTCATATCTTGTGGCTATCTCGCAAAAAATGACTTCCGGGAACGCGATCAGCGGCAAATACATGACGTTATTCTTCCGGCTTGGGTTAATAGTTGTGGTGTTTTTCTCATGCAAAGCAATTTGGGGATCATGGTGGGGGATCTTGGCCGCGTTCTTCACGGGGATCGAACCTGTGTACACATTCTGTTCACAAAAAATATGGATCGAGGGGCCTTGCACTTTTTTCATCTATCTCGGGATCTTTTTCGCTATCTTGTGGCAGACATCAGGGCGCGACCGTCACCTGATAATATCTGCGGTATCGCTGGGTCTGGCGCTATTATGTAAATATTCGGCGGTACCCGGAGTGATAGCCGCCTGCGCTTTTTTAATGTTATCGGGGAAAATGAAAGACAAAACTCGGTTCCTTGCTTACTGCGCGCTGCCGTTCGCAGTATTTTCACCGTGGCTTATATGGAATTACGCCGTATTCGGGCCGGCTTTCATCCAAAAGATTATAGGATTGAACACATCGGCCGTCAGCGGGATAGGCCCGAGTTCGGGGTATATCGCCGGGCTAGTAGGCGGAGCAGCCACGGCTGTGATCGCGATCATCGCGGTTTATTTTCTTCGCCATAAAAAGCAAGCCGCTTATCCCAACGAAATATACGAAAAATATTTTAAATATCTAAAAAACGCGCTTGGAATATTCGCCGCGTTGATATTAGCTTTTTCTATCGGTAACATCGTTAACGCGCTCAATATCCGGTGGTATCCACCGGTAAGCTCGTCTATGCATATGTACGATAATAAACCCGTCATTTTCGCGTTCTCACATCTTATTGAGATATCGCCCTTGTACATTCTTTCTTTCTGCTCGTTGTTTTTCCTGAAGGATCGTAAAAACGCGATAAACGTGTTTTTGCTGCTGATCGCTGTGACATTCGTACTATTCGGGAAATACGCATCGGGAGAGATCAGATATATCACGATCGCGACCCCGGCATTTATGATCCTTGCCGTGTACACGATCAAGGAAATGGTATCATACATAACGTCGCAAAACGAAAAGACGCGGGGCTATGTGATATTTCTACTCGTGTTTTTTCTGGCTTATGCCGTTATAAAAACGATCGGTTTCGATCTTTCATATATTATCAGGAACGATTTTATATTTTTATAAAACGGAGCGCTATGAACTGCATAATCTGCGATTATAAGGGAGAGGCAATCTCACGAATCACGCTCGGGGCGATCCCATGCGGGCGAACAACCGGTGAGTTTGTTTTTTTTAGATGCCCTAAATGCGGTTCAGACATACTGACACCTCTGCCGGACGACAGCGCCGAGGACATCTACGAGGATGAATACATGTTCCGTATGCCGTCGGAAGCCTCCGTACTTGACCGGATCATGCGAAAGATCGAATGGGAGATGTTCTACGCGCCGATATACAAAAGTGATGCTGCCTGGCTTAAACGATATACTACTCCCGGCCGGAACAGGCTCCTGGACGTCGGGTTCGGCACCGGTTTGAGACTTAAGGTTTTTATGGAAAGCGGGTTCGACGCGCACGGGATCGAAACATCGGCAAAATGTGTTGAATACGCGGACAAAGTCCTGGGATGCGACGTCAGACGGGCCCGGATAGAGGATGTGCCAGAAAGCGAAAAATACGACATAATAACCGCCTATGCCGTGCTGGAACATATAAAAGATCCCCGGAGATTTATTCAAAACCTAAAAACACATCTCGCTCCCGGCGGATTACTGCTGTTTCGAGTTCCAGTGAACGACTCCTTACAGCTCGGTATATTCAAACAAAAACACTCGTTATACCGCGAGGCCCCAAGACATGTCTGGATCCCGTCAATAAAAGCTATGACTGAATATCCTGAAAATTTTGGGCTATCGTTCCTTTCAAAACGAAGCGAGCCGATCTTAAGCGCGGCCGGACATATCGGCCTTACGCTTGTGCCGCAGGGGACATATGCGCAATTTTTGAGTAAAGGAGTTTTTAAAAACATATACCGAATTCTTGCAGCGTTATTTATGCTTGTTCCGGGCATACCAATAGCCGTTTTTGACGCGTTACGGGGTGTAGGCGCGCAGACAGATTTTTTATATAAAAACAAACAGTAGAAGGAAAAAATGGAAAATGTTAAAAAAAAGATCAATATAGCCCTGATCGGGCTTGGATGGGTATCAACTCACAGGCACCTGCCAACTATCGCGGCGGACGAACGTTTCAAGATCGTCGGTGTCATAGACAAGCATCCCGGCCGCGCGGCCGATATAGCTAAAAAATACGGCTGTTATTCCGCAGAAACACAGGATATCCGAACCGTACCGTGGATGAATGAAGTGGACGCCGTCACGGTCAGCGTTCAGCCGATGCTGCATTATGAAATGATAAAGACCGCTCTTATGTTGAATAAACACGTCATTACCGAAAAACCTTTCGCGATGACGGTGAATGAAGGGCAAGAGCTCGTGAACCTTGCCCGCGAAAAACACCTTAAATTGGGCGTCGTTCATAATTTTCAGTTCGCGTCATCGACGCAAAAAATGATAAAGGACATTGAAGACGGGAAATACGGCGCGATCAAAGCGATATCGGCCGTACAAATGGGGAACCCGGGACGAAGGCTCCCGGTCTGGTATGAAAAATTACCGCTTGGGCTTTTCTATGACGAAAGCCCTCATTTTTTCTATCTGCTCTCTAAACTCTCTCCCGGTCCGCTTGAACATATCGGAAGCGATATATTCCCAAGCACTACCGGGCTAAATACCCCGGCTCAGATCTTTATGAAATACCGAGCGAAATGCGGATCATCGTCGACCCCTGTCACAGTAAGTTTGAACTTCGAATCTCCGGTAAGCGAATGGCATCTAATGATATTCGGCGAAAAATGTCTTGGAGATATCGATATATTCCGTGACATTTATATGTGTCTTCCAAACGACGGACTACATGTAACCTCTACCGTTTTCCGGACATCCTTGATAGCCACATGGCAGCACTGGGCACAAAATATTTCGCAGGGCATCAAGCATCTTCTCGGTACGCTTCGATACGGCAATGAGATTGTTTTCGGCCGTTTCGCGGAAGCGGTTTTAAACGATACTCCGATGGAAGGAGTAGGCGCCGAGGACGCGCTCCGTATACTAAAAATGCAGCACGAAGTGATCAATAACGCGAAGTACTTGTACAAATGAGATAAACGCCATGAAAATACTGGTTGTGACACATTATTATAACGCCCACGGCGGCGGTGTGGAGATAGTAGCAGGGAATATCATCCAGACCCTTTTAAAAAAAGAGAATATTGACATCACATGGATTGCCAGCGATGTCGATAAACCTCCGGCAGTAACGTCATCTTTTCGCTCTATCCCCATGAACGCGAATAATTATTTCGAGAATAAGTTCGGCGTACCTTATCCGCTCTGGGGGCTGCGTTCGTTATCAAAACTTTTCAAGGCCGTAAAAGCGGCCGACATCGTGCACATACACGATTATGCGTATTTTGGGAACATCGCGGCTTTTTGCGCGGCTAAATTCTACAAAAAACGCATTGTCATTACCCAGCATATCGGATATATACCATATAAAAACCCGATATTCCGTATCATACTTTCCTGCGCGAACCGTACGATCGGACTGTTAATGATGCGAACCTCTTTTAAGACCGTTTTTATAAGTGAATCCGTGCGCAAATATTTCGACATGAATAATGCTTACAACACACTATTCATATCGAACGGCGTCGATAGGTCACTTTTTTATCCGCCCCATGAGAACACGCGTCAGGACATACGTAGAAAATATTCTTTACCGGAGAACGATGCGGTTTTTCTATTTGCAGGCCGATTCGTCGAGAAAAAAGGACTGCCTATATTGAAAGAACTTGCCCGTATCTTTAATAATGTCACATGGATATTCGTGGGGTGGGGCGCGATCGATCCGGAAACATGGGGGTTGAAAAACGTCCGTGTTTTTCGCCACATAGACAAAATGAAAATGCCGGACTTTTATAGAGCAGCAGACCTTACGGTCCTACCAAGCGTAGGCGAAGGTTTCCCGCTGGTCATACAGGAATCCATGTCCTGTGGAACTCCAGTAATAGTTAATCGCGAGATCATCGATGCGTATCCTCCGGCGGAAAATACATTATTCTACGCCGACCACCACAAAATAAATACGTGGGAAAATCGTCTAAAAACATTATTATCAGACGCCGCTCTTTCTCCCGACACCAGACGGCGCGTCGCGGATTTCGCCGAACAGCACTGGAACTGGGACAAATGCGCCAACGCATATTTGTCCCTTTTCACCCAGATCTAAAATCAAACATTCTTTTGCTATCTGTGAATGCAATCTCCGTACGGTCGAGCAGGCGAAACGAGAAGTCCTGCCCGCAGACGATTTCCTTTTTCTGAGAATTTTCTGACAATTTTGGCGCCTGCGGGTCTCGCCTCTCAGTATATTTCTAGATCCGCCTGTTCGAAAGTTCTGCGCCCTTCAGAAAAATACCCTGTTATTTTCGATCTCCAGGCGTTTGATGCTTCGCTGAAGCGTAAAATACTTTTATCTTTTGCGGGTATTTTTCTCAAGTGCTCGAACATTCCGAACAGGCGAAGTGCGGAATAAAATTCTCCGGGAGATAGTATTCACTCTTTCCCTTTTGTTGCAGCAATTAACCAAACGGATTTTCCCACAGATACCAGTTTAAGACTTTCGGGCGTGACATTTTTGAGGTATATTATATCTGCTAAGGGGAGAACTAAAATGCAACATGACGCTGTGCTATGGGATGAACTGAGCAACAGGGAAGTTAAGTGCCGTTTGTGCGCGCACCGATGTCTTATTCCAGAAGGGGGATTCGGTGCCTGCGGTATGAGACAAAATATCGACGGAGCGCTTTTTACATTCGCATATGGGAATGTAATCGCCAGTCACATCGATCCCGTTGAAAAAAAACCGCTTTATCATTTTTTGCCCGGGACATACACGTATTCCATAGCGACTATCGGCTGTAACTTCCGCTGTGGGTTCTGCCAAAATTGGACCATATCGCAGTTGTCACGTCGTAACGACGATGCCGACGGATATGAGTTCAGTGCGACCGACATCGTGAAAGAAGCTGTACGCAACCAATGTGAAAGCATATCCTTCACGTATACCGAACCCACGATATTCTTCGAATATGCTATGGACATCGCGGAATTATCCAAAAAAAAAGGCCTTAAGAATATATTTGTCACGAACGGATATATGTCACAGGACGCAATATCGATCTTGTCGAACCTCATTGACGCGGCGAATGTGGACCTAAAATCTTTCAGCGAAGACACTTACAAAAAATGCGGAGGATCCCTACATCCCGTTCTGGAATCCATAGGAGCCATGAAAAAATCCGGGATCTGGGTTGAGATCACAACTCTCATAGTCCCGGGAATAAACGATTCTGAAGCCGAACTGCGGAGGATCGCCGAATTCATATACAATATAGACCCTGATATGCCATGGCATATCAGTCGATTCCATCCTGACTTCAAAATGACAAAAACACCCTCCACCCCGGCCGAGACACTGGAAAAAGCGTATTCTATCGGACGGGAAGAGGGGCTCAGACATATTTACATCGGTAACATGCAGTTAAGTGCCGGAACAAATACAATATGTCCTGGATGCGCTAATCTATGTGTGGTAAGAGCAGGTTTTTCGGCCACGAGATCAAAAAGTTTTTCTGAAGACGGACGGTGCCTTAAATGCGGCACACAAATCAAAGGAGTGTGGCGTTAAATGCGCAAATTTTTTCTTTTTCTACTCATCACGATCGTTGTTGTTCTTGCGGCCGGAGGTCTGTATCTTTACAAAAATGGTTACTCATTGCTACGGGATTCTATGGAATCCATAATCAAAAGTAATCTGCCGCACTATCTTTCTATTGATCACATTGAATTTGATATGGATCGAAAAGTAATAACGGCTACAGGCTTTGCCATGAAAAATCCCGAACAGTTCCAGAATAAAAATTTCATTCACATTTCACAAATCACCTGCCATTTCAAAATGAACGGTTCGACCTTTACCGACGGGATCGAAATAACCGACATCATCGCGACAAAACCTAAAATATACATTGAGCGTCTTCCAACAGGTGAAACAAATGTTTCGGCGATACAGAAACACGTGGAGAAACAAAAACTGAAGAAAGACGCGCGTACAAGCATATCAGTCCCTGAGACTATCCCGTGGTGGAAACGATTCATATTAAAACATATGCCGGCCATTGACATTTATGAGCTTATTAAACTGTGCGATACGTTGGATATCCGGGACGGGGAGGTCTCTTTTTCGGACGGGACAATATCGCGCGACGAGCCTTATACGATCGCTCTATCCGGCGTTAACGGTTTCTTTACCATAGATTTTGCCGATAAATACAGTAAAATTAACCAGCTCTCCGGGGAGTTGGACGGCGTCCTGAACGGACGGCCGAACGAACGTGTCAGATGGATAATGCGACACGACACGGCGAACCCCAAACTGACGATGTCGAACCGTATCGAACTAAAAAACATAGACCCGACCGCTTTCGAACCGTATTACGATAAATACATCCCTATAACGATCACAAAATGCAGCGCGTCGGGGACTTTAATATTCGATTTTGATAACTCCATTCTTGGTTCGGACAACATACTTGAACTGAACGGATTGGCTTTCAAGGAACGCAGCGCCAACGAATATCAGAAATACTGGGGGGACGCGGCGCCTTCCATCGTCAATTATCTTAAATCATCGTCAGACCGGCTTATTTTCGATTTTAAGATCAAAGGAGCGCTTAACGATCTCCATTTCTATCTCGGCCCAAAAGTTAAAAAAGCCCTTGTCCAGACTGTGGCAGTGAACACTATATCAAACCTTATCGCGAAACCTCAGAACGCGGCAACACAGGCGGGAGGTGCCGCAGCTGACACGGCACAATCCAGTGCCGACGCCATACTGGAAACTATAAAGGGGATGATGAAATAATGATGATAGTTCTTATAAAGATCGCGGAATGCATCGCGGCTCTTATTGTTGTTTTCGGATTTGCCTTAATAGTGAAAAAGGATTTTTTTTCGACTATTATCAGAGCTGCACTGCATGGCAAAAACATCAGATATATTGCTGTTTTCCGGGGTTTATACGGCATTCTTCTTGCTTATGTCTCACAGGGCGCGAGATCCCCGGCGTTTGTTCTTGTGATCGGCGTGATTTTATTCCTGAGCGCCGTAGCAGTTTTTATTCTTCCTGAGGAAAGATCTAAAAATATAGTACTAAAAATAGCTGCATTAGATAGCGCGACTCAAAAAATAGTCAAAGCAGCCCCGATATTTTTGGGGATATTGATAATATGCAGTTTATGATATGTGGTATACTTATCGCGGAGGATATCATGAATAGAAAGATCGGTCGAACGCTGAGAAACCTATGTTTTGCAATTTGCATTTTCATCAGCTTGACAATACCCGCATCCGCGCTGATCGAAGTGAAAAGCTCAGCTTTTAAAGAAGGAACAATCATACCTAAAAAATATACTGGCGACGGGGAAAATGTCTCGATCCCGATATCTTGGCATAATATTCCGGAAGACACCGAAAGTTTTCTTATCATAATGGACGATCCGGACGCGCCGACTGGGGATTGGATACATTGGCTGCTCTACAACATCCCGGAAAATATCAGGTCTCTGGATGAAAACATCCCTAAGAACGCGAAATTATCCAACGGATCTATGCAGGGCATCAATGATTATAAAACGATTGGCTATGGGGGACCAACACCGCCTCCCGGCCCCGAGCACCGCTATGTAATAACAGTTCATGCGCTGGACACAACACTGGATGTTGATCCTGACGCGGACCGATCCGAAGTATTGAACGCCGCGGAAGGACATGTGCTGGACAAGGGGCAACTGATAGGTGTCTATGGGCGAAAGGCAGAATAATAAGGCGAGAATGGAAAATCGAGAATCGATTACACCGATTGGTTACGTAGGGGCGCACCCACGTGTGCGCCCAAAGAGAATCGAGAATCGAAAATAGACGATAACGTAGGGGCGGGGTTTCTCCCCGCCCAATAAAACATGTGATGTCATTCCCGCATGCATTAGGCGGGAATCTGTAAAATAAAATGAGATAATTTTAATGTTATGGATGCCCGATAAAAGCATTCGGGCATGACAGGGTTTTAGGGATTAGAAATTCGAGATTCGAAATTAGATGATTAAGGACAAACAATGCGATTATACGGTAAAAACCCGGTTCTTGAGCGCATTCGCACAAGACCCAAAACGATAAAACGGCTTTTATTGCGGCAGAAAACCGATCTTTCGGAAATCGTACGAGAAGCTAAATCTAAAAAGATTGATTTCGAATCGGTGGACCGTAATGATTTCGACAAGCTATGTGGGGATATCAACTCACAGGGCGTCATCGCCGAGGTGGATGAGTTTGAATATGCCGACTTCAATGCTATACTTCCAAAATGCCTTAAAAACGGGACAATCCCAGTGTTCCTCGATAACATCACCGACCCACAAAATCTCGGTTCAATCATTAGAAACCTCGCGTGCCTGGGCGGATTCGCGATCATTCTCCCTGAATATGAATCGGCACATGTGACCGAGTCCGTGCTACGTGTCGCGTGCGGAGGCGAGAACCATATGTGGATCGCTAAAATGACCAACATCGCCAGAGGCATGGAAGAAGCAAAAGAACAGGGATTTCACATAATAGGAACCGTAGCAGAGCCCGAAGCGGATGACATAACCACGGTCGGGATCCCGTATCCGGTGGCTTTGGTCATAGGCTCCGAAGAAAAAGGGATACGTCCGGGACTTCGTAAACTGCTGGATACCGCGGTCACTATCCCGATGCCCGGGGCTAAATTATCATACAATGTTTCAGTGGCGACATCACTTGTCTGTTACGAACTTATGCGTCGCAAACACATCAGAAAAACGAACGGAGAATAAAAATGAATGAAAAGATCATACTCGATCTTCTGGCAGAAGCCGGGATGCTGAAACGGATAAAGCGAAGCGGTTGGTGGATGATAGGCATACCGTTCGAGGAAAGCGTAGCCGAGCACAGCTTCCGGTGCGCCATGGTCGGTTACTGTCTGGCCAAAATGGAAAAAGTCGATCCGTACAAAGTCGTAATGATGTCCCTTTTCGGCGATCTTCACGAAGCGCGCATAAACGATCAACATAAGGTTGCAAGCCGTTATCTGAACACGCGCGACGCCGAGAAAAAGGCGTTTGAAGGACAAATAGAACGTTTGGATAAGAATATGCGCTCGGAATTAGCATCGATGCGTTTGGATTATGACAAACAGAATACAAAAGAGGCTCTTATCGCGCGCGACGCCGATATACTCGAGTGCATACTCCAGGCAAAAGAATACGTTGATCTGGGTTTCTCCACTGCCAAAAAATTTTTCCGCGCGGCCCCGAAACACCTGAAAACAAAAAGTGCGAAAGGCCTCTACAAAAAACTTTCGAAGTGGAACTCTAACAAGTGGTGGGAATCATTAAGCGAATTCAAACGATAGGAGGATACCCGGTGAAAGCGACCGCCGCGCAGTTAAAGGAGATACGCGAGTTGATACGCGACAAAAAATCCCGTGACGAATCGGGATTATTTGTCGCCGAAGGCTTTAAAGCGCTATCGGATATAGCCGAGAAAAGATGCGAGATCAAATACATATTGTCAGTCGATGAAGAGATGAAAAACAACCTGTCTCTCCGGGATAAGAATACACAGTTTTTTACCACTACGGTTTCATCCTTCGAAAAACTCTCAAATCTTAAAAATCCTGACGGTATACTCGCGGTGCTCAAAAAACGCGATCTTTCAATTGAGGACATTTTCACTCCTCGCAAACATTGTTCAATAACGGTCTGCGACGGTCTGCAGGACCCGGCCAATCTGGGTTCTATCATACGCAGCGCGGCCGCTTTCGGTTCTGATTTTCTTTTGATAACGGGATCATCCGTGGATATATACAATCCTAAAGTGGTACGATCCGCGTCCGGCACATTATTCGATATCGCGGTAATGCACGCCTCCTACGCGGACATTGCGCGTCTAAAGGCGGACGGATATAAGGTCTATGCAGGAAAATCTCACGGTGCGAACTCAACAGTGCTGAGCGATATCAAGTTATCTCCAAAAATGATAATCGTGCTCGGAAGCGAAGGGCAGGGAATATCCAACGAAATGGCGGAGCTGACGGACATCTGGTTCCATATCCCGATATCCGACAAGGTAGAATCCCTTAACGTGAACGCCGCGGCCGCGATCGCTCTATACGAAACCATAGGACGGGAATATCATGGATAAATTATGCACGATCTATGTTACAGTCCCTTCTAAAAAAGACGGCGTCAAGATCGGCCGTATGCTTATCCGCAAAAAGCTTGCCGCATGTGTCAATATTTTCGACGGGATGACATCGATATACAAATGGAAAGATAAAATATGCGAGGATAAAGAATCGGTAATGTTCATAAAAACACGCCATGCTCTTTTTAATAAAGTGCGTGACGCCGTAAGATCGGTGCATCCGTATGAATGTCCCTGCATAGTTGAACTGCCTCTCGTCAACGCTGATGATCCATATAAACAGTGGGTCATAGGATCTACAAAAAAAACGTAAATAAAGGGGCTTATATGGAGATTTTCACCAATCCTATCAGGGTCATTCCGGGTAATCGCCTTATTATCTCCAACTTCAAAGATTTTTTAACCAACGGGACATCCCTCGCCGATGGCGTAAAGATCAGCGGGACTACGCCCGATACCAGACGTATTGAGAACATGACACCGCCTTGGCTCCTGTGGAAAACCGAGGATGAACAGCTGACACTTGACGGAAGATGGAAGCTGACTCCGAATCACGACCTTGAACTTCACGTAAAAAGCTCTAATTATCCGGAGCTAGACGGCGAAAAGATCATTTTCAGAGGGCGCATTGAGAACGTTGAAGGGAATTCTTTTTCTTTCAGAGTTCAGCAAACTGATAATATCCTTGGCATTCGATCTGGAGTAATAACTCTTACTGGAAAATGGCAAGCCGATAAGAATAATCGCCTTTCTTTCCTCGTTTCAAAAAGTCGGAACGTCTATGACTCCCTTACTTTTGAAGGTGCGTGGGAGGTCAACAATAACAACGAGATAGTTTATAAATACACCCGCGGAGAGGGACGTTCCAGAGACAAGGAAACGCATCTTGTAATATTCCGCGGTTATTGGGACCTGCCAAAAGGAAAACTCAACTACCGCTTTGATCATTCATCGGATTCGATGTTCAGTTTCAAGGCTGAGTTCATGACGGACACGTTCTCTTCAAAAGACCGTAAGTTGCAATTCATCGTCGGGGTTTCCTATAAACAATATGACGTTTATAAGACACAGAAACGCATTATAACCATCTACGGTTCCTGGAAACTTAACCGGGATCTGAAGCTTACGTTTTCCGTCTCATATTCGAACAGGAGATCGCGCGAGTTGGAGTTCGGAATAGAAAAGCTGTTCGGAAAACATGATAGTCTCGAGATATCACTTTTAAGCAAAGACGGGGATCCGCTCGGCGTATCAGTAGAGTTTAAAAAAGCGTTCCGTGATAACGGCGAGTTCTTTCTGGCGCTTTCTCGGTCGGCAAAAGAAAGCAAGATACTCGGCGGCATCCGACTGAAATTCTGATAAAATAAATGTGCCTCAATCTTGACACATGACACTCTGACACTTAAAAAAGGATAACACATGAAAACACTTACAGAATATTTGTGGTTCAACACTCCTAACCGAAGGGATTATATTAACATCACCGACAAAGTCGCCGACCTTGTAGAAAAAAGCGGGGTAAAAGAGGGTATATGTCTTGTGAACAGTATGCATATAACTTCCAGTGTATATATAAACGATGATGAATCCGGTCTATTGCATGATTATGATTACTGGCTGGAAAAACTCGCCCCGCATGAACCTGTAAAACAATATCGTCATAACGACACAGGCGAGGATAACGCGGACGCTCATATAAAACGTCAGATCATGGGAAGAGAAGTCGTTGTCGCTATAACCAAGGGACGATTAGACCTAGGGACATGGGAACAGATCTTTTACGGCGAATTCGACGGACGTCGCAAAAAAAGAGTGCTGATAAAAATCATCGGCGAGTAAAAGAACGTATCCGGACCAAAACTCTTCTCACTACAATTCCTAACTCTCAAAAGTAGCCTTTTTAACGCCCTGTGGTATACTTCAATTGTATGAAGAAAAACCATAAAAATAAGAGTAGAGAAAAAGATATGTTGCCTATCGCTGAACCGGCAGCAGAAATACGTCCCTTCAGCCGCAGGGATATTAAGCATATGATAAAAGAAAGCCTCAAAGAAGCCCATATCGTACCCGAACTCATAGAGATTGAGGTACAAAACGGTCCAAAAGTCATTCTCAGAGGTGAGGTCGACACGAGAAATGACAAAATAACGATCATTCAGACAATACGCGATGTCCTGGGTATCCACAATGTCGTCGATAAACTTGTGATCTTTGACGCACATGACGAAATGTATGGAGACGATGATAATGGCGATATGTTAGATGATGATAACGAGACCATGGGAACCGATGACATATCCCGATCGGTTGAAGAGGGCGTTCCTTATATTCCTCCGATGGGATTTTCTTTTGACGATGACAATATGTCTGACCGAAGGAACCACAGGCGGCGATATTGACTATTTCCCCCGGAAATCACTATGATCGATCAAAAAAACAACGATAACAAGGATGATATCTCCACTGAAGGGCTTATTTTAACACCCGAAGAAATGGAAATGATAAAACAGCTTCGCACGGGTAAAACCAATGAAAAATGGTATTTTAAGACCTGGGCGATTGTAGTCCTTATACTCTGCGTCGGGCCATTTGGACTTATCCCTTTGTGGTTCAAGCCCCGGACAAAACTTATAACAAAACTGTTTGTTTCCGTTCTTGTTATAATCGGGACTATTTGGTTCGCGAAAGTATCTTACAATACCGCGACAAATTTGATAGAATACTACAAACAACTTGCGTTGTCTTTGCAATGAGCATCACAATTCGCTAAGCAGGGTTTTCCTCGACTGATACGGATAGGAATAAAGTGATCCGATCATAAAGGAGTAATAAAAAAAGGAGACACGATGTTTGGTCTTGGTTTGCCGGAAGTACTTTTAATACTAGTAATCGCTTTATTGATATTCGGCGCCAACCGGCTTCCTGAGATAGGAAAAGCGCTCGGCCGGTCTTTAAGTGAGTTTAAAAAAGGCATGAACGAATATTCAGATAAAAAGGACGATAAGAAGTAGTAAAGTATGCCCAGCTTATATCCGCAGGAACAGAAACGCTTAGACTTTCTCTGTCATCTGGAAGAACTCAGACGAAGGATACTATTTTCACTTTGTGCCGTACTTATAGCCGGCATATTTTCGTTTCTCAGATACGATCTGATCCTTTCAGTGGTAAAAGCCCCGATTGCGGGCATGGTCCCGTCCCTCATATTTTTAGGTCCGACCGAAGTGTTCACGGCCATCGTGAAAATTTGTTTCATATCGGGTATTATTCTTGCTTCCCCGTTCATCCTTTACCAGTTCTGGGCTTTTATCTCTCCGGCTATCGATCACAACATACGGGGCAGGGCAGTAATATGGTGTATCGCGGCGTTCTTCCTGCTGTTAGTCGGAGTGGCATTCTCATATTTTATCGCAATTCCGGCGGCACTTAAGTTCCTTCTGAATTTCGGCAACGATATAGCTACCCCACAGATAACGCTGGAAAAATATTTATCGTTTTTCACCGCCTTGCTCGTCGCGGGAGGAATCATATTCGAAATACCGATAATCATCGGCTTTTTGGCTGACATGAAACTCATCAATTCCCGTCTATTATCCGAAAAACGCCCGTTTATCGTGATAATTTTCCTCATTTTAGCCGCTTTTTTGACTCCTACGCAGGACATTTTCAATATGTTGGTCATCGCTGTCCCAATGATAATTCTTTATGAAATAGGCGTAATTCTGACCTTTCTTATCGAAAGACACCGCAAATAATATCTTCGACCTAACTTGACTTGGAAATCAAACTACCACATATGTAAAACCTACAAAAGTTGCTTTTACTGTGCGGGTCGGGCACATTTTATGTAAATACAAAGTTACCACGGGAGGTGTTTCATGACTGTTAGTCCTATAAAAATATATTTGCAAAATTTCTTTTTCCCAATTTTAATGTTTTTCATTATAACCATAGCTGGAGAAGCTACCAGCAGTGGAACCATCGGCGAAATGTCCGGCTTGGCGTCCTGGTATGCCGAATTTTCCCCTGGCATAAATAAGACGACTGCAAATATGGAAACATTCGACGATCAGGAAATGACCTGTGCTTCGTGGGACTTTCCGTTCGATACAATTTTAAAGGTAACCAATACCGATAACTCAAAATCGGTTTTTGTCAGGGTCAACGACCGAGGCCCCGCAAAAAGACTGTATCGTGAAGGACGGATAATTGACCTTACAATGGGTGCATTCAAAAAAATCGCCAACACAAAAAACGGCCTTATAAATGTAAAGGTAGCCGTCGCAGATGATTATTCCGTTAAAAATTAGTTGTATTTTCAATTTTGGTCATTATAATTATTGGTGTTTTCAACATTGGGATAATATAACATGAGGGAACACCATATATAAATGAATAAGCACACCAATACGAAGATCTTATATTTTCGCATCACTGTACTTTGTCTGTCGGCATTTTTTCTCACGTCGTGCGCCACGACGCGAACGACCAAGAAAAAGGAACGTGAAAAAAAATACGTTTGTCCGGTTGAAACGGAACCGATACTTGTAACTCCGGAACAAATGCGGACAAGCGCGTACCACACCGTAGCACCTGGCGAGACATTGTACCGGATCAGCAAAATGTATAATGTCCCGGTGGAATTAATACAGTCCGTCAATGGCATTAAACGCCCGCAGGACCTCGAAGTTGGACAAAAGCTGATAATACCGCAGGCCTCAAAACGCAACGATACTGTAACACTTTATCCCAGTAAAAAATGGCACTATATCGTTATACATCACAGCGCCACAGACGAAGGCAGCAGTGCAAAGTTCAATGCCGCTCATAAGAAAAAGGGGTGGGCGGGAGTTGGGTACCATTTTGTCATTGATAACGGCACCTGCGGAAAATCGGACGGACAGATAGAAATGACCCCCAGGTGGATAAAACAACTCGACGGCGCACATTGCAAGGCCGGCAGTATGAATAAGGACGGCATCGGCATATGTCTTGTCGGCAATTTTTCGGTAGACCAGCCATCTGCCGCACAACTTTCTTCTTTGGCAAATCTTGTAGAACAATTAAAAACTTATTACAAAATCCCTCCAAATCACATAATTGGACACGGACAGGTCCGTGGAGCCAAGACCGAATGCCCCGGCAAGCATTTCCCCTGGAAGCTTTTTTATCAAGACCTGTCTCTGTCCCAATCTAAAGATGGCGAGTAATGCCCCAACTGTAGTATAAAAAAATCAGTAATTTTTTAGTCACTTGTTAAGATATGAAATTTTCAGTTAAAAATATTTTGCTCTCTCCTCGCCTTATGATAAGCTTTAGTCAGACTAAGTTAAGTGCATAAAAAGTTTTTCATACTGTTCTATAAATATTTTAAAAAGTTTATTAAATGCTGGAGGCTATCATGAAGATCTCAAAATATCGCACAATTATTATCTGCCTGTTATTTTTCAGCGCATTTGCAGTCAGTATAATAAGTCCGCAACCTCTGGCTTTCTGTGCCGAAGAAACCAATCTCACAACCGACGAACAGGCCTTATTGGCTCAACTAAACGAAAAATTGAAAGACGATTCATCTCAGACCTGTACGCTGTACAATAGCGACAAAAGCATCAAAGCAGTCGGCCAAAAAATTGCGGGCAATGCGGTACTTACGTCTCAATATGAAAAACTATTTTCTATTTTTGCTGTCGGAAAGTATAGCGCATGGATGCCAACATACGAACACCGCATTGATTTTGTCACACAAACCGAAATCACGGTTCACACAGTATACACGACAACAAACGATATTTTGACATCAAAAAGTACGTCGACAAAAAATATTACTGCTAACGGAATAACAACATCCGTAAAGACGGAGGAAGAACGTTCTGATTACGTGAATTATTTATATATTCGGGATTCTGACGGAAAGGAAATCGCAATAACAACGTACATGAAATCGACAATCAAAGAATATTCCGAGAACGCGCTTGCAAAACTGACCGTCACAGAATATACGTTTGAAAATAACGTAAAAGTAAAGGCACAGTCCCTAACCACAATGTATGACTCAACAGGGGCGATAATGGGATATGTTGAAAACATTTATGTAAATGGCAAAATCGCGCAGGTCAATAACTACGACGAAAACATGACGTTATCTGGCCGTAGCGAGTACACCTACTTTGATGAAAATATTGCCACGATTACTTCATACAAGATTGTTGACGGAAAAGCCACATCAGATATCAACAAAATTGAAGCCAGAAAAAATTATGTACCTTACACGCCCTCAACCAAAGTGGTAACGACTTACTTAAATTCTGAAACCATCGAATATTTAAATGATGGAACAAAAAGACTGACTGTAACAACCTACCGTATTGAAGCGGATAAAGCCCGAATAATAGATTCAAAGAACATTTACACATATGATGCAAACAAAATGATGATCAAATTTGTCGAATACACTTATTATTCTAACGGAAAGGTTTTTCAAATAAATACATACAATAATGATACCAACAAAGTACTGTCTAGCTGTGTAGAATATTTTTATAATGAGAATGGAACAGTTTCACAGACGAATACCTATACCTATGGGGCCGAAAAAGTATTATCAAATTGTGTAAAATGTACGTATGAGAATGGAAATATCGCGCAGATCACATCATATAAAATTTTCAACGGGGAAGTAACATCGGAAATAGTTAAGGTTGAAAACCGCTATAATTATACTACCTATATAAGTGCTTCAGATAATAAAACCACGACAACATATTTAAAAACAGTCACCACAGAATGCTTAGTAAATGGCACCCTAAAAGAAACTACTATTATTTATAGTACCGACAGCGGGGTAAAAAGAACAACCGAACAAACGGTCGTCATATATACAAAAGAGGAAGTCGCCGGTAAAACCCTATCGACGATTCTCAAACAAATGGTATATTCAAATTATGTCGCATATGTACGTTCGGACAATACCGAAATCTATACAAACCTTTCATATAATATTATTGAAACCGCGACGAATAGCACAACAAAAGAAACAAATACAACCTATATCATAGTTGACGGAAACAAGAAAACTTCCACGCAAACAGTTGACACCGTCGCAAACGGAAAAATATCTGGACGCGTCACATATAACTATACAAACGGCAATTTGACAAGCATTACAACATATGCTTCCAAAGACGGTGAGATTACTTCAACGTTTAAAAAGGTCGAGACGCGCGATAATTACGTTCCATATACCTATATAAACGCCGCAAACGGTAAAGAAATAGTTACCGTAACTTATCTCAATTCCGAAGTTACGGAATATTTAGACAACGGGACCAAAAAAGTCACAACCACCAGTTATAATGTTGGATATAATCTAAAAATTACCGACAAGCAAACGGTAACGATATCTACCGACACGACGCCGTCAACAAATCTCAATCAAATGATAAGTTCATCATATACCACCTATACGCGGGCGTCCGACAACGCTTCCGTAAAGACATATTTGGATTACGACGCCACTGAATATTCCGAAAATGGAGTTGCAAAACACACATCGGTTTCCTATAAAATTGAAAATGGAATAAAAAAAGAGACGTCAAAAACCGTTGAAACATACACTTATACAGATAACGCTCTTTCTAAACATTCGACGTCTACCTATATAAGCGGAGTGATCACAACCAACCACACAGATACATATACAAATAACACAATTACATCGTCTGTGGATTCAAACTATACTAATGGCATCCTTACAAATAGGGTGACCTATGACAGAACACAAGTTCCTCCGTCAAAGACAAAAGAAGAAACATTTTCAGATTATACAACTTATATAAAATCTGACAATACAACTACAACGACTTTTCTGGCCTATACCTTGAAACAATATACGACCGACAGCGATTTCACAAAAACAGAGTATGTCTACGCAATAACAAATTCGATAAAAACATTATCATCAAAAACATCATATACCTACTCGAATGATAAATTAGCCAAAGAAACCATATATGAATACACGAACGGATCATTATCCAAGTTAACCGTTATAGAATATAACGCGGATATAGTTAAACAGACTATTTATGCGGATTATGCGCTATATTCTAAACCCGACGGAACAAGCGTTACTACATATTTCACAAAAGAAGTCTCGGAATTTACTGCCGGGGTAGAGACCAAACGAACCATCGTAAAATATGATGCCGCAACGCATGCGATAAAGACCACAACCGTTACTACAACAGCAATAACAACTGACGGTTATGATAAAACCACTACCGAGATTTTTGAGAACGGCAGTAGTTACGCTTCTACGAGAATCATTGTTTTTGCGACTAATGACAGACAAAATACGGCTGATACCGCCGTTATATCCGGTCTTGAGATACGCACTGAAACTTATTCTAATTGCGTAATAATAAAAAAGACCGCAAAATACCAGCATTTGGAAGTTGTAGATAAAATATCCGGGACAACCATCATTACCGATTATACATATGATAGTATAACCGGAGCGGAATTGTCTCGAACAGAAGTAAAATCCGAAATAACATCCGCCGGGCAAATGGTTACGACCTGCATATATACCAAGGGAGAGCTTACATCAAAAATCGTCAGCATAACTGATCCTACAGGCGACAAAAAGGACATCGTATATGATGCGAACGGTAAAATTATTTCAGGAGAGGTGACGGCATCTCAGGCATTATATGACGAAGACGGCAATTTTATCGCTAACGCTAAAATAACCGATACGTATAAAAACGGTTTTCTCATCTCAAAAACGGTAGAGTACTTAAACGATAATAACGATGTTATTGAAACCATGTCTATCGAATATTCCGAGACCGCTGATATGGTGGCAACCGGACTGGCGCTTAAATTTACGAACGAAGATAATAATAATTGTTATTTGTACGTTCAAACAGAAACCGCTTTATCCGGAGAATATACAACGGACTCAATGTTAGGCATCAGTATAAATCACACCGATCCGGTTTACATGATGTTAGGAGTTAACTACGGCACGAATATGACGGTTTATTATGTGGATGGACTACCGGCTACAGGCGACTTGAATATTGACGCAGCGACGCATTTTATAGTGTACACCTGCAGTGATGCTTCGCATATTTCCGCCGACACCGTTTTTAAAACTCCGGAAGAGCTGAAAAACAACAACTTTGTTAAATCCAGTGACGTAACTCAAACATACAATGGAAATGGGAATCTTATTACACGAACAGAAGTTAAATATTTCTACGAAAACTATAATGTCATCAATGTCGAAGGCTATGAATTTCTAAACGGCGAATTATCAAATTATTTTAACATGCAGGCAATTAACGATACGATAGCAACCCAACAGGAGATATACGATTCGCTGACTGAATATGAGAAAAATTTTGTGGTTTTCAAAGACCCGTCAACTCTGGTCAAATGGACTGATAACCTGGCGGATGTCACTATCGAAGAACTAAAAACTAATTATGCAGCAGTCAATTCAATAGACCTAACGTCATACAGACAGCTTATAGCAGACCTCCAAGGTCTACTGACCCAACAGAACAATTTATACGATCAGCTCATCAGAGATGGGGGAACCCCGGAGCAAACTCCAATAGATGAAAATTCTCTTTATGGGAAATCTTATAATGACCTAATTTCCATTATAAGCGATCTTAATACGATTATCACAAACTACAACACGGCTATTGAAACCCTGACAACAACGTCGCTGGTCAATGATATAACGGCGATCAAAGATGAGATTGCTGTGATTCTTATCGGTGACGGAGAAACATTTTACAGCCGTCGCGAACAATTCCTGCACAAGTTTTCAACAAGCGGGCTGGATAAGGATGCCTTAATCGCTCTAAAAACTCAACTCACAGAGTTAAAGGATGTAATCAGTTCCACAAAGTTACAATTTTCAGAGATAACGAACGCAGCTATTCAGAATATACAAACCACAAGTATTTCGTATTCACCAAGCGGCACGCAGTCGATACAAATGCAATATACATATGACGCCGATAGTAATGGAATACAACGAACGGTTTCTCTCTCTTTTGACTTCATATCAGAAGATGGGGAATCATCCTTGCTCGGTGTAAACTGGAGCGACATATTTTCAAAAAGCACCGATAGTTATGATTATATGTTCGGGGATAGTTATTCCGATAATGATGTAAGCGATGGCATGCAGTGGGATGCTTTCGCCAACCAAGGCGGATACTTCTATTACAAGGATGCAAGTGGCAACTATACCTATGGGATTAAAATCGAATCTACTGGTACTGACGCTGTTTTCCAACGGTGGGAAAAAGGAGAATTTTCGACATTATATATCCCATTCGACGTTAATGGTAAAATTACAGCTGACTATTTTTTAAACACCATAGTGCCATACTTTAATGCGCAAGAATCTGTTCTAAATAGTTTTGCCGAACTGGCGGGAATCGCACGAACAAGTATCCTGATACAATCCACGGTCTGCGACTCAACATCCGGTATCGTTACAATTACATGCGCAAATGGGGCACAGATTAACCTTAATGCAAAATATCAAATCGATATAAACAAAGGCTATATCATCACTGAACTATCCAATAGCATTAATGATGTAACGTCTCTGATATCTACGGTCACGGGTTTAATCGCTACCGAAAATGAATTATATGATCAAATAAAGACGAACGGGATGGTTCTGCCAGAACAGACACCTATAACAAAAACATCTACCGAGCTTGCAACGCTGAACTATGAGGATCTAAGCACCTTAAAATCAAGCATACAAACTATTATTGAAGAGTATACTGGCTCCATCGCAAAACAAACTGAGGACTTGCTAAATATCGTATCTGAGAATATCGAAGCGGCCCGTAGTATGTACCAGGGGATGGTGGATAGCGGCATGATTTTGCCCGCAGAGACTCCGATAACGAAAACATCTGACGAGCTTGCGGCAATGAATTATAGCGAACTCGCCGCACTCAACACAAGTTTACAAAGTATGATCAATGACTACAATCTATCTATTCTTAACCAAACAGCCTCATTATTAAACGATGTAATTGCCCCATTAGTGGCGGAACAGATAAAATTATACAACAATCTCATAAACGCACGATTAACACCTTCTGATCCCTTAATAACTTTGGATCAGTTAAGCACTAAAACATATGCGCAATTAAACACACTCAAATCAGAGTTAGAAAAACGCAATACCCGATATACATGGGTACTTATCTTCCGAATGGCTCAATTTTATTCAACACAGCACATCGCTGATGTTACAGAGATAGCCCAAAACGCCTATTCATCAAGCGGTTATACGTCTTCAGATTTTAAAGTATCGTTAGATGCGGATGGTAACGAATATCTCAGTGAATTTACGCTCGATATTAACGGCAAAACTGTAATTGCAAGTTTCTATAGCGATGGCGATCATTTATTAAAAAATATCGCATACAGCACCGCAACCGATGACAATATCCTGGCGGAAACATATTTGAATGAAAATTATAATGGGCAGGGCTACGGACGCATAGCTACAAAAATATTATCCGAAACCGATGCCGATGGATATATTGGATATACCTACACCTACGGCGACTCTGAATCGCCAACAATGACACAAAACTGCTACCAAACCTGTACAAGTGACACAAATTCCGCATCTGGATATACATTATCCGATCTTGACGCCACTGTAAATTACGTTTATGACACAAGTACTCTTACATGGACCGCGGTTAATAATACCAAATATTTTTATCTCAGTGGCACTGACACGCTTTGGTTAGCTCTTTTTGATGATAAATATGCAACGACCTACTCCGAGGAATTCGGTTCCGAGCACAATCTGTTCATGTTCTACTCTTATGACTATTCTGGACGAGTATCTGTACGGCACATGCGAACGAATAATCCAAATGGTGGCTTTTATTTTACATACACATATAATGACAAATATACCGATCCAGACGATCCTATGTTTTACAACCCGGAAACAATGACCACTCACGGAGCTATTACTGATATCGATTTTACTATTCGTGACGGCAAATTTGCGCTTGATATCACCGAATCAACTGTAGCGACTTTCTATTATACATACGACACAACTACAGGAAAACTTTTGTCATCGAAACGTTACAACAGTGACGGCATATTAACAGGTACCGCGACTTATTATGACGATGGCGGTTTTTATGAAAAATACTCACCAAATGATACTGCCGACGACTCATGGGGAAGAGGATTCCGTGGTTACAACGCATATGATGGCAGTGTCTCCACTAACCTTGAATATTTCAAAGGTACTACATATTCTACAAAAACACGAATAGATTCAGTAGCATGGGAAGGTACTACCTATACGTATTACAAAACCGATAGCGACGGGGATCTGGTACTTGATTCCTACGGATGGGCGGTAACAGAAGGTTTTAAAAAAGTTGATGATAACGGTTCATGCCGCGATTTTAAAGTTTATGTGATCCCAGGAGAGGGCGAAAAACGTGTGAATGTCACCACATACAGCGTTGACTATAACGGCAGTGAGTACTGGTTTTTCTGGCCGGATAGTTGCAATTCTGACGGCTCTGTTAATGTAGACTATTTTAATTTAGCCAGCACTGAAGTGACCGGCGTACGGACCGGCTATATGTATCAACACTGGTATAATTATGACTCTAACGGCAATGTCACAAATAACGGGTGGAATAAAGTTGTTATCACTGTCGACCCTGCTACAAGTTCATTCTCATATCCTACCTGCAAGTGGGGATATCAAACATCGTTAACTGAAAAACAGATGAAAGCATCCTCAGATTGGGCACATATGTTTTCAGAGGAATTCATACTGGGGTATGTTGACAAAAGTGACTCAAACAACGTTACAAATAATTCACTGCTTTACGCCGGGTTCACATTGCCGGATTACGGCGACAATACCGAAACCATGGACTGGAAATCTCTGCTTCAGGATACTATGACATTTGACGGTAACGGTATGTTAATAAGCAAAAAGATCTATGACGATGCCGATGACAGTACAAAATATTCGGAATACCGAT
>DAONGE010000033.1:0-24302 GCA_035403965.1 Candidatus Omnitrophota bacterium | reverse complement strand
CCCAAAACAGGTATAAAAGGATCAGATTGGATGAAATATAAGACCCATCATGGAACCAAGGAACAGCACGACCATGAAATAATACTCGTTCTGATTAGGGTATTTTCTTATGTACCCGAAGGAATAAAGCAAAATTATCGCGCTTATCGACGTTGACACCAGGGCCATGAACGCCGCAAGACCATCGGCCCGGAGCGTAAAATCGAACCCGTATGGAAACACTATGTTAAACACCAGGGGTTCTTTTATGGCCAGCTGCAGAACCTTGGCGGACACGCACATGGGGATAACGGCTAGCAAAAGCGCCGATATATTCCTGGCTTTTGCGGATATCCGGCCTAAAAGAGGCAGAAAAAAAGCCCCAATTACCGGAATGAATACCGTCGCAAGCACCAATATACTGTTATTATTGCCCATCCTGCTCTCCAACTCCAAAAGTTCACTAAAGAATAAAGAAAGTCAGACCATCGATTAATTATTTTAGGAATTTGAATTAGAGGATATCACATCCCCGCAAATTGTCAATTCAAATTTTAGCGAATTCCGCTAAAAACCCGATAAAATCAGGCCCGCCTAATTTTTGTGCGATTTTTGCTTCCTGTATTTTTCGGTGTTTTTTATTATGAAAAATACCGCACAATACGCCAACCCTCCCATAAAAACCGAGATCACGAGATACCCGACCGCGACAGGCAAAAGGAACACGTACTTCGAAGGCTCAAACAACTGAGTCCAGCTGAAATCCTTGACCAGATCCAGCCATTCCGAACGTACAAACCGCCAATCGCCGCCCATGATAAAAGCGCCCGTCTTAACGGCAAAAATAAAAGTGATAAAACTTATCCAGGTATTGGTAAGCAAACTACCGGCCAGCGCACTTATCGGGTTTACCCTGACTATGGAAGCGAGAACCACGGCCGCAACCGGACCGGCCCCGGGTAGGTTGCCGGTGAAAACCCCCAGACCAAAACCTATCGCGATCTTTTGCGGAGTATCATTTATACCGATAAGTTTATGATAAATATCTTTAAGGAAAGATTTTATTTTTCTGAACATGCCCCTCCGGGGAATATTAACCCATATCCAGATATCCTTTAAAAACACATTCTCCAACAATTCACTATTTTTTGCTTACAGGAACCGGCACGACACCGGCAAGGTCCCCTATAACGTTGATCAATTCCTTATCCGCGGGAAGCACTATCTTGGAATTTCCCTGAAGCGCACGCTCAAGCGCCTCCAATTTTCGTAATACCTGGGCATTACCCACAAAATAATGCTCGGCGGCCTCGTTGACAAGCTTTATAGCTTCGGCTTCTCCCTCGGCCTGAAGAATCCTAGCCTGTTTTATGCCTTCGGCCTTTTTGATCTCGGCCCTTTTCTGCCCATCGGCCGCCGTTTCGGTAGCCGTCGCGAAATCAACAGCCGCTATTTTTTCATTTTCGGCTTTAACGACCTTATTCATGGTTTCCTGTACATCTTTCGGAGGATCTATCTCCTTAAGCTCGGTACGCACTATTTCAAGCCCCCATTTTTCTGTCTCTTCGCATAGTATTCTGTGAAGTTCGGAATTTATTTTACCCCGCTCGCTGTTCGCCGATTTCAGGGTCAAAGTACCTATTATGTTCCTAAGCGTAGTCCTTGCCAAGTTCACTATCTGGTATTGATAATTATTAACATCGTACTGCGACCTTTTAACACTGGTTTCGTCAGGTTTAACTTTAAAATATACCTGAGCATCCACTTTCGCATTGAGATTATCGTTCGTTATTATTTCCTGCGGTTCCGCGTCTATCATGGTTTCAGTTATATTCACCTGATACATATTTTCGACTATCGGTATGATCCAGTGGAATCCAGGCTCGGCATAACGATGATATTTTCCCAATCTCTCTATCAAGCCCCTATGCGTCGGACGAACTATCCTTATGCCGCAAAAAAACAGAAATAGCACCGCCACAACAGCAATTGTCACCACATTAATGATCATGACACCCTCCGCGATATTGTTTTTTGTTAGTATACTAGACTTGTATCATCTTGACTATATTTCAGACCTACACTTTCCATATATACATAACGACCTTAAAAAAAATAACGGGAGGGCCTTCGGATCGAGGCTCTCCCGTTATTTGCGTTTTATCTGTTCCTTTTCAAAAGCGACGTTATCTTCTTATCTGTACGGCTTTGAGGCATATCGGAAATATACGACAATTCCAGCACGATCTTTTCTTTCGCGTTCTTCACAAGCGTATCCGTGTCTCGTGGGAACCCTTCCGAATCGTTTTTGACAAGATCCCTCAAAAGACCGGCAATACTTTTAATATCACCTTTTTTTATACGGGATCTTATTTCCGTATTCCCGTTATTGTCAAACTGAATGGGCTGCGGCGCGGATTCCACGATCTTCAGAACCTCGTCGACCTGATCGAGCGATATAAGCCGCCTTATTCCAGCCACGTCCGCTTGTCCCACCAATACCATTATAAGCCCGTTCCCCTCAAGAGAACGCTCGGGCTTAAGCATATAAAACTCCCCTCCCGCGGCACGATCCACTTTGTTCCCCATTATTCTGCAAATACCGTGTCCCGGGTGCATCACCATATCACCGATCATGAACATATTCCCCTCCTATACGTTGCGTTATAATCCGGCAAAAACACATATGTCCTAAAACATCATAGGTTAAAGATATGCTCGTTTACCGCGAAGTTCTAAAAATCCCGCGGTTAAAAATCTCTGTTTCTTCTGAACGGTCTTCTTTCTCCGCGATCTCCACGATCTCCGCCCCTGAACTCTTTCTTCTCTGGCGGTTTAGCCGCGTCTATTTTGAGCGCCCTTCCGAGAAAATCCGTACCATCAAGCGCCTCTTTGGCCTTCTGCGCCTCTTCCGGAGTCCCCATCTCTACAAAACCGAACCCTTTGTTCCCGATCAGGGTAACGCTTTTTACCTCTCCGAATTTGGAGAACAGTTCTTTCAGATCCGTCTCCGTGGCCGAGTACTTCAAGTTACCCACATACAATTTCGACACGTTCATTTTGCCTCCTTGATTTTACCAAAACACCCGGATCATCCGGGTATACGGTTAAGTTCTCCAACCGTTTCCTTCACAAGCCCGTCTATAAGTTCTTTTACGGTGACAATCTCGGTTATTCTGGACACATTAGCTCCCGCGAAAACCACCGCGTTATCAATATCGCCTTCAGCCGCGTCTATCAGCGCTTTCGCTATACAGAAATGGGATGCCGCCGGGTCGCAGGTACGCAGGCATCGATAATTACAACTGATCGGTTTTTTCTCTCCCCTTAGAACGGCCTCAACGAATTTCGTCTTTATCACCCTGGCAGGCATCCCGACCGGACTTTTGATATACACCGTGTCGTTAGCTCCCGCCCTAAGATAGAGTTGTTTATAATTTTCCGAAACACTGCACTCGCACGTAGCCACGAACCGTGACCCCATCTGCACACCATTCGCTCCCATCCTTAAAAACTTGGCAATGTCCTTACCGTCAAATATCCCTCCGGCCGCGAGGACCGGGATCTTAATTTTATATTCTGTTTCTATTTCCCTTATGTACGCGATAAATTCCCGGAAGGAATCTTCCAATAGACGTATATCCCTATTATCCCTCAATTGCTCGATCGTGTGTCCGGCAATATGACCTCCTGATAACGGCCCCTCGATAACCATAGCGTCCGGAAAACGATTATATCTTTTTTTCCATGTTTTAAATATGACGGCCGCGCCACGCGCGGATGAAATGAGCGGTATCAATTTTATATTTGATCCTTTATCTACATATTCGGGAAGACTCATCGGAAGCCCCGCTCCGGAAATTATATAATCCGCGCCTTCTTCCACGCTGGTGCGGACCATATCCTCGTAGTTACTGAGTGCGACCATGATGTTCACGCCTATAACGCCTTTGGGCGAAAGTTCCCGGGCCCTTTTTATTTCGATCCTGAGATATTTTTTTGAGGAAGCCGGTACGTCAGAGCGGTTTTCCGGGGTATCGGGAGGCAATCCTACGCTGGCTATCGTTCCACCGCCGCCGCAATTCGCCACCGCCGCCGCGAGCGATGATGTCGAGACCCTTACCCCCATGCCTCCCTGTATGATAGGTACTTTCAGTTTAAGATCGCCTATCACTAAAGGAGTCAATTCCGATATCATTTTACCTTCTTTTCGATATTTTGGCGGCGCCCCCGCGCAGAATCCACAAAAACACGCATCGCGCCGATATTCTGAAAGCGTTGAAGCAGAAAGAAGTCTCTCTGAGAACAGTGCAAACTACACAGTAGCGGCTTTCCGTTCACAAAAAACGAAAGACAAGCCCCCTTTCGGTTTTATTGTATTACTTATCCTCAAAAAACACAACTTATATGTTTTAATAAATTTAGTTAGGAGTTGGGAGCTTGGAGTTGGGAGTGTGTAGTCCAACCCTCCAAACTCCCGACTCCCGACTCCTAACTCCAAGCTCCCAACTCCTAACTCACAACTAATCCACCCTCTTTTTAAAACGCATTGCGCTCATAGTTATTATCGCGACTCCTATTATCAATAAAGCAAGCATATGCGGCCAAAGAATATTAAATCCTATGCCTTTTAAAAATATCCCCCGCACGATATCCACATAATACCTGAGAGGATTCAGAAAAGTACAATATTGAATGACTACGGGCATATTGGCTATCGGGAACACAAAACCCGAGAGCAGGACCGCGGGCTGGACAAAAAAGAAAGTGGACATCACGGCTTCCTGCTGTGTTTTGGCGCGGGTAGAGATATACAATCCCACACCCAGCGTGGTCAATAGATACAGAACCGACGACACCAATAATAAAACGATATTTCCCCTGACCGGGACGTGGAACACGGCAACCACGAGGATAGTGACCGCTACGACGTCTATCATCCCGATAACGCCAAACGGTATCAATTTGCCGAGTATCAGCTCATACGACCTTATCGGGCTTACCATTAACTGCTCTATCGTTCCCATTTCTTTTTCGCGCACAACGGCCATCGCGGTAAGTATGATAGTCACTATCATCACTATAAGCGCGACTATGCCCGGGATCAAAAAATTCCGGGATTCCAGGTTCTCATTGAACCATGCCCTGACACGAAGATCGTACATCGGTATCCCATCGGGATACATTGCCGCGAAATTTTTACCGATTACACTCAACGAAAATTTCCCCACAATCTTAGACGCGTACTGCAGAACGACCCCTGCCGTATTCGAATCCGTCCCGTCGATCACTATCTGCAGATCCGCTTTCCTGCCCGCGTTTATATCCGCTCCAAATCCCCTTTTGAAATGAAGAACGGCAGTCACACGCGAAGTATCTATCAGCTCTTTTTCTTCCGCGTCCGTATTTATGTATTTCACGATATCGAAATATCGCGAATAAGCGAAATCCCTTATTACCTCACGCGACTCCGGGGTATCATCCAGGTCGTACACGGCCATCTTTATATCCTTAACGTCAAGCGACACTGCCAGCCCGAACACGATGACCTGGAACAAAGGCATCGCGAAAATAACAATACGCATCTTCGGATCGCGTATGATCTGAAGAAATTCTTTTTTAAGTATATGCCTTATCCTGTCGAACACCTTATGCCGCCTTTTTACGGAATTTTGAGACTGATAAAAGCACCATAACAAGAGCGAATAACACAAGACAACAGGCCTCGGGATAAAGCACTCCGAGGCCTGTGCCTTTCAAATATAACCCGCGCAATATGGTTATAAAATATTTCGCCGGGATAAAATAAGTTATCACCTGTATCGGGATAGGCATATTAGCGATCGGAAAAGCGAATCCCGACAATAGAAACGTAGGCAGTATGGTTATCAAAAGCGCTATCTGGCTCGCGATGAACTGGTTCTTCACGGCGATAGAGATAAATATCCCCATAAAAAGCGCGCCTGTCAGGAACAAAGCGCTGAGCGCGAAAAGCGATATTATGTTCCCGCGGAATGGTACGTCGAAAACGAATTCACCCATCAGGACCGAAATGAGCACATCCAGCATCCCGATAAAAAAATACGGCGTAAATTTTCCAAATATAAGTTCGAGCGGGGTTATCGGCGTGGATATAAGCTGTTCCATCGTGCCGTTCTCCCATTCCTTCGCGATAGTAAGCGACGTAAGAAGACCGGCTATCACCATCATTATCATCGCTACAAGCCCCGGGATTATATAATTTTTGCTTTTAAGATCGGGGTTGAACCATACCCGCGCTCTCAGGTCCACCGGATCGGCGTACCTGAGACCCGACGCGGCCATTCTCTCAGCAACTATTTTTTTATTTTCAGATAATATGACGGATTCCGCGTAACCGATCGCTATCGTGGCCGTGTTCGAATCGCTGCCGTCGACTAACAATTGTATCGGTATAGCACCTGATGTTTTTCGGGATTTTGAAAAATCCTTATCAATCACCAACGCCATAAAAGCGCAGCCGCGATCAAGTTGCGACTCAAGAGCGCGGTAATTATTAAAATATCCGCTTACTTTAAAATACGGAGAATTATGAAAATTCAGCAGAAAATCCCTTGATACATTCGTCCTATCCTGATCCCACACGGCTAACGGAACATTGTCGACGTCCAGGGTAAGCGCGAACCCGAACAGGAAAAGTAAAAGCAACGGTATCGCTATCGCCATCCATAGACTTCTGGGATCGCGCATAACATGAATAAATTCTTTTTTTGCAAGCGCCTTAACCCTTGTCAGATCCATTTCCCCTCTTATCGTAAGATTCTATAAGCGACACGAACACATCCTCAAGCGAAGGCTCTATCTCACTTATCGAATATTTCATTCTTTCTTCTTTTTGAAAAAGTTCTTTTACCTCAACCGCGGCCTGATCCTTACTCCCGGCCGTAACGTGCAAAACCGTGCCGAAAAGCGCCACGTCCGTCACGCTTTTAAGAGCGCGTATCTTTTCCATCCACTCTTCAGGATCCCGGACCGTAACCGCCAGGATATCATCCTTCATATGGTCGGACTTAAGCTCCGAAGGCGTACCCATGGCAATAATAGTCCCACGGTAAATAAGAGCGAGTCTGTCGCAATTCTCAGCTTCGTCCATGTAATGCGTCGTAACGAATACGGTCACGCCTTTCCCGGACATTTCTTTGATAAGTTCCCAGAAATTTTTTCGCGCGATCGGATCAACCCCCGATGTGGGTTCGTCAAGGAACACTATGCCAGGTTCATGAGCGATGGCACAACCCAACGCCAGGCGCTGTTTCCACCCTCCGGAAAGAGTGGACGTCATCTTATTCCTGAGATCATCAAGCCCGGACATTTTTATGACCCATTCTTTCCGCGCCTTCAGCCTATCCGCCGGGATACGGTATATCCCGGAATAAAAATCTATATTCTCCTCTACCGTAAGGTCGGGATACAAAGAGAATTTCTGGGACATGTATCCGATATTTTGTTTGATGGATTCCTGTTCTTTCAAAATATCGAACCCGGACACGTGGCCCGCGCCGGCGGACGGGGACAATAAACCGCACAGCATTTTTATCGTAGTGGATTTGCCGGCGCCGTTAGGCCCCAGAAAACCGAATATCTCGCCTTTTTTTACCGTGAAGTTCATGCGGTCCACCGCTTTAAAATCCCCGAACGTCTTCGAAAGATCTTTTACTTCTACAGCGGCGTTATTTGTATAGTTTTCTCGTGTCATTTTTCTCTTTTTATATTTTGAATATAATTTATTTAAATCCCCACTTATGTCTCAACTTTTCCACTTTAAAATTACAGGTGTCATGCCCGAATATTTTTATCGGGCATCCATAACATTAAAATCATCTCATTTTTATATTATAGATTTCCGCTTAATGCGTGCGGGAATGACAACGATACCATAGTCCCGTTACACCACTCCCGAATATTAAAAATATAAAACAAATCGCAAAACCGCGGTCACAAAACATTTTTGCTTATTCTTCTTTTTCCACAATAGCCATAAACGCCTCCTCCAGCGTCGCGGCTCCGCGCTCTTTTTTTATATCGTCCGGCGAAGCGCACCTGAGAAGGCGCCCTTTATGCATAAACCCCACCCTTTTGCATCTTTCGGCTTCGTCAAGATACGAAGTTGAAAGCAATATGGTCACCTTTTCTTTCAGAAGTCTGTACAATATGCTCCAAAAATCCCTGCGAGAAACTGGATCCACGCCGTTTGTCGGCTCATCCAGAAAAAGTACCTTGGGGGTGTGTATAAGCGCGCAGGCCAATCCCAATTTTTGTTTCATCCCACCAGAAAGATTCCTGGCAAGTCTCGCTTTAAAAGGTAAAAGACCGCTAAAAGAAAGCAGCTCGTCGACGCGCGAAGCCCTTCCTCTTTTCGGCACAGAATAGATATCAGCATAGAAATTTATGTTCTCGATCACATTCAAGTCATCATAAAGGCCGAAACGCTGCGGCATATACGCGATATTTTTCTTTATCCCTTCGGGATCTGTCTTTATGCTGCCACCGGCTATCCAGGCATCGCCCGAGGTAGGTTCAAGTATCGCGGTAAGAAGTCGTATTGTAGTTGTTTTGCCGGCGCCGTCGGGCCCCACTAGGCCGAATATCTCGCCTTCGCCGATATCCAGATCTATCTCCGACACGGCGGATGTCTCTCCGAATTTTTTCGTCAGTCGTTCCGCTTTTATCATTGGGATCTATTCGCCGGTGATTATGTACGCCTCGGCCGGCATCCCGGGTTTGAGTTCCATTCCGGTGTTATCGACTTTTATTTTTATCCTGTACACCCTTTTCACTCTTTCTTCTCTGGTCTCGATCTGTTTCGGCGTAAATTCGGATTCCTGCGCAATGAACGATATGCTCCCCGGATATATTTTGCCGGGATATGAATCTATCGTAACGCGCGCTTTCTGCGAAAGTTTCACCTTACCCAGGTCCGTTTCGTTTATGTATCCCGTAAGCCACATATTTTTAAGGTCCGCTACCGTGAATATGACGGTCCCGGGCTGAACGACCTCTCCCGCCTCGGCGCTTTTCACCAGAACAAAACTATCCATCGGGCATTTGAGATCCGCGTATCCCAAACGAAGATCCGCCACACCAAGCGAAGCCTTCAGCGTATCTACACGCGCGGAGGCCGTCGCGCATGCGTTTTCTGCCGCGTCGCGTTTTTGCGCCGATATCGATCCGGCCTTAAAAAGATTTTCGGCCCGGTCGTAATCTTTTTTCAGCGTATCCATATTGACCTCAGCCTCTTTCAGCGACGCCTCGCATTCCGCTTTCACTTTAAGCAGTTCCTCTTTGTCCAGTCGCGCCACGATCGCGTCATTTTTCACCTCAAGCCCCTCGTCGGTCAATAGTTCGGATATTTTTCCACCGACCTGGAACGAAAGTCGCACCTCAGTCGCTTCTATATTCCCGGACACGAAAATATCTTTTCCCTTGATACCGTTCCTGACGGTCATTACAAGAAGAAGCCCGCCTACTACAGCCGCGATGATCAGTATGATCATTTTTTTATTCTTCATTTTGTCCCCTTTTCGTCGAATATACTTTTTCCGATAGACCGGTCTAAAAAGGCCTTCGCCATCAGATGATCGTAAACCGATTCGGAATAATTTTTCTTTATCTGACTTAACGCAACCTCCGAATCAAGAACATCAAGATTTGTAACAACGCCGTTCTTATAACTGACATTCGCGATCGCGAGCGCCTCTTCGGCTTCGTTAATGCCGTCTTTCAGCGCGACGATTATAGATTCCGATTCCACGATATCAAGACAGGCCCTACGTATATCAAGCGCGACCTGCGCGTAAAGATCCTCATGTTCGACTCCGCTTCTTTCATACCGCGCTCTGGCTTCATTTATTTTTGACGCGGCCGCGAATCCGTCGAATATCGGCACAGATACAGAAAGTCCGAAATACCAGTCCCTTTTCCGCGGTTCGAACATAGTGGCGATATCGTTACCGCGGTAACTATAATCGAAACTCGCGCCCACCTGCGGCAATGCGCCCGAACGTGCGACCGCTATATCCTGTTTACCCGCGTCCATCTGAAGTTTTTTCACGATAAGCTCCGGTCTTTTCAGATACGCTTCTTCCAAAAACATCTTTTCATTCAATATCTCTACCGAATATTCAAGCTCATCCGTGATCTTGATATTTTTATTCATATCGATGCTCAATAATTTTTTAAGCTCGGCGCCGATAAGATCTATCGCATTCTCGGCACGCACAAGCTGCGGCGTAACATTGGATACATGCACCTTCGACTGCAAAAGCTCGAACCTTGAAGCCGTCCCTTCACCGAACTTATCGTTCACCTCTTTATGATGTGACTTGGACTGCCCGAGAAAATCCTCCGCGATCTGACGCGTTTCATACGCAAGAAGCAGGCCGTAATATAAACGTTTTGTCTCCATCTCAACGTCAAGTTTCTTCGCCCTCAGGGATTCTTCCTGTATCTTGATGTTTATCTGAGCCTCTTTGTATTGCGCGATATTTTTGCCGCCGTTGAACACAGTCTGATCCACCCTGAATCCCCATGTATTATCGTCGATATATCCTAAATAAGTGCCGATATCCTTTGTTTCGGTGTTGGCGATAGCCGTCGGCATCGTCATGATCGCCTCGTTATGAACGTACGATCCTTTAAGATTTAATTTTGGCAGAAATTCGCTCGTCGCAAATCCCAAAGCCGCTTTCGCGGCGGCGAGATCTTTTTCCTGCTTTTTTATGTCCCGATTAGCCGCATAGGCCATTTTCACCGCGTCGTCAATTGACGTAAGAATAACGGTGTCGGCGTCTCCGGCGGCGCCAAAAACAATACTCGGGAACAGCAGGATCCCTATCAGGAACGCGCTGACACACTTTTTAAGAATATTTTCCATATTTTCTCGCTTCTCTTTTCTAAAGAAAATGCGTAACCCGACACGAACCACTGAAGCACCATAGCCTGTATAAGCCCGAGAAAGACCGACGCGCCGATCTCGCTCTCGCAGTCCTTCCCGAACATCCCTTTCTTTCTTCCGGACGACAATATTTCCCCGACGTTTTTCAGATAAAAGAAAAGGACCTCTTTCATCCGCCGCGGGACATTGTCGTTCGTGGACATGACCTCGTCCGACACAAGCACCCGCGGGATCCCCTTACGTTCTTCCATAAATTTAACGTGATGCGTAAAAATATATTCGAGTTTCCCGATCTCGTCGTTATTTTTTTTACCGGCATCGGCAAGTATTTTCATGATATGGTCCGCGAGATCATCTATGAGCGCCATCATGATGTCTTCTTTACTTTTGAAATGGCGATAAACATTGCTGTCGGTCATGCCCACCCTTTTGGCTATAGCCGAGATCGTAAGTCCCTTAACCCCATGGTCGGCAATGGCCGCCAGCGCCGCTCTGCAGATCTGTGTTCGTCTTACGGCCGTCTTGGTCTTTCTATTTATCATTTCCGTTCCCTTCTCGTTTATGTGAATACCCATTCACATAATACACCGCAACTCCCTTGGCGTCAAATAAAATGTGAATATATATTCACATTGCCGCATTTTCGAGATCTGCGTTCTCCCAGAATTTTAAAATCCTCCCAACATAGCTACGGTGGGCATGTCAGATCCATAATGAGAAGTTTGTATTCTTTCTACCGGGGACGCTCGAAATCCCCTGCGAGGATTTCTTCGCTCAACGTTCGGCCTCGCTCTCCGGCTTCGCTGAAAAAGTCATCCCCGAACGCTTTTATCGGGGATCCATAAAATTAAAATGACCATGGCGCTCCGCCGGATCCGTGCCCGCTCGGCCTCTCGATGCCCCGTACGAAAGAAACAAACTTCTCATTATCGCAATCTGCCGTTATTCGATTAAAAATATTTTACGCTTCAGCGAAGCATCAAACGCCTGGAGATCAAAAATAACAGGGTATTTTTCTGAAGGGCGCAGAACTTCCGAACAGGCGGATCTATGAATATATCGGCAGGGTGAAGCTGAATGTGGAACCTTTGCCGGGGGTGCTTTCCACCGAAACGTCTCCCCCATGGACCTGAACCGCGTGTTTGACTATAGCAAGCCCCAGCCCCGTACCGCCTAGTTCCCTGGAACGGGTCTTATCAACACGGTAGAATCTCTCGAATATACGCGGAAGATCTTCCTGCGGTATACCTATCCCGTTATCGGACACGCTTACTCTGACATGATCTTTATTTCCCACTGCGGAAATGACTACCGATCCGGAATGATCGGTGTATTTTACGGCGTTGTCCACAAGATTAAAAATGATCTGCGACAGCATCACCTCATCGGCCATGACTTCAGGAATACTCGCAGGTATATTCACCGTTATCTTTATATCTTTTTCGGCCGCTGCCGCGCGAAAATGCCCGGCAGTCTTATTGATCACGCCGGAAAGCGATAAGATCCTTTTATTCAGGTCCCATCTATCGGATTCTAGTTTAGATAGATCCAATATATCGTTTACCAACCTCTCTAACCTTACCGCGTCGTCATATATGATCCTGACAAAATCGCCCGCGTTCTTTTCGTCCTTGAGCGCGCCGTCCATCAAGGTCTCAGCGTAACCTTTTATACTGGAAAGAGGCGTTCTTAATTCATGGGATACATTGGCGACAAATTCTTTCCTGACAGACTCCAGTTTTTTCAGCTCGGTCATATCGTGAAAAACCAGAACAGCACCGTCCACCGCGACGTCCCTGACGACAGGAGCGGCGTTTATAGCAAGCACTTTTTTCTGCGGCATTATAAGGTTTATTTCTTTCATACTTACGGAAAGCTCATTCTTAAGGACCAGATCTACCGTATCCTGCACGTCCACATTACGTATAACTTCAAGAGGCCTTTTACCTTCGACATCCCCTTTGACGGCGAAAAGATACTTGAACGTCGCGTTGATGAAAAGTATCGCCCCTTTACCGTCAACTACCATCACTCCATCGGTCATACTCTGAAGAATAGCTTCCATACGCGAACGGCTGGAGGTTTCATCTTTAAGGAGGCTTACAAGTTTACTCAACAGCCGGTTGAACGCGCCGGCCAGGTCCTCGAATTCCTTCACCGGCGGAACGATCACCTTACCTGAAAAATTCTCATTCGTTATTTCTTTGATATCGTTCACTATACCCGTAAGGGGCCTGGTAAAAAAAAGCGACACAAAAAAAGCACCTACCGCGATCAGCGCGAAGGCCGCAATAAATATAGCGATCAGAGTGGCTCTAAGATGCGCGGATATTTCCTGTATTTTTGACAAAGATTCCGAAACCCGTATCACTCCGTTGTATACAGGTGTTTTGAACGTAATAGCGGCGTACAGCATATCTTTCTTCAATGTCGTGCTGAACCTCCGGCTCATCCCGCATCCGGCACTTATGGCCTGCCTGACTTCCGGACGTTCAAGGTGGTTTTCAATATTACCGATATCCGACTCCGGGATCTCGGAATCCGCCAGCGGTTCACCTTCCATAGAGACTATGGTCACCCTGTTCTTAATAGCCTGGCTTATTTTATCCACAACGTTTTTGATCTTATCGGGTGAGGATTCCGTAGACAGTTCTTTTTCGATATAAAGCCGCGCCGCGTTAATATCGTTTACAAGCATATCGCGTGTTTCCTGATATACACGTTCGGAAAGAGACGCGTTCAAATAAATATAAGCCGCGAACAGTATGGCTCCGACTATCGCCGCGAAAACGCATGTTATTTTATGCTGAAAACGCACTTCTACCTCTCATCCGATAATTTATACCCAAGGCCTCTTACAGTTTCGATATTATCCCCAGCCTTACCTAGTTTTTCCCGGAGCCGTTTGATATGTGTATCAACCGTACGCGTCGTGACATCGGACGATATATCCCAGACATCCGACAAAAGTTTTTCGCGCGACTGAACACGCCCCGCGCGACCCAAAAGGATAACAAGCAATTTGAACTCCATCGGCGTGAGTTCTATCTTTTTTTTATCAACAAAAACCTCATATCGTCCCACGTCCACCCTTATGGACCCTAAGGACAGCTTATCAGTTTCTTCATCGACGGGCTTGCGACGTTTAAGAACGGCTTTAACGCGCAGAACAAGCTCCCTCGGGCTAAAAGGTTTCACGATATAATCCTCGGCGCCAAGCTCTAAGCCTACTATCCTATCAACCTCTTCACCACGCGCGGTCAGCATCATAACCGGTATATCCGAGCATCTTTCGTTCTGTTTTATCGCGCGGCATATTTCAAAACCGTCCTTTCCGGGCAGCATGATATCGAGAATGATAAGCTGGACTTTGTTCTTTTCAAGAAAACGAAAAACCTCGTCACCGTCTTCTAGAACGGCGCATGTATACCCGTTTTTCTCAAGGTTGTATTTAACGAGCTTGGAAATATTCCTGTCGTCCTCAACTATAAGAACGGTCTCTTTGGCCATGAACACCTTCTTGTTTTTTAACCACTACCGTCTATTATGTTAAATGCCTTTTCAGAATATGTCAAACAAAAGCGGCCCGTGTTAAAAGATCACAATTTTTCCGGATGATGTTTAACCAGCTTCGCTTCCACCATGTAAATAACATCTTCCGCTATATACGTGGCATGATCGCAAATACGTTCAAGATATCTTGAAATGAGAAGAAGAGGCACTATGCGCGGCGCAAGAGAACCGTCCTTTACCAGAATATCTTCCACCAGATATTTGTACACCTTATTTCTAAGCTCATCCGCTTCCGGATCCATCTGTATAACTACCCGCGCGGCTTCTTTATCACGTTTCACAAAAGCGTCCATAACGCTTCTAACCATGTTAGCGGCAATCTCCGCGAGACGCGTAATATCAGATAGCGACTTCACACCCGGACCGTCCTTCAGGTTATACAGGACCCGCTCGGCTATATTGACGGCAAGGTCCGCTATCCTTTCAAGCTCTCCGTTTATTCGCATAGCGGTAGTTATAAACCTGAGGTCTCCGGCCAAAGGCTGATTGAGCGCGAGAAGCCCGATGGCGGATTCCTCTATAGCGACTTCCATATCGTCTATTTTTTTATCATCGTCTATAACCTGCCGGGCCAAAGATCTGTCCTCTTTTTTCAGAGACTCAATAGAATCGTATATGGCCTTCTCGGCCATAGCGGCCATTTTAAGCAGGTTCTCGTTAAGCCTGTTCAATTCATCGTGAAAATGTCTTTCCATATTCCCCCCGTTTAATTGATACCACACTCAAAACTATCTTGTCAATTCAACCGAACCTTCCGGTAATATATTCTTCCGTGATCTTCTTTTCCGGATTAGTGAATAGTATATTCGTCTCGCCGCACTCCACAAGTTCGCCCATCATAAAAAACGCCGTAAAATCAGAAACACGCGCGGCCTGTTGCATATTATGTGTAACGATAGCGATCGTATATTTCTTTTTAAGCTCCTGTATCAGTTCTTCTATCTTCAGCGTAGCCGTCGGGTCAAGTGCCGAGGCAGGTTCATCCATCAGAAGGACCTCGGGCTCCACCGCCAATGCCCGGGCTATACAAAGCCTCTGCTGCTGTCCGCCAGAAAGATCGAACGCGCTTTTGTTAAGCCTGTCCTTCACTTCATCCCAAAGGGCCGCGTCACGCAAGCTTTTCTCGACCTTTTTGGCGATAAAACGGTTATCTTTGACACCGTTGATACGTAACCCATACGCGACGTTCTCCAATATGCTCTTCGGGAACGGGTTCGATCTTTGAAAGACCATCCCCACCTTACGTCGTATCGCGACCACATCCACCGATGGATCGTATATATCTTTTCCTTCCAAAGAAAGCACCCCTTCTATCCTTGTACCCGGTATCATATCGTTCATGCGGTTTATACTTCGTAAAAAAGTCGACTTACCACATCCCGAAGGCCCGATGATCCCGAGCACTTTGTTCTCATAGATATCGATGTTAACATTTTTTATCGCCCGGTCTTTCCCGTAATAAAAGCTGAAATCCCTCGCGCTAATCTTCACCTTTTTGTTTTCCGTGGACAACATCTTTAATCTCTCCTTATCTTTCGCAGTCTGTATCTGATGATAACCGCGGCTAAATTCATAAAAAATATCAGCGCGACAAGAACAAGCGCCGTGCCGTAAGCTATCGGCCGCACTTTAATTATCGAATGGTGCTGTGTCGCCATAATGTACAGATGATACGGCAAAGCCATGAACTGCTCAAATATCGTTTTTGGTATATACGGCAGAAAGAAAGCCGCGCCGGTAAAAAGTATAGGGGCCGTTTCGCCGGCTGCGCGCGCGAGCCCCAGGATAGCACCGGTCAGCATACCGGGAACGGCATACGGCAGAACATTCGTCCTGATGGCCTGCCATTTCGTAGCCCCGAGCGCCATAGCTCCTTCCCTGTACGACAAAGGTATATTTTTCAAAGCCTCTTCGCTAGCAGTTATCGTCCAAGGCAAGGTCATAAGCCCGAGAGTGAGTCCCGCTGACAAAAGACAAGTGTCAAAACGCATAAACTGAACGAACAGAACAACACCGAATAATCCGTACACTATTGACGGTACCCCGGATAGATTCCGTATAGACATCCGTATGATCCGCGTAAATAGGCCGTCTTTGGCGTATTCATTCAGGTAAATAGCGCAGCCCATCCCGAGCGGAATGGAAAGAAGCGCGGTAATAACAGTCACGTAAAAAGTACCCACTATGGCTGGAAATATCCCGCCTTCGGTCATGCCTTTTTTGGGAGAAGCCGTCAGGAACTCCCAACTGATCACACCCGCGCCTTTTTGAAAAATATCATATAAGATCATGAAAAGCGCGAGAAGGACTATGCCGAAACATAATCTCAAAAAATTATATCCAAGCTTCTCTTTGACCTTCTCGTTCATATCCGCACCTTTTGATATTTGCGCAAAACCATATCGGACAACATATTTACAACGAACGTAATGATAAAAAGCACAAGCCCTACTCCAAAAAGCGCGTAATAATGCGTGGTGTCATACGCGACCTCCCCGAGTTCTATCGCGATAGTCGCCGTCATTGTTCGCACAGGATCAAGATAACTTGTCGGAAGGGCCGGAGCGCAGCCCGTAGCCATAAGCACGGTCATCGTTTCTCCAATCGCCCTGCCCATACCGAGCATACACGCCGCTATAATACCTGATACCGCCGCCGGGATCTTGACCTTGATTATCGTCTGCCAGCCGGTCGCGCCAAGAGCGAGCGAGGCTTCATGATATGTTTTAGGGACACTCCGCAGAGCGTCTTCGGAAATACTGATTATCGTCGGAAGGGCCATTATCGCCAGAAGTATCGACCCGTTAAGCGCGTTAAGCCCGTTGGATATCCCGAATATTTTTGATATAATCGGCCCGACCAAAACTATCCCAAGAAAACCCACCACTACGGACGGGATGCCCGCAAGTATCTCGATCACCGGTTTAGCTATCTCCCTGAACCTTGGGCTGGCGATATCCGTTAAATAAACAGCCGCGCCGATACCGAGCGGGACCGCAATAATAAGCGCGCCGATCGTAAGCATCAGGGTGCTTAAAAGCATCGCCCCTATCCCGTATCCTTCTTTCACCAACGAAGTCGGGTCCCATCTGGCTGTGGTTAAAAATTCTTTCAGACTTATTTCCTGGAACGCCGGAATAGCGGCTTTGCACAAAATGACAAAAATACCCAGAAGCACAAGCATCACGATAAGGCCGTTCAGAAAAAAGAGGCCATGTATGATCTTGTCCTTTACGTTATGCATATTACATGGCCTCCCTTCCCGATAGGATCATTAGATACCGACCGTCGCTTTGTTATTTTTGATATATTCTTCCGGGATCTCAAAGAAACCTTCTTCTTTGACTATATTCTGACCTTCCGGACTTAACTCGAACGCGATAAAGTCTTTAACATCGGCGGCTGGCATTCCGTCAACATACTGATAGAGAGGCCGCGCCAAAGGATAGTTCCCGTTCTTAATGTCTGCGTCATTCATCGGGCTAAAGTACTTACCTCCGACCGCACGACTTACCTCCAGAACATGTATTCCCTCGACACCTTTTACGTAAGCTATACCAACATAGCCGATCGCCGTCGGATCGGCCTTCACGCCCTCGATTATCTGTGCATTCCCGTTCATCTGCCTCATCTTCGGCGAGAAATCGCCTTTGGTCAAGAACTCCATCACAAAATCATATGTGCCCGAATTAGACTGCCTTCCATACAAAGATATCGGTTTATCATCTCCGCCGACTTCTTTCCAATTGGTTATTTCCCCGCGGAATATTTTTCCAAGTTGATCCACCGTAAGCTGGGTGATCACATTTGATGAATTGACAAGAAAGCACAATCCATCCACGGCCACTATCACCTTTTTCGGATCCACACCGCGTGAAACGGCCATATCGACCTCTTTCGTTTTTATAAGCCGGGACGCGTTCGCTATAGAACACTTCCCGTTCACGAGCGCCGCTATACCCGTACCTGAGCCTCCGCCGGTGACACTTATCACCTTATCCGGATTCTTTTCCATGTAAACTTCGCTGAGCTTTTGCACAAGATTTATCAAAGTATCCGACCCTTTTACCTGTACCATCTTCGCATGCGCGTACGGACCAAACGAGAAGCACAGGACCGCGACACTCATGAATATTGATAAGATCTTCTTCATTGGTTTTCCTCCTTTTGCAATAATTATACTTTTCATTTGTGACAATTCTGTGAACAACATGTTACTACTTCGTTAATTTCCATTGCATTCGTCATTACTGAATATTATTCTTGTCCGCCCCAGCCATAGGAACATCGAGATCCGACATCCTTCATTGTCATCCCCGAATGCTTTTATCGGGGATCCATACTATATTCATATTATAGATTCCCGCTTAAAGCATGCGGGAATGACAACCGTTTCTAATTCCCCGCCAAGATTCACAATGAAAATAACAACCTATTTATATTTCGCTCGTTCCTAAAGTTTTTATTGATTATCAAAACTTCACAACAACATCCGCCTGAAATAATTGATACGGTTTTTTATATCCATCTTCAGTTCTGACGGACGAAAGCGGCACACCAGTAGCGTATTTCAAATACAGTACCGTATTCTTCCAAAGGGCGTACTGTATGCCGGTACATACCCCTTGTGTATTCGTTCCGCCCATGCCGGTAGCGCCTACAAGATTGAAGCCCGGGAAATCCGAATCCGGCAAAAGGTCAAGTATGGCGTCCCTTTCGATGTAACGGTATTCGGCCCATACCTTCCAATCTTTCTGTTCCTTGACCTCTTTTTTACCCAGGTACCCTCCGAACTGACAGGCGATATTTTTCTGCGTCGCCGAAGAATTACACACAAAGTCACTGTAAATACCGTTCCCGATATCAACCATACCGAACAGATTCGCGTTATCGAACGTCGTCATCCAGTCGACCATACGATAATCGTACCTGTAAGCTCCTACCAGGCCGCCTCCGTCCGAACTCATCCAGCGGGTATTCGTATAAGCGGAGTTATCGGCCACATTCGCCGTATCCAATTTATCTTTGATGCAGTTTTCCGCGAATATGCCGACACCGGTCTTCAAATTAGAGGCCATTTCGTTATCAAAGGCCATCTCAATACCGCCTTGTCCGACCCACATCATCGTATCCGACTGATCGCGCGGTAACTCATCCAGCCATAAAAGCCCTAAATTAGAGAAAAGGTTCGTCGTGGCAAAATCTATCCCGTCAAGAACCGGGGAAGTATATTGCATCGCTATCCCTCCCGGGCAAATATCCGAGTCCCAGAACATCTCCGACACAAAGAACGGATTAGCGAATTTTCCGCCTATAATTTTAGCGTCACCCCATTCTTTGTTCAGCTTGGGCTGCCATGTTATGTAATATTGATCGAACCACGCCGAATATTTCTCGAAGTTATCCGTAAGCGTCTGATTAGTTGACCGCGGATCAGAGCTTGAGCCGCTTACCAGCCGGGCTCCGGCTTTGATCTGATCGTTCACTTTCCCCTCGATACCGATCCTGCCCCTTACGCGGGTTCTCATCTCCTGATGCGCCGGACTTATCGGGCTATTGTTCACGGCCGTATATGACGAACTATTTGTGCTTTTCCCCCAATCTATCTGTTCACGCACACGCACATCGCCTTTTACGGCTATGCGCTGAGTCCAATCCGGAGCCGTGGTGGCCTCACCTTTCGCCATCTCCTTTGCCGATTCCTCTTTTATCTCGGCCTTCAAAAGCTGCGCTTCGTTCGGTGATAATATGCCTTTTTCCACCAATTTGCTTATCAAAAGATCTACCTCACCGGCCCATACCGGAGTGGCCGAACAAAGGAACACGGCCGCTAATACCACGCTAAAGATCTTTTTCAACATTTTTCCCTCCCATTTTATTTTTGATCCGATGGATCTGTTTTTCATTCGCCTTTTTATTTGATCGGCACGCGGATAGATTGCTCGGAATATGTTTCACCTCCTTTTTTGCGGATTATCCATCTCGTGCCTTTTTACTTACAACGGCGTCGCCGTTCAAGATCGAAGACAATATACAAAAGGAACGTGAATACGGGATGACTAGAAAGTGAATTTTGCGTGAACATGACAAGGGGACATCCTGTCGTTATCCCATTCGGTCGAACTGGCGAAACGAGAAGGCATGGAATGAATGCTTTTTTGACGGAGAAGTTTATGTTCTTTCGTACGGGGCATCGGGAGGCCGAGCGGGCACGGATCCGGCTGAGCTCACATTTATTTTAATTTTATGGATCCCCGATAAAAGCATTCGGGGATGACTTTTTTAGCGAAGCCGGAGAGCGAGGCCGAACGCTGAGCGAAGCGAGCCGGCCTCGTCCGGAGGCCTCGGCACTCCCTCGGACATTTCGTCCTCGGTCGCAGGGGATTTCGAGCGTCCACGGTAGAAAGAACATAAACTTCTCCGAACAACGAAATAATTTCATCGAAGCATCAAACGCCTAGAGATCGAAAATAACAGGGTATTTTTTAAAGCGCGCAGAACTTCCGAACAGGCGGAAACGGGATACAAGTGGAGAAATTGTTCCGCAGGCGCCGAATTTGGCTCCCCGGAAAACTTCCCCATCGTATTATTTTTGGAAATAATACCAATAAAGCGCGGCGAGAACGATACGGTAGATACCGAACGGAATGAACGTATTATGTTTGATGTAATTCAGCAGAAGTTTTATCGCGAGGATCGCGACAATGAACGAAACCACGAACCCGACGCCCAGAACAATGAACTCATCCGGCGTGAAACTGGGCGCGCTTTTCATAAGATCCAGCGCCGTCGCAGCCAGCATTGTAGGAACGGCGAGAAGGAACGAAAATTCAACGATCGTTTTCCTTTTTAACCCCACGGTCAGGCCTCCCACTATCGTAGCGGCCGCCCTTGAAACACCCGGGATAACGGCAAGCGACTGGAACACGCCTATTATCAGGGATTCTTTATACGAAATGGCCGCGAGATCATCCTTCGCGTCTTTTTTCTCTTTATGCAACATCTCAAAAACTATCAAAAGTATACCGCCTATAAAAAGCGCCCACAAAACCACGTCGGCGCTGCCGAGTAGATAATTCTTTATGAATTTGTAAAGCGCGAACCCTATAACGGCGGTCGGGATGAACGCTACGATCACGCGTTTCGCGACTTCAAGATTGATTATCAGCGTCCTGAAATAAAGCACGACAACGGCGAGTATCGCCCCGAGCTGTATGATTATCTCAAAACTTTTAATGAATTCCGACTGGGCAAGCTTCATCATATGCGAAGCGAGTATCATGTGCCCCGTAGACGATATCGGCAAAAACTCGGTTATCCCCTCGACTATTCCCAATATCAGCGCTTGAAATATATCCACTTTATCTCCATTCGTATCACATATTTTGGCAACACATCATATGGCCATATCTTTTTTTATAAAACCCATCCCCTGAAATATCGCTACGGTCTCACCTTTAGCATTCGTAACATTCACCATATATGTCCCGATAGTCCGCCCGCGTGAAATTTCCTTCGCCTCGGCTGTAAGCCTGTCCCCGAGCGTCGCGGCTTTTGTGTAAGATATACTTACGTTTATTCCCGTGGTCACGACACCGTGGGAATTCGCCGCGGCCGCGAACGCGAGATCCGCCAGCGTGAATATCGCCCCGCCCTGCGCGGCCTTCATACCGTTAAGATGCCTTTCCTCTATCACCATCTCCGTCTTCGCGTATCCGGACTTTATCTCCAGCAACTTTATGCCGTTCTCTTCGGCGAATCTGTCGCCTTTCAGAAAATCAACTATTTTTTTCATTTTACACCTCTTGATTCCGTCACTTGAACATGAAGACAACACCGATATACGCGGATATCCCGGAAAGAATTTACATCGAATAGAATTCCTCACCCGAGAGGATCTTAAAGCCTTTTTCCTTTATCAACTTCTCTATTCCCTGCCTGTTATCGTCTTCCGTCTCTATACAGAATACAGAGTTGGACGCGAATCCGTATCCGTCGGCGATATTGATATTTTTTGCGGAAAGGACCTTTATAAGGTCGTGAAGTTTTCCAGGAGAATCCTCGACAAAAACGGCTATAACGTCCTTGACCGCGGTGGCAAAACCTTCTTTTGAGAGCGCCATATTCGCCTGATCCGGTTTATCCACCAGAAGTTTAACTATGCCGAACTGTCCGTTATCCGAGATCAAAATAGAACGGATGTTTATCGTTTCTTTTGAAAGGGTCCCTGTGATCTTCTCGAGCCTGCCCGGTTTATTATCCACAAATACCATTATCTGTTTTACCATCTTATCCCCCTCATTCTTTGGACCGGTTATCTATGACCCGCTTGGCCTTGCCTTCATAGACCGGCAAACTGCCCGGTTCGTGTATCTCAACGTCAGCGCTGACAAGCATGGTGGACTTCAATTCGTCTTTCAATTGATCGCGCAATTCTTCCAGCTCCTTCATGCTGCCATGGAACAATTTCGCGTATATCTCCACCTTGATAGTGATCCTGTCCAATTCGTCGCGTTTATTAAGTTCAATAAGATAATTCGTCCCTACTTCCGGTTTCTTCATCAGAACTTCCTCGATCTGAGAAGGGAATATATTGACGCCGTTTATTATCAACATATCGTCCGTACGCCCCATTATCCTGGAAATACGCCGGTGCGTCCTGCCGCACGGACAATTCCCTTTGAACACGGTGGCGAGATCCCTTGTCCGGTAACGAAGAAGCGGAGTAGCCTCTCTTTTTAGCGTAGTAAGGACCAACTCCCCTTGTTGTCCGTCCGGAAGAACCTTACCTGTCGCAGGATCGATTATCTCGACTATATAGGAATCCTCCCAGATATGAAGTCCGTCTTTATACACACATTCCATCGCCACACCGGGGCCGTTCATTTCGCTCAGGCCATAACAATTGTATACGTCTATCTTGAAACTTTTTTCGATCTTCTTCCTGGCGTTTTCCGAGAACGGCTCCGCGCCAAGAAAAGCCTTTTTAAGATTCAGTTCTTCCAGTTTGAAACCAAGTTCTTCTATCCTTCCGGCGATATGCAGCATATAATTCGGCGTAACATGAACTGCCGTCGTCCTAAAATCCTTCATTAGCTGCATCTGCCGTCTCGTATTGCCGGAACCGGCCGGAATAACCAGCGCGCCAAGCCTTTCAGCCGCGTAATGAAGCCCGAGCCCTCCGGTAAAAAGTCCGTACGTCATCATATTCTGGAACACATCTTTTTCCGTTACACCGCACGCCGTAAGCCCCCTCATAAGAAGTTCAGTCCAGTTATCAAGATCTTTCTGCGTATGATAGATAACGGTCGGCGACCCCGTGGTCCCGCTCGAGGTATGAAGCCTGACGACCTTTTCCAGCCCCACGGCCAAAAGCCCGGACGGATAGGCCTCTCTCAGGTCCTCTTTTGTGGTAAACGGTATTTTAGCAAGATCATCCAGGCTTTTTATGTCCTCGCGCGAAGTGATACCTATCTTCGCGAAACGATTTTTATAGAACTCCGTGCGTAAAGCTGCCCTCATCGTGGACATAAAAGAAGCGAACTGCATATCGGACAATTCTTCGCGTCCGATAGTCTCGATATCTTTATCCCTGAAATTTATTTCTTTTTTCGCGAATAAATTCACAGCGACTGTATCTCCTTTTTTCCTACGATCACGAACTTATTTTTTGCGAGAGATCTCACGGCCTTATCGATATTCTCAAAACGAAAGACCATCAGGGCTTTCCCGGATTGTTTCTCGACGAACGCGTACATATACTCGACGTCTATTTTGTCTTTCGACAGCGCGCCGAGCACTTTAGCGAGCCCTCCCG
>DAONGE010000032.1:0-26484 GCA_035403965.1 Candidatus Omnitrophota bacterium | reverse complement strand
GGAGAAGTTTGTGTTCTTTCGTACGTGGCATCGGGAGGCCGAGCGGGCACGGATCTCCGCGTCAGCGGAGAGAGCAAGGCCGGACGTTGAGCGAGTTGAGCCGGCCTCGTCCGGAGGCCTCGGCACTCCCTCGGACATTGCGTCCTCGGTCGCTGGGGATTTCGAGCGCCCACGGTAGAAAGAACATAAACTTCTCCGAACAACGAAATAGTTTCAGCGAAGTATCAAACGCGGGAGATCAGAAATGAAAAGGCAGATCGGGAATGCTCGCCATAGCTATGAAAATCCGGGATTGATTTTGGAAACGTCACGTTATGCCGTTATGGATGCGCGTGGTGGCGTTCGCGAAGGATAACAAGGCATTTGCGGATAGAATCAAAAAATATTATCACGACAAGGACAAGCATTATTATGGAGAGCACGGCGTTAAGGTTCCCCTGGAACGTGTGTTTAGGGATATAATTCCTAAAAATATTGTACATACTGGCGTCGAACGTGGTCACAAACATAAATACCGACGGTAAAAATGTTATAAGGGCGTAACGCCGTTTTTTCGCGTGTTTCAGGATATATGCGGTACCGATGCATAGCGCAAGCGTCGCTAAAAGCTGATTTGAAACACCGAATAGAGGCCATATCGTCGAAATATCACCGTTGTATACCAAATATCCCCACGCGGCACTTACCACTATTGCACTCAGCACGGTCCCCGGAATCCATGCCCCCTTCGCCATTTTCGACCTCGGCTTGAATATTTTTATAAGTTCCTGAAAGATATATCGCGCCACACGCGTTCCGGTATCGACCGTTGTAAGTATGAAAAGAGCCTCAAACATTATGGCGAAATGGTACCAATATCCCATAAGCGTTTTCATCCCAGGAAGAGACGAAAGTATCACGGACATACCCGCGGCCAACGAAACCGCACCGCCCGTTCTTCCCGATAAAGTTTCCTGTACCATCCGCTCTATCTCGGGAAGCTGTGAAACACTCAACCCCAATTTGCTAAAAGCCGCCGGCGATAAATTTATCGCGAAATAATCCCCCGGAAGCATAACGGTCGCCGCGATAAGCGCCATGACCGAAACAACCGACTCTGTCAGCATCGCGCCATACCCGATTATTTGAATATCTCCCTCGCTCTTTATCATTTTAGGGGTCGTTCCGGATGCTATAAGGCTATGAAAACCGCTTATCGCGCCACATGCGATGGTTATGCATACGAACGGCCACACTTTTCCCGGAACTATCGGCCCGCTTCCCATCACATACGGCGTAAGAGCCGGCATTTTCAGGCTTGGATTAACTATGAATATCCCCACGGTCAGAAGAATGATCGTTCCGATCTTCATGTATGAACTCAAATAATCCCGCGGGCATAAAAGTAGCCACACCGGTAAAACCGATGCGATAAGCCCGTAGATCGGTAATATCACCGAAAGTGACGGTTTTGAAAGCACAAAATAGTGACCGATAGATGTCTTGGTGATCTCTCCGCCAAAAACAACCCCCACGACAACTATCGCGACCCCGATCAGCGACGCTTCCACTATCTTCCCTGGCCGTATTTTATACATATAGAGCCCGACGGTAAGCGCGGCAGGTATCGAAAGTGCGATCGTAAAAGTCGCCCAGGCACTTTCATTCAAGGCGTTCACCACTACAAGGGCAAGCCCCGCCAAGGCCGTAATTATTATGAAAAGCGTGGCGATCCCCGTGATAAATCCCGACACCGCGCTTATATGTTTTCTCGCCAAACGCGTCAGCGAAAATCCTTTCATACGCGTAGACATAAATAGAACTACCAGATCATGCACAGCACCGCCAAGGACCGTACCTATTAATATCCATAAAAATCCCGGCAGAAAACCGAATTGCGCGGCCAGAACAGGCCCCACAAGTGGTCCCGCTCCTGATATAGCAGCAAAATGATGCCCAAAAAGAATGAATTTATTTGTCGGATGATAATCTTTTCCATCGTTCAGCGTATATGCCGGGGTCTGGCGCGTCTCGTCCAGCACCAAGACCTTAGTCACGATGAACTTCGCATAATATCTGTATGCGATGGCGAATACCAATAACGCGGTTATTACAAGTGTAAGGGCGTGCATGAGACTAATTATAATGAATGGCGGGGTTTTGTCAATTTCGCGTGAACGGTGTGCTTAATCCTGCGCGCGACATTTAGAGCATGGCCGGCAGAAAGAACATGGAGCCCCGGGACAGGAGTCCCGGGGCGGAATCCCGCACCGGACACCAATGTGTTCGGCCATCCCATTTACATTCCCGCCTCCGTCTGTTCGGAAGTTCTGCGCGCTTTAGAAAAATACCCTGTTATTTTTGATCTCCAGGCGTTTGATGCTTCGCTGAAGCGTAAAATGTTTTTATCTTTTGCGGCTATTTTTCTCAAGTGCTCGAACATTCCGAACAGCGGATTGTGTTGAAGATGTCGTGCGGAAATCCGAGCATTGGAGAGCGAGGCGCGGGATGCCAGCACATACGCGCGAAGGTTGAGCCAAATGCCTGGCAGGGGGATCCGAGTACTGGAACGATTTGCCGTTATCCGATTAAAAATAATTTACGCATCGGCGCGAGTCAAGCGCCGGGAGATCAAAAATGAAAAGGCAAAACGTGAAGCACGCAGGATCCCCCTGCCAGGCATTATTTCTATATTATGGATCCCCGATTCCGCCTTCGCTCTCATATTAAAAGCTTGCATAGCTACGGCGGACACGAAAAGCGTTCGGGGATGACGAGGATGTAGATCGCGTTGAAAATGTCGCGCAGGATGACGCGCGACATTTAGAGCATCCTCCGTCCATTTGGGTTCGCCTGTAATCAGATCTCTTCTTACGCTGCCGTCTGGAATTTGTAGATTAGTTCAAGCTGTTCCGGGTCCTCGGCCTTGGCCGGCGGGAAAAATAAATATACACTTCCGGAACGAGTAACACGTATATTCGGATCGATATTCAGGTTGGCATCCTGAATATGAAAAACGTCTTTATACGCGAGTTTTAGCAAAAGGTTCAACATTTCTGGGATCCTGTAATAGCTATTTTCTGTTAGTTCTTTCTCATTCGCGATAGCCGCCATCACAACGTTCGTGTCGTTACGCAATTTTTCGAATGAAGCGCCGCTTATCGCGGTCTGTCCGGCTAATACAATAACCTTAGCGTTGCCTTTTCTTACCTTCTCAATTTTCCCGGCCAGATCCGCGTCATCATCTACAACGAATTCAAATCCTTTGTAACCACGAAGTTTACAAACAAGAGCCATAAGCCACCTTGCCTGCCTGAGCTCAATATTCCCATAGCCCTTTATCCAGCTTGTACCCAGCGCGATAACGTCTTTTTCGGACTTATCGCGTCCTTCATCCGCGCGTTTTTTCGCTTCGGCGTCTATAACCAACCTGAATGTCTCAAATAGTTCCTGAATATGCGCTTCTTCTTCTTTAGCTTTTTCAACAACTTTAGGATCGACCTTCTCCCTTGCATCAACAATTGCCGTTGAAGCGTCCTGCGAACTATATTGGTTGGTTCTATGGGCATTAACTCCACGCAAAGTATCTATCAATTTTTCCTGAACCGTATATGGACGATGTGCTACGGCTTCGATCTCAACCGATAGCCCCGGACGACACACATCGGCGATAACATAACTCGCGGGAGGAAGATCCGGAAGACGTCTTTCCACTACTTCTCGAATTGTCTGATAATCCGCTTGATCCTTTATGTAAACCCTTATCTGAGTAAGATCCCTAAGTGTCGCCCTGCCTTGAGCAAGCACTCTTTCTATATTTGTTATCGCAAGTTCAGTCTGTTCTTTTGTATTTCCTTCATGTATGTTTTTTGAATATTCTATCGACGCGGTCCCCGATACAAAAATTATTTTTTGTCCTATCTCCCTTAAAATCACCGCCATGCCTCTTGAGAACATCGGCGACGCTTTTTTCTTTTCATCCGCGCCCGTCTCGAGTATTTCTGGATCTTTTTCGCCATATCGATGCGCGTCAACCTGCCAGGGATTTTCAAGCGGCTCAATTCGGACATCATTTCTATCCCCGATAACAGCCAGACACTCCATAACAAGCGACTCGCGTTGTATGCCTATCCCAGTCGCGGCCGGATAGAATACGGTATCTCCCACCCAAGGTTCTTTGTTTTCTTCTCCAAAGTGAACCGTCTCTCCTCCTTCAGGCCTGAAAATCCGGCTCCTGGCATCGTTGAACTTCTGATATTCCTGTCGTCCGTTCACATCTTTCCTTATGATATACCCTGCATAATTCCAGAACCTCATTACATTCTTTAATGCAAATCCGTTATTATCAAGAAGCTTTTTGACTTTATTCAGAACGCTCAACCCCTGTTCAAATCTGTCTTTCGCCTCTTTGTCCGGTTCTACCCCGCCGATGTAACCCCATTGAATATTATCGTGCGTGAAAACTGTCATATTTTCGTTAATGATAGTTTTTTCAGCTCCGTCAATCGCAGTCACTTCTATAGCAAGACGCGAACCATCCGCGGGAGGTTCTTCCAGATAAGTAGTTATCGGCGGTCCTCTTGCAAATATTCTCTTTAAGTACTCTTCACATGCTGGCCTTTCGTCCTGACTTCGGAGAAAGATCACAAGTTTCGATACCGCGTCAATATTCGTGTTATTTTTTGTCAGGGCGTCTGATACTTTCTTAAAAAGATCCTCAATGCCTTGCTCTTTCTCTCCTGACGAAGCGGATATTAACGTCTGCCGCGAACTTCCGATATTGATCACCCTAGCGGATGTTTCCTGCACTTCCACTCGGGGCTGAGGTGTTTCAACATCTGATCCATGAACATCCTTTTTGCCGCTAACTTTTCCAAATTTTGAGACATCTTGCAATTCAACACCGTCATCAAATTTAGCACGCGCAACCTTTTGAGGATCAACTTGTCCGTTTAGGCCTAGGTGCTTTTCATCTTTTCTATTCCCTTCGGAAAGCATTTCCTTCTCTAAACCGCCCTTGTCTCCTACTTTATCGCCACTCCCATCTAATAACGGCTCGCCTATCTCGTCCATAGACGGTATAACGCTAGCGTCCATCGGGATAATCGTTTGCACGGCAGGGACGTCTACTTCGCCAGTTTTCGCAGCATTCGCATCATTCTCCGGCGCACTCTCCGGCATATCGGGCTGCACCTGAACGCCTTTCTGTTTCTCATAAATTTCATATTCTACACTTTCCATAAAATACAAAAGGGACCTTTTCATTGCCACGCGACCATAAATATATTCCAACAAAGTCTCCGTCTCTTTGCTAAAGCTATTAAGAAGGCCAACCATTCTGTCGGCATTCTTTTTGTCAAACACATTCGCACCGGCAACCTCTTCTTGTCTTCGTGGCGGCAAAAGACCCAATCCGATCGCATTAGCTGAAAAATCCGAGTTTTCGCTGTAACAATATTCCGAAAGGTACTGGTTCATGTGTGAAAGACATTTTTCATACTCTTGGGAATATTTTTCTTTGCCATACTTATCCCTAAACTTTTCCATTCCAGACACAAATTCTTTCGATCTGTGTTCCATTCGCAGGATTTCAAAAGGCAATCTTGATACAATGAACGCCTCAAAAGTACGATGCGTTCCGCCTCTCGCTTCTTCTGACAAATATTTGGATAACTGATCAAGATATTTTTTAAAATACATCAAGTTCACATAAAACTCACCTAGTGGAGTATTGCTATTTCCCTCGGGCTCAAGCTGAAGCTCAGTGTAGAACCCGTCTAAAAACATCTCCGGCACGAATTGTTCGGAATTTTCGATATATTCAAGCGCGGAAACAACTTTTCCTATATCAGCAATAACACGCTTAAAGTCTTCCGAGCTGCTGAAAAGTTTATTGCAACTAAAATCCCAGAGAATATAATGGGATATCGAGTGCATAATAGAGTTCGTGCACAAGAGCATCGCATCGGCTTTAGCACGTTTAACCGGATCTGATGACAATAAGTCTTCTTCCCGTATCCCTTGTTCAGCACCTATACGTTGAACCCCAGACTTAAACAACTCCTCTATCGGGATCGATATTTCCTCCCACCTCGCTTTTGCATCTATATTAGCATCTTCACTCACAGGCGGGTTACTGGCTAATTCGTTGGCCAAAGCCAGCCATCTCTCAAATAAAGGCCGGGTTTCGGCATCAAAAGCTCGAATAATTGTATGCACAGTTTCTAACCGGATCTTATTGATATCAGAAAATGTCAGTATTTGACTTTTCGCAATTGGCAAATCGGGAGTTACGGGCATTTGTGTTTCAGCTTCATCATGCTCCGGCATATGTGAATCATCGGGGGTCTGCAGTTCCACACCGGATTGCTCACATTTATCAACATAATGCCTGACCATAGGTGAAAGTTTTGATAACAACTCAGCATAATCACCACGCGCTTTTGCATAGCCAAGAATGTTTAAATCCTTTAAATGCATACAGCACTGGTTTACTATTTGGACTAGGGCTTCCAACGAGACATTTTTGATTATATCTTCAACCACCACATTTTCGGTTCTACTATTTGATAGAAAACGATAGATCAGAAAATCATTCACGCGATTGAATTCCTTCATTATTTCATCATTTTCGCGGTACATCGTTGGAACAGAATGGTCAAATACTTTCAGAAATAATTCACTATCGTACGAATACAATTTATGAAAATAATCCAGTAAAATATCATGCCTGCCGACCACATAAAAAAACATACGGCCAACAAGGCCCTTCCTGATTCCCGCAAATTCGTCCTCTTCATAAAGCATTTTAAGAAAAAATGTCAGCTCGTTAAAAGTCCCGTCATAACGTTGTGAAAATTCCCCTACCGGAATTTTTAGCGATTTAAACATAGCGTCTACACGCCAGTCACCTTCAACTGGATCGTCCGGAAATCCCGTCGCTTTATAAAAATCTGAGCTCTTTAATAATCTTTCTTTATCTTTTTCCAGTATCCAGTCCCTTAAGAACAATATTTTTTTGCGTTTATACTGTATGTATTCATCAATCAGATCAATCGGCGGGACATTCCCCTGAGTTCTTGACTGAACAACCTCAATATAATAACCGCTTTCTCCACGCCCACGTCGTTGCGATATCACACCTTCTATATCCTGACCTTTTTTGAAAAACCCTTCACACTTTAAAGCATTTTTCGCTACCGGCAGTAGAAAACCCATGGCCTGTTTTTCATCATTTAATAAAAGAAATCGCTCCGGGTTAAGTGGGGATATCCGCCCATATATAAAGTCTTCATAATTCTTTTTATTCGTCATAACGGGATGATATTGTTTCCTGGGATCGTCCGATCCGATCATTTCACCCGAAATCTTGTCATAATAATACCGCCATGGTTCGCCCTGCAGTTCCAACGCGGGACTTGAAAGGGATCTTCCGCTTCCGGGCATGATATTTATTTCCATTATATCCGGATTTTTGGACCTGGGGTCAACCGTGTGTATCAATACGGAATAAGACCCCAGATTCGTATATTCCTGTATCTCTAGCGCCGGATGAACGCTGAAGTGATCTATGTTGTAAAACTCTCTGTCGGCATAGGCCTCATCCGACCACAAGCTGGAATAAACATCGAGTAATGCTTTTTTGAATAACTCCTTCGCCTGTCCACCATGCCTGGGATTTTCTATACGTTCACATGAACCGTATACTCCGGCCCCCACACCGGGATATTTATCCATATCTTCGGCGTTTGTACTTAATCGCAGCAAGATTAAAAGAGGATAATCCGGATAAGACACCCGGCTCATAAGTTCTAACGGGATCTCCATTGATCGGATAATTGAACGTATCTTTTCCAGTGTTTCTTGGATCGATCTTGGATCGGACTTATTTATGTTTCTCGCAAGAGTTTGTATTTCTTCATACGCCGTTTTGTTATGAGAACATAACATTTCATAAAATTTGTATGTCAGCGCTGTAAATTCCGGGACATTTGCAATTCTATTTTTCGATAACACATACTGCCGCGCGATTTTCTCACCCGCGATCTTAGCCACGCCTTCCACGCTTTCATCCGGAAATTTACCTTTAACGCTAAAAACAACCGGCCCCTCAAAACTAACTTCACCCGGTTCCACCACTATCGCGCTGCGTTTTAATGTCTTTCTTGAATTCACTTCTTCTTCATGTGCCAAACGGATGCGGCCTTTCCCTTTTTCACTTTCAAGGACTATCCATTTACCGTCAAGTTCCTTTAGATACTTAACCGCATTCGGCAATGCAATAAACGGCACTCCCATAGCCCTGGCCCGTGTAGCGATATGTATCGCCCCGCCCCTTGAAAAAATAAAAGCACCCGCGCGTGTCGCGGCCATCGATAAAGAACTGTAGTCCTGCTCTAAAACCACTATATCGTCTTCTCCGGCAGACTTAAGATCCTCTAAAAGCTCGGCCTCGGATTTTGCCGGATCCATAACCCTTATGCAGCCGATAAGCCGGCCCTCCTCAAGCCCGTCAAGATTCATATGCCCGAATATGCCGATGTATTCCCCGAAGAATCTATTCAACCCGTTAGCAAAACTGGCAAGGAACGCCGCGCCGTTCTCATTAATTCGAACAAGCTGTTCGTCAAATTTTTCCCTGTGACTTAACGCGCTATAATCGTTATAAAGATGTCCCCACTCTATCAAAGCCGCTTCCAACTCGCCAAGACGGGTTTTGTCCTTTGCATATTTTAGATGTTGCAACGATCTGGCGATTCCCTCATTAGGATCAAATCCACCGGTTTTACCTTGATAGGTTTTCTGATAATCAAGTATCGCGGCTTCAAGAACAGGTTCATACATGCCTGCCTTTTCAAAGTTACCCAAAAAGTATAAAAGTTTATGTATGAACCCCGCGTTCCTGAAAGCCCCGCGCAAAGAATCCGCCAATTCATGGAATTTTACAACAACCTCATCGCTTTCCTCTAATTGATCGATGCCTATTTTATTTTTCAATGTTTCAAGGTCAAACGCTATGATCGTATGAAGTTGAGATTTATAGTCATGGACCCTGCGCGAAAAAGTATCGCCTATAACCTTACCAAACTCCGCCTTAGAGATTATCGTATCCATAATATCGTTTATTTCATTCGCTTTTTCCGGTCTAAGCGCATCAGATAATTCCTCAGCTTTGTTCTCGATATATGATTCAAAATCATTAATACCGCCCTCAAAATATACTATACCTTGCGGGATATCCGCATCCTTGCGAGGTGTCGGCTTGATCTGGTCCAAAACGAAATGTGCGCTATCCGGCGGATTATCCAATACTGACAGTAATTTTTCCAAAAATGAACGTCTAAAATATCTTTGCCCATTCTTTTCAAGATATGCCAAACCATAAGCTTTTTTTGTTTCGTCGTTAAGATCTTTCTTAACGAGATCAAAACCGGGTATTTCATCATGGCTTACTATGCTTCCCGAGACTATAATTATCGGACCTTTGAACGCTTCGCCATTTTCCGGTATCCTTAAAGCGTTAATAAGTTGAAGCGCGGTTTCCGATCCCCTAAACTGATAATCCGTTATCACAACTATATCTTCCGACCTGACACCGGAAGCAAGATGCTCCCGAATTATATCCAACCCCCCGTCCACGGAACCGGAGTTCCTTACATCGTTAAAATGGTTTTTCAGTAATTTTGTGTACGACTCACGCACAAAATCCTTATCATCAAGAAGAACGATCTTTTTGTCGCGATATTTCTGAAGAGAAGAAGCCACGACCGTCATACCTACATGCCCATTTGGATTAACTTCCGATACGGCCTTATCCTTGTCGCGAGCTTTCAATTGTATTCCGATCCCCGGCGCAGTTAAATTTAACCGTTCAATTTCATTAGCCTCCACCGGGAAAAATAGTTCTGAATCATTTTGATTCACTGAAACAAATCCCATCTTTTTATAAAAATCAACCGATCCCGGAGAAACTTCACCAACAAGAATCTTTTTCATATTTTTTGATTGTGCCAGCATGATCATGATCGCCATCATAGTCCGCCCAATACCAGCATATTTCCCCCTATATTCGTCGACAACATACATCCCGACGCCACCGCCCGGCACATGCGTTATATTAAAGGCATCATTGCCTTCTTCTCTCCATGCATATGTATACGCGATATTTTGTGATGGCTTCTTAACATCGGATACAAAAATCCATAAATTATTTTCATCGCATGACAATTCAAAAACAAATTTCTCACCATCATCGGATTCAATTATCGTTTTTCCGTTCTTCAGTAATTCTGCAATCGCCTTTTTTGCCGAATTATTAATTTCGCGTTTTTTCTGCGAATCCCTTGAGCTATCCGCCGCCGCCGTCATATTGGCAAGCGTTGGATCGGCATCGCAACTTGTACCGCAAATAAACGGAACACCTTCCATACTGTCATAAAGTTCTTTTACCGCAGATGCGACTTCTTCGGGAGTGCCGTTCGGCATAAGATGATCCGTGTTCAAATTCCCTATAAAATAAGGGGTCGCGTGAGAAAAGCCCTGTTCGATACAGCTTTTATTGATCGCGTCGTACGCTTCACGCAAAGGAGCGATCGCATCGATACTTAAAATATCCACATCACTCGCGGCAAGGGATGGCACAGAAGCATCAAATGTCTCTTTAACTTTCGCCTTGCATGGGTGATACGCGGAAAGTGCACCTTTCGACCTTACATATTTGGAAAGCCTATTAATCGGTTCTACCGACCATTTTTTAAAATCCTCAGGGGAAAGCATTGGTGTCGGCAAAGGGTCAAGAAATGCTATTACATCCGCACCGTTCTCAATCAAAAGATCAACGTACCTTTTAATAAATGCTTCGGAATACTCCATAATAGCATTGAATTTTTCAAGTTCTTCCCCACCCACATATGGAGCCATCATGACATCATTCGGGCCTAATAAATGTCCCGCCAATGTATATGGCCCAATAACGTATCCTATCTTCACTTTGCCCTGCATATTTTCATCATCGTTCAATTCTTTTATGGTCGCAGCCTCAATATGCATCCTTCCAAGCGCGTTAAAATCAATTTTCGCGACTTGGTCAAGAGTTAAACTGCGCCAGTCTACACCCGCTTCGTCCAATGTAAGATGCATCTGCGGATGAGCCGTTCCTTCATATACAGGCAAAGTCTCGCGTCCAAGCTTTTCAAGTAAAGCAGCTTTTTCTTTATCGCCAAGCAGAGACAGTATTATAGCCTCGTGTTCGATCGTAAGATCCATCATGGCAGGGATCCCGTCCAGATCAAAATATTTCACAGCCCATATCAAGATCTCTGCCTGTAGCAGCGGATCTGACATAACCTGTTTCAGCGCAAAATTCGTCTTGTTCACATCATTGTAAAGCGGGATCACGCCGGAGCCCAAAAACGGCACAAACCCGCCGCGTGCGGCAAGGGATTTGAGATAAGATCTATTAATTAAATATTCCGTGCTGTTCTCAATGATCCCTGAATCTGCAGTTTGATCAACCGATTCATTTTTACTATGCTTATTTCCTCCAACCCCAACATCAGGAGCCAACATAGGTTTGCCGAGCCCCATTAACCACGCGGATAGCGGATGGATAATACCCACATTATGGTTATCGTTCCATAGTTGATCAAGCGCACGTTGAATAAAACGTAATGGCGGACACCAAGTGCTTACCAAATGGGTTAGCGTCAATAAGTTATTAACTATGCCTGTGTCTGCCGGAGAAGGCCCACTACGTTTATGTTGAGACTTACCCTTTGCCCTTTGACCTTTATCCTGAGACGAGCCTGCTTGGGCCTGTCTCATTCCCGCACTTTCCCTGCTTGCCAAAGCATTAATCGCCAAATCTCCTCCAGCAACATGCAAGAGACTTTCAATTTTTTCATCATCTTTTGTATTCATTCTATCTATCAAAAATGGCACAATATCGTCCAGTGACATTTCATCTGATTCGACTTTGTCCGCAAGATAAAAAGCGATTTCATTATCAATAACCACATTTTTAATACGCCCTATATATCGATCAATCATTTCCGACAAAGGCTCAATTTTAACTTTACCGCTCTCCCTAACCGCACGGTTAAGCACATTACAGGCATCTTCAAGGGAAGCCCGGTCATAGCGCAATTTACCACCATCTAATAGAAGATCCCCCCCTAATACCTTCAGCGCATCTTTTTCATCAAACTCAAGTTTTTTAAACCAGTCTATAAATTCCGCTCTGAACTCTGAATATATTTTCTTCAATTGAATACCGTGATCGCTTTTATCCTTATACTTATCCGCGTACATATATGCATGCATCGCCGTCCAGAAATATGTCGCAAACTCCAGATATTTGGCATAGACCAATTTAAACTCACCGTTTCCGTCCTCAACCCCCAGGCTGGTCTGTGTGGACAGAACTGTAACCTCACTTTCAAATACTCCGCCGCGCGGCAACAATACGTCTTCCTGTCTACGCGAAATACCGGTAAATCCAACCTCACCTTTTGCAGGCACGAACAGGTCATTCATCATCACTGACCCTACCGAATATAATGCCACGCCATGCTCTTTAAGATCGTTAAAAAAGGTAAGGCTAAAGAACGGTAATAAAAAATTTTCTCTATGATTGTCATAGTACAAATCGTTACGCATGAATGCGCCTATTTCATACAGATACTTCACGTTAAGTATATTCACAGGCAGACAACCCTCATGTACTCTGGCTTCCAGATATTCATTCCCCGGGGTATTTCGTAAATGCAATTGGCCCGCAGGCATATCGGAAATATATTCAAACATTTTAGCTCCGGGGGACCCGTTCGGGAAATATACCGACATCCCAAAACGGCCTACACGGGAATATATGTTTTCAATCACCTTGATCCCCGGAATAGTTTTGTTTAAAACATCATTTTTGATACTATCGCACGTCAGATCGGTCAGCACCGCGTTGTCTTTACTCGCACTCAATAGTTTTTTAAGGATTATTGCTCTGACTAACTGCTGAGACCCCAGGCCTTTGAGATCCAAAATTTCAGGCAATATTTGCAAATATATTTTTTCGAGTTGGCAGAAACACTCATATCCATTCGTAGACTTTTTTATACCGTATTGCCGCATTTTATCTTCAATGTATTCGTCGGCATATCCATAACCTTTCACTTCACACAAGAAATGCAAAAGATATAACGCCGGAACATATGTACGGCTTATATCGCTTTTTAATATACCCTTTATTCTCCAATAAACCCGCTCTGTGAAAGAGTCCTTGTTTGCCGCAAAAAGCGGCGCGACCACTTCTTCCGCAAAATATGATGATCGCAAGCTATACGTCTGTTTCTCTTCGATAATATTCAAAACCCACAATAAATTCTTTTCAGAAAAGCTTGAAGGGTTGACGCTGAACAAACGCCACATTTTTGCCATGATCGAATCTTTATCTCCGTACAAAAAAGAGGCTTCTGAAAATATGTTAAAAAATACTATCATATTCTCCGCAGAAAAACTTCGCGGGTTAGCCTTTGAAAACAACGGCAACAACTCGTTCAAAACAAAATTCAACCCATCCTCATCATAATTAAGCTCTTTGACCTTTGAAAATGCAATTTTCAAATTCTCTTCTGAGAAACTCAAAGGATTGGCATTAAAGAAAATATTTGCGATCTCCAAACATTCTTTCCTAAAATACTTAAGCCTCCATCCATTATCTAATATCACTTCCTTGAGATTCTTTGTGCTAAAGGCAGACGGATTAGTCTTTGCATACTTTTTCAGGAGCTTAATCGCCCCCTTATAAAGGGATCCATTTGTTCCACACGCCACATCCAGAAGGATCCGCACATTCCTTTCAGTCGCCAACGCATGGTTTTCATCAATTCCTGAAAGTTTCCTCAACACTCCGATTTCCCTGTCCTTTTCCCCGCTATATTTATAATGATTATCTTCGCGCCTGAATTTATTAACAACCCCATTGGCGTAACTTTCAGAATATCCGAGTGAAATCGCTGCCGAAATGATCAGCACGGCTGCGCCCCTGTCATCCCCATAATAATATAAATCAGGGATAAGCACCCAATCTCCCCCATTTTTGTCCCGATAAAACATCCCAAGGATCCGTTCAAAAATATCAAATCCGTTTTTTGTGGAGACACACTTTACACGATTTTCGTTTAAATATTCCTCAATTTTGTCGGCTATCTTCACTTCCCCGATCAAACTTAACGTTGTTATGATCTCTTCCATCTCGGAAGCTGCCCTTAAACTTTTATTTTCCGTAAAATCCGTTAACTTGGACAGATCTCCCAACGCCCTGACATTTACAATAAGATCATCTGCGGACGGCAGAATATAGGAGGTATTCCCGACCTGTTTTTCACATGCAACAACCTTCTCCTTCCCAACAGAAGCTGACACTTCTTTTTCAGCCTGAAGCCAACGTTCTATGTCGTGCGCTTCGTCATGTATAGCCCCCGATTCATTTGACATTAAACGCGCCAGATTTTCAGTAGCGCTGCGAAGCACATTCGGATCGACATTTAATTCGCGCGCGGGCTGGGTAACATATGCTTCTATTTCGGGATTCTCCATCGCCCCATCTTGTTGCATTTCAGGGTGAGGCAAGGCAAGGCGACCATCTTCTCCGTGTTTAAAGTAATACACAACATCAGCTTCTCGATCAGATGCTTTGAATTGACTTTCACGAAGTATCGTAAAGTGCCCAACTCCGGAATGATAATAGAACCCGTTGATCAGCGCTCCTAATGGGCTTTTTGCAATTTTTTCTGCGGCCTCATCCGTTACCAAAACTCCAAACCGACAAGTTTCCTTGTCAAACATAATACCTGTCATTTGGGTTCCACTCAACTCAACACTCTCGATACTGCCACCAGCACAAGGCGGCCAAAAAGATTGAAGATACGTCGAGTCGATTGTCATCCCGATCGCAAAATTTCGGCTTACTTTCTCACATGTAATGATAATTTCCGGGGCAAATGGGCGTAATCGTATTCTAAACCCACCCGATTGCCCATCCGACCATTCAATCAAAGTACCTAAATCACTTGCCCCTCTGGTAACTTTAAAGCCAGGCAACATTACTATTTTATTCATAAGTCTTTCATTTGAATCCAAAACAAGTTCCGGAAGATTAGATCCTCTCCCCTTATTATCTTGACTGTTTGCGTCGACACCGATTAGTTTCTCGCGTTGTCCACCGTCAGATCTTTTACTGTCAGAAAGCGCCTGCCTAAAAGAAGCATACATTTCATTTTGAGGCACCCCTAAAAGATCGCTAAGTCCGGGCATCGCGTATTCGGTTTCGATAATATTTTTATAATCAAGCTCTATCTCCTGATCGGGCACGGCGAATTCTTCCAGTTTTTTGAAACCCGAAAAATCACCGACAAGCTGAACCTTGGGTTTCCCGTCCACAATAAAAATACGAAAGTTGCCCAGGTGATAATCCGTGTCAGACTCATGACTATCCGTGGCGCTATGGCCGGAATATCCGATCTGATGTACAACGGCCGTTATCCGTGCGATTTGTCCAATAACCGACAGGGCAAATTCCTGCCGTGTCATTCCTTGCGTACTTTCGAATATACGATCCATCATTTTCCTGGAATCAAAATCCATCCTTTTCCCATCATGATCATACGCAAACGCCAAAACGCTCAGTGGGTTGCCTTCATCGGTTCGGTATTTTCCACCATACAATTCATAGTCACCAGTGGCAAGTTCCTTCTGAAAAAGCGGCAGAACGCAGTAATTATCAGCCGGCGCGGCCGAGTTAATCTCAAGCGCGATATCACGCCGTTTCGATGCATAAATATCTTTTCTGTCACTATCTTCACCTGGGATGAGCACCTCAAACGCAAATTTTATTTCCCCATGCTCATCTTTAGCGAATACAAGATGCCGCCTGAACGATTCGGTGATCGGCGTAACATATAGATTTTCGCCAATTTTGAATACCAGATCGTTCTCGATCGCGTATTCAAGCGGCGGACGCGGATCGTTTTTGGAAATATCGTATGGATATTTCGCTCTAAGCCCCGTAACAAATTGCAAAAACTGACGGGTATGAGCCTCGTCCGAAAATATCGCGTCCCAAGCCTGTCGGGGAGTAGTGACCGGAGCCGGAACATAGAAGATAGGCTCTTCGGTTAAAGGATCATCCACGCTAACATATGCAACTTCACGTATACCATATTCACGTTTGAATCTCATCAATGCTTGTATATGTATGTCTCCGTAATTATGCACCTGCGCATCGGCAATATCCTCTTCGTTCGGCTCTATTATTACCGTTTTTTTCCGCAACAACGATTCCAACTCGGTCGGATTTTCCTTCTCAAAAATGTCGCGGTTCTTTTCAGCGGTATCCTTACTTATCAACACATATTCGACATCCTCCAAAGGTATAGTCTCAAAAATAAATGGATAGTTAAAATCAACTGCCTCCCATTTCTCTATCCCGGCATTCCCCCTTGCCACCATCGCATTGAAAACCTCACTTTTTATAACCGCAATAGCTGAATTCTCAAGCGGGAAATAGGAACATATCCTGGCTTCCCCTAAAAATCCAAGATGGCTTCGAACTTTATTCGCCTCTAATTCGGGGGAATCGTAAACATACCCTTTTTCCCTTATATACGAAAACCCCCCTTCCATATTGTCCCCCGGAGCCATTCCCAGAAAAATCATGCCTTTAGACAGCTTTTTTGCATGCAACCTTAATTTGCCCCTCATAGAACTGTCACACACAACTATACGTCGCGCCGCCTCGGATAAACTCGCATCACCCGTAGAACTCGCCCCGCCTGAAATCCCCTTATCCGGCGCTAAACGCGGCCTGAACACCGAAAACAACCACGCGCTATTCGGGTCTATTATCCCGATACGATTCTTTTCTTTGTACATTTGTTCAAAATAGAACTGCACAAAACGTAACGGCGGGCAGACCTTCACCAACCATTCACCAACTATACGTAAAAGATCTAACATGGCATCAACAGCGCCTGTATCCGCCATGCCCGGAAGCCGGGTATCATGCTGCCCGGCAAGCCCCACATCCGACTTTTTGGACGGGTTCAAGACCTCACACATAGCTTTAACTACGCTACGACTAAATTGCACATTGACTGTAAGAAAATAATTCTCCAGATCGATTTCAGTCATTTTCCCCTGAACCGCCATATTCAAAAGGCACTTTACATCCAGTTCTCCATGCGCAAAGCGGATAAAATACTTTCTTTCTTTTTCACTGGCAAAGATATCTTGTCTGGATCCGACATCTTCTATCAAATGCCGCACCGAGCCGACCAGATCTTCCGAAAACTCTATATTTCCCGTCACAATTTGCTCTTGAGCTGCCACTGGTTCTTCCTTATACATCCTTTTTACATGCACAGCTGCCTTTGTAAAATCCATGTATGAAGAAACCCCTTTGATGCTCAATTCTGATATTCGCGGGACATATTTCCCTCCGACATTGAAAGAATGGTACCCTTGTATAGTTGAACCGTCGAAATTCACCACCACAGGTGGCAATTCGACATTCGCGAGCAGTTTAAAATTAAGATCCGCCTTTTTCACCAAAATGTCCGGTTGCACGTCATTAATGATCGCGGTGACTTCTGATTCGGTTTTAAAAAATTTCTGAGTATAGATTATTTCCCGTTCAACGCCATCTACCAACCGGAACGTGATGTGATGAACCGTCTCACTTTCTTCTGTAATACTTATATCTTTCGCCCCTAACGCCTCAAGTTCCCACAATATCGGGACTTTAGCGTTACCTATCGCGTCAAATATCTCGTGCTGGACATATCCCTCCCTGGCTTTATAGCAAATGTACGGGATCTTCCACTTTAAATATTTTGATACTTCTTTATCCGGGTTAAAAGGCATCGCGTCGTATAGCCATATTTGCCGCGCACCCGTAGCCAGAACCGAGGTGGTCACATCCGATGCCGACAAGAACGCCACCATTTTAAGATCATCCGTTTTACCATATTCTTTCGCGATAACCCGGCGTACGTCCTCGAATAAACTAACAACGGCAGCAGGATGAAGCCTAGCCTCTACAACATTTTTGCCCGGCACCGGCATATCTTTACATTCAAACCGTCTCATATTTACCATACTGAACAATGTCGCCCAAAAACAATCCGTAGCACCCTCTATGTCGTTAGCCTCTATAATTTTGTATGTCTGCCTGAGATGTTCTGCCAAACGATCCATCTTTTGAGCCGGCATTTCAGGGTACAAAAGACAAAGCTGAGATTTTATATCCTCAATATTCGGCATGCCATAAATAACCATTTTTTTTTCGGATATTCTAACCATGGCGTTCTGCATACATCGGTTGTATTCCATAATAAACCGCTGGTCAATGATCCCTTCCCGCAGTAATTCCTCCGACGCTTGCATAAATTCTCTATCTCCGATATCCGGTCTGCCTGTTGCAGCGTCCTTCCCGATCGCACAATGCGATATGATCATTATCATCAAGATAGTTCTTTCATATGGATCATGTATGTATGTATTCACGTATTTGGACCCGATCCTGATCTTAGTAAGGAATCTATTCACGGGGTCGCGTTTTTTCATGCCGGCATTTATTTTGTCGATATAAACATTCAAAACCGCGCGAGCGGCAAGATCTATCGCGCCCATGGTATCTACAGACAACACTTTGAAATCATCGTCATCCCCTAAAGCGGTCTTTATCTGCGGAACTGAAGTTCCTTTAGCGCTCAAAACCCGAGAAACAATCGCCTCATTACGTATCAGGTATAAAGCGTTTTCCCTGTACTCGGCGAATCTCATCTCTATTTCGCCAGCGTCAATTATCCTTTTGATCTCGCTCGCGGCTTGAACAAGTTCCGGCAATTTATATTCGGCTTTATCATCATTTTCAAATTGTGCCGTACTTCCACCCGCGCCCTTATCCGGCGCTAAACGCGGCCTGAGCACCGAGAACAACCACGCGCTATTCGGGTCTATTATCCCGATACGATTCTTTTCTTTGTACATTTGTTCAAAATAGAACTGCACAAAACGTAACGGCGGACAAATATACAGACACAACTCACCGATCATACGGAACAGCTCAATAACATTATTGGTTTTTGTGATAGCGGCCGATCTCGGGTGTCCATCATCTTTATAAATATCGGTTCCGGGAACGTTATCATCTGGCACACTGCCGATCCCATCCGTATACGGGACAGACTCATCCTGCGCATCAAGTTCCCAAAAACCGTCATCCTGCGGCATATCCGTGTTCGTCCCGGACGATCCGCCCCCAGACATATCTTCATTTGACAGGCCGCGTCGTCCGCTGAGCTTCAAAACATATCTGCATATCACATGAATACTATCCCTGTAAAAAATACCGTTATTATCGCCCGGCACATATTCAAACCCGTATTTTTCAAGAGTTTTGCCTATGGCCGGATTTATGACATTAACTTCCACAGTTTCCGCACCCTTATTCATCAGTTCTTTCAACGCCGTAGCTACCAATGCTTTAGCGATACCTTTCCCCTCAGCCCGTTTCGATAACGCCACCTCTTGTATTACGGCATAATGTGTTTGTGTGTAGTAAGACGAAAGCGCGTATCCCTGCACTTCCCCATGGTTGTCACGATAACCGATAATGAACATATTCGGGGCAAATACAGAATTTGACGAAATGGCGGCATACTGTCCTATAAAATCATCCGTATTTAGATCCAGATGCCATCTACCCGCTATTCGTCTGGACAATGTATATATTCTTTCGGCGTCGGAACGTTTAGTTCGCTCAATACGATCCCGTACAGCCTGAGGGATATCATCATAGAGTTCTTCTATCATATCCTTCGGATCTTTAATAGCCCATTTTTCACGCACCGAAACAGGCGACAGGATCATCAAATAATATTTTATCAGCATCATACGATGCGCTACATAATACCAGTATCCGGCAAATCCGGCAGGTTTACGACCTGGATCCGCTGACAAAATCTCGAGGATCATCCCCATAAACATCCACTCATTTTTTAGATATGCCAGTAAAGCCAGTCTTTTCAGTGACCGGTTCAGATATTTCTCGAACTTCCGTGGTGATATGAACGATTTTATAAAGTTAAAGGGGCGAAATATATCGACTGCATCACCGTACAGATTCTTATATGTCGTGTTCCAGACATCAGCAGCTTTGCGCTCCATCTCGTCGCATGGGACAGAATGCAACACACGGTTAAAGATGTCCGAGGCTCTGCCGTAACAGAAATAATTCTCGAATGATCGATATTCAAACAAACTTATACTTTTATCAGATGCGGTTTTGTCATATTTTTTATATCCTGAACCATCCAAAAGCCATTCAAATTCGCCGAATTTGACAGTAATCGGATACCTGCGGTCCTCACTATCGATAATATATAAGCGTTCATTTTCATAGACGGCATTTACTCCATTCTGACGGAATTTTTCACTTAAAGCGTAAAGAACAGTATTTATGGTAGCCAATGACATAATGCGATCGAAAGTTTCTCTACTGACGTAACAATAAATATCGATATGCCTTACTATGTCCCACTGTATTTTACCGTCCCGACGGGCATAAACAATGCTACCGCGAGGGTTCAACATAAGGTCCGTATCTCCTAATATTTCCGCAAGAGACCGGGCAAGTATATCCATTATGTTTGCGTCATGAACAGCACCCACGCCCAGAATACGCTCTGGCAGGATAAAATCATCGGTTGTAAGTGCATTTTGGTGTACAAATCGTTTTGCAGAAAACGCATCGTACCCTTGATCCATAGCACTATTTTCCACGTCTCTTCCATCGGCATTGTCAACCGGATTTTCCTCCCGTTCCGGCGGGGTAGATACGGCGGTTATCGATTTCCCATCCTCATCCACCACTTTGAATCGCGCTTCATTTTCTTTTGAAACCATTTTCCCAAAATCCATTTTTTCGATCCGAGATATATTTTTCAAGATATCCTCTGCCACAGCACGTTCTTCTACAATAATAGCTTTCACGCCGTTGAGACAATCTCCGTTTTCGATATATTTTCCTATCCAGTTCCTCTTAACTGGCTCCAACCGCATATCCATCTCCGGATCTGACTCCAGCAAGGAACTCAGCCATGTTCTTGCCTTATCATTCAAGACAACGCTTACTTCATCGGTTCCCTGCTGCAATTCCTTATCAGTGGCATCAAGTACCGCGTAACGTGACGACATAATACCTCTCAAATCGTCTATCCATGCTCGAAAATATCGTTCCGCTGTTTTTATACCGTATTTAGCCGCCAACCCCTGTGCAACCCCGCGTAAAATCGCAAAACGCTCTTCGCCTTTTGCGTTGTTCGCCATGACAAAGTTACCGCACAAAAGATTCTCCAGAAAATCCACAGGTCGTTTACCCCGTGATATCGCGCGTATAGTGATAAGTTTAAGATCATACTTCCCGTCCGTCATAGGTTTAAGCATAACGTCACCCGCACCAAGCCGTACCTGATCTATAAAATCTATCGTTCCTTTTTCCTGATCATATTCAGACATTTTTGTAAATCGTTTCGCTATCTCGCTCAGTACATTTGACGACGAGATCACATCACCGGAAAAACTCGTATAATACCCGCCGATTGGCTCCCTCCCAAACCAGTTCAATTCAAAACTCGCTACGCCGCCATAATCATCATTCAACTCGACATAGTTCCCAAGCCACTGCAACGCAAGTATGTTAATCGTATTGCGATCTCCAAAACCTTCGCCGGCAGCAACATGCACTTCGCGGCACAACAGAGGGGGTACGACATTATCAGGGAATTTTTTATGATAGTACGAAAGATTTTTAAAATCGTCCGTCAAAAGGCTGTTGCATTTGCCGGCCGCTATCGGAAGTTCTAGTATACATATTCCTTTTCTGCCGTCTTTAAGACATATGTCCGCCTTATAAACACGGTAAAAACGCCCGTGTTGAAATTGTTTGACCGTTATTTCCTCAATATCTCTGGCACTTACACCTTGGCCGATAACCTTTTCAAGCAACATATCCGTATTTTTCCGGCTATCCGATTCAAAAAAAGCCGTAATCGCGTTAGTCAATTCATCGTCAGGGATAGCAGAACTGGCATATTTATTGTTCTCTCCGATATCATAATGCGTGACCGTAACTTTAAAACTTTCTTTCACGGATTCATCTTTTGGCTGCACCAGCGGCAATGTTATTACAAAGGTACTTCCTTCTCCGGGGATCGATCTGACGTCTATCGTCCCGCCGAGATCTTTTACAACATACCACGACTCTGTCGTACCAAGCCCCGTCCCCTTTTCTTTTGTCGTATTATCCAAATCAAACAGTTTTAAACGCCCGTTCGGCCCCATTTCCAGAAGATCAGGTTTTATCCCGGCACCGTTATCCTTCATAGAGATAACAATCTTGCCATCTTCCTGAGCAATATTGATCTCAACACGCGCCCTACCTCGTTCACCGAATCTATTTTCCCCTGCGTATATCCCGTTATTAATAATATTCGAAAATGCATTTATAACCGACGGCATCTCCCCTTCGATATAAACCGGGGCACTGATATTCGTGGTAATATTCACATTCGGCATAATCGTACGCTCTTCGGTATACACGGAAAACGAAGCCGCGCGTTTTATCACATCAATTATGTCCAACCTGTTTTTTTCTGAAATCCCGCCGGCAAAACGCATGCGGTTCGACAATATAGATGAAGCCAATTCCATCTCCCGGCATGCGCTCGTCAAATACCGTTCTAATTTTTCAATATCTTCCTGTGAAATTTCCTTCTGTCTGTATACCGACGTACGGATGCTATATACCCCTTGATACTTCTTAACCAACGTATTTATAACACTCTGTAGCCCAGCAAGTTCGTCCAACCAACCGTCCAGCTTCAATCCGCGCAAAGCCGGATCGGCAGTCCTTTCTAGCTGATCACACACATTTCGAAATTCGTTCAGCGTTTCCCGCCCTTGTACGACAATTTCCTTTGTTTCCGGGAAATATTTCTCAACCAGTTCCATTCCTAAGAACATTATCGCATTCGACCATGGATTAACGATCTCCGTGCCCATGCTTGCCGCATGAACTATACTTCTGACCGCTATCATTTTCCTTTCGAAAGACTCCTGTTCTGCCGAAAGCCCGAAATACTCGATTTTCATATACACATTTTTCCCGTCTTCGAACGGTATCTGTGTAAATGCCTTTTTCGTTTCTTTTTCTGCAATATCCGACGTTTTCCCGTCGGCAAGAAAGAACTTATACTGGAACACTTTTTGTCCGTTGCGATATATCGGCAGATAAAATGCCGGCTCCTTTCTATCGAATGCAAGTTCATCGATGGCACAACCGGACAGAATGGGGTCACTTTCTTTTATCTGTGCCAATTTTTCTGCACCTAAATAATTTTTAATGGCAGGGATTACTGTAAGCTGAGTTATTTCCTTTTTTCGCAGGAAATGCGCAATTATCGTCATTATTTCGCGGGATACAACCTCTTCTCGGAATTTTTCGTTCCTCACCTCTCCGGATTTTATGCTGCGATCTGTTTCATTTGCCCAAAAATCCGCTATATCTTTATCGACGACAACTTCATACGAACCGTCTTCTTTTTCTTGAGGGCGACATATCGGATCAAATTTAGATGTAGGGGCCAATGCGAATGATATATCCTGAAGAATGAAGGATATACATACAATTAGAGAAACCACTTTATATGTGACACTCTTTTTTTTGTCCATATGTTATTATTATTGAAAGTGAGTTTTACATTGTGTTATTGTAATACAAAGTCTGCTATAAATCAACTTAATTATTAGTTTGAAGGAAATACGTAGGAATATTCTATCCCCATCCCCTAAGATCTTTTGTCGGAGCGTAAAAACAAAGCGCCGCGCGGAGTGTTCGAGCACCACACGAAGGAGGCGCGCAGAACACGCAGCGCGGCGCTTTTGTCTAAGAGACAAAAGACCTCTCTATCTTACATCATGCCACCCATCCCACCCGGCATTCCACCCGGCATACCTCCACCCATCGGCATTCCGGCTCCTTCTTTCTCCGGTTTGTCGCAGATGAGGGTTTCCGTTGTAAGCATAAGAGAGGCTATACTTGAAGCGTTCTGAAGAGCCGATCTGGTAACCTTGGTCGGATCGATAATACCGGCCTTTACCATATCGGTAAATTCGTTAGAATCGGCGTCATAACCGATCTTATCATCCTTTTCAGAAAGAAGTCTCTGCACGATGACCGAACCTTCGGCACCCGCGTTAAGAGCAATCTGTCTGACAGGTTCTTCAAGAGATCTTTCGATGATTTTAGCCCCAGTTGCCTCATCACCTTCAAGCTTCAAAGAAGCTAATTTTTTCTTAGCCCTTAAAAGAGCCACTCCACCGCCAGGAACTATACCTTCTTCCGCGGCCGCCCTTGTAGCGTGAAGTGCGTCCTCTATTCTGGCCTTCTTTTCCTTCATTTCTATTTCAGTCGCGGCGCCAACGTTTATGATCGCCACTCCGCCGGCGAGTTTCGCCAAACGTTCCTGAAGTTTTTCTTTGTCATAATCAGAATCGCTAACTTCGATCTGTTTTCTGATCTGAGATATTCTGGCCTTCACATCATTCTGAGCGCCCGAACCTTCAACTATCGTTGTGTTTTCCTTATCGATAGTCACTTTCTTTGCCTGCCCGAGATCGTTCAGCTGAATATTTTCAAGTTTTATACCAAGATCCTCGGTTATCGCGCGGCCACCCGTTAGAATAGCGATATCCTCAAGCATAGCCTTACGTCTGTCGCCATAACCCGGGGCTTTCACAGCACAGCAACTGAACGTACCGCGGAGTTTATTTACAACCAACGTAGCAAGCGCCTCACCTTCGGTCTCTTCCGAGATTATAAGGAGAGGTCTCCCCGACTGAGCGATCTTCTCAAGCAGAGGAAGAAGGTTCTTCATGCTGGAAATCTTCTTTTCGTGGATAAGGATATATGGCCTTTCCAGAACGCATTCCATTCTTTCCGGATCCGTCACAAAATACGGAGAAAGATACCCCTGATCGAACTGCATACCTTCTACCAATTCCAGCGTTGTATCCAGAGTTTTACCTTCTTCAACTGTAATAACTCCGTCTTTACCGACTTTTTCCATAGCTTCAGCGATCTTTTCACCGATAACTTTGTCACTGTTTGCAGCTATTATAGCGACCTGAGCTATCTCTTTGCTGTTTTTGATAGGCGTCGAGATCTCTTTAAGATGCGCGACAACCGCCTCAACAGCCTTTTCTATACCTCTTTTAAGCTGCATCGGGTTCGCACCGGCTGTAACATTTTTCAACCCTTCTTTATATATCGACTCCGCAAGTACCGTAGCGGTGGTTGTACCGTCACCGGCCACATCGCTAGTCTTTGAAGCTACTTCTTTCACCATCTCGGCTCCCATATTCTCATACGGGCATTCCAACTCTATTTCCTTCGCGACAGAAACACCGTCTTTAGTGATAGTCGGCGCACCAAACTTCTTTTCTATAACGACATTTCTTCCTTTCGGACCTAACGTAACTTTCACAGCGGCAGCCAGCTTTTCCACACCTTTCAGTATAGAGCGGCGTGCTTCTTCTCCATATTGCAACTGCTTAGCCATTGTTTCCTCCTTAGATTTATAATTTAAATTTACTTTTTAACTATCCCTAAAATATCATCTTCCCTAAGCATAAGAAGGCTTCTCTCATCCAGCTTAAGCTCCGTGCCGGTATATTTGCCGAACAGTATGATATCTCCGACTTTCACTTCCGGCGCCACTACTTTGCCGTCATCCGTAACTTTCCCTTTTCCGACAGCTATTACTTTCCCTTCCTGCGGTTTTTCCTTCGCGGTATCCGGCAGGACTATCCCGCCCTTAGTCACTTCTTCCGCTTCCAGGACCTCAATGAGTATCCTGTCCCCAAGTGGTCTAATCTCCATATCTTTCCCTCCTATTGGTTTGGTAATTTTATTTTTCATCATTAGCACTTTAGACGTCCGAGTGCTAAAACACCCGTTAATTATATCCCTCAATAAAATTTTGTCAAGGTTTTAAAACTGCCTGAATTCATATTGAGGATTAGCAATCTTTTACATAGAGTGCTAACAAGAAAGAATTATATTGGCGAACATCAATTTTGTCAATATTTTTTCTTCGCATCTAGCTACGGCAGACAGGTCAGATTTGCCGTTATCCGATGTATTCGCCATCCCATTTACATTCCCGCCTCCGCCTGTTCGGAAGTTCTGCGCTCTTTAGAAAAATACCCTGTTATTTTCGATCTCCAGGCGTTTGATACTTCGCTGAAGCGTAAAATATTTCTATCTTTGCGGGTATTTTTCTCAAGTGCTCGAACATTCCGAACAGACGGATTGTGTTGAAGATGTCGTGCGAAGATCCGAGATGATATGCTAAAGTGTCAAGCTTCCCTGAACGAGATCTCTCTTTA
>DAONGE010000031.1:0-28229 GCA_035403965.1 Candidatus Omnitrophota bacterium | reverse complement strand
GAGTATTATTTCATGGTCGTGCTGTTCCTTGGTTCCATGATGGGTCTTATATTTTCATCCAATCTGATCCTTTTATACCTGTTTTGGGAGATGACCGCGCTTGCCAGTTGGAGATTGATAGGGTTTTTCAGGGGAGAGAAAGAGATCTACAGGGCGAATAAGGCGTTCCTTGTCACGGTTTTCGGGGCGCTTCTCATGCTTCTCGGCTTCCTTATATTGTACGGACAGACAGGTTCTTTCGACCTTTTGACGATCAAGTCAGCTTTGGCGGATAAACCTGTGTCTAATCTGGCGGTACTTTTGATCCTGGCCGGTATTTTCTCGAAATCGGCCACTTTGCCTTTTCATACCTGGCTTCCGGACGCAGGTGTTGCGCCGTCGCCGGTCACGGCCTTACTTCACGCGGCTATACTTGTGAAGATAGGCGTGTATGTTTTTGCGCGTCTTTTTGTGGCAACGATACCGCTCAGCGTGTTCTGGCAGGTAGGGGTGCCGGTAATAGCCGCGGTCAGCGCTTTGGTCTCGGCCGGAGCGGCTCTTATAGATACGGACATAAAACGCATAATTGCGTATTCGACCATTAGTCAGATCGGTTTTATTTTTCTTGGGCTTTCGGTTTCATCGGAAGTAGGCATTGCCGGGGCTTTGCTTTACATTTTTATGCATGGTCTGTCAAAAGCCGGACTTTTCTTATGTGCCGGCATAGTGGAACAGAACACGCATGAAAAAAATATAAGAAAACTGGGCGGGCTTGTGTCGGCGATGCCGATCACGGCCAGTGCTTTTTTACTTTGCGCGTTTTCTGTTATGGGGATACCTCCGTTCGGAGGTTTTTTCTGTAAATATATGGTCATAACCGGAGCGGTCATGTCGGGACATCCCGCGATAGCGATAACGTTTTTCGTTGGGGCCATATTGACGGTTTTGTATCTTTTCAGGCTTTATAACGCGGTGTTCATGGGTGAAATGAAATGCAATCATGTCTCGGAAGGGTCGGTAACTATGCTTATCGCGGTAGCCGCTCTCGCGGCGTTATCCCTTTTGGGCGGTCTATTCATAAACTATCCGGCTGAATTAGTGCAGACGATACTGTCACAGATAGCGGTGGTGGCGAAATGACAGAAAATTTGATGATGGCGGCGATACTTATTCCATTCCTGAGCGGCATGGCGCTTTTCCTTACACGAAAAAAAGCCAGCCTTTTTAAGGATATATTCGCGGTTGTTATCACGGTGGTAAACCTTATTGTGGCGATCGCTATGATCGGCAAAGAAGCCGTGATAAAGACGCCATGGGTCGGGTACGGAGCGGAGTTCTCACTCAGGGTGTATCACTTCAGTTCCTTTATATGTTTCGCGACCGCGGTTTTTAGCGTGTTGATAGCCGTATATTCAGCGGTTTTTATGCGGAATAAAAGCGATCTTAAACGATACTACGCGTATTTCCTTATATCTATCTCGTTGGTGAACGGCGCCGTTCTGGCCGACAATTTGATACTTATGCTGTTTTTCTGGGAGGCGATACTTGTCACGATATTCGGGCTTATCGCGATCGGGGGGAAAAACGCTTTTAGGACCGCGACAAAAGCTTTTATCATCGTCGGCGCGTCGGATCTGTGCATGATGGTCGGTATCGCGATGACGGGTTATCTTGCTGGAACATTCTCTATATCCGGCATAAACTTGCCGATAAATTCACCTATGGCGGTGATCGCTTTTCTTATGTTATCCGTTGGAGCGCTTGCCAAGGCCGGGGTAGTTCCTTTCCACAGCTGGTTGCCTGACGCGGCTGTTGATGCGCCGCTTCCTTTTATGGCCTTTATGACGGCGGCGTTCGAAAAGTTTTTAGGCATATATTTTCTCGCTAGGATAACAATGGATATCTTTCAGCTTACTCCGGCGTCTGGTTTAAGCGTTATCTTGATGGTTATTGGCGGGATATCGATACTGCTCGGGTCTTTCGCAGCGTATGTTCAGCGCGACATGAAAAAGATGATGGCGTATTCGAGTATCAGCCAGGCCGGATATATGATACTCGGTATAGGGACGTGCCTTCCGGCCGGGATAGTCGGCGGGCTTTTTCATATGATAAATCACGCGATATATAAATTTGGTCTTTTTCTCGTCGGCGGTGCGGTGGAAAAAGAGGCCGGGACCACCGATCTTTCCAAACTCGGGGGATTAAAGGCTAAGATGCCGGTCACTTTCGCGTGTTTTGTTATCGTGGCGTGCGCTATTTCCGGCGTTCCGCCGTTCAACGGTTTTTTCTCTAAAGAAATGGTGTATGACGGCGCGCTTGAGCGAGGCGTTATATTCTATCTTGTGGCTTTACTAGGATCTTTTTTTACGGCCGCTTCTTTTTTAAAACTCGGGCATGCCGCGTTCTTAGGTAAAGAAGCCGATAATAAAAAACAGGTCAAAGAAGCACCAGTATCCATGTTGATTCCCATGATCATTCTGGCGTGTTTGTGCGTTCTATTTGGTTTATACAATTATTTTCCTCTCGCTAAATTTATTCAGCCGATAGCCGGCGATAAGATCCTTCATGGACATAATTTCTGGGGGATGCCGCATAACTGGGGACTTGTGGCGGCCGGGTTCATTGTTCTTGCCGCGGTGATTTTTTATCACTGGACTATGTTCAAAAAATCCGGGAGAGCGTTGAATGTATCGGACAGGCTTCGTTCAGTAAAGGGGCTTGCGGTTTTTTATGATATGTCCGGAAAAAAATATCTTGACCCTTACGATATGGCGGGGCGCGTGGTGTTTTTGTTCGCGCGTCTTCTGTGGGCATTAGACAGAGTGACCGATTGGGTATATGATGTGTTATGCGTGAAAGTATGCTGTGCGTTTTCTTATGGTATAAGGAAATTGCATACCGGCAGTTATTCGGCGTATATATTGTGGTGTTTGGCCGGGGCGTTGTTCATGATGTTTTATATTTTGCGGTAAAATAATTTAAGGAGAAGGAATGCCGTCGTTACTGATATTGTTGCCGTTAGCGGTGCTTGTTATTTTTAATCTGCCGCTCGGGATGGCGATGAGAAGATTGTACTACTGGATAGTGGCTACGGTGCTTGTTGCCCAAGGTTTTTTTGTGGCGGTAACGCCGTTTTTTGACTGGAAAGCGTTGAACGATCCACTGGCCATGTTTTTTGAATATAAACTTTCGATCGACGCGTTCAGTTTGATCATGCTGTTCATTATCGCTCTGGTCGCTTCCGTGTCATTGCAGGTCGCGAGATACACGATCGAACCTGGAAGGAAAACGGAAGGTTTTATTAATCTCCTTCTGGTCACGGTCATAGGTATGAACGCGATTGTTATGGCGAACGGCATCTTCTCGCTGTATGTTTTTGTCGAGGTCGTCGCTGTTTCTTCTTTCATTTTGATAGCGATGAATAAAAGCAAATTCGCGATGGAGGGGGCTTTTAAATATCTGATATTGTCCGCGGTCGCGTCGGTCATGATACTTTTCGCGATCGCGATACTTTTCTTTATTTCGGGCGATACTTCTTTCAGTTCTGTGCAATCGGCCGCCAAGGTACAGGCCGCGAGCGCATATGTGAAGATCGCTATGATGCTTCTTATAGCGGGATTGTTCATAAAGTCCGGTATAGTGCCTTTTCACGGATGGCTGCCTGACGCTTACACGGAATCTCAGGCGCCCGTATCGGTTCTTCTCGCGGGTATAGTAACGAAAACGGTAGGCGTGTATGCGCTTATAAGACTTATGTATTATGTTTTCGGGATGTCCCCGGCGGCACAGAAAATTCTTATGTTCGCGGGGGCGCTTTCGATAGTAGTAGGCGCGTTGGCGGCGATAACTCAGAAAAATTTTAAAAAGATGCTGGCATATTCCAGTGTGAGTCAGATGGGTTATATTATTCTTGCTCTTGGTTGCGGCACAACTATGGCTATTATCGGCGCCGTATTCCATCTGTTGAATCACGCGATATTCAAGTCGCTTCTTTTTGTAAATTCGGCGAGTGTCGAAAAGAGCCTCGGAACGGTGGATATGGAAAAAATGGGAGGGCTTGGGCAGAAGATGCCGGTCACGGGTTTTACTTCCGTGATAGCGTTCTTATCCACGGCGGGGATCCCGCCGCTTTCTGGTTTTTGGAGTAAACTTATCATCATCACGGCGTTATGGACGGCGGGAAATACGGGCTACGCGGCGCTGGCCTTGGTGTCCAGTATCATTACGCTCGGGTATTTTTTATCGATGCAGAGTATGGCGTTCTTCGGGCAGGTCAGGAACGGCCTTGAAGACGTGAAGGAATCCGGTATGGGGCTGGCGATCCCGCAGGCGATATTGGCTATCGTTACGATAGGGATCGGTCTGCTTTTTCCGGTCATTTATAATTTGTTCCTGATGCCGCTCGGGAACATATTGAGGTAGATATGGGATTAAAAATATTTCTTTTGATAATGCTTTTGATGGCCATTGTCTGGACGGTAATGACGCCAAGGCTGCTTCGCTCTGTCGTCGGTCTTGCCGCCGTAAGTGTTATTCTTTCCATGATAATGTTCTATATGGATTCTCCGCTCGCGGCCGTGTTCGAACTGTCGGTGTGCGCGGGGCTTATTCCGGTGATATTTTTCACAACCATAAGTTTTACGCAAAGGGTTGGGCAGGAAGAATTGATAGAGCGCAAAAAAATCATTTTCAGGCAATATGTTTATCTGCCGATAATTTTAGCGGTAGTGGCCGTCGTTATGTTATTATCTAAACCGGTGGTCGATTTTGTTTTTCCGACGGCGCCGGTTGTCCAGGATGTGCGTAAGGTGTTGTGGGACGATCGTCATCTGGATCTTTTGGGGCAGATCATCATTATTCTGGCAGGCGCACTCGGTATAGTCGCGCTTTTTAAGGAGACAAAGAAATGACGACTGATATCACGCAGTTGATATGGATTTTCATGATATTCATCACGCTATTCTTGATATCGGGATTTTATTGCATGGTGATGTCGTTTAACTTGATACGCACGCTTATCGGGCTGGAGATACTTATAAAAGTAGCTACGTTATTCATAGTGCTTGCCGGGCATGTGACCGGGAATACGGCGCTAGCTCAGGCCCTTGTGGTGACGTTAATTGTTATAGAGGTTGTCGTAATGGTCGTGGCCGGAGGTCTTGTTCTGTGCATATATAGGAGTAACCGGACCATAAACGCCAATGAACTTGTTAACCGTAAAGGATGATAGAGAATGTCTGAGATGAGTCTTTTCACTCCGCCGATCGCGTTTTTGATCGTGTTCATCGCGATAGCGGGATTGTCTCACATGTTGTCCGGATGCGCCGCTAAAAGGAGCTCGAAAACGTCCGGCGAGGAAAAATCATACTCGTGCGGAGAGGAATTCGATGGGCATATGATTCAACCTGATTACAGCCAGTTTTTTCCATTTGCGTTCTTTTTTACGATACTCCATGTCGTCGTGCTTACAATAGCGATAATCCCTCTCGAGACCGTTGAATCTCTTTTTTCCGCGGTGATATACATAATGGGCGCGGTATTGGGGCTGTTAATACTTCTAAGGAGATATCAATAATGGGTTTCTGTTCTAAAATAATCAACTGGGCAAGAAGAAAATCGCCGTGGGTTCTGCATTTCAATACCGGCGCCTGCAATGCCTGCGATATCGAGATAATCGCGTCGCTTACGCCGCATTACGATCTTGAAAGATTCGGCGTGTTGCTGAAAGGCACTCCGAGGCATGCCGATGTATTGCTTTGTTCTGGTCCGGTCACGCGCCAGATAGAGTCTAGGCTTAAACGTATATACGAGCAAATGCCGGAACCCAAATTTGTTGTGGCCGTCGGGACATGCGCGTGTTCGGGCGGGGTGTTCAAAGGCTGCTATAACGTGAAGGCCGGTATCGACGCGGCAATCCCGGTGTCGGCGTATATCCCCGGTTGCCCGGCGAGCCCTAAAGCTATAATCGACGGGGTGGCCAAACTTATAAAAAGCCTTGAGGAAAAAGAAGAGAACGAGAAGAAAAACGCGAAGTGTGCGTGTCAGAAAAAATAGGGAAATAAAATGGCCGATGAGACAAAAATAAAAGAGGAACTTGAATCTAAGTTCGGTTATTTGAAGGATAAAACTGTTCTTAAAAGGGACAGGCGCATATATGTCGATATTAACGCTGAGAATTTTCATGAGGTGTTCCAGTATATAGCGAAAAATATGCATTTTAACGCGTTGCCGGCCGTTATCGGTCTTGACGAAGGCGCGACTTTTGGCATCATATACGTGTTGTGCAAGGACGGGAGCGTACTTTTGGACCTTAAGGTCCATCTGGACAAATCCGATCCCGAGATAGAGTCCGTCTCAAAGTATTTTTTAAGCGCCGACGCGTACGAGAGAGAATTGACGGATCTTTTAGGTATCAGGGTCAAGGGGCTACCGAACGGTCCCAGATATCCGCTACCGGACGATTGGCCGGCGGGAGAATATCCGCTTAGGAAAGACTGGAAAGGTTCGCGGTGCGAGGTATCGGAAGGAGACAATAATGCATGACATTCATGATTTCGGGGACGTGAAGGTCCCGGTGGGGCCGCAGCATCCGGCGCTCAAAGAGCCGGAAAGTTTTTTGATAACGCTTCGCGGAGAGAAGATAACGGCGATGAGCATAAGGATGGGATACAATCACCGCGGTATCGAAAAAGCATGCGAGGAAAGAAGCTACATCCAGAGCATGTACCTGCTAGAAAGGGTTTGCGGGATATGCTCACATTCGCATTCCACGTGTTATGTTCAGGCCGTGGAGGAGATTGCGGCGCTCGATGTCCCGAGGCGCGCGAAATATATCCGCACCTTGGTCGGGGAGCTGGAGCGTATCCATAGCCATCTTTTATGGCTCGGCGTCGCCGGGCATGAGATCGGTTTCGATACTTTGCTTATGTATTCCTGGCGTGATCGCGAGATTGTTATGGACCTTCTCGCTAAACTTACGGGCAATAGGGTGAACTACGGGATAAATACAATAGGCGGGGTCAGACGCGATGTGACTTCCGATCAGATGAAAGATGTCCTTAGATCGATGGATCTTCTGGAAGAAAGAACGAAATATTATATTGAACTCGCGCAGGATGAAATTACTTTGGCTAAAAGGTTGTCAGGTGTCGGTAAACTTACGTATGACGACGTTATAAAACTCGGTGCGGTCGGGCCTACGGCGCGTGCTTCCGGGATAGCCAGAGATATAAGGAAAGACGATCCTTACGCGGCGTACGGGGAATTGGATTTTAAGGTTATTACGGACGATCATTGCGACGTATTCGGGCGTACGGTGGTGCGGCTGAAAGAATTGTTGGAGTCATACAAGATCATACGCCAGATATCCGAAAAAATGCCGGAGGGGCCATTGACGGTCAGGGCTCCGAGGAAAATTCCGGAGGGCGAGGCGATAGCGCGATATGAAGCGCCGCGCGGTGAAGACGTGCATTATGTCAAATCTAACGGGACCGAGCGTCCGGACAGAGTAAAGGTCCGTGCCCCGACTCTAGCGAATATACAAGCCGTGGCGCGTATGCTTGAGGATGGATATCTTGCCGACATGCCGATAGTTATCGCCGCGATCGATCCATGTTTTTCATGTACCGATCGCACGACCTTGATCAACGATACCGGCCTAAGGAAAAAAGAGACCATGGATTGGGCGACTTTAAGGAGTTTGGGTATAGAATCTTATAAACGACGCGGGGTGTGTTTTGACAAATTGAATCGGAAACTCGAAAAGGGGTTGAAGAAGTAAACCGTATGATAACACAACTGTTCAACATACTGATATTCCCCGGGATACTGTTCCTGATAATTTACGGGTTTTTCGCAGAATATATCGACAGAAAGCTCTATGCCAGATTTCAGAACAGGATAGGACCGCCGTGGTATCAGCCCGTGGCCGATTTTTTCAAACTTGTAGGTAAAGAAAATATCGTTCCTGAACAGGCGGATAAAACGGTTTTTAAGCTTATGCCCGTGTTCGCTCTGGCGTCCACGATAACGTCGTTCTTTTATATCCCGCTTTGGAGAGAGAAGGCGTTGTATCATTTCGGCGGGGATGTCATAGTTGTTCTTTATCTTTTGACCATACCGACGCTTACGTTCTTTTTGGCCGGATGGTACTCGCGCTCTGTATACGCCATGATAGGCGCTGTTCGCGGTCTATCGCAGTTATTCGCATACGAGGCCCCGCTTTTCGCCGCGATACTTTCTGCGGCGCTTTTGGCGGATACATGGACGCTCAGTGATATAACCACTTTTTACAGAAATCATCCAAGCCTTTGGCTTGTTAATATACCGGGGTTCGTTATCGCGCTGATATCGCTTCTTGGAAAACTCGAGAAAACGCCGTTCGATATTCCCGAAGCCGAGACTGAGATCGTAGCCGGAACATTTACGGAATACACCGGTAAATTATACGCGCTGTTCAGGATGACGATGAACATAGAGCTTGTGGTCGGAGCGTCGCTTCTCGCGGCGGTTTTTATGCCTTTCGGTTTTCAGCTTAATCCGGTTCTCGGCGTTCTGGTATACATATTAAAATCGCTTTTTATTATTTTTATCGTGGCGCTTTCACGTACCGTGGTCGCGAGACTTAGGCTCGATCAGATGGTCAGTTTTTGCTGGAGGTTTCTGGCACCGTTGTCGTTCCTTCAGGTACTTATCAGTGTCATAGCGAAGAAGGTGTTCATGCCATGAGAAGACCCGGAAAAATAATCAGACAGGTATTGGATCATTTTTTTATTAAGCCGGTGACCACCACATATCCGAGGGAGAAGTCACCTATGCCGGCGGGGTTTCGCGGGCGGCTTAAATTCAGCGCTGAAAAATGTATCGGATGCAAGATGTGCATGAGGGATTGTCCTTCTTCCGCCATAGAGATCATCAAGGTCGCCGATAAACAGTTCAAGGCCGTCGTTAATCTTGATAAATGCATATACTGCGGACAATGCGTCGATTCCTGCCTTAAAAAAGCCCTTGAATGTACCGGTGATTACGAACTGGCGGCTTTTTCCCGGGATAAACTCAAGGTGACTTTCGATGCGGAACCTAAAGAAAAACCTGCAGCATAAACTTTCCGGCGCGGGTTCCATTACCGTGCTTGCCATCGGATCGGACCTCCGGGGCGACGATATCGCCGGTGTCCTGGCATCTAAATATATAGAAAAAATTGCGAAAGCCGAAAAAAAGAAAAATATTAAAGTCGTGTATGGTTGCACGGCTCCCGAGAGCGTGACTGGGGAGATCAAAAAGAACAAACCGACGCATCTTGTGATAATAGACGCCGCAGATATGGGCGCCAAGCCCGGAGTAGCCGGTCTTATCGAGGCGAAAGATGTTACCGGGGCGTCTTTTAGCACGCATATGCTGCCGCTTAAAATATTTTTGCAATATCTGTCACTCTTTTTAAAGTGTGAAGTGGTAATTATAGGGATACAGCCGAAAAGCCTTTCTTTCGGGAAACCCTGTTCGGCTATTGTTGATAAAACCGCAAAAAAACTAGCCGAGATCATTGTGCAGTGCGCTTAGAATGATACTGTGTATGCTTGAATGATAGAGATGTCGGGGTGTCTTTCAGATCCGAGGCAATAGATAAAAATCAATTACGTATCGGCGTGAGTCAAACGCCGGAAGTATAAAAATAACACGAAGGATCGGAAAGACACCCCGACATCTCAAAAAAACATGTAGCATTTTGGAGACCAAAGATGTGCTATTCGATACCCGGTAAAATAATCTCGATAGATAAAAAAATAGCCACGGTGGATTATTTCGGGGAAACGAAAAAGGCCGTCAATGAATTCGTCGGGGCGAAACCCGGGGAATTCGTGTATGTACAGGGCGGATTTGTCATAGATAAGGTCTCTCCTAAAAAAGCCCTGCGAGTTCTTGCCGACTGGCGCGATATTTTTTTCAAGCTTAAGGCCGCCGACGCGCGCATTTCGAGGCTACCGGAGGATATGCCGCGGAATAGCAAGGTCCTTGGCGTGTTCAACAAGATCAGCGGGAATTCTATCCCATCCTGGAATGAGATAAAAGAGATCCTTGAAATTAAAGACAGACGCGAGTTAGAACTTTTATACAATACCGCCAATTCCGTCAGACAGAGATATCATCAGAACTCATGTTGTGTGCACGGGATAATTGAGATATCTAATTTCTGTGAAAGGAACTGTTTTTATTGCGGGATATCTTGCCTCAACAAAGACCTTAAAAGATACCGCATGACAAAAAAAGAGATAATGAAAGCGGTGGATATCGCCGTCAGAAAATACGGGTTTAAGGCTCTAGTGCTTCAGAGCGGCGAATCCGGGCAGTATTCTGTGAAAGAATTGGATGAAATAATTCGCGGGATAAGAAAAACATACGGCGTCCTTGTGTTCATAAGTTTTGGTGAAATGGAGAAAAAAGACCTGAAAAGATTATACGACGCCGGGGCCAGAGGCCTTCTTATGAGGTTCGAGACATCGAACAAAGAACTGTATAAAAGGCTTCATCCCGGATATGACTTGGACGAACGTTTAAAATGCATAAAGGACGCATGTGGTCTCGGATATTTGATCATCACCGGAAGCCTTGTGGGCATTCCCGGCGCCACGGTGGATGATGTCGTGAACGATCTGTATCTCGCGAGTGATCTTAATCCCGAAATGCTTAGCTTCGGGCCGTTCTTGCCGCATCCCGACACGCCGCTTGCCGGCGCGCCGCGCCCAAAAGAGGACGATATCCTTAAAGTTCTAGCCCTTGCTCGTTTTATAGGCCCGAAGGACGCTAAGGTCGTGGTCACTACCGGTTTTGAGACGCTTACACGTAGCGCCCGCCGAAAGGGGCTCATGGCCGGAGCGAGTTCCGTTATGCTGAATGTTACACCGGTGGAGAACAGGAAACTATATTCGATATATCCTAACCGCGCGCATGAACGCGAAACTATCCGCCGCCAAATTGACGACACCATACAGTTGTTGAAAAAACTTGGCAGAGCGCCGACGGATCTGGGAATGAAACTGTAGAAGGGCATATCTTCATATCATAACTTGACATGTGTTGCGATTTGTGGTACAACTATACCACTCAAAGATAAGAATTAAAAAGCCATAGAGGCGGCATTGTCCAGTGACGGACGGTGACGCCTATTTTTTTTAACCTTGAAAAGGGTTGCTTTGGATAAGGCGAAAAAGGTATATCGCTTAATAAAAATTTACGGGCTGGTATCCTTTATCCCGGTGGTTCTTTTTTCCGGCCCGGTGGGCGGATATTTTTTGGGGGATTTTTTTGTTAAACGGTTTGGGTGGCGGAGCTGGGTAATAGCTTTGTTTGTAGTGGCCGGATTTTTGGCATCAATAAAAGAAGTTATCAAAATAGTGAAGATGTTGATAAGGACCGATCAGGAAATTGATAAAGACGAAAAGGCAGATGCATGGCGGAAGAAGCAGTAGCACAACCAGAGTTTCCTAATTTTATCGGCGTGATCCTGAAGATGTTCCCGGATGCCCGGTGGAATCATTATGTCCATATCTGGGAAAGCCTTATTTTCGCTGTCATAGTCGCTGTGTTGGTTGCGGTAGTTACTTTTATGGCCGTTCGGAAACGCGCTATGGTCCCGGGCAGGTTGCAATGCGCGGTCGAGCTTCTTGCTGGGGGATTGGACGGTTTTCTGCGCGCCGTGATGGGTGAAAGCCGTGGCAGAAAATATGTGCCGTTCATTGGTACGCTTTTCGTTTATATTATTACGATGAATCTTCTGGGATACGTTCCTTTTATGAAAGCCGCAACATCCGATTGGTCTATTACGATTGCTTTGGCGCTCTGCGTTTTTGTGTACGTGCAGTTCACGGCGTTTAAAGAGCTTGGTTTTATCGGATACGCGGATCATTTGGCTGGTACCCCGAGGGGGTTTCTGGCGTATTCTGTGGTGTTGCCGGTACTTATGTTTTGTATCCATATTATTACGGAACTTTTGAAACCACTGACATTGTCCCTTCGTCTCAGAAGCAACGTATGGGGGGACGAGATGCTGCTCGCACTTCTTGCCGGGTTCGGTGTCGGGGGTTATCCGCTTATGTTTTTCAGTACGTTCATTACGCTTATTGCCGCGGTCATACAGGCTGTAGTGTTCAGCCTTTTAACGTCGATATATTTCGCGTTAGTTATGGGTCATGAAGAAGAACCAAAGGAGGAGAAACATGGATTTTAAGATAGGGCTTGCGTTTGCGTTACCGTTCGCGGTTGGATTAGGCACAATGGGTGCCGGTATAGGTCTTGGCCGTGCCGTAGGATCTGCTATGGACGCTGTTGGAAGACAGCCGGACGCGCTTAGCAAAATACTGATCGTAATGGCTACGGGTTGCGCGTTCATCGAATCTGTCGCTATATACGCGCTGGTATACGCTTTTATACTTGCCGGGAAACTATAAAAAAAGTTGGTAAACTATGGACTTATTAAGCATGGTTTGTACGAGTGAAGTTCTTATCCAGATAGTTAATTTTCTTATACTTCTGGCGATCCTGCGTAAATTTGTGTGGAAAAAGGTGCTCGCTCTTTTAGATGAGCGGAGAGACCGGATCGCGGCCGAATTCAAGCGGATAGACGACGAGAAAAATTCTATCGAGACGCTGAGGCATGAATATGAGAATAAACTTAAGGATATAGAGCTTGCTGCCAAGGCCAGGATGCAGGAATCTATCCGGGAAGCGCAGAGAATAGCCGACGGTATCAAAAAAGATGCTCAGGCTGAAGCTGTTCGCATACTTGAAACGGAAAAGGCGGATATCGCGCGCGAGTTCGCGAAAGCTAAGGAAGAACTGAAAGGGCAGGTAGCGGAACTTGTTATCGCGGCGACCGAGAATATTATGGAAGAAAAACTTTCGGATACAACCGAAGAGCAGGATAAAAAGATGGTCGCGAAGTTCATCGCCGATATGGAAAAGGCTGTATGAGAGAAGATGTGCTGTCCAAAAGATATGCGGAAGCGTTGATCGAATCGTCAGGAGATCTGGACGGGATCAAAAAGACCGTCGCGGAAGCCAAGGCATTGCGAAAGGCGCTGAACGATGTTCCGGAGCTTGCGGGATTTTTAAAACATCCGCAGATAGCCGCGTCTGTTAAAAGCGAGGTTATGAGCAGGGCTTTAAGCGGTCATTTTTCGGTGGTATTCCACAATTTCGTGAAGCTGCTTATCGATAAAGCCAGGGCAGAGATTCTGCAGGATACGCTGGATTATGTTATACGCCGTTATTCGTATGCCGGGACGCAGGTAGTGTTGCTTAATACTTCGGTCCCGTTGGATGAGGCGCTTATATCCGATATCAAGGGCAGTGTAGAAAAAAAGATAAAGAAAAAAGTGGAGCTTTTTGTGGGATTGGACCCAAATTTATTGGGCGGGTTGGAGTTGATAATCGGCAGTACCGTTATAGACTGTTCTATAAAAGGTAAATTGGGCCGGTTGAAAAAAAGATTAAAAACGGTTAGCGTGGTGGATCATGGAAATAAGATCTGATGAAATATCCTCGATAATAAGGAAAGAACTCGAAAAGTACAAAAGCGAACTCAAAAAAGAGTCCGTCGGACGCGTTACTCAAGTTGGTGACGGTATAGTCCATATTTACGGTCTCGACGACGTAATGGTCGGAGAGTTGATAGACCTTGGGCATGACATTAACGGGATGGTGCTTAATCTCGAGGAAGATATAGTCGGCGCGGTCATTTTCGGAGTTGACAATCCTGACAGGTACATTAAAGAAGGCGATATCGTACGCGGTACCGGAAAGATCGTACAGATCCCGGTAGGTAACGCTCTGATAGGAAGGGTCGTTAACGCTCTCGGGATGCCGATAGACGGCAAGGGGCCGATAGCCGTTGATAAATACAGACCGTTGGAAGGAAGGGCTCCTTCCGTCGTGGAACGTCAGCCGGTAAATAGACCTCTTGAGACCGGGATAAAGGCTATCGATTCCATGATACCTATAGGCAGAGGACAGAGAGAGCTTATAATCGGCGACAGACAGACAGGGAAAACGGCTATAGGGATAGACGCGATAATCAATCAAAAGGGAAAAGGCGTTAATTGTATCTATGTGGCTATAGGACAGAAGCTGGCTAACGTTGTCGGTGTGGTTGAAACGCTTCAGAAATACGGGGCGATGGAATATACAACGGTTGTTGTGGCGTCGGCTTTGTCGTCGGCGTCTCTTCAGTATCTGGCGCCTTACGCGGGATGCGCGATGGGCGAGGAGTTCATGTTCTCGGGTAAAGACGCGCTTGTGATATATGACGATCTTTCGAAACATGCCCAGGCGTACCGCCAGTTGTCGCTTCTTTTAAGAAGGCCGCCGGGACGCGAAGCGTATCCGGGCGATATTTTCTTTTTGCATTCGCGTCTTCTTGAAAGGGCCGCGCGTTTAAAGGACGATCTCGGTGGCGGTTCTCTTACGGCGCTTCCTATCGTAGAGGTGCAGGCGGGGGACATGACGAGTTACATCCCGACCAACGTTATTTCGATCACGGACGGACAGATATATCTGGAAACCGACTTGTTCTATTCCGGCATTAAACCGGCCGTGAACGTGGGGCTTTCGGTGTCGCGTGTCGGCGGAAAGGCTCAGGAAAAGGCCATGAGACAGGTAGCGGGGCCGCTTCGTATAGACCTTGCGCAATACAGGGAACTTGTTGCTTTCACTCAGTTGGGCTCTGAAATAGATAAAGCCGCGCAGATGCAGCTTACAAGGGGAGAGCGTATGACGGAGGTCCTTAAGCAGGATCAGTACGCACCGCTTTCTTTGGCGAAACAGGTTATGATCATATACGCCGGGACTAAAGGCTTTCTTGACGATCTCGCCGTGACGGATGTGGAAAGATTCTCGGGCGAGTTTTATACGTTCGTTGAGGAACATTATCCGGATATGGAGAAAGAGATCGATACCAAGAAGATATTGGGCGATGAGTTGATGAGAAAAATAGAAAAGGCAATTACTGAATTTAAAACGGTTTTTGTTGTAAAAGCGAGATAGATAGATGGCGTCACTTAAACAGATCAAGAACAGGATAAAAAGCGTCGAGAACATCCAGAAGATCGCGCGCGCGATGGAAATGATATCCATTTCCAAATTGCGGCCGTTCCAGCAGAATCTTGTGAACATGAAACAGTATTTTGCGTTCTATGAGAATATTTTCGCCACGGTGCTAGCTAATTCCGATGACGCCGAGCATCCTATGCTCGCTAAACGGAAATATCAAAAGGTCGTCACGCTTTGTGTCGTTACGTCGGATACCGGACTTTGCGGCAGTTACAACAATAACCTTATACGCGAGGCGGAGAAGTTCATAAAAGCGACAGAATGCAAAACAAAGGGTGTGGAATGCAGGGTCGATATCGTGGCTGTCGGCAAAAAAGGACAGAAATATTTCAAAAGGGCCGGTATGGCGGTTAAGGATTCATATTTGGATTTTCACGGTAAATACGCCATGCCGAAGGTCGACGAAATAACGACAAAACTTGTCGCGAGTTTTATGAACACTGAAACGGATGCTGTTTATGTCGCATACACGAATTTTGAGTCGTCGTCCAGGTTCAGGCCCGCGGTACAGAAAATACTGGATATTGAAAGGAATAGTTCGAAGAAGGAAGGGTATCTGATAGCCGAGCCGGAGATATCGGTGATGCTTGACGATCTTTTGCCGGAATACATAAAGAACAGGGTGCGATTGATGTTCCTGAATTCTTTCGCTTCGGAACACGCTTCGCGCGTTCTCGCGATGGGTGAGGCGAACAAGAACGCCAAGGAGCTTTTGGAACAGTTGATACTTTTTAGGAATAAACTGCGTCAGGCGGGGATAACGAACGAGATCATCGAGATAGTTTCTTCCGCTAACGCGATAAAAGGATAAAAATTTCGGAGGAGTGTATCATGAAACAGGGGAACGTTATTCAGGTGGTCGGGCCTATCGTCGACGTGAAGTTCGCTAACGAGGATGTGCCGCAGCTTTTGAACGCCGTCGAGATCAAGGACGAAAAACGGAATATCAATATCGTTCTTGAGGTCGCTCAGATCATAGGTAACAATACGGTGCGGTGTGTGGCTATGAGTTCGACCGACGGATTGAAAAGGGGTATGGCCGCGGTGGATCGCGGTACGCCGATAACGGTTCCGGTCGGGCCTCAGACCCTCGGCAGGGTATTTAACGTTCTTGGCGACACGATAGACGGGAAAGGCGCTCTCCCTAAGCCGGACAGTCGCGAGGCGATACATAAGACTTCCCCGAATTTTCAGGAACAGCTTTCTGTCACAAAAATATTCGAGACCGGTCTTAAGGTTATCGATCTTCTCGCGCCGTTCCCACTCGGAGGTAAAGTAGGGCTTTTCGGCGGAGCCGGTGTTGGTAAGACCGTGCTTGTTATGGAGCTTATACGTAACGTCGCCATGGAAATGGAAGGAGCTTCTGTTTTCTCCGGTATCGGGGAGAGGACCAGGGAAGGTAATGAATTGTTCCTTGAACTGAAGGAATCCGGGGTTGACAGTAAGACCGCGCTTGTTTTCGGTCAGATGAACGAACCGCCGGGGGCGCGTCTACGCGTAGGGTTATCGGCGTTAACGATGGCGGAATATTTCCGGGATAAGGAAAAAAAGAACGTGCTTCTTTTCATCGATAATATTTACAGGTACATACAGGCAGGTTCCGAAGTATCAACGCTTCTCGGAAGAATGCCGTCGGCCGTGGGATATCAGCCGAATCTTTCAACCGAGATCGCGCAGCTAGAGGAAAGAATAGCTTCCACGAGTAACGGTTCGATAACGTCGGTTCAGGCTATTTACGTTCCGGCGGACGACCTTACTGACCCGGCGGTAGTCGCGACGTTTACGCATATCGACGCGAGGATCGTTCTCTCAAGACAGATATCGGAACTCGGTATATATCCGGCCGTTGATCCGCTTGATTCGACTTCGAGGATACTTGATCCGAGAGTAGTGTCGGCCGAACATTACAATACGGCCATGAACGTTCAGAAAATATTACAGAGATATAAAAGTTTGAAGGATATTATTTCGATCCTCGGTATCGACGAACTTTCCGACGAGGATAAGCAAATAGTGTATCGCGCGAGGAAGATACAAAGATTTTTCTCACAGCCGTTCTTCGTCGCCGAAGCATATACCGGCATCAAAGGAAAATTCGTTAAAGTTAAAGAAACCATAAAAGGTTTCGATATGATATTGAGCGGTGAACTTGACGCGCTTCCCGAACAGGCGTTCTTCATGGTGGGGACCATAGAAGAGGCCATCGAAAAGGGCGAAAAGATAAAACGAGGGAACGTGTAATATGGCGGCGTCAGCTTTTAAACTCGACATTTTGACACCGACAGGCAGATTTTTTAGCGGGGATGTTGTTTCCCTGATCGTTCCCGCCATTAACGGGTCACTTGGAGTTCTCGCAGATCACGCGCCGCTCGTCGCGTGTCTTAAAAAAGGTGATATATCCGTGACGGATCCGTCCGGTAAGGTTACTACCTATACATCCACCGGCAGCGGTTTTATGGAAGTGGTGCGTAATAAAGCCGTACTTGTCGCCGATTCTATCATAAAGAACGTGAAGGCCTGAATGATTTGCACATTTGGGCGACATAGTGTATTTATTCATATAACGTCTGTTCTATAAATTAGTGCGGAATATGATTATACGGGCTTGGGGAAGCCTAAAATGAACGAAGAGAATGTCTCGTTTTTTAAAGGGATAAAGAATTTTGTTATCGGCAGAGCCCGGAGTGTTCACGATCCGCAGCTTTTTCATAAACTTTCACTTGTGGCTTTTTTCGCCTGGATAGGTCTAGGTTCAGACGGTTTGAGTTCCTCTTGTTATGGTCCTGAAGAATCTTTTCTTGCTTTGCAGGGGCATGCGCATCTGGGGATATTCGTCGCTTTAGCCACGGCGGCGACTATTTTCATAATAAGTGCCAGTTATTCGCAGATCATAGAGTTATTTCCATCCGGCGGCGGCGGATACATGGTGGCGAGCCGACTTATTTCTCCTTCGGTGGGGTTGGTTTCCGGATGTGCTTTGATAGTGGATTATGTCCTTACCATCACGCTTTCGGTCGCCAGTGGTGCCGACGCCTTTTTCAGTTTTTTACCGCATGATCTATATTTTTTACGGTTACCTTGCGCTATAGGGGTTCTTTTTTTGCTGATAATTCTTAATGTCCGCGGTGTTAAGGAATCGGTGCTTTTAGTTGCCCCAATTTTTGTAACTTTTCTGATAACACATGCTGCCGTCATTATATATGTTGTATTCGCGAATGTATCGAATTTTGACGATTTCGCGATCAAAACGACGCAGGAACTGGGCAATTCCACAGCCGAACTTGGTGTGGCGGGAGTGTTTATCCTGATGATGAGAGCGTACAGTATGGGTGCCGGTACATATACCGGGATCGAGGCCGTAAGTTGCGGAGTTCCTATATTGAGGGAGCCTAAGGTTGTAACGGCTAAGAAGACCATGAAATATATGTCGATCTCCCTTGCGGTCGTCGTGCTCGGGCTTATGTTGGGATATTTGTTCTTCGGTCTTGAGCATGTGCCCGGAAAGACCCTGAACGCGGTACTTTTTGAGAGGATAGTCGCTGATTGGGGAGGCGGGTTCGGGAAATGGTTCGTGGCCGTGACCCTTTTTTCCGAAGCGTTGCTTCTTTTCGCTGCCGCGCAGAGCGGTTTTTTCGGTGGGCCCAGGGTATTGGCCAATATGGCGAGGGATAGATGGTTTCCCTCACAATTCGCTATCCTCAGCGAACGCTTTGTAACGCACAACGGTATTATTCTCATGGGCAGCGCCGCGCTCCTCGTCATGGTGCTGAGCAAGGGATCGGTTAAATTCCTTGTTATCCTTTATAGTATTAACGTATTTATCGACTTCTTCCTTTCACAGCTTGGGATGGTGTTCTACTGGTGGGGACAGCGGAAGACTAACGATAGATGGAAAAGAAAGATCGCAGTTGTCGCGACGGGATTCACGCTTACATCATTCATATTATTCTCAGTTGTAATACTTAAATTCAAAGACGGCGGATGGATGACGATACTTATTACTGGGTTTTTGATCGTTATCGCGATATTAATAAAACGTCATTATATGACTACGGCGAAACAGCTTAGGAGATTGAGCAGTCTCATCGATACGATCGATATAACCCAGCTGAACGAAGTTAAGAATAATCCCGATAAAAAGGACCTTGCGGCCGTAAAATACAACGCTAAATATAAAACCGCGGTTATTTTTGTTAACGGATATAATGGGCTGGGATTGCATACGCTTTTCAATGTGATAAGGCTGTTCGAAGATACGTTCAGGAATTTCTTCTTTATTCAGGTGGGTATTTTGAACGCCGGCAATTTTAAGGGGCCTGAGGAATTGGATCGATTAGAATTGACGGTAAAGAGCGACCTTGATAGGTACGTTCAATTCATGCGCAGTCAGGGGTTTTACGCCGAAGGATTCTCCGGTATCGGCACGGATCCTGTGGAACATATGTGCAATATCGCGTACAAGATCTATGACCGCCATCCGAACAGCGTGTTCTTCGGTGGACAGATGGTTTTCGAAAAAGAGACATTTCTCACGCGAATGCTCTATAACTACACGACATTCACCATACAGAGAAAATTATATCAGCACGGCATCCCGTTCCTGATAATGCCGATCAGGGTCGAGTAAGGCATCCGGGATATCCTGTGTCCTCAGCTTTTGCTAAATAAGTCACTCCCGCGCGTTTTAGGCTATTTGATCATAACACGATTCCTTGGATTTTTTATTTGTTTTTACCTGACAGCTATGGCTGCTACTAGTAACCTCTAATGGGTAACAATAAATTATGTTAAATATAAAAAAGCTACTAATCTCGTCTTGTTTCCATTTTACTGCAGTGTAGACTTTCTTTTAGTGGAAGAAAAAGGTAACTAATTAAAAGTTTTAAGAAAGTTCGCGTAAAATAAGGAGTTTATCATGAAGTATTTAGGTAAACACATTGTTAGCGATATGCGACACACTTTAATGTTTAAAGTGTTCACTCTGTTCACCGCCCTGACATTTTTTATGACGCCGATTGGAGGTGTGGACCTTACGCAAATTGCCTCGGCCGTTGAAACCCCTATATCAGGTAAGGATGCGATCAGTGGTATGCCGGGCATGTCCGGTCAGGTTCTTGATGTCCGTGAATTTTCCGTACCCATGCGGCTCGGTGAGATAAAAGACGCTTTTACCGGGACTAATGGTAAAACTATTATTCACATACAAGACGCGCATTGTAATTACGCCGCGCAACATACCATAGCTGATCTGGTCGGGTATTCAACAAAAACGTACGGTATAGACCTGGCTTTCATGGAAGGCGGTATGGGCGATTATGATCTTAGGTCGTTTTTTAATATCGGCAATCCGGTCACGCGAGAGAAAGTTGCTGATATGTTTGTGAAAGATGGAACTGTAAATGGTGCGGAATATTTAGCTATATCAAACCCCGGGATTTTGGAACTATATGGTATTGAAGATGAGTCTTTATACAGGGAGGATCTTTCCGCATACCGCCGCAGTATAGTTCACAAAGATGAGATAGACAAATATCTCAACATGCTCACACATTTTATCAGCAATATGAAACAAAAAGTTTATAATCCCGACATGCGGGAAATGGATGAGAAAACCGCGCAATACAGGGATAACAAGAGAGAATTCAAGGAATACACGCAATATATTTTAAAAAAAGCGAAAGACACCGGCGTGGATTTGAATAACTATAAAGGGATATCGTCCCTTATTGAGATCCTGAAAGCCGAAGGGGGCATAGACTTTAATGCCGCCCAAAAAGAAAGAAATCGTCTCGTGGATATGCTGAATTCCAAACTAAGTAAAAAAGATATGGAAGACCTGATGTCCAAAAGTTTAGAGAATAAGAGAGGTGACATCAGCAACGACGCGTACTATTCGTACGTTTTTAGAAAGGCCAGATTTTCAGACATAGATTTAAAGTCCATGCCGAACCTTATAAAGTATTCCGATTATCTTAAAAAATACGACATGATAGACAAAACGCAGGTTTTTGGGGAGCTAAAAGACCTTGAAAAAGAGTTAATGGAAAAATATGCGACAACTCAGGATCAGAAAGACCTCTATACGTTGGATAGTAGATTGACCATACTCAGGAACATGTTCAACGCTCTTATGGTGAAATCGGAATTTGATTATTACATGTCTCACAAGAAAGATTTTGATATTGATAATTTCACGGATTTTATCGGCAAAAAATGTTCCGCATATGGATTTAATTTTAAGATCGATCGTTCCATAAGTGTACTAGACGAGTATCGCAAAGACATGGAAGAGTTTTATTCATGTTCGCTGAAACGTGATGACGCTTTTATTAAGAATATAGGAAAGAAGATGACTGGCGAAAACAGACAAATGGCGGTTCTTGTGACAGGAGGTTTTCATAAAGAGCACTTAAAACAACTTTTCAGGGACAACGGGTACAGTTATGTGGAAATAATGCCCAAATTCGGACAGACACCCGTGGAGAACCCGTATTTTAAACTTTTATCCGGGAAGCAAAGCAACCTTGATGATTTTATTAAAAAAGCCATGGAATATACTCCGGACAAATCCACAATAGCGGTAGAAAGTTTATTCAGCCGGATGGGGATAGACTCGAGCAAACAGTCAATGATAGATATGAAATTACGGCTTTTTGAAAAACTTATTAATAAACCGGGAGAGGATTTTATACTTAAAACGGAATGGGGAGAAATCGTTTTCAACACAAAAGCTAAAGGCGTGGATACCACAGGCAAACCTTTACCGGGGTTTGAGGTAGATGAAGGGGATCTGTATTTATCGGCTACCGTAAGACCGTTCCCGAAAGAGGACGCACAAAACATAGATTTTGGTGGCAAAGAATTTGATGTGGCTCTTGTAAATGGGGACATTTTAACGAAAGAGCAACAGGAAGTTTGGATAGACGTGCTGGGAATAGCGGCAAGCGTTATGGATATAAATGACCAATCTAATCAATCCTTGAAAGAGGATTTACGCAGAAATTTAATTTATCGCTTGAGGCAAGAAGGCATGAATAGAAGGCTTGGTGAAACAGAGGCTCAAACACAGGCTGAGGCACTTGTGAATAACATATTAAATAATCCCCGTATACAAATAAAGATCTGGAAACAATCGATCGGACGTCGCGGTGGTCATATTGGGGTAAGTTCGCGCTATGAGAAAACGGATGCATCGGGGGTGACCAAGGAATATGCCGAGTATGGGATGATATATCTTAGCCCTAGCCTAAAAGATCATAAGAACGGTATGCTTATAGGGCTTTTGCATGAATTAGGGGCGGTTTTACGTTTAACAGACGCTGAAAACGTAAAGTTTGGTGCGGATGATAAGAAACTTGCGGAAATTGCCATGATACTGGCGGAGCGGGCAAAAGATCCGAATAATATATATACAGAGGAAGTGAAACCGGCAGACCCGAGACGTGATATGGCCATGATGCTGCCGGCGAGTTACAGAAATACATTTGAAGACGAATTGGAAGCCGCTGTACAAGCGGTAAAAGCCCTAGGAGATAATCTTGAGCTTGAAAAAGTAAACGTCATTATAAATGCTATCCTTAATATGAAATTTGAAGTTTATTTTAAATCCGATAAAGCAGAAAAAGCACAGCTGTTGGCAGAAATGAATGCCATGGAAAGATTGAAGTTGATAAGAGGTGTGGCTATAACAATATTAGAAGGGAAAGACAATATGAATCCGGAACAGTTGGATGGTTTGAGCAGCGTGCCGGGTATGGTTTTCATTTTTTTGAATCGGATTATGGAATCTGAAAATGTGAAGGAAATGATGGCCAAAGAGGATAAGAAACTTGTTGAGCGTGTGCTGCTGAAAAAGGATATAGAAGCTTTGGTCCATGAAGCTGAAAAACTTCCGGCCAATAAGCCAGGAGATCCGGATATTGGGTCTTACGCCAGACAAATAAATCCCGAGGTCAATAACAACCAGGATTTGAGAGATGGACTTTCAGAGCTACTCGATGCCATAGAACTACAAAAGAGGAGAGCTGAACGTGAAGGTCTTCCTATCCCTCTGGAGTATGATAATGTCATAAATAAAATAAGACCGTTGTTGGCTAAACTTCAAACCGGGGAACGTGGTGCTAGAGACATGGCCATGACGCTTCCAGCGGTGGTTGACCCGGAACTTTTACAAGCTTTTAATGGCGCCCGTGTAAAAATTGATAGATGGATACAACAAATGGGAGACAGTTTTACTGCTGCCAGTGAAGCCTGGTTGAAATGGAGTGATGGTGTCAAAAAGGGAACGATAAAAGTAGATGCACATACGCTCGGGAACATAACCGAAATAGAAGGGAGAGTTAAAATCGCCAAACAAGCTGCAGATGAACTTACTTCCTTGATGGGAAGTTTTAATGGCAGGGATAATTTGAACCGAGAAGAAATGGAACAAGTCTATTGGGCTTGGGGGGCGCTCCATGATGCTAGCCGAAAGCTTTTGGAATTTATGGAAGATTCTAATCGCACTCCTGATGATGATAGGCCGGTAGGGTTAATAGCTAATTGGGATCAAAATACTAAAAATCACCCCGAGTTTATGCCGCTTGCAAGTTTTAGTAAAGTTATTGATGAAAATTTCTTTACGTTAAATGAAGCTTTTGTGTCACAAGGAAATAGAGGAGATGGCGATAGGGCGATGACGAAAGACGAGGGTGTCTATAATATAGACGTTATCGATTCGGGTGTATATATTATGAAAGTTGAGGGTAAAAATTGTATTCGTGTAGCTCCAAAAATGGCGCCATTGACCAAAACAAACTTGCCGGCGGTTAAACAGGCCTTTATCGATCTTACAAAAAGAGTGTTTGAGGCCGCGCACAAGGGGCTTTTTAATAGTGAGCCTCTTTTTCAGGCCATATCCATCGGGGACCTTTTAAAGGATAAGGATAGATCCTCCGAAGCGCAGAACCTTGCCACTCAGGTTAAATCCGCTCTTCAGAAAGGTGTAGTGAAAATGAAGATCGGCAATATCACGTATATGATATTTGACGAGACGGACGATAAGCAGGTTAAATCCGTGTTAGTGGGGGTAGATAAAGTGTCCAAAGCTTTGATCAAGCTCTGGACTGATAAAGGTATTGTATCAAAAACTCCGACGGAGAAAGAAATGGCCATGATTAACGAAAAGTTGAAAAGCCGCATAATCATAGCGGCTTATGCGGACGCTGTAAAAGATCAGTTTAAGGATATCAAGGATAAAGCGTTTATGCTGTCTTTAACGCGGGATCCGAATGAGGAAATTGCCGTCACGCCTATAGGGAAGGTGGGCGAAGCCGGGCTTGCCATGTTCAGCCATTTTGAGAAAGAGGAAAAAAGAGCCATAGATGCGACTTCGGTAACGGGTGATGAAATGGGTACGTCCAGGGAATTGGTCGCAAAAGCTTTACTTGCTATTTCCGGTATAGAAGACATTGGCACCATTTTAGCGATGGCCGCTCAAATATTGGCTAACGGAGATTTGCGCAAGATGTCAGGTTTGTTATTTATACAGGTGAGGCCGATAGATATCAATATTTTGAAAGAGATAAGCGAAGCCGAGAGAGAAGTGTTGAGAGCGCTGTAATCCGCATACAGAAAGGGCGGGAAGATCGTTCTTGTTTTTATTGTTGTAGGCCGCGGCGTGTCGCCGCGGCTTTTTTATGCCTTTGGGACGTTTCCGATTTTGTTCGGAGATGTGTCCCACTTCTAATCTTAGAGTTGTCCCCGATCCAATCCCAGATCTGTCCCCGCGCTGAGATCAGACCTGTCCCTTATCATCTATTTTCGATTCTCTCCGGGGTTAGGATCCGCGCCGTGGGGTTTTGGAGGCATTGCGGCGATACCGAATTAGCCGACAAAACCACACAATTTGCCGGGAGACGCGCAGGATGCCATACCCCGTTCTGCTATGGCTGCGACAAAATACTTTAATGTTATGGATCCCCGATTGAAGTATTCGGGGATGACATTGCGTATGATGACATCTCGAGCAGGGCAGGGAATGCCTGAGCACATCCGCGCGAAGGTTGAGCCAAATGCCTGGCAGTGGGATCCGAGTACTGGAACGATTTGCCGTTATCCGATTAAAAATATTTTACGCGTCAGCGCGAGTCAAACGCCGGGAGATCAAAAATGAAAAGGCAAAACGTGAAGCACGCAGGATCCCCCGGCCAGGCATTATTTCTATATTGTGGATCCCCGCTTCCGCCTTCGCTCTTATATTAAAAGCTCCCACAGCTACGGCGGACTCGATGATATTGCATATGATGACATCTGCAGCAGGGCAGGGAATGCCTGAGCCCCGCACGAAGAAGGATCGGCCTCGTCCGGAGGCCTCGGCACTCCCTCGGACATTGCGTCCTCGGTCGCAGGGCGCCCCGGCCTTGCTTTGTTTTTGGATAAATGTTACCGAATATCTACTGTCAGAATACGGCGAACCCCCAAAACCGAATTATTGCATATTGGGGGTTTGTGTGCTATATTTGAGTCTACTTATTTAGGTTTTTCTTTGTTTTTCACGGTTTGCCGCCTTAGCGCGCGGTTTTCTATTAGGAAACACAATATGGAGGAAAGAAATGAATAAGAATCTTCAATGGAGACTGTTCGGGGTAATCGCCACAATAATCGTTTCACTTTGGCTGATATGGCCGCCTTTCACGACGAAAGACGCGCAGGGTAATGTCATCCAGAAGGGGAAGATCAATCTTGGCCTCGACCTTCAGGGCGGTATGCATATCGTTCTCAGGGTCGACACGGCAAAAGTGCCGATGGACGCTAGAAAAGACGCCATAGACCGGGCGATGGAGATCATCCGGAACAGGGTGGACCAGTTCGGCGTAGGTGAAATGTCGATACAGAAACAAGGGGCGGAAACGATCATAGTCCAGCTCCCCGGCGTGACCGATCGCGAAAGAGCGCTGGAGATCATAGGAAGAACCGCTCATCTTGAATTCAAGCTTGTTTCCGATAAACCGGACGACCTTAAAAAAGCCATAAATAAAGAGCCCGTACCGGGGTTTGAGCTCAAATATTCCGAAGGCAGGGAAAAAGGCGGCAGTGAGCCTCTTCTTGTCTCGACCGAAGCCGCTCTTACGGGCGATCTTCTTGTGAACGCGAAAACAGAATTCAGTTCTGAGAGTTTCGGCGAACCTTATGTTTCTCTTACGCTTAACCCAAAAGGGGCGCAGTTATTCGCCGATCTTACCGCCACAAATGTCGGTAAAAGGCTAGCGATAGTTCTGGACGGTAAAGTGATTTCGGCGCCGGTCATACGAGAGCCCATTCCTTCCGGCCAGGCGCAGATAAGCGGAAATTTCTCGGTGGATGAGGCCAACGACTTATCGGTAATATTGAGAGCGGGTGCGCTTCCGGCTCCGGTAGTTGTTGAGGAAGAAAGAACCGTCGGGCCTCTTCTCGGGGCCGATTCGATAAAAAGCGGTATGCAGGCCACCATACTCGGCGGCATACTTGTGGTGATCTTTATGCTTTTATATTACAGGCTTAGCGGTGTCGTCGCGAACATAGCGCTTGCTCTCAACTTGTTGCTGATCCTGGCCGGCTTAGCGTTATTCCGCGGTACTCTTACTCTGCCCGGTATCGCCGGTTTGATATTGACCATCGGTATGGCGGTCGACGCTAACGTTCTTATTTTTGAAAGGATGCGCGAAGAGATGAAACTGGGGAAGACCCTGCGCGCGTCCATAAACGCCGGGTATCACCGGGCGCTGTCGGCGATCATTGACTCAAACCTCACAACTATCATCGCGGCTATGCTGATATTCAAATTCGGCACGGGCCCGATACGGGGTTTCGCCGTAACGTTGACTATCGGTCTTTTAGCGAACCTTTTTACGGCTGTCGTGGTCACAAGATTGATATTCGACATACTTTGCGATCAATTCAATCTTTCTAAACTTTCATTCGCGCAGTTACTGCAAAAAGAGACGAAGATAGACTTCATAGGGAAAAGAAAAATATGTTACATCGCGTCCCTCGCTATCATTCTGCTCGGTGTGGTATTATTCATTATGCGCGGTGACAAAAATTACGGCGTAGATTTCTCCGGAGGTACATTGCAACAGCTCATGTTCGATAAACCGGTCGATACGGGTAAACTGCGCGACATCCTTAAAGATATCGGTGTCGGTAACGCGGCTATACAACAGTACGGTGACACTAAAGAGGTTATCATACGCACACAGGAAGATATATCCAAAAAAATGAACGCCGAATTGAAATCAAAGATGTCGGATAATCCGTTCAAGCTTTTAAGATTGGAAACCGTAGGCCCGGCCGTCGGGCGTAACCTGCGCCAGAACGCGCTCTTAAGCCTCGGGCTTGGTCTACTCGGTATCGCCATCTACATTATGTTCCGTTTTGACCTTAAATACGGGGTCGCGGGCATTATCGCGCTTATTCACGATGTGCTTTTCGCTGTTGGCGCCATGGTCATAGCGCACAGACAGTTCGATCTTACGATAGTCGCGGCGCTGCTCACTATCGCCGGTTATTCTATAAACGATACCGTGGTTATTTATGATCGAATAAGGGAGAATCTGCGGCTCGTGAAGAAAGCGAGTTTCGCGGAGATCGTGAACCTGAGTATCAATCAGATGCTGCCTCGAACGATATTGACAACCGGCGTAACGATGTTGGTCGTTATCGCCCTTTTATCTGTCGGCGGCGAAGTTATTAACGACTTTTCGTTCTGTATATTCATAGGGTTCTTCGTCGGTGTATATTCCACGATCTACATCGCAAGCCCCATGGTGCTCTCATGGCATGCTCAGAGAGTCGAGGAAAAGAAGAACGTTCCTCAGCAGGGTGGGAAAAACAAAAAGAAATAAACCAGATAGATCTTCAAACAACAAAAACGCCGGGACATCATCCCGGCGTTTTTGTTTACTGTCTCCTTATTGACGATAACGTTCGTGGATATGTTTTGCATGATACCCGTTTCGTGTATAGGAAGAACTGGCGAAACGAGAAGTTCTGTCGTTTAGACGATTTCCTTTTTCGGAGAATTTTCTGATAATTTTGGCGCCTCGGGACAATCCTTCCCAGTGTATTATCGCTCCCGCCTGTTCGGAAGTTCTGCGCGCTTCAGAAAAATACCCTGTTATTTTTGATCT
>DAONGE010000030.1:16699-34080 GCA_035403965.1 Candidatus Omnitrophota bacterium | reverse complement strand
GTCGTCCGTTCAAAAATGAATTTTTGTCCGGACTTCCTTCTCGAAACATCGCGAGTGCTGGGGACGCCAAAGGTGGGGTGTGACTGAGCTTTCCCATCGCTCGCTCCATAAATGTTTCTTCGAAAAATTTCTGTGTTCATGTGTCTTGGAGAGGGCTATCCACGATTTGTGTCCTGTGGCAGCGAGGAAATCGATCCACGTTTTCGTATTGTGTGTCGGAAACAAGTTGATTTGTGTTTTAGCGACATATAGCATGACACTTGATACCTGATACATGATACTTGATGCCTGAGACACGATACTTAAGCTTAAAATAATCATTGTCAGGGGGTAATTTTTATTTAAAGTCATATTGACTTGTCGCACTAAATATTATAAGATTACTACCATAATATAGACGATAAAAATCTTAGCTTTTAGCTGAAAGAATTCGGGTATCCGATGTTCATAGAACCGGTTTTTGGTAAGAAATTTTTTGGCAGGGAAGAAGTCCTTGCTACTCTGCATAAACGTGTTGCCGCGATCAGAGGCGGATATAGACAGAATCTGGCGCTTGCCGGGCCAATGCTGTCAGGTAAGTCGTCTATCCTTCGTCACTTCCTTAAGAATATCAAAGAAATGGATGTTATCCCGCTGTATGTTGAGATGGCAAGTGAAGATTTTGCCACTTTTTGTACGCGTTTTATGGGTACGCTTTTATATCACTATCAACGATTCGAAGGCGGCAAGGCCGAGGGTGATTTTGATATACTTAAAACGGCCTGTTCTTTGAAATTGCCGCGTACTATCAATTGCATGGAGGAGATCTCCAGTCTTCTTAATAAGAAAAAAGAGGATGATGCGTACGAGAAAATGCTGGATTTGACGTCGATATTCCGCTCAGAGTCCGGTAAAAACTGTGTTGTTATACTCGATGAATTTCATAATCTGGCGAATTTTAATCTTAAAAAACCTTTTCAGACTTTCGGTCGGTTTATAATGGTTCAGAAAAATACGATGTATATAGTGTCCAGCTCGCAGAAAACTTTGCTGAAAGATATACTCTCTAAAAAACTTTCTCTTCTTTTCGGGAATTTTGAAGTGATAGAAGTGAATGGTTTTGATAATCAGACCGCGCGGGCGTTTATTGCCGACAAGATTGGCGTGGGGCCGATCGAGGTTGAGATAGTTGATTATCTTGTTCAGCTTACGCAGGGGAATCCCTTTTACCTGGAAACTATCATAAAACGGTTGTCGCAGATAATGAACGCTTCGGTGAATAAATCGGATATCAAAGAATGTCTCTTGTGTGCGCTTTCGGAACTTCTTTACGAATCGGAAGGTATCCTAAATCAGTATTTTACGAACAATGTGAACTTTTTTCTGGAAACTAAGAGCCGTAAAGGATTCCTGCCGGTTATATTGTCTTTAGCGAAAGGTAATTGCAAAGTGAAGGCAATAAAAAACGATCTGAATAAATCCGAGAGCGAGATTATTGACAAACTGCATAAACTTGAGTTTATGGATCTTGTTTATCGTAGCGGGGTTTTTTATAAGATCGAAGACAAACTTTTTGAGTTCTGGCTAAAAAGTGTTTATGCGCCCAAAATGGAATCTGTGGTTGATGAACTAGATATCAAATATCTAGAATTTAAGAATACGGTCGAAGCGGATTTTAAGGAACATCGTATCTTCTCTGCAAAAGATATATCGGGTGTGGTTTCGTGTCTTCTATCCGCGTTCAGGAGTGAGAAGATACGTATCAACATGAATGAAAGGATAATGCCGTGCTTCGGCGCTGTGGAGACAGTTCATATTAATCCAGGCATGGATCGGATCGTGGCATATCTGGGCGATAATGTCTGGATAGCGGATATAAAAAAGACGGATCTTGCCGACGATCAAGATGTTTTTTCTCTATCGTCGCTTAAGACGTTCGGCGATAAATATAAAGTTTCCCGAAAAATACTTATACCTGTGAATGGAATGGAACACAACGCCTTTCTCCTTGCGAAGGAACAGGGGGTATGGATCTGGGATATAAAACAGCTTAACGATATTCTCCGTCTTTACGGGAAATACGAGCTTGCGTTATGAAGATCGGCGTAATATCCGATATACACATACCTGTTGCTACTAAAAGTTTGCCCCCCAAAGTCCTTGAGCTGTTTAAACAGTGTGATCTTATCGTACATGCCGGTGATGCTGTCGAACGTTCGGTTATAGATACTCTGCGGTCTATAAAGGAAACGGTAGCTGTCCATGGGAATATGGATAGCCTGGAGCTTAAAAATACGCTTCCACTAAAGGCGGTATTTGTGGCCGAGGGGAAAAATATAGGAGTAACTCATGGACACGGAGTGGCTGATGATATCCTTGACGCGGTAGCCGGTGTTTTTAAAAAACAGAAATTGGATATTATTATTTTCGGGCATTCACATAAGCCTTTTAAAAAGATCGTCAACGGGGTGTTATATTTTAATCCAGGCAGTGTTTCGGATGTTGTTCATGCGCCATATCGTTCTGTAGGGATCATCGAAATAAAAGACGGTAAAATACGGTCTGAGATCGTAAAAATTGATCAGTGACGATGAACTTAGCGTATTTCCCTCAATAAAAATCAGGAAATTTTTTCAAAAAATCCCCTTTTTTTCTATTGGATTTAATGTGTTTGTGGTAATATATCTATAATATTTTGAGAAGCGAGAAAATCGGATTTTTATATACGTAAGTGGAGAGAATGCAGTATTCAAACATATGGAGAATAATCTGCTTACACGTAGTGTAATAGAAGAACGCGAGAACGAGTTTTTAGCGCCCTATGCGATGAAAAGCAAGGACTGTACGGGGCGTTCCCACAAAGAGGAAGGTCATCCTTATCGTTCCGTGTATCAGCGAGATAAGGATAGGATTATCTACTCCACAGCATTTCGCCGGTTGGAATACAAAACCCAGGTTTTTGTTAATCATGAGGGGGATTATTACCGGACACGTCTTACACATACGTTAGAAGTGGCGCAGATCGCCAGGACTCTTGCACGTGCGCTTATGTTGAACGAAGATCTTGTCGAAGCCATAGCCCTCGCGCATGATCTCGGGCATACGCCTTTCGGGCACGCAGGGGAGGATACCCTTTCTGGGCTTATGGCCGATTACGGTGGTTTTGATCACAATACGCACGGTTTGCGTGTAGCGGATCTATTGGAGGATCGCTATCCGGACTTTCCGGGACTGAATCTTACGAATGAAGTGCGTCGCGGGATAATAAGGCATTCGACGCCTTTTGATCTTTCAAGAATGGGTGGGACCGATGTTCCGGGACCGTGGCTTTTGGAGATACAAACTGTCGATCTTGCGGATGAGATAGCTTACGACAATCATGATATTGATGACGGTCTGAAAAGCGGATTGCTGAAGGAATCGGATCTCAGGGGCATATCCCTTTGGGATGATGCCATAGTTGGGGTCAGACCTAGCTCAAGATCGTCAACATCGGATGATTCCGTGAGGCGGAATCAGATCATCAGGGCTTTGATAAATGTGCAGGTTTCAGATGTGATAAAAAATACATTTGAGGTGATCAAAAAACGTGGGATCAACAGTATAGAAGATGTCGCAAAACAGAAAGAACGGACGATATCTTTCAGCCCTTCAATGGAAGAAAATAGGAAGCCGTTGCGGGGCGTTCTGATGAATAGACTGTATCGACATTACCGTGTTGTCAGGATGTCGTCCAAAGCGTCCAGGTTTCTTCAACGACTTTTTGAACTATATTGTGATACCCCGGAACAGCTTCCGCCACAGGCCCAGATGTCGATAAAAAGCGTAGGTAAACACCGGGCGATATGCGATTACCTGGCAGGGATGACGGACCGGTATGCGCTTGATCAGTATAAAGCTTTTTTTGAACCGTATGAAAGGGTTTAAGCATGGCTCTGGATAATCTGAAATATTACGAAGATCTCTTTTGCCGCATAAAAGAAAAATGGTTTTCACGGCCGGAAATCATTGCGTTCGGGAAATGTTTCCATAATCCGGTCTGGTTGGTCCTGCCGATGGGCGAGGAAGAATATAAACGTGCCGCCCGTGAAGAACTAACGGATGTCATACGCGATCATAAGGATGCGGACAAAATACTTTTTGATAATATGGATAAGCTTTTTCTGTGTCTGAAAAAAGTGTCCAGGGTGCATGTGATGGATATTTTTGATTATAGCACCGATCTTTGCGGTATATGTTATCCGCTTTTGTCAGATGACAGGATGTTTGGTTGTGTGGTTATGGCCGGGATGAAGAGACACCCGTCCGAGAATACGCAGAACATATTCAAGGTTTTTGCGGATACGGTAGTGCGTGAAACTCGCAAAGAAGTGGAACTCGAGGAGATGAATGCTACACTACGCCCAAGGATAGTCGCTTTGTCTACGGTACACACTGTCCATCGCTTGATGACGTCCACGCTGAATCTTAATGAGTTGTTGCCCAGGATTGCGCGGCTTTCTCTTCAAGTGCTTGGCGCTAACAGGTGTTCGATAAAACTTGTTGATAAAAAAAGAAAAGTTCTTATTCCGAAGACGACGGTGGATCTCAGAAAGAAAAAAGCAAAACTTAAAAAAGTACAGATAGGTCAGTATTCACCCGGCAAAGCGGTCAAGAAGGCGATGTCTATCCGGGGTGCTAATTATTTGGCTACGCCGTTGATCGATGGCGACGTTGTGGGCGTTATAACTTTATATGATAAACTTGACGGGTCGGAATTTAACAGCTATGACGAAGAGATCATGAAGACACTCGCCGAACAGGCTGTTACCGCCATAAAAAACGCCCAGCTGTTTCATGAGCAGGAACTTATCACTATGAACAGCATAAAATGTATCGCGATGCTGCTAAAAATGAGGGTGCACGGTGCGCGTAAGGCCGAGGAAAGTTTTCTGAAGATAATTGCGCTGATAGGACGAAAATTTAAAATGAGCGAGATCGATATAAAAATGATGCAGTATGCCGAGATGCTGCATGATACAGGACAGATAAGTATTCCTGAGGAAGTACTGATGAAAAAAGGTGTGCTTACCGGCAAGGAATATGACATTGTTAAAACCCATCCGCTTACCGGTGCCAATATCCTGTCGAAGTTCAAACCGCTGAAGCCGATAGTCCCAATAATACTTTATCATCACGAGAATTTTGATGGGACCGGATATCCGAAAAAGCTGAAAGGCGAGGAAATCCCCCTCGGCGCCAGGATACTCGGGATTGTTTCCGCGTTCGAGGCGATGGTCCTGCATAAACCTTACCGTCAGGCGCTTTCCATTGATTCCGCAATACAGGAGGTAAAACGTACGGCCGGGACGCAGTTCGATCCCCGGATCGTGGAAGCTTTCTGCGAGGTCGTTGCCCGGAAAAACGTGCGGAATATGCTCAAGAACGAATTAGGAGTAAGGAATTGAGACATTCCGCCGGAAAAATATTTCAGTCAAAACAAAATAAAAATCTTGTTAAAATTTTTATTGTTAATATTGCTGTTGTGGCCCTTGTTGTTTTTGGCGTGTTAACGGTTTCTTTTGCCTGCCTTGATAAAATCGTTGTTATAGCGGTGAAGCATCTGACCGGTTGCAGCATAACGTACAAAAAATGGGGGGACCATATTTTTGACAAGAGCCATATATATGGGCTCAATGTTGAGATCACAAAACACAGGATGGTGCTTTCTGCCGGAGAAGCGATGATACTGCTTAATTACAGGGAAAGTCTTGCTCAGAAAAAAATTGTTTTTGACTGCCGGTTTTCCGGCGGGCGATTATATAAAAAATCGATAAACGATTCGTCTTTTTCTCCCACGGCTCTCATGAAGGTCGTGTTTAGCCCGGATTGGGAATATGATTCTATTGCATTCGTTACGAGAATAGGCGCGAATATGGTAAATGTTGATGACTTTAGCGCGATATCTACCGATATGCATATCTCAGGACGCGGAGGATTTATCCCTGGAAGCAACGAGGTTACGATCGACGTGGATGTTGTCTTTTCCCCGAAAATGTCGGAAGAGCTGATGGGGAAGTATAAAGATATGTTTCTTACTGCCCGTGGCAACGGATGGTATGGTTCAAAGCTCTATTTTGACGGCGATTTAAAGAACCGGTCGTTCGAAGTAAAAACAGATTTCCTTGATATGAATATCAAAGGACGCTAATCCTCTTTTTTTTGTCAAAAGTAGTACTTGCCATTTTAAATTATTATGCTACAATATAGCGCATTATGGATCAGGATTATAAAGACGACTTTTTTGGGGATCAGAATTACGAGGGAAAGTCCGAAGAGAGCGCTCCGGCCGCTAAACCCGTAAAACAGGGGAAAGTAGCGTATATAAGGGTGCCTGTAGAGTATTTGATCGTGCTTTCAATCGTGGTTTTGGTCGTGATCATAATTGCATATGCTGTTGGAGTAGAACACGGCAAAGGTCAGGTTAATTTTTCAGAGGCGGTAACCGATGTTAAGACCGTCGATGTCAGCGTGCCAGATACGAAAATGATGCCTGAGACTTCGCAGGATGATGCGGCCAAATCAACTGTAGGGAAATCACAGCCAGCGGAAAAAGAAGACGCGGTAACAGGGCCGATGATGGAGTACACGGAGACCATGAAGGTTCCGGACGCGAAGACAAGAACGACGCAGACGGTCGTCGCCGAAGAAGAGATGGCGGATCTGCCTATCGTGAAAGTGGAAGAAAAAAAGGTGGAAATGGTCAGTAAAGCCGGTTCTGCGGCGTCGGCCACGGGGAAATATACCGTTCAGCTCATGTCGATAAAAAAAGAAACCGCTGCAAAAGGTGAAGTAGAAAAACTTAAAAAAGCGGGGAAGAACGCCGCTTATTCAAAAAAAGGCGATTGGTATTCGGTTTATTTGCAGGGATATAAAACAGCCGATGAGGCCAATAAAGCGAAAAAAGACGCAAGCAGTAAATATCCCGACTGTTATGTGAGGAGACAAATATGACGTTACATTCAAGTTTGAGGGCAAGTGGTAACGAGGGCAAATTCCGTTCCGTTATCAAAAGACACGAAAAGATCAAAGAACTCGCTGAAAAGGGAAAATGGAGCGAGGATAAGAATTCTGTTTTTAAACTGCCCAAAGTAAAAAGAGTTAAATTCAAAACTAAAAAAGTCAAAGCGGCTCCGGAAGAAGCGGCAGCGGCGGGTGCGGCGGCAGCTCCAGCGGCAGGCGCGAAATCGGCAGCGGCTCCGGCAGCGGGTGCAAAACCGGCAGCAGCGGCTCCTGCAGCCAAAAAAGGCGCAAAATAAGAGGCGCGGAGTTTTATTACAGTGGACGAACAGACTCAGGATATTAAAATAAGCTATGAGGATTTTCAGAAAATCGATCTTCGTGTCGCAGAAATAATCGAAGCGGCGGAGCATCCGAACGCTGATAGATTGTTTGTTCTTAAAATCAAAATAGGCGAAGAGACTCGTCAGATAGTCGCCGGGATAAGGGCTTCTTACAAAAAAGAGGAGCTTATCGGCCGAAAAATAGCAGTGATCACCAATCTACAGCCTGCGGTAATACGGGGGCAGGAATCATGCGGCATGCTTCTTGCGGCCAGCGGCGAGAACGGGCCTATCATTCTTACTCCGGAAAAAGATGTTCCGTCAGGATCCAAAATTAAATAAGTTCCGCCAATTTGTTTTTTCTTTAAACGTCCGAGGGGTAACGTGATGTTTCGTGCCGTTAGCGCAAGGACAATGCTTGAGATAGACAGGCTTGCTCAGGAAGAATTCGGTGTCCCTCAGTCGGTTCTTATGGATAATGCCGGCAAATGTGTGGCGGATTCGGTCCTTCGTGATTCAGAAAATATCAAAAATGAACATATCGCCGTACTTTGTGGTAAGGGCAATAATGGCGGAGACGGTTTTGTTTCGGCGCGGTATCTAATTGAGATGGGCGCCGGATCGGTTACTGTATTTCTTGCGAGCCGAGATATTAAACCGGGAGCGGCACTTCAAAATTTCAAACTTCTTTCTGAAATAACAGCCTGCGTGCAAGATATCGACTGTTTTTGGCGAAGGCCTGCTGAAATAACCGTCCTGATCGACGCGGTTTTCGGGGTCGGTTTTAAAGGGAGTATTCCAAGATCTTTGCAGGACGTATTTCTTGCGGCTAATGCCCTGACAAACATAAAAAAATACGCGGTGGATATTCCGTCTGGACTTGACGCGGATACGGGAATGGCTGATAAATACTGTTTCATGGCCGGAAAAACCGTTACATTCGGGTTGGCGAAATCCGGTTTTTATCTCAATCACGGGCCGCGTGTCTCCGGTGCGATCACGGTAGCGGATATCGGTTTTCCCAAGGAACTTTTAGATAGATATGCATTATAGCCCGAACGCATTTTTGCTTTTCGAAATAAACTGTGTTATAGTTAAGCTACTATGAAAAAAATCCGAGTTGATCTTAAGACAAGAGAATATGATATTTTTGTTGGTCACGGCGTTGTGTCCGAATTGCCCTGTCTTTTAAAAAACGCAGGTGGCAAAGGTCCGGTCATTGTTGTGACCGATACGAATATCTTTCCGAGGTTTGGTAAAACACTTGGAAGCCTTTTGAAGAGGAACGGTTTTGAATATCATTTTATAACCGTGCCTGCGTCCGAACGGTCAAAAAGCCCGGAAACATATTACGGTGTGATAAAGAATGTTATCGCGAATACACGGATGAGTTATCCTGTCGTCGTGGCTTTCGGAGGCGGGGTTGTAGGGGATCTTGCCGGTTTTGTGGCGGCGACATACAGGCGTGGTGTGCCTTTTATTCAGGTTCCGACAACGCTTCTTGCGCAGGTGGATTCTTCAATAGGTGGGAAAGTTGGGATAGATCTGCCCGAAGCGAAAAATATTATAGGTGCTTTTTATCAACCCGAAGCCGTAGTGTCGGATACGGAGTTTCTTTCGTATCTTCCTGCCCGTCAGCTTCGGAACGGTTTTGCCGAAGTAGTTAAATATGCCGTTATATGGGACAGCGCATTTTTTGCTTTTCTTGAGACGAACATCCGTAAAATATTCCTGGGGGATAGGACTGTTCTGGAAAAAGTGGTTTTTGAGTGCGCCCGTATTAAGGCCAGGGTAGTTGCAGCGGATGAGCGAGATAATAAGGGCCAGCGCGTTATACTTAACTTCGGGCATACGCTGGGACATGCGATTGAGTCGGCCGCTGGATATGGCGGGAGCTATTGCCATGGGGAGGCTATAGCCGTAGGAATGCTTATGGCGTGCGATATAGCAGTCAGACTTGATATGATGCCCGGCCGGGATCTTTTGCGGATAAAAGAACTTATACGGCGTTCGGGACTGCCTACGGCGATAAAAGGAGTGCCTTTTGATATGTTGCTGAAAACATACGTTAACGATAAAAAATTCGTTTCAGGAACGAATCGTTTTGTGCTTCCGAAAAGTATCGGACGGGTGGATGTTGTGGAGGATATTCCCGAGATACTTATCAAAAATGTTATAAAAGACCACACGGACCGGCGTTAATAACTTCAAATATCCCGATTTTAGAAAGGCGGATATATAAAATGGCTAAATATGGGCTTGATATTCGTGTCAGATATGCCGACACCGATCAAATGGGGGTTGTATATTATTCTAATTATCTTGTGTGGTTCGAGGTCGCACGTACTGAGCTTTTACGTGCTTATGGGGCTGATTATAAAAGCATAGAAAACGAAAGAAAGATCTATCTGCCAGTGGTTGAGACTTATTGCCGTTACAAAGCGCCGCTTTCATATGATGATCTGGTCCATGTCGATGTGTGGGTAAGCGATATGGGCAGAACTCGCATTACGTTCGAATATGAACTTCGTAAGGGTGACCTCTTGACGACTTTTGGGAACACGAAACATGTTTTTATCGATGGGAACAGAAAACCTGTATCTATACCGGAAGATCTTAAAAAAGCCCTAGAAGATGTATTTATTCCGCCATCCGCAGCGTGATCTTTTCGCCGTTCCGTATCCCTTCAACTGAGTCGGCCGATATCTTTGTTACTGTGAATCCGTCGATTGTGTCGTTTTCTCTGGCGGATTGCCCGTTAATTACAGCTTTTGGCGTGTTCTGAGCATACATGATTCCGGTCAGCGAAAGGTTGGGGGATGTTTTGTCTTTGTCCGTAGCTAATGTGTATGGCACGGTATCCGGTTTTAGCGGAGATGTTTTTTGTCCGGTCGATATGGGGGAGAGAGAAGACTGCTTTGGCACTCCGGAGAGATTGTTGCTTGAGAGAATGTTTTTTTTAAAAATTATTAGAGTTGCCAAAAATAGACAGAAAATAAGTACGATAGCGCCAGGGATATAAAGATGCTTATGCGAAGTTTTTGTTTTGTGTATCCCGGGATTGGCTGGGCTTGACAGGTGGATGTCGCCGGGAGTGCTCTTTACTGCTGTCTGTCGAGGGAGTTTTTCCGATTGTGCTTTTTTTAGCGCGTCCGAAATTATGCTCATATTATTCTTGTGGAACGGGTAAAAATTGTCCGTTCATTTCGTTGATCGTGCGTAATATGGTTTCTGACGTAAGTCGGTTCGTATTACAGGCATAGCCCATCAGCAGGGCTTTGTCGCATATGGTATTTATAACACGGGGGATGCCTTTCGAATATCCTGCTACCAGATCCAGTGCTGCGTCCTCAAAAAAGATATTGTATCCAGAACCTGCGATACGTAGACGATGTGCGATATATTCTTTTACTTCATCTGGGCTGAGGGCATTTAAGTGAAAACTTACGCTTATGCGCTGTTTGAGCTGTCTAAGGTCTGGGGAATTCAGTTTGTCCCGTAGTTCCGGTTGACCGATAAGTATTATTTGCATCAGTTTTTCTTTTTCAGTTTCGAGATTGGAAAGCATACGGATCGTTTCAAGCGCAGTATTTTTTAAATTTTGCGCCTCGTCGATTACTAAAATCACATTATTGTTTAATGCCAACTGCTCGAGTAGGAAAGAGTTCAATGCTTTGAAGAACATTACTTTGCTGCGTCTTTCGGGCGTAAGCCCGAAGTCCAGTAGAATGGCCTCCAATAGCTGAATTTCAGGGAGACTTGAATTGAAGATGACGGATGTTTTTGTCCCCTGAGGAAGACTGTTCAACATCGCTCTGCATATCGTGGTTTTTCCTGAACCGATTTCTCCAGTGATTTCGATAAAACCTTTACGTTCGTTGATTCCATACATCAGATGATTAAGCGCTTCCCTGTGGGTTTCGCTTAAATAAAGGAAATCCGGGTCACTTGTGATATTAAAAGGGTTTTCTTTTAACTTGAAAAAGTCCAGATACATTTGTGTCCTTTTTGTAATAGTGTATATAAAAAAAACTGAAACTACAAACATTATTTTATTTCCGTCGCACCCGGATAGCTTAATCTCAGAGGCGTGATGGACTGACCGTTTTTTAGAACGGCTTGAAAATTTTTGGGGTGTAATGTATGCTTATGCATATATGAAACGGACGACGGCGGATAAACGCAAATTCCCAAGGGTGAATTATAAATGCCTGATAAAAGTTGCCGGCAGCGACGGTGATGAAGAGTTTAACACCTTTACGCAGAACATAGGCGCCGGCGGGGTATGCGTGCTGCTGAAAAAAAATATTGAGCTTTTTAAGGCCGCGACGATGTCGATTTCTCTGCCGGATAATAAAGAGTTGGTGACATGCAAGGGTACCGTAGTATGGGTTATAAAACGGCATGTTGCCGGTGGCGATGATACGTATGAATATGATACCGGTATCGAATTCACTAATATTTCCGAACCGGATCGTAACAGGATAGCGACGTTGGTTAGCGATATTTTATCCGCCTAAACTTGACAACACAAAATGCCCGTGATATACTTCGGGAAAAGTGAAAAAAACATTGATGTGGCTGTATTGTGCAGGAAATTAAACGAAATGCAGTATAAATAAAGAGGAGAGGGAGGTAAATATGAAAGCAGTGAAGATTTTGGTTGTTTGCATGGTGGTTGTGGCGATGATGGGGTTGGCTACCCAGTGTTATGCTCAGGATCCTGCGAAGAAGTTGGGCAGGGGCTTGGCGAACATACTGACCGGGTGGGTCGAACTGCCGAAGAACATTTATCAGACTAGTGTGGAAGAGAATGTTCTTTCAGGTCTTACGATGGGATTGGCCAAAGGTGTTGGTATGACGATAGTAAGAACAGGCGCCGGTGTATATGAGACTGTGACGTTCCCGTTCCCAATACCGGAAGGTTATGAACCAGTGCTGCAGCCAGAATTCGTATTCAGCGAATAATGACGCAGGTTGTTGAGTTTAAGACGAGGGGGAGCGGTATGCCGTTCCCCCTCGTTGTTTTTGTAGCCGGTTTCTGAATATAGCAGTGATTTCTTATGGACAAACCATTATTTTGTGGTATTATAGTTAGGCAATTTTGACCCCATACTTTGACAATTCATAATGGCATATTTATAAGGGTTAGGAGATCGAATGTCTGAAAAAAGAAGGCACATGCGTTTTAATTTGTTTTTGGAAGCGTTGTGTCGAAAGGGCGGTATCCCTAAAAAACTGAAGGTTGATAATTTTAGCCGGGAAGGTATAGGGATATCTTCTGATGAACTTTTGAATGAAGGAGACGATGTTGAGATTGAAATGATGATCCCGGGTGATAATATCCCCGTGGTGGTCACTGGTCAAATAGCATGGACTGAGAAAACCAAAGAAGATGCCAATTTTAAAAGTGGAGTTAAGCTGACCAGAATAAATAATGCGGATCGTGGAAAAATATTGAACTATATATACCAGAAGTGGATGGCCCCAAAGAAAGATGGGGAAAAAGAGTAATCCCCTTATAATATAATGTACGGAGGTGACAACGTGGCAGAAGAGAAGAAGGAAACAGAAAAAAAAGTGGCGGCCCCGGCAGCGGGTACGGAAGGTGCAAAGCAGGAGGGCGAAGCAGCAGCGTCGGCGAACGCAGCTTGTACTCCGCGGCGTACGGAGAGACAGCGTCCGGCGGAATGCGCGGGTTGCGGCAAAGCGAACAAAAAAGAGATGTGGTATTACCGCAACGGCGGTTTTTACTGCAATAAAAGATGCTATCAGAAAAAGCTTCTCGACCTTAAGAAAAAGGCCGAAGCTGCTAAAGATAAGAAATAAACTGTCAGCAATCGGGGAGTTTTTGGACTCCCCGATTTTTTTTAGTTTTGAAAGTCGTCGCTACCCACACAAATACGGATGGGATCAGAGATGCGGCAAAAAATACTGATCAGTGCGTGTCTATCGGGACAATGCTGTGCTTATGACGGTAAGTCCCGGCTTCTGTCATGTGTATCGCTTTTAAAAGAACGATTCGATCTTATTCCCGTATGTCCGGAATTATTAGGCGGGTTCTGCTCTCCGCGTGAAAAACATGAAATACGTGGCGGTACAGGCGCGGATGTTTTGTCGGGGAAGGCAAGCGTTGTATCTGAGACTGGGGCCGATCATACCGATCAGTTTCTTGAAGGCGCAAAACGGACGCTGGAGATAGCAGTTACCCATAACGTTTGTGCGGCTCTTCTCAAAGCAAAAAGTCCGTCATGCGGATTTGGTCAGATCTATTCCGGATATTTTAACGCTCAGATGATACCTGGTAACGGTGTTGCAGCGGAGTTATTATCGCGCAATGGCGTGAAGATCTTTACTGAAAAAGACGATTTTAAGAAGCATATTCTGCAATGACACGTATATAAGTGAACTTTTCTAAACTCTCGCCGCGATTAGTTTATTGAAAAAAGATAAGTAAATGTTATAATAATGCGCATATGAAGAGTGACTGCATTTTTTGTAAGATCGCAAACAAAGAGATCAAATCCGAGATCGTATACGAAGACAAGGATATGCTGGCCTTCAAAGATATCGATCCGAAGGCGCCGGTACATTTTCTGTTCATACCAAAAAAACATATAACGACGTTAAATGATATTCTGCCGGAGGACGGCGCTCTTTTGGGTAATATGTTCCTGAAAATGAAAGAGACCGCGTTGAAACACGGCATAAGCTCCGATGGTTATAGGATCGTGGCGAATTGTAATAAAAATGGGGGACAGGCGGTCCTTCATTTACATTTTCATCTTTTAGGCGGAAGAAGCCTGGCATGGCCTCCGGGCTGATAATTTATACAAATTCAGGAGAGGATAAAATGACGCATACCAGTGAAAGACGTAAGTTCCCGAGGATAAAAGACAAGGATATTTCTATCCAGATAAAGAGTGACGATTTTCACGCGATAACCCAGAGTCTTGATGTAAGCGCCAGTGGGATATATTGTAAAGTTAAGGAACGTATCCCGGTCATGACAAGGCTTGAGATTGTTCTCGCGCTGCCGAATAAAGAGAATCCGTCCAGTCCGATTCTGATGAACATCGAGGGAATAGTCGTGCGGGAGCACCCGGTTGTTAAGGACGGGAAAGTGGAACATTACGATCTGGCCATATTTTTCAACTCTATCCATCCGCGTGAAAGAGAAAAACTGGTGCACTATATCAGCCAACGTTCATAACGCCGGGTTTAAGATGATTGTAACCAGATATATCGAGATCCGAACTAAGGGCAATACCGATGTTATCGATCTGACCGGGAAATGCCGGGATATGTTGTCTGAATCACGGCTACGGGATGGGATTATGACGGTTTTTTGTCCCGGATCGACCGGTGGGGTCACTGCGTTGGAATATGAACCGAATCTTGTCAGAGACCTTAAGTCGGCCATGGAGATTTTTGCGCCAAGCGATAAGAGATATGAGCATTTCAAAACATGGAACGATGATAACGGTTCTGCTCATATAAGATCCGCGCTTATGGGACCGTCGATGTCAGTTCCTTTTGTTAAAGGCGAGATGACCTTAGGCACATGGCAGCAGATAGTCTTTTGTGATTTTGATACAAGACCGAGAGATAGAAAATTGACCGTGCAGATCATGGGCGAGTGAAATGGGAAATATCAGGAAACCCGGTAAAGTGAAGTTGATAGCCAGCCTTATATTCAAGGACGACGATTGTCTTGCGCGTGTAGAGAAAAAAATGGCGCGTAAATACGGACCGGTGGATTTTGTGTCAGACGTTATGCCGTTCGATTGGACGAAGTATTACGATGATGAATTTGGGGCTCCGCTGAAACGCAAATTGATATCGTTCGAAAAGTTGAGGGATGTTGAGGGGCTTGAGAACGTTAAACGCTGGACGAATGCTTTGGAACTGGCTATGGCGAAGGGCGGGAAAAGAAGAGTGAATATAGATCCTGGCTATCTGAATGACGCGAAGATGGTGCTTTTTACCACAAAAGATTATTCGCATCGCATATATATAAAACGGGGTATATTCGCCGAACCTACATTGTGCTATCGTAACGGGAGATTTAACCCATGGCCTTGGACATACCGTGATTATGCGTCCGACACGATGGTTTCGTATTTTAATGGTGTGCGCGGGAAATATATGCAGGAGATCAAGGCTTCATGCGGGGGGAGAAAGGGATAAATGGATTTTGTAAAAATGGGGCGGAAACATACTTTACTGGTCGTTTCTTCATCCTTGATAATAACGGTGGTTTTTGTTGCCACGTTTATCGGTTACAATGTATATATGCAATGGGTAGAGGATACGATCTCTCTCCGTTACCGGGACTCTATATATAAACTTACGGCAGGTATCTATAAAAACGATATAGTGATCATGGGCGTTGTCCCAAAAGCCGGTAAAGAAATAATTTTTTCGGGATCGGGGGCAGGGATGCCTCTCCTTGAGGGGAAAGTAAAAAACAACACTTCTAAGATAATTACATCGGTAATGGTAGAGATATATTTTTCCAGATCGGACGGTTCTGTAGTGTACAGGGACTGGTTCTATCCGTTGGGCGAGAAAATGTTCTTCAGCTCACCCTTTTTCTCGTCGAAGATAAAACCGCAGATGGTCCTCCCTCCGGGGGAGACTATGACGTTCAGATATTTGCTTAGGAATTGTCCGGCAGAGATTGCTTCGCAGCTAATGTCTAAAAAAGGTTTTTCCAAGGAGGATCCGGGTAAGGAGATAAAAATGAACCTAAAAGTGGCAGGGGTGAGCGTTCTGTGAAGAAATTCATATTTGCTTTGATAGTTTCGGTTCTGTTTATTTGTGCGCTGTTTATAATAGCGTTTCTCTATATCGCTTTTACGGGACATGAGATACTCGATTACGAATTTATGGTAAAAGACAGGCTGGCAGGAGTTGTCCGCGTGGACCGATATATAACCGAAGATCGCATTATTTATAAGAGCCGTGAGTTCTTCGATGCTACAATAGGGTATCCCTGTACGAACCGGAAGATAACAATAAAACGTATGACACTTCTGCCGGTGAAGTATGAGGAAGAAGCCATGGGGGCGCGTGGCGCTTCAGCGATCGTATCGCTTACTCAAAACAGAGATAAGACGAATTATATGTATTTTGAGCCGCCGGTATTCTTTACAATGAAAGATTTTGAGACGGGGCACAGTACATCTCTTTATTCGCCATACAATATGATATTGTATTTTCCTGTAATGGAAAAATATAATTACTGGAAAAAGGGGACGCAATATTTTGAGGTGATGATACCTGTAGAGGGCCCGTTCCCAATCATGAGAGATAAAATAGAAGTGACTTATATTGAGGACGATTATATCGCTGTTTTAAATAAGAGGATCGAGGCTGAACGTTTTGCCATACGGGGGAAAAGTGTCCCTGAAACCATCGTTACATTATCGAAAAATACGCATGAGCTTTTGTCCTTGGAGATCCCTAAATCCAATATAAATTTTACGATGATAGGATATCACCGACGGTTTGATAAAATATTCAATATTATCGCTTTCCTGTCAGGCGGGATAGAATCTGATATCCGTAAAGGTGCTGTAAATGTGTCGGAACGGATTACGCGACTGAGGGGTGCGTTCAGGACCGGCAACGAGGTGTTCTTTGAGAACGGTTCTGACGTGCTTTCGGGGAATCTATGGGTCCCAGACGGGCTTGGCCCTTTCCCTGCCGCTATTATCGTGCCTGAAGACGGACCGATGACGCAGGGTGAGAAGATGCTTATAGAATCGCTTGGGGAGAAGCTTTCGGCTGCCGGAATCATCGTGCTTTATTTCGATTATCCCGGGCAGGGGAAAAGCCAGGGGGATTTTACGCTTTTGAATGATGATATGAAAAAAACAAGCATAGTGTCTGCTTTTTCCTTTGTGGCTGATAATTCGTTGGTCGACCAGTCGAATATCGTTCTTATCGGGCATAGGGGAGGGGGCTATTTGGCTATTAAGGCGGCCGATGAGATGCCGACCCTTTCTTCTTGTGTGCTTTTAGGGCTTCCTTTCGACGTGTACAACCTTACTGAAGTAGCCCGGACACGGGAAG
>DAONGE010000030.1:0-16689 GCA_035403965.1 Candidatus Omnitrophota bacterium | reverse complement strand
AAAGATAATGACAAATTATTATGGACTTGGGAAGTTTGACACGGGATATACATCCAGGATGTCGGCCATGATGAACAGCGATATGGAAGAGGTAAAGGCATCAAGTGACGAAGTTAAATACTTTATGAACAAACGTCTTCCTGTAAAGGCGTATTGTGACTATCTTTCCCGTAGACCTTATGAGGCTATAGTTAATTTCGGAAAGCCATTTTTGATGGTATTTGGGCGTGACGACAGAACTTTCCGGGGAAAGCTTGTAGACGGATTAAAAGCGCTCGCAGGTTCAAAAAATATAAATTTGGTCATATTCCCAAAATTGGGGCCATATCTTGGGGAAGTTAGATATTCTGACGCCGGATATGATTTTAACGCAAATGAGGATATGACGCGTCTTGTAAGGAACTGGATATTGAGCGGTAAATATTACTCGCTTCAGGAAATGCCTAAAAATAAAGCGCCTTTGCCAGTCAACGATGTGGTGAAAAAATGATGGATAATTATACAGTGTTAATATTTGACTTTCGAAATATTGTGTGATATAGTCCGAATACGAAAGGGGGAATATAATGAAGAAATTTTTAGCGGTAATTGTGGCGGTATTTTTTGTATTTGCGTTTTATGGTGTAGCTATGGCGGCGGATGCGGCGCAACCGGCGGCTACGGCTCAGGCTAAGGCACAGCATCCGGCTGGACCGATACAGAAGCTGGAAAGAGGCGTGAATAACTTTGCGTTCGGCTGGACTGAGATACCTAAAAGGATTGTAGATGTAAGCAAACAAAGCAATCCGATCAAAGGGGTATTGCTGGGCACGTTCCAGGGGTCATGCAAAGCTTTTGCGCGGACAGCTTCAGGAGCTGCGGATGTCGTAAGCTTCCCGATTGGGAGCTATGACAAACCCAAAGTGCTTCCGGATATGCCGGCAGCTAAATAAACGCAGTGAGGATTTGTTAGCGAAAAACGGGAGATCAGGTATGGTCTCCCGTTTTTTTTATTGCAGCTTGATCTGTGCTTATAGGCTGAAATCGTTTTATTGACGCGATGTTGTGTATATGTTATACTTTCAAAGTTACAATTTATAACCTCAGGAGAAGATTTGTATGAAGCCGAAACTGCCAGACAGACGACGCGTTATACGTATCGAGGTCCCTCTTAAGATCACCGTCAAAGGGGGGGAGTGGATCGAGGAAGTCGTTACGAAGAACATTTCTCCGATAGGGCTCAGGTTTGAAACATCGCATAAACTTGATGCGGACGAGGTCTTGGAGATGCAGGTCTCTCTTCCGGTGTCTTCCGATCCTATCAGGATCAAGGGACGTGTTATATGGCAGTCTAAGATGTCGCTTGCGGACAATGCGCCATATGATGTCGGTGTGGAACTGGTGGATATTGAAGAAAGCCGCAAAAATGTACTGTTGAAATATCTGTGTGATCTATTGTACGGTTCGGCATATTATAAATCGGAATAAAATCAAACCGGAGGTGTGTTTTGCGGAACTTATTTTTATTGGCGTTATCTTTGACGGTTGTCATGTTTTCGGTTGTTGGCTGCTCTACGCTTGATTCGGTTCCTATGCCTGATCAAGTTATAAGTCATAATCCGGCTGGGTCCAGTTCGATAAAAGTAGGGATGACCAAGGCGGAAGTAAAAGCCCGCTATGGCGCTCCGGACTCCGATACAATGGTAGTCTCGGACCAGTGGGAAGGATCCAGAGAAGAGTGGTTCTATCGCGGGAGGATGGATCTCCCGATAGGAGCTGATTATCTGGCGAATGATGTATATCTATATTTTGACGGAAATAATCTGACGAATATAAGCGAAAAACCTATGGGGAAAGCTAAGTCAGTCGAGAAAAAATAGAAGAAAGGGAAAAATGTTAAGGACGTTTTACAGATCTAAGATCAATAAGGCCGTGGTTACGGGCAAAGAACTCCATTATAACGGCAGTATAGGTATAGACAGCGCTATTATCAAAGCAGCTGATATCCTTCCAGGCGAACAGGTGCATGTGTTGAACGTTGATAGCGGGGACCGATTCGTCACATATGTGATAGAGGAAAGGTCCGGTTCAGGTAAGATCGTGCTTTACGGGCCTGCGGCGCGGTGTGGGGAGATCGGCGACGAAATCGTGATAATTACATATTGTTCGGCGACTGAGGAAGAGTATAAAAAAGCGAAAAAACGGAAGGTTTCGCTTAAAAATAACAATAAGATTAAATAGTGGGACATTTTGAGATAAGAACATATCCGGACGATTGTCTGCGGGAAAAAACAGCGGAAGTCAGAGATTTTAAGGGCGATCTACCGGCGATAGTAAAGGCTATGGCGGATGCCATGTATATCCATAAAGGTATAGGGCTTGCCGCGCCGCAGGTAGGATTGGCTCTCAGACTTTTGGTTATTGATATAGGTGAAGGTCTTCAGGTTTTCGCCAACCCGATGTTCTTGAAAAAGTCAAAAAAGAAATGCAAGGTGGAAGAAGGGTGCCTGAGTCTGCCGGGAATAACGTTCATGATGTCTAGGCCAGAGGAAGTCGAGATAACGGCCCAGGATATCAAGGGTAAAAAGTTTTCCCGAAAATATACAGGTATGATGGCACGTGTTCTTCAGCACGAAGCGGATCATCTTGACGGTAAGTTGCTGATAGATTATATGAACCCGTTGAAGAACGCTTTGGCTGTGCAGAAGCTCAAAAAAACGAAGAAGAGTGCCCGGACAAAAGATAGCGGGAGGGAAATATTATGATAGAGAATAAGATCGTAGAGGACATAAAGGCTTCGATGAAAAGCGGAGATAAAAAAAAGACGGAGACGCTGAGATTTCTGTCGAGCGCTATCAAGAGCAAAAAGATAGACGAATGCGTACGTGACGGAGAGCTCGCGGACGATAAAGTTGTATCGGTCATACAGAAACTTGTTAAACAGCGGCAGGAATCTATCGAGCAGTTTAAACAGGGGAATCGCCTTGATCTTGTGGAAAAAGAAACTGCGGAACTGAAGGTGCTTGAGGGGTATTTGCCCGCGCAGATGTCTGAGGATGAAGTCCGTAAAATTGTTGATGCGGCGCTGGTCAAAACAGGGGCCAAAACCAGGAAAGAAATGGGACTTGTGATGCGTGAAGTGATGGCGGCGGTTGCGGGTCGCGCCGACGGTAAGATTATAAGCAAAATGGTGAATGAAAAACTGGTAAATTAAACTCATAGGAGGAGGGAAGAAAAATGAAAACTGTAAAGATCATTGCAATGGTACTGGTTGTGGCATTTGTCGGCACAATGGCAGTTACGGCGATGGCGGCGGATCAAAACAATCCGCAGGCGAAGGATGTTGTAAACTATCCTGCCAACGTCGTTAAGAATTCCGTAAATGCGGTTGGTAACGCTGCTAAGAACACAACGGAAATGGTCGGCGAAACTGTAAAAGCTACCGGCGAAACTATCACAGGTCAGCCTGAAAAGGCGGCTGAAATAGTTACGACGCCAGTAGAAGGCACAGCGAAAACTGCGAGCGAAGCGGTAGTTGATACTGCTAGCGTTCCGGTGAAGTCGGCTGAAGACACAAAGGAACAGAGATAGTTTTGTTCGAAGGAAGGGGTGGAGTGTGAATAACATGCCACCCCTCTTTTTTTAGTGGGATGTATCAAGTATCATGTATCACGTGTCATGACGCATGATACTTGATGCGAAAGTGTGAAGCAACTTTTAGATGACACAGAAGATAGATCCGATGGATATTGATAAGAAAATAACATTGATAAGTGAAGTGTTGCCTAATTTTCACTCGGCGATGCGCAGATGCGATCTTTGCGTGCGTGCTTGTAAGGTTGACCGGACGCGTGGGCACAAAGGTTTCTGCCGCGCTTTGGATAAGGCGCGTGTGTATACGTATCAGGCCCATCATGGGGAAGAACCTCCTATATCGGGTACAAACGGATCCGGCACTATATTTTTTTCAGGTTGCAGCATGGCCTGTGTTTATTGCCAGAACTGGCAATTTAGTCAGAAGGATAAAGGGGAAGATGTTTCTGACGGGGAGCTTGCTGGGATCATGTTGAAGTTGCAGGACATGGGGTGTCATAATATTAATCTTGTGACACCAACTCATTTTATCGTTAATATTTTAGAGGCGCTTAGGGATGCATACAAAAAAGGTCTTAAAATCCCTGTAGTGTACAATACCGGAGGGTATGATTCAAAAACCCATATTGAAAAGCTGGACCGGATAGTAGACATTTATTTGCCTGATATGAGGTATTCCTGCGATGATAATGCTGTGCAGTATTCAAAAGCCCCGCGATATGTCGAAAATAATAGAAGTCTGATAAAAGAAATGTACCGGCAGGTTGGTATACTGAATACTGATGAGAATGGCGTGGCTAAGGAAGGATTGATAGTAAGGATGTTAGTCCTTCCCGGTAATATAGCAGGAATAATAAAAAACTTAGAGTTTATCGCCGCATTAGATAAAAATATTCCGCTTAGTGTAATGAGTCAATATCGCCCGGTTTATAAGGCAAAAGAGGATAAAGTTTTGTCCCATGGGATAAAACAGGATGAGTATCGCCTTGTGTTGGATAAGATGAAAGATCTCGGTCTTGAAGCAGGGTGGATACAGCCGATGGATGAGGATTTTGACCCGCGTTTTTTGGGCGAGAATTTTGATAAGAAAATTTTTACTGAGTAAACGATAATTAATATATTAATAGGCTGTAGTGTGTAAAATGCCGATTGAAATCGCAAACGTTGCGAAATTAGTAATGTGATTTGCGTTTCGTATATGAATATTCAATGAGAAAGTTAGTTGTTGATGTATGCATGAAATGTGATAGATGTCGCAATAAAAGCCAGCTTATAAAATTATAAATATAATATTTATGAGAGTTTTCGACGTATATATGGTTAATATTGATTTATGTTAACAGTTTGTTTGCTTTGTCGCAGTAATGAGTATATAATATTGTTAGAAAGCAAAAACAGTTAGCACTTTTATTAAGTATGGCATAAGTTGCAACAGCTATATATGTTTCGTTATCGTATGAGGGTTAGGGGACGCGGTGTGCACGTGAGTTTTTCATGTCACAGAACAGCGCGGGGTAGGGAATGAATATATTGCGGGCTATAAAAATAATGACGGTATTTGTGATTGTAATGATCACGAATGCCGTTTTTTGTTTTTCCCTGCCTAGCGATTGGAATGTTCAGCAGGGATCTGCTGATATTCAAGTCAGTGATAATAAGATGACAATTACCGCTAGCGATCCTACGACTATAATTAATTTTAACTCTTTCAATGTTAACCAGAATGAATCCGTAGTCATATGTCTGCCAAGTGAAGATGCAAGGATATTAAATCGCGTTACCGGCGGTAGTCAGACAGAAATTTTAGGAAAAATAGATTGCAATGGAATGTTCGTTCTTGTAAATGAGGCCGGAATACATGTTGGGTCGACGGGTGAGATCAATGCAGCGAACATGATACTTTCGACACGTGATATAACGAACGATAATTTTGTGAACGGTGAATATGTTTTCGCCAGAATGTCGAAAGAAACTTTGGACAGACTTTTGGTTAACGAAGGAAAACTTACGGTCAAAGAGGGCGGTTTCGGAGTTCTTATAGCGGCGGGTGTGGACAATAAAGGCATGGTCGTCGCGACGATGGGCAAAATAATGATAGGCGGCGGTGACGGGATCACGTTACATATGGCGGGTAATCAGCTGATCTCTCTTGCCGTGGACATGAAAACTGCTGAGACAATTTTAGACAGTGAAGGGAATCCGATAACGGAACAGGTCTCGAATAATGGTACGTTAGAAGGTTCACAGGTAATATTGGACGCGGAAAGTCTCCCGGGTGTTTTTGAAAAAGCCATCAACCTCAAAGGTATCGTAAAGGCTACCCATATCGAGGCTGACGCGGATTCCGGCAGTGTGACGATCGTAGCTGACGAAGATGTGGAGATAAACGGAGATGTAGAGGCGTACAGCGTAGATGTTAAGAGTGAAAAGGATGTTACGGTGAATAAGGATATCGTTGCGACCGGTGGCGATATCTCGCTTCAAGCCGATAGCGATAAGGACGGGGTCGGGGAATTTACGCAGAATGCCGAAGTTATACAGGCTACAGGTTCTGGGGATGTCTACCTTGACGGTTCAGGTGATATGACCATTAAGACGGTCAAGGTAGAAAACGGAGCTATCAAGGTGGGTACCAGAACCGAGCCAAGTGCTATAGTTGGTACGCCGCATTATGTTCGCACTGAGGGGGATATCGAGGTCACCGAAGTGAGCAGTAGCGATGGTATAACAACGCTTCGCACTCAGGCGGGAGACGAGTTAAAATATGCCACGGATGGCGATGTGACATTAGAGTCAGAAAACGGCAGAATAATAGAAAATATGGCGGATAGAGTTGAGCTACCGGCAAACTACATTGAACTTATAGCGCGAGAATTTAGCGTGTCGGTAAACGCGGAGACATTAAAAATTTCGAACAATTATGGCGACATTGTTATTGACGAGACGGAATACATTAGTGAAGATGTGGTTGAAATGAGGGGCGAAGGAGTTGGAGAAGTAAGCTATTATACGACTAACAACATAACGCTCGAAAGTCAAAAAGGAGATATACTGACAGCGACCGGCGTATCAATAACCGGCAATCAAGTGAAGCTGTCGGGACAGCGGATAGGTAGTGCTGATAACCCTGTGGGTATCAATGCCAACCTAACCTATATTAATCGGCTACAGGGGGAAATTGATATCCGGTCTTTGACTGGGATAGGCACTAGTATCTGCATCCGCGGACCTGCGCCTACTGAGGACCCCGATAGTTGGGGCGGGGTTATCATTTCAAATACTTCGGACCTTGTAATAGAGGCCGATGAGATTAAAATCAATGCAGAAACCGCACTAGATCACACGATAAGTCTGTACGCACGAGGGGATTTATATATAAATTCTTCTGTGACATCCGCAGAAAATATCATATTGCATGCCGATTACGATAAGAATTTAACAGGTGACATAACCTATGGAAGTGTAGTAACTGCCGCGGGAGTAGTAATAAAAGGTAACGAAGTGCAGTTAATCGCGGACCGTTTCGGTGAGATCAACCCGATAAGAATAGACGCGGTTACGACCAAGATCAAGAAAATGCAGGGGAGCTTTGAGCTATCAGATAGCCGGCTCCTAACTGACGAATACGTGCAAGTGACGGATAGCACATCAACATATACAAACCAAGTTCAATACCGACATGAAACAAACCTGTTTTTGGATGCAAGTACCATAAATTTCCCGGGAACCCAGACCATAAATTTATACGGCAATATGACTTTTAATAATTTTTACTGTTATGTACCGAACAAGTACATATATTTTGAGTCAGGGCGGGTATTCACGATAGAAGGTATTTGGCAGGTACATGGTGCGTTTGGAGAGTTAACACATCTTTATGGCAATGTGGAAGGGCAGTATTGGTATGCAAATTTAAAAGGTGGATTTGACAGTATTGACCTGTATTTTTGTGCGGTACGGGACGCCAACCATGTAGGGGACTTTGAAGTTCCGATGACATGTTCAAGCGAAATCGGGAATACTTATAACTGGGATGCTAACGTTTATTGGCAGGCTAGCTCCGCTGCGAATTGGAACGCAGCGGCGTCCAACTGGTCCACCGGAGATTTCCCGGGTTCAGGGGATACCGTGATCTTTAACTCGGGGTCGTCTAATGCCGGGTGTAGCATCACTGAGGCCGTAACGGTTGCCGGCATAACTATGGAAAACGGCTACACCGGTACCGTTACTATGAGCGCGGACGGAACTTTTGGGGCGGGAAGTTTCGCAGCCGGGACATTTAACGCGGGCGGCAACGCTGCGACATTTACATCAATTACGATCACAGGTGGGACATTCAGAATAGGCGGAGCGCTACTTTCAACATCAATATATCAGACAGCAGGATCTTTTATAGCCGACTCTGGCGCGGTTGTGACAGTGACGGGTGTGACCGTGAACGGCGGAAGTTTTAACTGTGCAAGCGGGACACTTGACGTAGGGACATCTGGTGTTACGCTTAAGAATTGTTCGTTCGGAGCTCCGGACTCGACTCACCTTTGTACTGTGGAAGGGGCCTGGACAATTGTATCGGATGCGACATTCCTAACATTTACGCATAACAGCGGTACGGTTAAATTTGACGGCGCGAGCGCAAATATAAAAGGATACAATTTGTATAATGACGGAAATGATGACTATGCAACAAATACAACTTTCTACCATGTCGATATTTCAGCAGCGGGAACGGCGACGAAAACATTGACAGATGGTTTTTATGCCAGCGGAAATGTGTCTTTGAACTCTGGTACTCTTGCCGCCGGCAGTAACGGGATGTTTGTCGGAGGAAATTGGACGCAAGGTTCCGGGTCTTTTAATCCGGGGACAGGAGCGGTGTATTTTACCGGTACCGGATCTCAGAATATTACATCAAACTCAGGGACTTTTTATACGATATCTAAAACTGGAACAGGAACGCTTACGCTGCTGGATACGCTGAAAGCGATAAATGTGTACTGTTCTGGCGGTACATTTATGGCCAGCGCGAGTATTAACGCTACAACATTGAATATTTCGGGAGGCACATTTAATGCCGCAAACGGGACTCTTGATGTTGGTACAGGGGGTGTGTTTTTGTTGAATTGTCGGTTCATCGCACCTGATTCTTCACATTTTTTTACCGTGGAGGGGCCTTGGACGGTAGTCGCCAGTGAAAATAGTTTAACATACTCACATAGTGGTGGTACAGTCACTTTTGACGGGGCAAGTGCAAATATAAGGGGATATTACTATTACAGCGATACGGATGTAACCGCGGTTTCAACCTTTAACAATGTTGTGATCGACGCGACCGGGACAAAAACGCTGACGGATAGTTTTTATATGGCCGGAAATTTGATCCTGAAAGCCGGAACATTGGCATCCGGGGCATATTCAATGTATATAGCCGGGGACTGGACCAGGACCAGTGGGTCTTTTAATCCGGGTACAGGATCTGTGTTTTTCTACGGAGAGATCTCGCATAATCTGACTTCGAATAACGGGACATTTAATCTTTTGGGTATGAGCGGTACAGGCACGCTTACACTGATCGATGCGCTTACGGCCAATACCATATACTGTAGCAATGGTACGCTTAATACGGGAGGTGTTTCAGTTGATGTTAAAACGGCATTATACATATACGGGGGTACGTTATATGTTACATCGTCGGTTGTCACTCCTTCTTTAACTGTTACAACCGGTACTGTATATGCGACCAACGGTACGCTGGATGTGGGGACAGGCGGGGTTTCGTTGAGAAACTGTTATTTTCTGGCGCCGGGGGCTTCAGGAGCTTTTACAGTAGAAGGGAAATGGGATATTGCATCGGATTCCACGTATGTATATTTTACGAATAATAGTGGGACGATCCAATTCGACGGGGCCAGTGCGAATATCGAAGGATACTATTACTGGAGTTACGATGAGTATGAATATACAAACGTAACTACTTTCTGTAACGTCGACATTTCGTCGACGGCGACAAAAACGTTAACCTCGTCTTTCTATATTCAAGGAAATCTTAGAGTGAATTCCGGTACATTTAACGCGTCCGGATATGATATTACGCTAGCGACCGGCAAATCGTTGACGAACGCCGGAACGTTCAATATGGGGGCGCGTACTTTGACTGTGCCCGGCGATATAACGAACTCGGGGACATTTCTTTGTTCGGGAGCGGCAAAAATAAATCTTACGGGAAATTGGAGTAATACTGGGACTTTCGCGCCTGGTACCGGGACTATAACTTTACTTGGAAGTACCGCTTCGACCTTGAGCGGGGCCACAACGTTTTATAACTTTTACTGCACGACCGCCGGAAAAGCTTTATATTTTCAATCCGGCGAGACGTTTACCGTAAGCGGCAAGTGGAACGTAGTAGGTTCTTCGGGCAATAACATAAGTTTGTTGAGCACAGCAAGCAGTACATGGTACGTTAACCCCGCGACATGGAGTGTGAATTATGTTACGGTTTCGTATTCATACAATAAAGCGGCCGCGTCCATAAATCCTACCACATGGACGGATAACGGAAATAATTATAACTGGACGATAACAGGTGTGACGATCGCGGGAAGCGTGTATTCCGATGAAGGCACGACTTCGTACGATTCGGGAAGCATGTCGCTTTCTGTCAACGGCGGTGCGGCCTCGGTGGTAAATTTTAGCGGCGGCACGTATATCTTCTCCGGGGTGAATTTGTCGGACGGTAGTATCATTATAGTTTATCTGAATGGCGGGGCGACATTCGGATCGACGGTATCAGTAGTGTCGAGCAGTGGTATAACGGGGTTTGATATTTATCTAGGACGGGTGGTGGTAAGATGCGATTATGGGTCGTCGATAACGAACGCGAATCTGGCGACGGCGAAGATCTCGGACTCAAATATTAAATATTCTGTTACCAGCGGAACACTTGACGTATCGTCGGAGAATGAACTGCATATATGGACCGGCGACACGTTCGCTCCCGGAGGGAATGTTAGCGTTACGAGTGCGACATGCCATGTGGCGGCGGGAGCCTATTTGACCTTAGAAACAAATTTCTTACTTGTGAATACGGCGGGAACATTGAATATAGCCGGAACATTGACGGTGGGTGCGGGGACGATTGATCTTGCAGGAGATATGAACATTGCAGGAGGTGCGCTAATTTCCGCTGGAGCAGAATCTAATATCTACATTGGCGGGAACTGGATGAATACCGGCACATTCCTATCAGGAATCGGAAGGGTAATTTTTGACGGGACTGGGAGTATCAGCGGTTCTAGCGTAACCACTTTTAATAATCTATATTTAAGCACTACGGGGAGTGTGGGGTTAACTGCAGATTCGATACGGATAAACGGTAATTTTGAACTTTCAGCTGCCGGGACGTTTGATCAGGGAACTGGTGAGATATATCTTTTGGGGAATATGTCACGAGCAAGCGATTTTTATTATACTTCAGACGGCACCATACATTTTATTGGCAGCACAATACAATATTATACCAGTGACGGAGATTCGGAGAAGCAAAATATCGGAGATATACAAATTAGCAGCAGTGATATTGATAATCCGACAACATTGCGTTTGCAGTCGAATCTGGTCTGTAAAGATATTACTATAGACGAAAATCAAACGCTTGACGTGTCAAATGGCTTGGATGGGATTACATACCAGCACATAATTACCAGTGGGAATTGGACAAATTCCGGTACATATTTATTTAATAGCCCGAGCTCTGATGACAATTGTTCAATTGTAGTATTTGGAGGATCGGTAGATGGTTCCGCTACCATAACTACTGGGGGAACTTCCGATGGACATAAGTTTTCACAAGTATTTATTTCAGAGCATATAATAACGGTTGGGGCGATGATATGTGTTGCTTCGTTAAACATTAATGATACGGGCGCGTTTCTCGATATGGGTGAGAATTGTGAAGTTGCAGATATCACAATCACTCAGGGGACGATCTGTTTGAATGGCCACACTCTTACGTCAGATGGCAGATTTGTAGTGTGTAATCAATCTGCAGAAAACCAAAATGTATATATTTCTGATGGAAGCGCTACAGGGGGCGCTATTTGTATTGATGGATATATGGCGTTATGTTCATTATGCGAAAACGAAGGAATCCCCTATACATTGATCTGTGATTTAAGCGGTTTTACTGGAAATATTCAGGTGGATAGCGGAATAATATTTCCGAGCAGCACTCTTGGTCAAGAACTTTTTGACGATCCGTCGCTGTCTATTTTGGGAAGTTGTACTTTGAATTTTGGATCAGGAACACTTAGCATAGGGCCACACACAGCGACGAGTTTTGAGTGTGCGGGGTATGCTGTTTATGTGGATGCTGCGGAGAATGGAAGTAACGCTATAAATTTTGGGGCGATGAATATCACGGTGGAAGGGGATTGGTTCAATGATAGTATAGTGGATCCAGGTACGACAACTATAGATTTTACTACTGAATCTACGTTTAATTATACGACACACATTACCGGTGCTGGTACGCATTCTTTGAATAATGTGATCATCTCGGGTACTTTGGATGCACCGTCGACCTTGAATATTTTAGGGAATTGGACGAACAATGGTACATTTAATCATAATTCAGGTACGCTGATATTCAGCGGAGATACACAGCTTACTGGCGGTGGTATTTTCAATAACGTTTATATAACAGGTACGCTGGATAGTACGAATGTTGGATTTATACTGATGGGGGATTGGAATAATGCGGGGACATTCATATCGACCGGTAGCACTATCCTGGCCAGCTCGACAGGGGAGATCGTGACAGGCGGGAGCGGAGCTGGAAAGACATTTAATCTGTTATGGTTCCAAGGTAGTGAAAAGACCGTTAGTGGAAATATAGGGTGCGAAACGCTCATAGTGGGGGATAGTGATATGAGTTTTAGTGGTAATATAACGGTTAATGGTCAATTTGCGGTCGTCGGTAACAGTACGATTGAGTTGATAGGGAATAGTAATGTGGCATGTGGAGCGCTTACCGTGAACGATAATGAAGGTGGATCCGATACGGTCGTGCTAGCGACATCATCCACGCTTGTACCTGTCACACTTAGCGCAACAAATTACATGCTTATATCAGCTGAGACCTTAGGCAATAGTATAACTCTGGATATGACGGGTTTCAGTGGTACTATTAATACTACAGGTTTGGGTTTGTTAGGGGATCCCGACGGTATTGCTGGGAATGCAACTGTGAACTTTGGATCATTCTGTACGCTTAATTTAACAGGGACACAGGTCGGCGATGCGACTGTTAGCGTGTTAATACGGTCGTTAACATCGGGGCAGAATACGGTGAATGCCGGTGGCTCCACATGGAACATATCCAAGGATTGGTCAAATTACGGGGTTTTTAACGCAGGCACGTCGACGGTGAATTTCATTGGCGAATCCACAATAAGCGGGACCGGGACACATTCGTTTAACAATGTTTCGATTGGAACTACAGCGACACTGACATCATATTCAGGGAATGTGAATGTTGGCGGGAACTGGACTAACGATGGAACTTTAATCGCTAATTCCGGTACAATTACATTCACCGGGACCGGGAATATAAGCGGTTCGACTATAACGACGTTTAATAATCTATATTTAACTACTACGGGGAGTGTGGGGTTAACTGCAGATTCGATACAGATAAACGGTACTTTTGATCTTTCAGCTGCCGGGACGTTTGATCAGGGGACTGGTGAGATATACCTTTTGGGGAATATGTCAAAAACAAGTGCTTTTTATTATACTTCAGACGGGACTATACATTTTATTGGTAAAACAATACAACTTTATACCAGTGCCGGAGATTACGAGAAGCAAAATATCGGAGATATACAAATTAGCAGCAGTGATATTGATAATCCGACAACATTGCGTTTAAAGTCGGTTATGGTCTGTAACGATATCACGATAGACGAAAATCAAACGCTTGACGTATCAAATGGCCAGGATGGGACTACATATCAGCACATACTTACCAGCGGGAATTGGACAAATTCCGGTACATATTTATTTAATACCCCGGACCCTGATTTGGGTTGTTCACTTGTTGTATTTAAGGGATCGTTAGAAGATTACGTTACAATAACTACTGGGGGAACCTCCGATGGACATAAGTTTTCGGAGGTAGCAATTTCAGCGCATGTAAAAACGGTTGGGACGATGATATGTGTTAGTGCGTTAGATCTTAATGATACCGGCGCGTTTCTGGATATGGGTGCGGACTGTGAAGCTGCGAATGTCGCAATCACTCAGGGAACGATCTGCTTGAATGGCAACACTCTTACGTCAGATAGTGGGTGGCTAGCATATAACGCGGGTACAGAAAACTACAATATATATATATATGATGGAACTACTACTGGGGGCGGAATTTGTATTAATGGAACTATGCTGTTAGTTTCATTATACGAAAAAGACGGAACTCCATATACATTGACCTGTGATTTTAGCGGTTTTACCGGAAATATTGAAGTGAATGGAGGAATAGTATTGCCGAGTAGCACTCTTGCTCAAGAACTTTTTGACGATCCGTCGCTGTCTATTTTGGGAAGTTGTACTTTGAATTTTGGATCAGGAACACTTAGCATAGGGCCACACACAGCGACGAGTTTTGAGTGTGCGGGGTATGCTGTTTATGTGGATGCTGCGGAGAATGGAAGTAACGCTATAAATTTTGGGGCGATGAATATCACGGTGGAAGGGGATTGGTTCAATGATAGTATAGTGGATCCAGGTACGACAACTATAGATTTTACTACTGAATCTACGTTTAATTATACGACACACATTACCGGTGCTGGTACGCATTCTTTGAATAATGTGATCATCTCGGGTACTTTGGATGCACCGTCGACCTTGAATATTTTAGGGAATTGGACGAACAATGGTACATTTAATCATAATTCCGGCACAATTACATTCACCGGGACCGGGAATATAAGCGGTTCGATGATAACTACGTTTAATGATCTGTATCTTACCACTACCGGCAGCATCGCTTTAACTTCCGAAACAATATGCATAGCGGGGGACTATTCTCTTTCAACGACCGGAACATTCAATCAAGGGAGTAATAATATAAACTTGTCCGGGGATATGACGATCGCTGCTGGTTTTTACTATATTTCCAGCGGGACTATATACTTTTGCAAGAACGGAACCCAGATTTTTACGGATAATACCGATGACGAAGGAGAGGCTGTACATAAACAGCAGATAGGGAATGTCAACATATGCGGAGACGGAACGACGAACGCATCCACTCTGCAGCTTGCGACAAATATGCATTGTGCCAGTATCACTATAGGTACATATCAGTCGGTAAACAGTGCTGCATATGAAGGGAGCGATTTTGAAGACATCGCGGCAAGCGGGAATTGGATGAATTACGGTACATATGTATACGGAACGATAGTTGGCGGCGGTTCCTGTGTTAAATTCGACGATAACGGGGTTGGGTTAACAATGACAATAACTCCAAAAGGAACGGGAGATGGGAAAAATTTTTATTACATGGAAATCGGTAGCGGCACCGTGAATATCGCCGGAGATATAAAGATAGAGAAAGATATTACGATAGTCGGCGATGATGTGATGAATCTTATGGGGGATGCCACGATAGGCGGAAATCTGGTTATGATTTGTGGGAACATAAATGCTTCCACATATTCTATCTTTACGGCGGGTTGGATAATTGAACTGAATATTATATCCGCAACCACTTTGACGACGTCAATAACGTCGGCTGCCGGCAGCGAGATATATGGAAGCTGTATCTTTGTTGGGTCGCTTGGTTCGGAGACATTTTCTGCCGGAGCGGTACTGGATCTATCAGGCTATGTTGGAACAATAACTCTGACCCAGGGCATAGGGCTTGCCGGGGCCGGATCTCTTGGGGAATATATTGGCTTGGTGACAGGGAATTCATATGGGTGTCAGGGGTATTCGGACCTGACTCTCGGAACAAGTGTTGTTCTCAACGCCGGATCATTCGCATTGGGTGTTTCAACCGTGGATTGTATGAACGACAAAAGTTTTTATTGCGAACAGGCGTACTCGAATTCCACATTCACACAGCATAATGTGGTTAACGCCTCGGCTTCAACATGGACTATCACCGGAGACTGGTATAATGATGATACCTTTAACGAAGGCACGTTCGCTTTGAATATTAACGGGATTGTTAACATCCTAGGATCCAGTGCGGCCGAGTTCCATGATATTACGATCACTGCTGATGGATGTCTTGTGTCGCCGTCCGGAGGGTTGTTAAGTGTATCCGGGAATTTTATCAATTACGGTACTTTTAAGAACAATGCGGGAACGATATATTTTAATGGCACAGCCAGCCAGTCGGTCGCCACAAACGCGTCGTCGTTCAATAATCTGTTCATAAACAATACGGGCGATGCGGGTTCAAATTCGGTTATTATTAACGGGATACTGGATGTGAACGGAGCTTTTACGCTGCAGAGCGGGAATCTTGATCTGGATACATATGACCCGGTTGTCTATTTGGGCGGGGATATCACCGTCAGCGCCGGGACTATCGTAAAAAGCAGTTCAGACGCATGGGTGACATTTGACGGTTTGAGTAACAGTTACAATGCCATAGCTAATATAAATTTTGGAGACATTGTTATCGGGGATGCGGCACTTGATTCGACCACGCTTGCCAGTGATATGACATGCGATCTATTGACCATAATATCCGATTGTACGATAACGCTGAACACGCATTCACTGACAGTTCTTGACGATCTAACGATAAACGGGGCGCTTGTTGCGTCTCTGACCGACCCGGAGGCGATTACCGTGGGCGGGGACTTTACTAATAACGGCACTTTCACTTCGACCGGAAGTACCGTGACAATGACAGGTATCGGTAAAACCCTGATAGCAGGGGACGCTACGTTTTACACACTTAATATTACCGGCGATGTAAGTGCCGGCGCGGGTGAGAATATAGTTGCCCATGAACTTTGTTTGAACGGGGATGGCAGTTTTACGACCGGATCGGGCGCTACTTTTGTTGTGTATATGCTTACTTTGACCACTAACGGCTCGTTG
>DAONGE010000029.1:0-34263 GCA_035403965.1 Candidatus Omnitrophota bacterium | reverse complement strand
ATGTCTCGTTAAAGCGAGTTCCGCAGGCGCCAAAATTGTCAGAAAATTCTCCGAAGAAGGAAATCGTCTGAACGACAGAGCTTCTCGTTCCGCCAAGTCAACCGAACGAGCATATATCGTTACGGTGGACACCAAAAGCGTTCGGGGATTATGCGGATGCGGATTGCGTTGAAGATGTCGTGCGAAAATCCGAACATTGGAGAGAAAAGCCCACAATAGATAAAAGTAAATTACGCATCTACGCGAGTCGAACGCCGGGAGAACAAAAATAACAGGGCTTTTCTCGAAACGCGCAGGATGACACACGACATCTAAGAGATAGACGGTATATATTTTTAGATTTTCGCTACTTGCTGTGAGGGCTGCTTTTGCTGCGTCCAAAACAATTAATGACGAACACCTTGGCAAGACGCGCGCTGATAAGCGGCACGCTGTCTTTTTCCGACATTTCTTCCTTCGTTAAAGTGGCCTTTAACGGTTCACTCCACAATACATTTCCAGTCTTAGCGTCCTTAACGATAAATGTCGCCTGAATACGCGCGTAGCTCGCGTCCCGCATGGCATCCATGATCATACCAGCCGCACTTGGAGAATCCATAGGGTCGTCCGCCGTCCATATATTTTCAGTAACATCGCACTCAACTATCATGTCGGCCTCATTAGCTGCCTTCGCGATCTTAAGATTAGCGGAACCACGCATCGAGAGCGCCGAGCATATCTCGGCCTTTATATCCGCCACACTCGCCTTTTTTTCTTTTGTCGAATCTGTCACGTCAGAGACGAATAATTTTATCTCTTTATTATGCAGCGTCCTATTGTAAAGATTATCCTTCACTTTACATTCCCCACTGACAGGAAAAAGTGTCGCTATGAACAATGCGATAAAAAACACCGAAAATAGTTTTTTCATGTTATTTCCTTTATTTTGATTTTTTACTGTTCTTCTTTTTCTTATCTTTTCCCTTTTTCCCGTTTGACGCTTCGTCATACTCTTTCAACTTCTTGGATACAAGGTAATTTATCGTCCCCGCCGGATACTCACCTTTTTTATTCATCTCGCCCGCTTTCTTGCCGGTAAGTATCTCTATCCCTTCTCCAATATTTGTAACGGCCCATATATGAAATTTTCCGTTTTTAACCGCGTTTATAACCTCATCTTTCAGCATAAGGTGCCTCAAATTGGCCTTAGGGATAACAACCCCCTGTTTACCGTTCAATCCTTTCAGTTTACATACATGGTAAAAACCTTCGATCTTCTCGTTCACCCCGCCTATAGGCTGCACATCACCATGCTGGTTCATCGATCCTGTCACGGCTATGTACTGTTTAAGCGGCACACCCGAAAGCGACGAAAGTATACAATATGCCTCCGTACTCGACGCCGAATCCCCATCTATTCCGTCATACGACTGTTCGAAACATATATTCGCGCTCAGGTTAAGAGGAAATTTCTGTGCGAATTTTTCACCAAGATATCCGCTAAGTATCAGAACCCCTTTAGAGTGTATATTCCCGCCCATCTTGACCTGCCGTTCAATATCTACAACACCACTTTTCCCCATGAACGTCGTTACGGTGATTCTGGAAGGTTTCCCGAACATATAACCGCCGGTATCATAAACAGCCAATCCGTTTATCTGCCCGACCTTTTCCCCCTCAACGTCTATCATAAGGATATTTTTATCGATAAGCTCGCTCATCTTCTCTTCTATCAGATTTGACCTATAATACTTCTCCTGTATGGCCTGTACCACATGTTCCGTACGAATATATTCGGCGTGGTCTTTTCCTGCCCAGTAATTGGCTTCCCGTATAATATCAGCTATATACATAAACTGTGCCGTCAGTTTATCTTTGTCTTCGGCCAGCCTCGCGCCATATTCAACAACCGTCGCGACCGCTTCCCTCTCAAAGTGCCGGAGATTCTCCTCTTTACATCTTACTTTAATAAACGCCGCATATTTTTTTATCTTTTCGTCATCGCGGTTCATCTCATCGTCAAAATCAGCTTTTACCTTGAACATCTTCCTAAAATCTTCGTCATACTTATACAGCATCTGATACAGCCATGGCGGCCCCACCATGATGATCTTCATATCGCACGGTATAGATTTTGGCTTAAGGCTTGTGGTCGTGATCAGACGGAACTGTTCGTTTATATCTTCAACCTTTATCTCATGATTCCTTATCACGCGTTTAAGCGCGTCCCAAGCCATAAATGTCGCAATAATGTCCATCGCCTGCAGTATCAAATATCCACCGTTGGCTTTATGCAATGCCCCGGGCGATATCATCGTAAAATCCGTAGCCATAGAACCGAATTGTGCGACGTACTCTATCCTGCCGATCAGGTTATAGTATGTCGGATTCGGTTCGATTATAACGGGCGCCCCCTCGGAATAGCTGTGGTCCACAAGAAGATTAACCTGATATCTTTTGAACACGCTTTCTTTTCCAGGAGCTTTCGGGCCAAATAACGCCGCCGTAGACGCCTCTTCGTCTTCCTTAAAGACATCTATATTCGATAAGATGTCTTCCTGAACCCGATTCAGGTGTTCGATGATATTCTCGAATTCCCGGTATTTGTACCTTAGATCGTCTATTATATGCTTAACGGAAAAAAGGGCGACTTCCTTCTCAAGTTGTTTAATACGATTTTTTGCGTCCTTTTCCATTATCCTGACTTCGGTCAGGACCTGCTCGATCTTTACATGCAGTTCTGATTTTTTACGTTCGATCTTCTCACGATCTTCCTCGGAAAGCTGTTCGTATTCCTCGGTCTTCATCGGACGATCCTTGATGCGCGGGACAAGAATAGCGCCGGTCGCCGTCTGTTTCAGCATAAATCCTTCCTCAAACGCCTTATTCTCGATTTCTTGGAGGGTATCATCACGTTTTTGTTTATATTCTTTAAGAAGTGAATGTTTTCTCTTCTCGTAATCTTCGCTCTCGAACGCCTTAGGGATCTCGATCTTGAGCTCGTTCATCATTTCGTCTATTTCTTTTTTTAATATCTTCCCCCTACCGGCCGGGAGACTTATCGCGACCGGTTCGTCTTCATGCACAAAATTATATACGTACAACCAATCATCCGGCGTCCTATCCTTAGCGGCTATTTCATACACCGACTTTTTCACCTGGGTATTCCTTCCCGTTCCGGCCGGACCGCACACAAAGATATTATACCCTTCCGATTTTACGCTAAGGCCGAATCCCAAAGACGTCACGCCCCGTTCCTGATGGAACGGTTCATGCCCCAGATCATAATCCGCCGTGGTCTTGAACGGAAAGATTTCAGGATCACACACTTGTTTAAGCTCGGCGGATTTTAATTCCCTTATTGCCATATCCCCTCCAAATCGGTCTCTTTATGATACAAAAATCCGCATTGTCGGACAGATCATATCTTCATAAAAAAATCCACAAACGGATCATTATACTGACGTGACACTCGTTTGCACCTACGGCTAATCCCTATGATTATCACTCCGGCGGCTATCAGCATAAAAGCCACAACAAAGGATAAAAGCGGCGGATAAACAGCGATAAGAACACCGGCTATTATAAACAAAACCCCTAGCAGCATATAACTTGTTCCTTCCCGGATTTTAGATCCCGTAAAAAAATTACCTTAATAATAAGGCATAGTCAAGTTACACGACGAAAGTAATATTATTATTTTAAAAATAAATTATACAGTCCAAGCCAGAACGGCATCGTAAGGATAGAAAATAAATGACAATAAAATATTACACTGCTCAGAAAACGATTATCCGCGCCTGTATACGCGCCGATCACGACAAGCGATACCGAAGTCGGCAATATCGCCTGCAACAAAAGAAAAAACCGCAATACCCCGTCAGCCGGGATAAAAAACAACAAACAGAATACCAAAAGCGGAAATATCATAAGTTTAATAACGGCTGATGTTATCACAGGGCTGTTATGCTGCGGATCATGCGCCTGATAACGACACATATATGCGCCAAGCGTCAGCATAGCCACGGGAAAAGCTGAATTACCTATTTGTTTCAAAGGATCAAGAATTATATCCGGCATGTGCCCCTCCCCGAATATCATTACCCAAATTATCGAAAAAAGAGTCGCAACAACGGGCGGATTAAAAAGTATTTTCCAGTTAAAATGTTCCCGAAGACTGCCTTTAAGAAAAAGCGGGACAAGGGACCACATCAGCATATTGAATCCGACAATAAAAAGAAACGTATATACCAGAAGAGTATCCGCCGCGTCGCCGGTGAACAGAAATACTATAAGATTCATCGCCAGATAACCGGCGTTCTGAAAACCGACCGAAACCATATATTCACGTTTATATGCTATGTTCGGCAGGAATTTAAGTGAGATTGCGCTTATCGCCATGCCTATCAGAGAGAAAAACACCGCCAGGACCGGCATAAGCCACCACAAACTATATTCTGAAAAATTGAAATGTGTAACGGTTTTAGCCATTATTAGACAAGGGAACAAAACCCTTATCAGCAAAAGGCTCAACGCGTCCACAAAACGATCATCGACTATCTTTTTATAAAATAAAAAATAGCCGAGTCCCATCATGACAAAAAGTTTGAGGACGGCGGACGCTACCGTGAAAAATGAGAACTGAAGAGGCATCTTTTCCTTCTCCCCGGATCAAACCGAGCCGGGTTTACCGAGCAACTTGAACATTTTATTTTTATACGATTCTACGCCGGGTTGATCAAAAGGATTAACCCCCATAGTATAAGCGGAGACAGCCACTGCTTTCTCAAAAAAATACAGGAGACTGCCCAGAGAATACGCCGTTTTATCCGGAACCCCTATGGTCATGTTTGGCACCCCACCCTCAAAATGTGCCGCGGCGGTGGCCTTATACGCCTGATCGTTAACAAACGATACTTTTTTTCCGGCAAGATAATTCAATTCGTCCAGATCCCTGTCCATCACAGGGATAACAGCATCTTTCGGGAAATTTTTGACTGTAATAAACGTCTCGAATATATTCCGTGTCCCGTCCTGTATCCACTGGCCCATCGAATGGAGATCAGTCGTAAAATCGCAGGCGGCGGGAAATATCCCCTTTTTCCCTTTCCCTTCACTTTCACCGAAAAGCTGCTTCCACCATTCCGCGACAAAATGCAGACACGGGTCAAAATTTGAAAGTATTTCCACATTTTTTCCGCGACGATAGAGTATATTACGATACGCGGCATATCTATATGACAGATTTTTTACCATATCAGGTTCTGAAAAATCCAGACTGGCGTCAATCGCCCCGTCGATCAAACCGGTGATATCGATGCCCGTGTACGCGACCGGCAAAAGTCCCACCGGAGTAAGAACCGAAAACCGCCCGCCAACATCATCCGGTATAACAAAGGTCCTGTATCCGTTCTCTTCAGCCATTTTTCTAAGAGCCCCCTTCCTGGCATCCGTAGTGCATACTATCCTTTTTTTAAGTTCCTCGCTTTTATATTTTTTTCTCATCGCGCTCTCGATCAGTCTGAACGCTATGGCAGGTTCGGTAGTAGTCCCGGATTTTGAAATGACATTGACACAGACATTTTTCTCACCGATAAGCTCACAAAGGGAGCTAATATAGTCACATGCCATATTGTGACCGGCAAATATCACGCGGTATGGTTTAAACGGCGGCGTCAACATCATGATAGCGGCTTTCGCGCCCAAATATGACCCGCCTATCCCTATGACTATCAGCACATCTGAAACCGATCTTAGCGATGCGGCACAGTCTTTTATATCGGCCAAGCTATTCTGCATTCTCGAAGGAAGATCAAGCCAGCCCAGAAAATCTTTTCCGGCACCGGTTCCGTTCTTAACGGTATCATGTGCCCTCATAATCTCCGGCGATATCGACTCAATATCACGTTCGTCCACAAAACCGTTAAGATACTGCGTATCAAGAGTTACGGCAGTTTTCATTGCCCCGCCTTTCAGGCCGACGGCCTAATGCGCTTTTCTGAAAACATTATAAAAACCGGATAACTTAACCTCAAAGTGAAAAGGCTTGTTCATGTCCGAATCCGAAACTTTTATACGATTAAGAGCATATAAGTCTTTATTCCGTTTATTTATACTCCGATGAGTAGTAACGGCTCCTCGATATCCGCTTGCGCTTACGGCATTTTTGACTCTTTCGTCAAACGCACCCAGTGGATAACAAAAAAAATCAACTGCCCGACCGATATGTCCTTCTATATCCTTTTTACACCCTGCAATCTCGTCGATAAGAACATTCTCTTCCTTAACAGAAGGTAAGTATACATGATTACGTGTATGTCCGCCAAAATCAATGCCGTTTCGGGCCATAACTTCAACCTGTTCCCAATTCAAATACCCGTTTTTCTTTCCGATATCATTTGTTATTAGAAAAATAGTCGCGGTCATCCCATATTTGGCAAGAGCAGGAAAAGCCTTCGTGAAATTATCTTCAAATCCATCGTCAAATGTTATAACAACCGTCTTCGGCAGAAACCTGTGACCTTGTTTTATCTCATTTATCAGTTCATCCAGAGAAATCGCTCTATATCCGGCCTTATTAAGATATTCTATTTGTTTTACAAAATTCTCATACGAGACATCCATGCTACTTTCGGATATCCCGCAGACCGAATGGTACATCAATATCGGGGTTGTCCTCAGCCCATTAATGATAAAAACAACCGCAAACACTGCGACAAACAATAAAACGAATATACCGCGGGACAACATTTGTCTCTTTGCGAATCCCGCACGTTTTTCACCATTATGGATCTTTTTTCTCATATCACACCCTCAGAAAACGACAACCCCTCTTAAAGAGCGCTTTACATAAAAGAAAGCTCAAAAAGAGGGGTCGTTGTTCTATCATTTAATGATTCTATCTCCTGATGCCCGGGCACACATACCCCAAAGCATAAATCTGCACTTATGCGACTGTTATCGCCGTTACCGGACACTGTTCCGCGGCATTCTTGGCATCTTCGGCCTTATCCGCCGAAACCCCTGCGACTACCGACGCTTTGTCACCCTGCATTTCGAAAACATCCGGAGCAACCTGCGCGCAAAGTCCACACCCGATACAAACATCCTGATCTACTTTTACTTTCATTTCCAACACCTCTCTTTCTTTTTCCGTATTCTATCAAAATCAAAAAAATCGTTCAAGCAATATCTCGATCTAGGCATCCCAGATAGACCAGCTACCGCTACCCATTAATATTATTAACAGACACGACCCTATTATCAGCATACTATATTCATAACCGCCGTTCTGGACAAAAAAACCGTAAGCCAGATTGATCTTCCATATGCTAACAATCATAAGAACAGTCAAAAACCCTGCAGCGTACCTGGACAGAAAACCTAATATCAGGGCCGCCCCACCCACAAACTCCAATAACGACCATACTAGCGCCATACGAAAGGGATGTACAAATCCCAGTCCTTCCATCATCTTCGTGGTCCCTTCAAGCCCGATACCGCCGAACATCCCGAAAAGTTTCTGCGCACCATGTGCCACAAAAATAACACCCAGCGCCATTCGTATTATAAAAAGCGCCATATCACGCGCCATGCCTTTATCCCTAAAGATATTCATTCTTAAAAACCTCCACAATATTATTTCATTGTAACGTACCCCCGTATAAAAGCAAGAAAATATTAAATAATTTGAACGAAAATCACGTTGAATTTTGTCTATAATATCATGGGTATTATGATAAATAACATCTCGTCTTCACTATACGGAATATTAAACCTGATATTCCCTTCTGGATGTCCGCTGTGCGGCACCCGAATGATAAACACCGCGGCGAACATGTGTTCGGATTGTTGCAAAAAGTTATCATCGGAGCCCTACCTTAAGCATTCTTTCCAAATTGACGACTTTTTGAAAATATGGTCCTGTCGTTCATACGCCGGGGTCACACGCGAATGCATACGACAAATAAAATATCGTGGCAAAACCGGGCTGATCTCACCTATCAGAAAAATTGTAGATACCTATTTCGGCATATCCTCCGGGGGGCTAAGAGAAAGAACCATCGACATAATCATCCCTGTCCCCTCACATCCGATACGCAGAAAAAAAAGAACCGCAGACCATGTCGTCTTGATAGCAAAAGCCGTACTTCAATATTTCCCAAAAGCCGAATTCCGAGAACATCTGTTGTTTAAACGCATAAACACAATACCTCAGGCGGAACTTTCAAGAAAAGAAAGGCTAAACAATCTCAAAGAATCGTTTGGGATCTACCACGCGGATAAAATATCGGGAAAGCACATTTTACTGATAGATGATGTCGTAACGACAGGGACCACTATAAAAACATGCACGCAGATACTATACAACTCCGGTGGCGCTAGCGTTACCGGGTTTACAATAGCCCGATCTTTCTAACCACCCTATGATCATCCCTTCTTATTGACAAGAAAAATACCGAAGACTGAAAAAATGATTATTGCCGCCCACGCGGAGAGAGCCGGGGGCAAACTCCCGCCTTTACCTAAAGCCAGACATATAGCCATAACCGGCAAATAAGTCATCGCGGCGAATATCCCTTTAGCCATACAAACAAGGGTATTAACACGTCCTGTCGTGATGCTGAAAGGTATCCCCACCAGGATAATAACAAGCGCCGCGAAAGGAAAAGCTAATTTATAATGGAGATCCACCAAAAATCTTCGTACCGTAGTGGGGGAATTATGCCCAAGGATCTTTATGTAAGCTTTCAGCTTACGGTAACTCATCATCTTAGGATCCCACTGTGCATTGGCAAAATCCCCGGGCTTTTCCAATATCGGCATTTTACGCGTCTCGTAATACTGCGGATCAAGACTGAAATCCCCGTTATCAGCCAGATTGAAAACCAAGACATCCTTTCCAAGCCAATATCCGTCATCGCGCCACTTTACGGTTCTCGCGTTTATTTTTTGAACAACAACCTGAGACTTATTCTGTTTATGTATTATCACGCTGTCCATCCGTTTATCGGCTTTACTGTACTCTTTGGCAAATATGATCTGGTCGCCTTTACCGTATACGGCCATATTCTTTATCACCTGCTGTTTTTCGTCAGATGATTCCAGCTTTTCCTGGCGTATGCGATTAGCTTTTTCCATAGACGCCGGCACTACAGTTTCGTTAACGATAAAAGTTATAAGACATATCATAAAAGTCGCCACAAGTACCGGTTTCATAAGATCCCAAAGGCTTATCCCGCTGGTTATGATGGCCGATATCTCATGGTTTTTACTGAGATTATTAAAGACAAAAACCGCCGCCAAAAGACATGAAAACGGCACCATATTAACGAACGCGAACGGCGCGAAATACAAATAGAACTTGAGTATACTGTCCAGAGGAATATTGTTCTTAAATATATCGTCTAAAAATCCCAGTATATCTCCCACCACTCCCACCACGACAAGAAGAAGGAGACAGAACACCACGGATACCAGATAACTTCTCAATATATATTTTTCTATTATACGCATTATTTTTTCGCTATTTTGAAAAGCAGGAACACGGCTATCAATGAAAGAAATATATTAGCCGACCACACGCCTATCCACGGCGCGACCATTCCCCTTATCGCGAAAGCAATGCCTCCAAGCATTATTCCCCAATAAGCCAGAAACAGCACCATCGCAAGCCCGAATCCAATAAATTTTTCCCGCCTGTGCGTAGTTATCGCCAACGGTATCCCCACAAGAACGAAAACTAGATTCGAAAAAGCCAACGCGATCTTTTTATGTATCTCTATCTTGAGCGGGATATCGCTTCCGACGTTCTTTTTATTCTTTTCGATATCCGTCAACAATTCCCTGATACTTTTTTCCCTCGCCTTTTTCTCTATTGTCTTCGCTTCCATATTTTCGTCAACGTTCAATGTCACCTGATATTCCTGAAATTCTATTTTATAGAACTCATCCGGTTTTTCAGGCACTATCTCATCGGCTGTCCCATCATACAATTTCAGTTTTATCACGTTATCTTCGGGTTTTGATATTATTTCTCCCCTCGAAGCTATTATTGTCCTTGTCGGGCCCTGGTCATTCGGCTGATAAATACGGATATTATCCAGAGAGTTTCCTTTTATCGAATGGATAAAGACTATATAATCCTTAAATCCCTTTATGAACATCCCCGGTTCCAGCATAGCCGCCGGATGTTTCACCCCGATCTGTTTCATCAGTTTTCTCGCGGCGAACTCGGATTGAGGCAGTATTTTGTCGTTAAGAGGGACATTTACCAGGCTGATTATGAAACCACATATGATTATCGGCCATATCAGGACATTCATGCTCATGCCGTTCGTCCTTAACGCCATCACCTCATTATCGCCGGAAAGCCTCCCGAATCCGAGCAGTATGGCGGAAAGAACGGATATCGGGATAGTAAAAGTAAGAACATACGGCAGGAAAAACAGGAAGATCTTAACTATCTGATCAAACTCGACCCCTTTATTCATAACCATATCGGCTATCTGCATAATATTACCTGCAGCAAGAATAAAAGTCGATACGCCTAGGGAAACGAAAAAAGGCCCGCCAAGTTCCTTTAAAAGATACCTGTTAATTATTCTCATTGTTAAGATCTTCGCATGGATTCATAAATACCGGCCAGGAAGGGATGCCCGACTAAGTGCCCATTTCCCAACTTGACAGATATCTCTTCTGTTCCGGTGTGAGTTTATCTATACTTATACCCATCGACCGAAGTTTAAGCGTCGCTATCAACGAATCAATATCCGCCGGTACGGCATATACTTTTTTGGACAACTTCCGACTATTCTTAACTAGATACTCAGCCGAAAGCGCTTGGTTCGCAAAACTCATATCCATCACCATGGCCGGATGTCCTTCCGCCGCGGCCAGATTTATCAAACGTCCTTCACCCAATATAACGATCTTTTTGCCACCTTTAAGCGAATATTCCTCGACAAAAGGACGCATCCCTCTTACAGATGTCGACATTTTTTTAAGCCCTTCAATATCGATCTCAACATTAAAATGTCCGGAATTACAGACTATCGCCCCGCTTTTCATTATCTTGAAATGTTCGGGCCTGACAACATTGATATCGCCCGTAAGCGTGACGAAAATATCCCCTATCCTCGCGGCTTGTTTCATCGGCATAACATCAAAACCGTCGAGAACGGCTTCTATCGCCTTAAGCGCATCGATCTCTGTCACGACAACTTTGGCGCCCATGCCTCGCGCCCTCATGGCAACACCGCGGCCGCACCAACCGTAACCGACGACCACAAACGTACTACCCGCGATAAGATAATTCGTCGCGCGTATTATCCCGTCTACCGTGGACTGGCCCGTACCGTATCTATTGTCAAAAAAATGTTTCGTCTGTGCGTCGTTCACGGCTATTATCGGGAACTTCAGCAGTTTGTTCGCTTCGAGGCTCTTCAGCCTTATGACGCCCGTAGTAGTCTCTTCCGTACCGCCGACAATATCTTTTATAAGATCCGTTCTTTTTGAATGTATCTCCGAGACCAGATCAGCACCGTCGTCCATCGTTATATGCGGTTTAAAATCGAGGATACTGTTTATATGCTTGTAGTATGTCTTATTATCCTCACCTTTGATCGCATAGACCGGGATCCCGTTATTCTTGACTAAACTCGCAGCTACATCGTCCTGCGTACTCAGAGGATTAGACGCACATAACCTGACGTCAGCACCTCCAGCCTTCAATGCAATAACAAGATTCGCTGTTTCAGTCGTAACATGCAGACATGCCCCCAGCCGCAGTCCTTTAAGAGGTTTCTCTTTACTAAACCGTTCTGTTATCAGACCAATAACCGGCATGTTCTTTGCGGCCCATTCGATACGCAATTTACCTGCATTGGCAAGTTTAATATCTTTTATGTCGTATTTGCTCATTTCACTCCTTAATATTCTTTCGTTATTTCGCTTTTTTCTTGAGAGTATCCGCCATATTAGTTTCTTCCCATGTAAAGCCTTCTTCATTTCTCCCAAAGTGTCCGTATGCGGCTGTTTTTTTATAGATCGGTCTTCGCAGCTTCAACGTTTCTATTATCCCGCTCGGCGTCAGATCAAAGCTGTCTCTGATGATCTTCACCAGTTTCAAGTCAGCTATCTTACCCGTACCATACGTATTTACCATAACGCTCACCGGATCGGCTACACCGATAGCATAAGCTATCTGTATCTCACACTTATCCGCGATCCCCGCGGCGACCACATTTTTCGCCACATATCTGGCCATATAGGAAGCCGAACGGTCCACCTTTGTAGGATCCTTACCGCTGAACGCGCCGCCGCCGTGACTGGCCGCTCCGCCGTAAGTATCGACGATAATCTTTCTTCCTGTAACTCCGCTATCCCCCTGCGGCCCGCCAACTTCGAATCGCCCTGTAGGATTTATGAATATTTTTGTATTTTTATCCATAAGGTTTTTCGGGATAATATTATCGATAACAACTTTCTTTATATCCGCATGCATATCTTTCATTTTTACTTTACGGTCATGATGCGCACTTACAACCACGGCTTCTACTCTGTGTGGTTTTCCGTCTATATACTCTATCGTAACCTGGCTCTTCCCATCCGGTCTTAAATAACTTAGCACATCATCCTTCCTTACTTTAGCAAGCTGTCGGGTAAGGGCATGCGCCAAAGCTATCGGCATAGGCATAAGCTCTTTTGTTTCGTTTGTGGCGTATCCGAACATCATCCCCTGGTCCCCTGCCCCGCCTGTATCGACCCCCATCGCAATATCGGGAGACTGCCCCTGTATCGAGGTCATAACTCCGCAGGTAAGATAGTCAAATCCATACGCAGCGTCCGTATATCCTATCTCCTTTATAGTCTTGCGCACTATCTTTGGGATCTCGACATAACATGACGTTGTCACTTCTCCCACTACTACAGCAAGACCGGTCGTAACCATAGTTTCACAAGCTACACGACCTGTGGGATCTTTTTCAAGAATCGCATCAAGCACCGCATCGGATATCTGATCGCAAACCTTATCCGGATGCCCCTCGGTAACACTTTCTGATGTGAATAAGAATTTTTCGCTCATTTTTCATCCTTCCTTGTATTTATTCTATCTTTTCGTTTTACAGATTCTTTGTCCGGTATTCCTTATCCGCTTTTTCAAGCGAGGCTATATCCCCGATATCGTACCACCCGTTATCGAAAACATAACCATAAACACCTTTGGTTTCCGACATCCATTTTACAAAATTCCCCGGGGCATCCTTGGATTTACCCGTGGACATGTATTCTTTTATACATCCTAAACAGGTTTTATGCAAATAATATATTCCTGTGGATGCCAAAGTCGACCGAGGTTCACTCGGTTTTTCCTGAAACTCCGTTACTTTGTTTCCATTATCAAGATGCACAATACCGTACTTTTTTGCCAATTCTATACTTTTCACATCATATAACGCTACACAAAGATGTTCTTTCTTTTTAGAAAAATTTATAAAATCATTTATATCGAACTCGAAAAGATTGTCCCCGGCCATAATAAGCACGTCTTCCCTGATATCCCGTCCCTCGTTCATCACAAGATTTATATCGCCTATTGCGCCGAGCCTGTCATCATTTGATGTGGTCTTATCGTTGATTATCTCTACCGGCATACGAAAAGAATATTTTTTTATCCAGTCATTGATCCCTTCGTAAAACCTATTATTCGTAACGATGTAAACACCCGTACAATCCTTAACCGCGGCAAGCTTGTTCAAATGCCGTTCCATAATAGTTTTACCGCCGACTTCTAACATGGGTTTTGGCTTATTTATCGTAAGCGGATACAAACGCGTCCCATATCCTGCGGCAAGTATCAATCCCTTCATCTTTTCTCCCTAATGATCTTATATAAAACTTAAATTAGTCTACCGATATCTCTCCGGCCAGATCAGGCACAAGTTCTAAAAGCTTTTGGTGCGCATATTTCTTCACTTCTTTCCCGGTTTGCATCAAAAGAACCTCTTCCGCTATCTCCCTTGCCTGAGAAAATCTGACCGATCTTACGATCTTTTTGATCTCAGGGATAGCGATAGGAGAAGCGCTGAACTCATCCAGTCCAAGCCCCAGAAGAATAGTTACCATAGAAATATCTGCGGCCATCTCGCCGCAGAGCGCAACAGAGATACCGGCTTTATGCCCGTTATCGATTATCATCTTCAGCAGGCTCAAAACCGCCGGATGCGTAGGCTCATATAAATACGCTATTTTTTCATTCACCCTGTCTACCGCCAACGAATACTGTATCAAATCATTCGTTCCGATAGAGAAGAAATCAGCTTCCTGGGCAAGAATATGACTGGTTATCGCGGCGGAAGGCACTTCTATCATCGCCCCGACCTTTATGTCTTCGTTGAAAGGAATATTCTTTTTTCTTAGTTCCGTCTTTACCTCTTCCAGCACTCCGTTCGCCTTTCTCATTTCCTCCACGCCCGATATCAACGGATACATAAGTTTGAGATTACCATACACCGACGCGCGCAATATAGCCCTAAGTTGGGTTTTGAAAACATCTTGTCGCGCAAGACAAAACCGTATAGCCCTCCACCCTAAAAACGGGTTCATTTCACGCGGCACTTCCAGCTGTGACAAAAACTTATCGCCACCGAGGTCCAGCGTACGAACAACAACAGAATTAGGTTTGATCCTCTGCGCGACGGATCGATACGCGTTAAATTGCTCTTCCTCGTTCGGCAGATCACGACGGTTCATATAAAAATATTCAGTTCTGTAAAGACCTATACCTTCGGCGCCATGCGAGACAACGCTTACAACGTCTTCCGGAAGTTCAATATTTCCCGCAAGAACCACGCGTTTGCCGTCCAAAGTCACGCTATCAAGCGTTTTCAACTCAATAAGTTCGCGTTCTATCGTTTCATATTTTTTCTTATCTTTTTCATATTTTTCAATGACCTTGGCCGTAGGATTGACTACCACTATGCCGTGTATACCGTCAAGAACGATAGTATCGCCATTCTGGACAACATCCGTGATATTCTCCAGACCGACTACGGCCGGAATCTCAAGCGACTTAGCCATAATAGCTGTATGCGACGTGCGGCCTCCGATATCGGTAACAAAACCTATAACCCTGCCTTTATGCATCATCGCCGTATCCGAAGGAGACAGGTCATATGCCACTACAATAGACTTCTCACCGAGATCTTCCAGATTTTTATTTTCGGTCCCCATCAGATTACGGAGTATCCTCTTTCCTACATCTGCGATATCACTTATTCTGTCCCTAATATACTCATCTTTTACGTCAGATAATACATTGATATATTTAGCCAAAACCTCGGCAAATATAGACTCTATATTTTTTCTTTTCTTGTGTATGCGTGTCACGACTTCTTCTACCAGCACCGGATCTTCAAGCACCAAAAGATGAGCGTTAAATATCTTCCCATGTTCTACACCCATCTCGTGCGATATCTTTTTTTCTATTTTCATTATTTCTTTTTTGGTTTCGGCAAGAACTTTCTCAAACTTCGCTATTTCTACGGGGATCTCTTCCGGGGATATTTTACGTTCAACGGGATGAAGATCGTCTGAACCAAAAACATACGCTTTCCCGATCACAATGCCCGGCGCAGCCGGTATGCCTTTGATCTGAAGCTGTTTTTTAGGTTGTTTCGCTTTTTTCTCTTCCACTTCATCCCCTATGATTTTACTACATCGATATCTGAATCCCGGTCAAGCAGTTCGCACAGCCTGGCCATAGCTTCTTCCGCATCATCGCCTTTTGCGATTATCGTCAATTTTGCACCACGCTCAGCCGCTAGCATCAATATGCCCATTATCGATTTACCGTTAACTTCCTGGTCATCTTTTATTATTTTTATCTCACTGATAAATTTATTGGCCACCTGAACAAAAACAGCCGCGGGCCTGGCATGAAGCCCCATTTTATTTTTTACCGTGATCTCTTTCTGCACCTGTTTCATACTGAACGATCCCTGTCTGTCACCTCTTTGAAGCCTCAAGAATATTGAATATGGCTTCGGTTAATTTCTCCGGATCATGCCGAACAAATTCCTTAATACTGGCGATATGCGCCCTGACCAACTCAATATTCTCCTGTTTGAACCACATAGCATCCTCATCATCTATTCTGACTGGGTACTGGTTTTCCGTTTTGTACTTCGCTACCAAATTCTCCGGGATAGCCGTTATATTCCCGATACAATAATCTATCACATCAGAACCGGCATGCTCGATCATCGCCCTGACATGATTACCCACGGAATAATCATCCGTCTCACCATGCTCTGTCATCACGTTACACACATATATTTTTACAGCTTTAGATTTTGATAATTCCTCGCGAATCTCTTTTATAAGCAAATTCGGCATAACACTGGTATATAAACTTCCGGGCCCCAGAATGATCGCGTCAGCCTGGCGGATAGCTTCCAATGCCTCGGGCGTCGCTTTACAATCGTTCGGTACCAAATGCAACCGCTCGATAGGGCTTCCGGCATCCAACCGTATCTTGCTTTCCCCGACAATTTCTTTTCCATTCGCGCGACGCGCCGCAAGCTGCACATTCGCAAGCGTCGCAGGATATACTCTCCCGCGTATTGCCAAAACCTTGCTTGACTCTCTTATCGCCTGTGCAAAATCTCCCGTTACCTGAGATAACGCAGTAATAAATAAATTCCCGAAATTATGGCCGTGAAGCTCTTTCCCTTCTTTGAATCTAAACTGAAAAAGAGCGCCCAAAAGATCCTCGGAAGCCGAAAGCGCCACAAGACAGTTCCTGATATCGCCCGGAGGAAGAACGTCAAACTCTTCACGAAGCCTTCCTGAAGATCCTCCGTCATCTGCAACCGTTACTATCGCCGTAATATTGCTTGTTCTGTATTTTAAACCCGTCAGCAAAGTGGAAAGTCCGGTTCCTCCACCTATCGTAACTAGATTCGGACCTTTCTCCAGTATTCTTTTCTCAAAGATCCTTTCAACAAGGGCATTCCCATCTTGCGGAGCTACTACCATCATGAGAGATTTTATTATTCTTTTTACGGCATATATCATTGCCATCATCCCGATGATAATGATAAGCCCGGCAATGGCTTTATTTTCGGAGCTATAGCGCGATATTACAATCACAAAACCCATCGAAACCATAACTATGCCAAAAACGCCCAGAGATATCCACCGTTTTATCAGCATCCCCGGATATAGCCATTTTAAATTTTTCATTTTAGCAGAACCTTAAAAAGTTTTTACCCACCGCTATATTATATGCCGAGCATTCGCCCTATGAGTTGGAAAAGGCCTCGATTAGAGCGCCTTTTTCTCTTCTTCTTCCTCTAGTATCTTTATTACGTCCTGATTGGTCTTTGCGGAACGAAGCCTGTCCCTCACGAACTTATCATCGAGGAGACGCGATATCTTCGCCAAAGCTTTCAAGTGTGGACCGGGTGTTTCCCCTGGAGCTATCAGGAGAAAGAAAATATACGTCGGTTCTCCGTCCAAGGATTTGAAGTCTACACCTTCCTTCGATATCCCCATGGCTCCGACCATTTTTTTAAGGGATGCGAATTTCGCATGTGGAATACCGACCCCTTTACCTATCCCTGTGGACCCCAGAGTCTCGCGTTCCTTCAGCTTTTTGATTATAGATTCTTTGTCGGCTTTTTTCACCCCGCCGGAATCTATAAGAAGGTCCACCAGATCGGACAGAACATCATTCTTTTCTTTCGCTTCAAGTTTGACCGTCACCGCGCCGGACTGAAGTAATTCCCTGATCTTCATAGTACCACCCCTGTAGTAGATTTAGCACGAAATTGAAAATATGTGGAATCAATGGAGCGGGTGATCGGACTTGAACCGACGACAATCACGTTGGCAACGTGATGCTCTACCAACTGAGCTACACCCGCCCGCCACGACAGTCTATACTACAATTAATATCAATAATATCCTGGTACCCGCACAAGGATTCGAACCTTGGACCAACTGATTAAGAGTCAGCTGCTCTACCAGCTGAGCTATGCGGGCAGTTAGTGATTGCGTATTATATCACAACTATTAAAATTTTATCAAGATTTTTTAAAGGTATTGCTTACCTTAAAATCATTGCCCAACATCCGTTGCGTCTACCTAGCCCCTTTAGCGAACAAGACCGCCGGAACGGTCTTTATCATGATCTCGATATCCCGCCATAACGACCAATTATCTATGTACTGTAGATCCAGTTCCATCCACTTCTCAAAGCTTATCTCATTGCGTCCGCTGATCTGCCACAGACACGTAAGTCCTGGCCTCATGCTTAAGCGCCTAACCTGCCAGGACTCATATTTCTTCACTTCTTCCTGAAGAGGCGGACGCGGGCCTATCACGCTCATATCCCCTAAAAGCACGTTATAGAGCTGCGGCAATTCATCGATACTTGTCTTGCGCATAAATTTCCCGATCGGGGTTATGCGCGGGTCGTTCTTGACCTTGAAAACCGGGCCGTCCATCTCATTCAAATGTCGTATTTCCTCAAGCCGTTTATCCGCGTCTTTATACATGGACCTGAATTTGAATAAAGTAAACTGCCGCCCGTGTAGCCCCACTCTTTTCTGCGCATAAAAAACAGGCCCTTCCGACGTAAACTTTACAAGAACGGCTACAACTATCATCAACGGTGAAAGTATGATCAGCGCCGACAGCGACACAAAAGCATCGAATGCTCTCTTTAAAAAAAGCTCCCATTCATTCGGCACTATCGTCTCGAATGTCAGAAGTGGAAAACCCACTATATCGGTTTGTTTGATACGCGCGATCTTCAGATTGAAAAAATCCACGGCCAGACTGGTTTTGACCCCCTGTATCTCACAATCGGTAATGCTTTCCTGAGCTTTGTCGAGCCAACCGCGAGGTATTATAAACACAACCTCATCGATGACATTTTCTCTCAATATCCGCGATATATCGTCCAGTAATCCTATCACGTTAACACCGAAAAATTCTTTTCCGACCTTTTGACTATCATCATCTACCAACCCTACTATTTTTAATCCCCATTCAGGATGTTTGTTTATAAGATCGATGAATTTACCCATTCTTGGCCCCGTACCCACCAAAAGCAATTGTCTATAATTACGTCCGGTTTTCCTCATGTACCTGGATGCCGCGACAATCGACCATTTCTCTATAAGAAGCGCCAGCATGCCAACTATCAGGAATATCATTATGAACAAACGGCTCATATGCTGTATCTTTAAAAAGAACGTGATAGCACCGAATATCCCGGCACTGAAACATGTAGACTGCACGATATCCCAGAAAACATCCGAAAAACGCCTTCCCCTGAAAGAACGATACACTCCATTGAGATAAAGCATCCAACACCATACAAAAATGAACGGAAAAAGTATCCGTTTATAGTCAGGGGCTATACCGCTCCCGGAAACGACGTTTTCACCCGGCAAAAGATCCCAACCGTAATAATCGTGAAAATGCATTCTTAGATAATAAGCGACAAAAAATGACGCCGTAAGGACTACGGCATCTATCACTATCAACATACGCAATATAAGTTTATGTCTCTCTTTTAGCATTCCTTGTATCCCTGCGATTTAAAACCACTGTTTTATCTGGACATCACGGTTTGTATTGTACACAAAATAAACATCTTCATCAATAATCATCCCAAAGATGTTTATCGACATACTGTGTCAATATCTCCTGCATTTTCCCCGGAGGGGGAACTTTGAAGTAATTGCATACCACGGCATGCGCCACTTCATGCGCGAACACCCCATCTGTCACCTTATTCGCGTACACTGTGATCGTGTTTTTATCCCGAGTGTATAAAGCTATATAGCCTGTCTCATACACCGGCTTTATCACTATTTTAAAATGCAATCCTTCCGGGGCCATATCAAGTATGGACTGTACCCTATCCACGATACGATCAACCCTGGCCCGCACAAGACCGGCATCTTCCGAAAAATTCAGACGTTTTCCGCTTATTCTCCAAAAAAAATCACCAAGCGCCTTATCATCCTCATAGTATATATCACAATAAGCGGTTTTGAATAATTTATCTGAGGCCAAAGCCCGTGAAGGGAAAGCGGCACCTGCTATTAAAAAAAAAAGGATACCGTATATAATATTGAAAGAATTTATTTTTTTCATTCTAGTCAGATGTCTTGAAATGATCAAGTGACGTCCTAAAAGATCTCAGTTTTTCTTTTAGCTCCGCCGCGTCAATCTTCTTTATGTCGCTTTTTGCGAGCGTGTCGGTTTCATCCTTAAGTTTTGCTATACCTTGATCCAGCTTTTGAAAAAGCCCGTTAAGATCGTCCTTCAGCGCGGCCAACTCGTCGGTTTTCCTTAGCTGTATCCGCTGCGTAAGATCACCTTTTATCACATCGGATATCACTTTCTCGCATTTATAGAGCGCCCCGCCTATCCTGTGCGTAAGATACATAAAAACGAACACTCCGGCTATGCCTATCGCCGCGCCCACCAACGTGATGATCAGCAAAAACGCCGTTAAAAAATATGGACCGGTATGCTGTATCGTAAGTTCCGCTCCCCGATAAGCGGTAGTAAGCGTGTCCTTCGCCGCGAACATGAAAAGAGCCGCGATAAGAACGGCTTCCAAAAAAAGCAAAGCGATGAATTTTATAAAAAAATCCGTCTGGAATTTCCGTTTAACAAAATAATTTTTCCGCCGGTTCGCTGGATTATTGCTCATTTTTAAATTCTATCCCTTTTAATATTTCGTTATTTAGTTTTATATCGGCTTTACTGCGCATATCTTTGAGCCAGTTTTTGAAGAACTGTTCTTTTTTCATATCCACAAGTTTCACCTTTATTTCCTCTTTCACGCTATCCAAAGGCGGAATCTGCAGCGCTATATCCTCTTTCACGTAAAACAGATAATACGTTGCCCCGTCCTTAAATACTCTCATTCTACCCGCGGGCACAGTGAACGCTTTCCGGATCAGATCGGAATTCGTATCCTCATAGCTTACCGGCCCGACAGTTTCTTTCCATTTTATCCCGGCAGGATCCATGGCAAGAAGCTTCTCCACCATTTTTTTATCTTCCGTCTCTAAAAAAGCGAATACTTTTTGATGGGAGATACCCTGATAATATGCTTTGATCTCACTATCAGTGACCGAGATATCATTCATTTCCCGGTATTTTTCGTCCATAAGATCCCGGATAAGAGTCTGTTCCCAGAAGCTTTTTATTGTGGCTACAAATCTGTCTGTCTGATCCAGTTTTCTCTTCACCGCTTCCTGAACCAGAAGACGCTTATCGATCATGATATCGATCTGATCTTCCATTGTTTTAGGGGTAACCCGGAACATCGGGTCGCGTTTCATATTCATGGCAAGCGAACGATTAAAATCACGCACGGAGAGAGGCTCTCCGTTAACAGTAGCCACAATTCGTTCTTTTTGTCCGGACCCGGAACCGCATCCGGATATGCTTAGAAAAACAGAGGTTAAAACACAAAACACAACAACCGGATAGATCTTGTTACGGTTCATAATCCCCTATCCATTCAATTAATATTTAAATTCGGCGCCTATACTTACCACGTGTCTGTCATACTGATAAATGTTCACTGTGGATCTTTCGTTCACATAAGTGTAGTTGAACTGTATCTCAAAGTTCTTCATCACTTCATACGAGATCCCGGGGCAGATGCTGTAAGTCTGATCCGTTCTATATTTGTCAAAAAGAGTGTTTTTATTGTCAAAATCCTGAAAAAATATCTCGTTCATTATGCTGGCTTTGAATTTGTCTGTTATCGGATACAGAACACCCAATCCGACCTTATGCCCCCAGTATTCCCAATTCGTACCATCGGCCCAATTGCGGTCCATCGTATATCTTATATTCACAAAACCTTTATTTTGATTAAAGAACCAGTACCATCCGGCTATCGCGAAAAGCTCGTTCCCGCTCCGGCCTTCGTCCTCTATGAACGGCGCTCTCAGATAGTCGTTATATTTATACAAAGCGCCTATCTGCGCCATCTGTGTCGTCGTAACCATTATATTGTCAACATTACCCGCCGTTACCGTGGAAAGATAATTCTTATCATCGACTATATTGTGGTTATAGTTCACCGGAAATGTCACAAGGACTTTTTCATACGAAAGGTTACCCTGCGCGTTAAAGCTATTAGCGACGACATCGTATCTGCCAAGGTCATTTTCTTTCGACACATGAAAATTATATCCGGTCTTTAAACTCGCGAAATTATCCTCAGTTCTAAAAGTATAGTCGCCTTTGATATCGTACACTTCTCTTGTATCGTCCTTATCCGATACTCCGGTAATAACAGCCGTATTATCCGGCTGAAGAACAACGTTCGAATCGTACTCAAAAGCCGTACGGGCCGAAAAATGGAAGGGCCTCTGCACTTCCTGTTTTCTGTCGATCGCGTCGATATAGCGATTCGCGTAATTGCCTATCTCCGAATTCGGATCGAGCGCAAAAGCTTCTTTAAAAATATCTTTCGCCTGGTCCAGGTTTTTCATACGAAGATAACACACGCCTATCTGGTAATTCGCCGACTGTTTCAAGCGATCATCTAAATCCGCGGCATCCTTGAACGCCTGTACAGCCTCTTCATATTCTCCGCTTTTCTGACATGTTAAGCCTTTAAGGAATTTAGACTGCGCCGGTCTTATGCCCTCGTCCTCAGCGATTTTGATCCATTTCTTAGCCTCATCGTACTCGTCAATGCGATACAAAAGATCTATCAGTTCTATCAAAGCTCCGACTATTTTAGGTTTCAAATTCAGGGATTGCAGAAGATACTTCTTAGCTTCAACGTAGTTTTCCATCCTTTTATACGTCAATCCTAGATAATATGAAGCAAGGGAACTATCCGGCTGTTTCTGAACGGCATCCTGAAAAACTTTCACGGCTTCGTCATAGTTTTCCTGTCTAAAAAGATATACCCCTTTTTTAAGGGCTTCATCTTTTATCTCTTCTTCCTGCTGAGCATATACGGAAACTGGCTTGAAAGAAGACATTGCGAACACTAAGACCAAACAAATCCTTAGAACTTTCATGACCAACCCCATATAATCCTCCCTGTTAGAACTCTTCCTAATAAAACTTTAGAATAAAACGATCCGATAAAATATCTGACTTTCTAAAAAAATTAACCGATTTACAATAAAAGTATTTTACCATTATGAAGTGCTGTGTCAATACAATAATAGTGTTTATAAGAGGTTACATCATTATAAACCGCGGAGTATTTTGTGGCCTTATTCACGTATACCTATCAACTAAACACATGGGCCCGGATTTACCCGGGCCCATATTTCCACACACCTTCCCGCTACAGTACAATTTATTAATTGCCACTCGGGATTACTTGATTAATACCATCAGCTACGTTGGTATTCTCCCATACCCCGGCACCGACACCTGTAAAACTACCATCGCCATATGTACCGGCAGCCGTACCAGCCACAGACTGACCACTCGCAAGGTCTCCCGAAACCGTGGCTGTCCATTTGCCATCGGCCCATGTTAACCCGTCAAGATCAAGGTCTCCGCCGTTGAAATTCGCGCCCCAATTATTCTGAACGATCGTATCAGCTTGATTATAACTACCGGTTATCAACGCCGCCCATACACCGGTCAAAGCATCGGCACTTGTAGCATAAAGTGTCATATCACTGATATTCGCACCGGTTATCCCACCATAGCAAGACGACGCGGCCATATCGGTTATCGGTATAGTGACCAACGCGAAATCTTCCCCGATTATGGACTGCATCTCTGACGTAAGATCACTCAGATCAGTCAATTCCGCCACTTCTACCCATTCTCCCGCTCCGGCACCCACAAATCCCGTACCGATCTCTTCACTTTCACCAAGCTCGACATATCCGGTTTTACCCACTATCTCACCGTTCATCTCACCAAGATAGATAGTGTTAGTATCCGGCTGTATCCATACGCCGTTAAAATCAGCCGTAAATTCATTCTCACAAGCGCCAAAATTATCCGCAACCCCCATGTAATAAACGACGTCATCAACCCCCATATTGAAGCCTTCACCCAGCACGGTTCCTGCCATATCTAACAACCCTGCGTTGACAATGGCCCCAACGTATTGAATGGAAAGATCTGTTAGAGAGATCCCGTTACTGACCATCAGAAAAGCCGCTCCCCATGTCCCGCGATCGTTCCCGTCAACAACAAGCGCCGGACCTATCATCACACCCGCTGCGAACGGCTCGCTGGCCATAAGCTCGCTGATCGTCATATCCCCGGCCGCAAAATCTGTAAGATCCGCGGATGATACTATTCCGGCTCCTATAACCATGTCAACTTCGACATCGTCCATCCATTTATAGTTACCAAAACTCTCGTTAAAATCCTCAAAAAGCTGTATCGTCGTATCGCCTTCTCCGCCTTCTTCAAAATACTGAATAACCGTATCCAGATCAAGACCTTCCAGATCGGAATACGACAACATCATAAGAGTTCCGTCCATTCTAAACATCGAATCGTAATACTGGTTAATGGAATATACATCGCCGCCGAAACTACCTATCACAAAACCTACGTTACCGGCCGGATCTTCTCCGACAGCTATCATAAATCCAGCTATATCGGAATCTTCCTGAGCGCCAAGCATAAAACCTTTGTACCAGCCGCCGTCATATGTACCGGTCATCCACCCCTCACCAGAATCCCATTTTACACTATCAGCCCTGGACATCCAAAGAGTAGCTTGCTCGCTGGTAGCGTAGTCACCCATCAACATAACATCCGCTGTACCGGCATCCCATAAGCTGTCAACCCCGCCCATAATACCCTTAATATCCGTTGTCACGGAATACTCATCATTCACTGAACTGCTGCTTATCGTTGCGGCATGCGACAAAGACTTGCCTACCCAGTAACCTGTACCAACAGCCTGCCATTCCCCATCTTCATCACTTATACCGAAAATATCACCTGTCAATGTACCCATTTTCGTGTAAGAAATAAAATCCCCGTCCACATCTCCTTCTATCTCATTCCCGTCAATTACATAATTCACATCAGCGATCCACCAACCGATGTCATAATCCTCCATCGATAGTGAACCTTCAACATTACTGAACAGAACCCCGAAATCGGCCTGTCCACCGATCGCCGCGGAAATACTGGAAATATCTGCCATATCTGCCCCACCATCACATATCAACCACTGTGCGTATATACCCCAGTCGGCCGACATACCTAGGTCATAGTTAACCAGATATGAAGTATACATTTCTCCTATTCCATAAATATCAATCGAACCATTATCGCCATATGTACGCATATCATACCCGACATATTCGGATGTCGCGTCGTTAAGCGACGAATCCAAAACATCGGCCGTTATACCAACGTTCGGCATCTCGTGCAAATAAAAAGCGCCTTCTCCGTAAAAAGAATCATCTAAGCTGCAAACACTGGCGAAATCACCGTACATATAGCCGGCATTACCGTTCGGATCAACATAAATAGTCATAACCTGGCCGTTAAGATCTCCGTCAAATGTTCCCACGATGTATCCGTTATACGCTCCGCCGTCATACGTTGTATACGTCTCATCGGTATAGTTTGCGCTATAAAAATAATCTAAAAAGCTGCCATAACCAGACGTCTCTTCGTAATATCGCCCCATCAACACAACATTAGTGTTGGAACCAGTCCAAAGCGAATCCGTGCTTCCGATCAGAAAATCTATCTCTCCAAGCTCATTCCAATCAATGTATGGCGTAGAACCATAATAACTCATGTACCCATCGTAATTGTACGCGTTCACACTACTCACAAATGTAAGCGGCACTTCTTCATATGTACCGACAACTACCGCTTCCCATATGCCTTTGCCCGATACATCGTAACTTCCGAATATGTCTCCATTGGCCACAAGTAGATTCTTTACGTCCATTCCTCCAATACCCTCGAAAGTCCCGTACAATAAGTTATCCGACCATTTTGTTCCGGTAACCGTCCCAACCCAGAAAGACGCAAGCTGCCCCCAATTATTTCCGTAAAGATTCATAGACCACGTATCTGGTGTTATCCCTTCGTATCCATAATATCCGCCCATTTCGATATTGAATATACCCCAACCTAACTCATCTCTGGTATACCCGCCTCTATCGATCCAAGCCGTATAACTCATCAACTGACCGTAAGACATATTATAAATGCTGTTCCCAGTGGATATGTCGCCAGCACTTGTTCCTTCTACTTCAAAAGCACCATCGCATATCTGTCCGTCAAGATAGTTCATCCCTTCCGGCATTCTTGTACAGCAATCGGTGTTTTTCTGTTCAGCCGTCACACTACCATCCGCCATCCACATATTCACGTCGCTATAATATTCACCGTCAACATAGCCTCTCAACAAACCGGCGTTACCGTTCGCGTCTACATACAACGCTACCAATTTACCGAATGTCTCGCCGCTCGCTACACTTGTCTGACCGGCTATAAACCCGTCTGTCAGAACACTCCCGTCTCCAGCTTTACTTCCCAATAAATTCCCCCACCACACTAAACCGTTACTGGGATCCGTCTCACCCATCAACGTAACGGCAACCGCCTCTCCCGGATTATCGAACGGAGACGTTACCGCGCCCATGATCGCACTGTTATAAAGACCGGCTAAAACATAACCATTCTCGGAAGAATAGTTATGATAATAAGTGTCTACTTCCGCGCTCCAACCAAAAGTTTCGTTTTCCCAAATCCCGGCACCTACACCTTCATAATAATTTGTACCGTCCCACGCATAAGCCCCAAATTCATATCCGTAAAATGTCGAAAGACCGTAGTACGTAATAGTCCTACCGCCTTCCTCTATCTGTAAAAAACCTCCGACACTGGGATCCGAATAAGTATCTTTTCCTATATATGTGGTATAGGTGTATCCGCTAACAGAATCCCCCTGTCCATATGTAGCTACGAATGTCCCGCCCGAAACCAAACCTTCCGGTCTTTCATATGTCGATCTTGATATATTTTCCCATATCCCCCATGAAGCACCGTCAATATTTATGGTATTTCTTGTCTCACGGCCGGAAAGAGAACCCGCGCCGTTATCTATAACTATGTCGCGCAAATGTTCATCCGTAGACATAACAAGAGACCCTGCCAGATCCTCAGGAGACATTGTCGTCGTACCTTTATATATGTACGATAAAGCCCCTAACCCGGATACTGTCTGAGTAACAATGCTATCCGCCGAAATATACGAATAACTGCCGACGAACGGCCCACTGACCAATCCGGTACTGCCTGTTGAATCGATATAGATCGCGCTCAATACACCCTGCCATGACGTACTTTCGTAAACACTCTCGTTAGCGCCAAGAAACCTCCCTACCAGCGCGCCACCATCAGCGCCGGATCCTGTAACGGAACCGAAAAATAAACTCTGCCCGTTTGGATTATCGTATGTACCTTCAAAAACTGCTACCTGATTCTCTCCGCCCCATGGCACGTATGTAGTCGTCGTTATATTCCCGCTGATTACACTAGCTTCATCGATCTCGAACGAACCATAGTAACCATATTTGCCTTCAAAATTAGATGTAACAAGATTCGTAGGAACATTATCCGGATTCCCGTCTCCATCCTGATCCTCTGCGTTCGGTTCCGGTTTCACGTCATCGAACGGATCCGTCCCAAGATCGCCCGGATTCGGAAAACCCGAGTTCTGTATGATCGATGTGATGCCGTAATTAACACCATCGCCGCCTGAATACCCGTATTCATTCTGCCCTTCGTTGCCGAACTGGCTGTCAAACCCGGCCAGATCCTCCGGCGTCATATCCTGTTCTATGATATTCCCATCCTTATCGATAATAAGAACTTTTCCTTCAAGGGCCACTTTTTCAAGATTCTTCAATATCGAATGCACGTTGCCCGTACCGCCTTGAAAGAAAACCCTTGTAAGATCCGGCATAATTGACAGATACATGATCGTTCCTCGGATACCGCAAGCCGCATGCGGAGTCTTCACAACGAACGTGGAATTTTTTGGCTTGTTCTGAAGCTTAGCGATGATCTTTCCATATTTAGATTCAAATGAAGTATCGTAATCACCTGTTTTGATATTACGCGTCAGGCTTGTTATTAAAAGCTGTGTACTCGGCTGAAGCTCCATGCTAAGACCGTTATCAAAAGCGAGTCTCACCTTACTTTTATCGGCTGTCTCTACGATATCGCCCATGTATAGGACTTCTCCGATAGCCGGTATATGCCATTTGTTAGCGCCCTTGGACTGAACTCTTGTAGAACCCTCTATTTTGATTATTGTCGCTCTCACAACCTCGAGATTTTTAGATTTTCCTTCGATCCTTATGGATGGACCTGTCACTGCCTCATATTTCTGTTTTTCGATATCCATAAAAGTTCTCGGTTCCTCCGGCGGTTTATTGTACGGAACCATCGCGGCCATACCGTTCTTTATCGCGATCGCCTGATCCGGGAAAGAAGGATTTTTCACGTTGAACAAACCTTCTGCCACAAGGATATTCGTCGAAGACTGCTGATAAGATACAAAAACGTCCGAACCTTTTACGGCCCCGGTCATATTCGGCGTGTTTATGTTGAACGGCGCAAGGTCCAATGTTTTGGAAACTATCGCCCTGACATTACCGCGTTCAAGATCTATCACAGCGTTCTTCCTGTATCCATCCTGTCCGACAAGATAATCCGAAACCTTTATCTGCGTGCCGTCGCTCATCCGCACGACCGATTTATCAGTGAAGGTGATCTCCGCTTTCGAAGAACTCTTCGTTCTTAGAACGTCGCCGGTGGAAACCTGTTCCCCCGCCGCGACCGGAAGATATGATTTTCCGTCTTTAGCCAATCTGTCGACCCTTCCCTCTATGTAGGAAATAGTACCGACTGTTTCGGCGATAACATTTGGCGGGAATGCGAGCAACATTGCCAAAATTAATCCGACAGCTTTTTTGATCATCTTCATCTTTAGTTCCTCCGCTTTATTGTTTTAAAAAAACATTTATTACAACAATTAACGCGCCGGCACAAAAATGTCGGCGCTTTTAGAAACATATTTAAACTTTAAATAATTCGATTGAAGTCCGAGCGTATTGCGATCTGATAATTCCAACTGCGGTCTATTATGGATATTCCCTGTCATTCAATGCTTTCCGGATCGTTGTCCGTTTTCGATATTTCCTTTTATTATTTGGAACGTACAATAACCTCGTAGAATTTTTCACTCAAGCATTGCGTTTAAACATGAGCTTGCTTTTTTAGCATTTTACCACATTTTGTCTTATTGTCAATAAAAAACAAAACCTTCCCACCAAAAACCCTCCCCCGAACATATGTCAGATTATACCAAAAGCTGAAAGATATTAAAATATAATTCACGCGTGAACAGAATTACCAAAATCGCAAAATTTAATAGACCGGCAAATATCTAAAAACTTTCTCACCAGATCTCTGCTTTGACAAACCCAAGATCCACTTTTTTATAACGTTCATTGTTGCGAAATTTAACATGCTCTCCATCAAATATTTTGTAACGCCGACCACCCTGTTTTCATCATCGATATTAGAACCAAAATGTTCACTGTGTTACAGACAAAGAACTGTTAGAAATTAAAAAGTCACATAAGACCCATTGACTTTTCACTCGGTTAATAGGAAAATGATAGCGTTGTCATAAAACAAAATATTCGGTTTTAGCAAAATAAATCCTAAAGGAGCGTTACGATGAGGACTAACAAAATTTTGAAATTGTCCGCGGTATTTTTTATTATGCTTTTCCTTTCCGCTTCGGCTTTCGCTTTAACACCGTCTTCAGATCCAAGCACCGGCACTTATGATAGCGCAACAGGGACATATACCGAAACGGACACTTTCGTTCTTAACGGAGATAATCCTTTCACATCAGTTTCATTTTTAGCAACAGATATGGTCGTTGAAACAAGATCGCGCTACATCGAATTATACTGGACATGGACTTACACGGTTGACCCTGTCGTAAAGGTCACAACTCCGATCGATGGATATCGCTTGTTCCCATCGAATGCTGATAATGGCGTTGTAACGGCGTACTATTCTCTTCCAACTTGGGACAGCATAGAAGATGTCGGCGAATGGACAATACAGACATTCTGGAGATTACAGGGTACCGGCACTTGGCAGACCACAGAGGGTCCGTTATCTTTTCAGGTCGTAAATTCCCCGGAACCGATAAGCTCTACGCTTTTTCTTCTCGGCGGCACAGCATTAGCTTTCATCCGCAGAAAAAAATAAGTCAGTTATCATTCACCAAAACAAAAACCACAGCAAACGCTGTGGTTTTTGTTTTAGTCCCCTATCATCACAATACTATTCATTATGCAAAAACCGCCGGATCTGATCATGATCACCCGCGATAACGGCTATGCAGCGGCTCTGTTCTCGCCGGATTACAACACGAATAGTTTTCTCTATGCCGGCTTCATAATATGGTTTCCTTAGCTGCTTATAGAAAAAACCGGGATAAATAGACTTGGAAATAGCGCTATCACAGTTTTGGGAATAATATAGATTTAACGCCTCAATAATACGAACAACAATCGATATTTGTTGCGGATCAAGTCTTTTAAGACTTCTCTCAAAAGAAGGACGGTAGAAAAGCTTAAGCGGCATTACTTCGCGCTTTTTCGCAGTGCATCAACAAAACGTTTAGATACCTTCTTTTCCTTTCCCTTTTCACGGTCAGCGAGGGCGTTCAGCTTTTTGTACATTTCGTCCGTAAAGGTCTTCTCGCGCACCTCCAGCGGAATAAGTTCTATCTTGTTATTGGATATGACCACATTGAACATCGCACCCTGAGTAAGCCCCAGAACATTCGTTATTTTTTTTGGGATAGTCACCTGATTTTTCGCTGTCATAGTTATTGTCATTTTTGCCCTCCACTCACTATATAGTTTACCCAATAGTAAGGAATTCGTCAATTCTGAATGTAAGGCATTATCTCCTGAAAAAGCGCTTTCACCTCCCCCGCTATTAGAGACACTTTTTCCGGACATTTTCGTTCAAATAAAACAACTTTCATCTTTTAGCCTCTATACATTACACGTATACGCTAAAAGGTTCTCTATCCCTGACACTTTTTAGAATTATTTGCCGAAGATATATTCCCGGCTATCCTGAGGAAGGTCTTTGTAAAGATCGTTGAAGAACTTCTCAACGTATTTCACGCCGTCATCGACATTATCACGGGTACAGCGGATATCGGCCCTGACCATAAGGCCGACGCTTTTGCGGTTAAATAATGAGTACACCAGCTGGTGCAGTTTATGTTGTATCCATTCCTTGACCGGTTTTTTATCTATCGATATCCAGTAAACCGTAAGATTCCCGCTTTTTTTGTCCTTCGGGTCTTCCGCTAGGACCATCTGAACGGTTATCTCCTTGCCTCCCACATTTATGGTCCGCGGGGCAAAATCCGTGGTTTCTTTTCCGCCGCCTCGCATACATATTTTTGGATAATGAAAATTCCCAGCATCAAGAAGCGTGAACATCACTCCGCGTTCCGGAAGATACAGATCATAATAGAATTTTGACGATATCTTGCTGATAAAATTGTATATGGGGTTCTCATCGTTGACGCCCGAATCCACATTACGCCCGCGCCATCTGCCGAATATATCCGGCACGTTCTGCATCACGGAAAGCACGACCTCTTTACCCTCATACTTCCATTTCGGCGTGCAATAGACCGTAAAGAGCCCGGCCAATAACACCGTAAAAATTATAGCAAACTTGAGGATCCTAGTTTTCATTAAAAATCACCCTGAACTATTTATGTATCATGTATCAAGTATCATGTGTCATGTGTAAAACAGTACAAAACATCAAAGTTTCGCGCGAATCGAACGCATAAGACCGTTCAGCATACATCCTATATCGTTGCGCAACTTGTCTAAGATTTTATATTCCTTTTCTTCAATATATTTCAATTCGTATGCAACTTCAATTAGATATTCAGTCTCAACCAGCGATCTATTAGCTATATTCAAAAAACTTAAGAATTCCTTTTTACTGGTGCTTGCCTGCCCTTCAACAATATTTGTCGCTATCGATAAAACTGCCCTTTTCAACTGCGAAGTCAATCCATATTCTTCTCGTTTGGGAAAATTCTCTGTCAAACGGTATATTCGTATCACCAACTCATGAGACTTCTTCCACACCTCGAGTTTCTTATATCCTTTTTCCCCCATAACCTACCCCACCCTGCCGCATAACACTTGACACCTGACACATGACACTTGATACTTGTCCCCACCACATGACACCTGAATCATGATACTTGATACTTAACCCCAAACACATGACACCTGATACATGACACCTGACACTTACTTACTCGCTCGATGCATCACTGCACTCATCAACCGATCTGCAGCAAACAGCCCTATGATCATGAACACATACACCAGATACCCGCTACCATAGTGTAGGGGCCCTTCGGCGACAGCCTCGCCGAAATAATATCCCAGAAGAGATATAAGACATATCCTGAAACTATTCCCGATTATAGCCAAAAACGGTATCAAACCTATAAGAACCGCCTTATACGTCAACCTTTCCTTGCTGGCGTACAAATAAATATATAAAAGCCCTAAAGCAGTTAAAGTTATGAATGACCTGAACCCGCTGCACTCCGCACCCACAAGCGCCGAAAAATTACCTATCGTCAGGACAAGCCCCTCTTTAACCGGCGCGTAACCCGCTACCTTCAATATCCCATAGGCTATGTGGGAAGATATATATCTCATCGGCAAAGTCAGGTTATCAAGAACGGCGGCCGGCGGCGGCACCATAAAGATCAGATAAAAAAAACTGAACCAGATCTTTTTCACCACTTCCCAACCGTAAATGAAACCCGTCATCGCAAAAGAAACGGGTATCAATGATATCGCGCAGATAAAAAGATAATCCCATTTCCATCCGAAAACATACATGGCTATACCCAGAACGAATATGGACAAAAACAGGTACGATATTTTTTCTTTCGCCGCGGAATAAACCCCGGCGAGTTCCTTGCGTAGTCGCCAGACAAGAAAAATACTTATAGGCAGGATAAAATACGCGTGTTCATAGTCTATATTTTTCCATCTTGCGGTATAGAGCTGACGAAGTATAGGATAATACAAAAGGGCTAATAAACCCCACCCGACAATATGCGCCCAATTGCGTTTTACAAAACCTATAATTTTCTCCGGATCTTTCATATCCACAATTATGGTCATTAAACTCTCAAAAGTCAACTTTTGTGACAAAGATATTCATACCTCGACAACATGCCCCTGTGCCACCTGACACTTTGACACATGACACTCTACACCCTTCACCCCACACCCTGCACCCTACACCCTGCCCGTCCTATTTCTCTATCTGTATATCGTCCAGATAGATCGGCCCGTCGTACTTCACCACATTCGATTCTATCCTTATGGCCACTTTTCTAATATCCTGCTTCAGCGCTTCCGTTAGCACGATCTGTTCTCCCTTAATTCGCCAGTCGCGGCATCCGTTCTTCAGATTCGCTTTTATCACGGTCTTGCGCCCCGGTTCTACGACAAAAGATCTCCCCATTTCTATCCACTTAAAGTCGTCACCGCTCACGATTATAGCCCTGGCCTCTATCCCTTTCGGCGCGTCGCTGGGCAGGTACACGCTGAACGTCAGAGCGCGATACAAAGTAAGATCAAACACCCCGTTAGCCTCTATTATCCCCGCGCTCCACGCTTCGCCCGAAAAGCTCAAATTCAGTTTCAGGCTCATCGAGTCCTGTTTATCCCCGAAATTCTCGTCTATAGAAAGGACCGGATTGATATGATCAGCCTTTTCGCCGGACCACTCCGGTATACCCCAATTATGAATATATCTGGAACAGTTATAAACCATCTTATCCTGCGCCGCCGCGTCACATGAAACCCCCGACAATATCGACAAACCTACGAATACAAGATCCCTCAACTTCATCTTACTTCATTTCTCCTCTCACGTCATTTTTGTTTTTTTAAAATATCAGAAGGAAAAAATATACCACAAGAAATCATTTTGGCAAGTCTTAGCGGTATCGAACGGTTTTGATCATCGCCGTGTTGGCTTTATGGAGCCCCGGGACACAAGTCCGCGGGACGGAATCCCGCATTCAGTTAAATTGGCAGAACGAGAAGGGATGGAGTGAATACGATTTCCCGGAGAATTTTATCCCGTACCAGA
>DAONGE010000028.1:0-35653 GCA_035403965.1 Candidatus Omnitrophota bacterium | reverse complement strand
CTTTAGCGAGCCCTCCCGGCGTATCGGCGATCTCGACGGCGACGATATCGGTTATGTTCGCCACAAAACCGTCCTTTTTAAGGCTCTCGGCGGCAAGCGCCGGTTTATCTACAACAAGACGCAGTATCCCGTAATCCTCGCTTTCGGCGATCGTAAGCGCGCGTATATTTATTTTCTTTTTGCCGAGAAGCGACACCGCGTCATAAAGCCTGCCGCTTTTATTTTCCAAAAAAACGGATATCTGGGTTATTTTCATGGCCGCCTCCGGATTAGATCTTTCTTTTATCTATCACTCTTTTCGCCTTACCCTCACTGCGCTCGATGGTCCTGGGTTCGACAAGCCGCACCTTAGCGGAAAAACCGAGCGTTGATTCCATTTCCTTCTTTATTTTCTGCTCGATGGTCTGTAATTTTTTAACCTCGTCGGAAAAGAATTTCTGTTCCACCTCGACAAGTATCTCAAGTTCATCCATCCCGCCGGATTTTCTATCGACAATAAGCTGATAGTGCGGATTTGTCCCCTCAACGGTAAGAAGCACATGCTCGATCTGCGACGGGAATACGTTGATGCCCCTCACTATGATCATATCGTCCGTCCTGCCCTTTATTTTACTGACACGCGGCAAAGTCCTGCCGCACTGACATTTCTCGTAATTTATACTGACAATATCCCTCGTCCTGTATCTTATGAGCGGCATACCTTTTTTTGTCAGCGTAGTCACCACCAACTCGCCCGGTTCTCCCTCCGGAACTTCTTTGCCGGTTTTCGGATCGATTATCTCCGGGAAAAACACGTCCGAAAAAATGTGCAGGCCTTTTTTATGCTGACATTCCTGCGAAACTCCGGGGCCTATTATTTCGGAAAGGCCGTATACGTCCGTCGCGAGCATATCCCATGTTTTTTCTATTTCGCGGCGCATCGACTCGCTCCATGGTTCGGCGCCGAATATACCTATCTCCCACGAACTTTTATGAAGATTAAGCCCAAGTTCCCTCGCCTCGTCCGCCATGAACAATGCGTAAGACGGTGTACACGCGAGTATACGCGGTTTGAAATCCGTCATCAGTTTAAGTTGACGTTTTGTTTGTCCAGATGAACATGGTATGACCGTAAGCCCAAGCTTATGCGAACCGTAATGGAGCCCCAGCCCTCCGGTAAAAAGCCCGTAACCGTACGCGATCTGTATCATATCCCCGCGTTCGGCCCCGGCGCAACAAAGCGCGCGCGCCATCACTTCGCCCCAGAGATCAACGTCCTCTTTTGAATATCCCACGACCGTCGGGTTCCCCGTAGTTCCGCTGGAGACATGTACCTCGGCTATTTGTTTAAGCGGCATACATAAAAGCCCGAAAGGATAATTGTCCCGCATGTCTTCTTTTGTCGTGAACGGAAGTTTTTTTATGTCGCTTATCCCTTTTATGGTTTTAGGCGTCACTCCCATCTCCGCGAATTTTTTCTTATAGAACGACGACTGGACACTGACATATTTTACGATTTCTTTGAGCCGCTCGAATTGGATATTTTTCAGCGACTCCGGGTCCATACACTCAAAAACTTCGTTGAATATCACTTGCGACCTCCTTGTTCCAGACCGGACATGAACACCCTGATATTCTCATTCAGACTTTTAGAGGCGAACACCCTCTCGATAGCCTTCATCCAGCTCTCGCGGCTGATATCAAGATATTTTGAGAGTACTCCGAGGATGAACGTATTTGAGAATTTTTTAGACTCGGCGCATTGATCGGCGAGTTTAAGATACGGTAAAAGATCCACACCGCCTTTTTTCAGAAAATGTTTCAGCCGAGAATGCTCGCTTTCATGAAAGCAGACGATCACATCGGCTTCCCCTTCCGGCACAAGAGGCGAAAACACCTCTTCGCCGAAGATAAGATGCGACTCCACGGATCCACCGCGCTGGGCCATACCGTGGACTTCGGACTGTTTAACGTGATAGCCGTCGAAAAGCGCGGCCCAACCGCAAACCTCGGCAGCCTTGATCACACCCTGCCCGCCAATACCGTAAAATATAATGCTCGTCGATCTTTTATTTTTTTTCATCTTGTACCAATGCCTTGAAAGGACAAACCTTCACGCAAAGCCCGCAACCGACACAATATTGTTTATTGATCGTTATCTCGCCCGTCTCGGTCTTTACTATCGCCGGGCATCCAACGTTGAGACACGCGTAACATTTTTTACATTTTTCTGAAATGAGGCTCACTGCTTCATGCCTTATCCTGGAAACAACTCTGCATGGAAAGCGCGCGATGACCACCGACAGGGAATCCCCTTCCATCCGAGTTTTTATCAAAGTCTCCAGCGATTGCACATCGAACGGATCCGCCACGTCGACATTATCCACACCGCAAGCCTTGCAGACCTGAACGAGATCGAGTTTCTTTGTAGGTTCCTGCTTAATCGTCATTCCCGTTCCAGGATGAGGCTGCCCGCCTGTCATGGCCGTGGTCGAGTTATCGAGAATTAAAATAACACCCTTCTGTTTATTATAGACCGCGTTGATAAGACCCGTGATACCCGAATGCATAAATGTAGAATCGCCGATAACACCAACCACATTTTTCCCAACGGCCCTCTTCATACCGTCGAACATCGTTATCCCGCCGCCCATGCAGACGCAGGTATGCAAAGCGCCCAAGGGAGGCAAAGCCGCCAATGTATAACACCCTATGTCACCCGTCACAATACACTTCAGTTTTTTAAGAACGCTGAAAACCGGACGATGCGAACATCCCGGGCACAAAACCGGCTTACGCGAAACTATCTTTTTTTCTTCTTTAGTTTTACCTTTAACAATATCCGGGATATGCTCCGGCCTTATTTCACCGATACGAAAGGACGGATCTCTATATTTACATTTCAGTCCCAAAGCGCGAATTTTATTCTCAATAAAAGGTTCCAGTTCTTCCAGAACATAGACCTTTTTTACTTCCTTTACGAATTCTTTCACTTTTTCCGACGGGAACGGAAAGCTCATCCCAAGTTTCAGGAACGACGCGTCCGGATACTTTTCCTTAGCGTAATAATACATTACCCCGCTTGTTATAAAACCGATCTTTTTATCGTTATACTCTGTTTTATTCAGTTCCGTGAGTTCCGCGAATCCCCTGAGATCTTCAAGCTTCTTCTCAAGTTCGGCGTGTTTTCTATACGCATTAGCTGGGACCATGACGTACTTCTGTGGATCAATATTATGCCCTTTCGGCGCGACTTCGGTCCTTGTGCCAAGAAGAACGTCTTCCTTAGTATGAGATATCCGCGTCGTCATGCGGAATAGAACCGGGGTATCAAATTTTTCGCTGAGATCATATGCTATTTTTATGAATTCTTTTGCTTCGCTGGGAGAAGCCGGTTCTATTAGCGGTATCTTGGCAAATTCCGCTACCAACCGGTTATCCTGCTCATTCTGCGAAGAATGAAGTCCGGGATCGTCACAGGTAATAACGACAAACCCTCCGTTAATTCCGGTATAAGCGGCCGTCATCAAAGGATCCATAGCGACATTTATCCCGACATGTTTCGAAGCATAAAGGGCCCGCACCCCGCCGATAGAGGCACCAAGCGCCACTTCCATCGCGACTTTCTCATTCACCGACCACTGAGAATCTATCTCGCGATACTCGGAGGCGATACATTCGAGGATCTCAGACGAAGGAGTCCCGGGATAAGCCGCGGCCACTCTTACACCGGCCTCGTACGCGCCGGCAGCTAACGCTTCATTACCGGATAATAATCTGATACTTTTTATTTTATCCTGAGAGTTATCCATAGGTAGAAATATTATATTGATTTAGCCGCGCTAATCAAGATAAACCGTTCGTTTTTACGTCACGCGCCTTTTAGAATGCCCCCTTCTTTTTTCTCTGCCGGATATTGGGGATTTGTGCCCTTCCTCCGATGCCGGAGATTTGCTCTTTCGGGCGGGGCATCCGCAGGGATTGATGTCATTCCCGCACGCATTTAGCGGGAATCAATACGATAAAGTAGATTAGTTCAATATTATGGATCCCCGATAGAAACATTCGGGCATGACGGGGTTGGGGTCATTGCAATGACAAACGTTTAGAGATTCGAAATTCGAGATTCGATGATATACGTTATTAAATTTTGTGGGCTCTCACAAATCTCCGGCATCGGAGTATCGCGCGAGCCCATTCAAAATAGAGGATCGCAGGAAGCGGACAATCCCGCTACAGCTTATATTCCCTTGAACGCCTTATGGATCACATGTGCCTCCGGCGGCTTTGTGCATACACTCACTATGGGCATAACGATGAACGGTACTATCATCGCGATCGACGCGGCCATCGGAGCCCTTGCGGACCCAAGAACAAAAAACAAAATAACGGAAGTCGCCAACCCGCTTACCATGCCGGCCTTGGCGCCCAAAAGCGTTCCCCTTTTCCAGAAAAGCCCGTACACATACGGTGCCATAAACGCGCCGGCGATCGCTCCCCATGAAAGCGACATCAGCGTGACGATAATATAAAATTCCTGCCGGGCCGCGAAATATGAGAACACTATAAAAAGTCCGCTGAGGAAACGCATCATCATCACCGAATCTTCTTTTTTAATAGACGGTTTTATATGCCCCTTATAAAGATCTATCGCTATGGCCGAAGCAGAAACGAGAACAAGCGACGAAAGCGTCGACATCGACGCCGAAAGAACCAGCAAAAGTATCAGAATCATGAGCGCGCCCGGGATATACGCCGTCAGAAGATCCGGCACCAATCTATCGAAAGCCGGCACGTTATTGACCATCGGTAACTTATCGTAAAAAACATGAGACAACGTACCCGTCCAGTACGCCGCGAACGAAACAATAAGTGAAAATATAGTCGTAACGATCGCCGCTTTTTTTATCACTTCGGCGTTCTTTATCGCGTAAAATTTCTGCACCATCTGAGGCATTCCCCACACGCCGAACGATGTCATGAAAACAAGGCTCGCTATAGTCCATACATCGGGACGTTTGGCCGCCGGGACATGCACAAGATAGTTTTGACCGATAGTTGTTATCGCCTGGGGCAGGCCGCCGGCTTTTGCCGTAAGGACGCACACCATAACTATCGCGCCGATAAGCATCAGGAATCCCTGTATAAAATCCGTCATCGCGATCGCGAAATATCCGCCGAGTATAAGATAAACCCCGGTTATCCCGACCATGACAAGGAGCATCACCTCGTACGGCACATGAAAATATGCCTCAAAAAGATATCCAAGGCCTTTGAAAACAGACGCCGAATACGGCACAAGGAAAACAAAGATTAGTATCGCGCTTACCATTTTTATGTATTTCCCGCCGTACCTTTCATACATAAATTCCGGCATCGTCATAACATCAAGGTTCTGGGACATTATTCTCGTACGCCTGCCGAGAACAAACCACGCGAGTAGCGTGCCGAAAAGAGTGTTCCCCAGCACCACCCAAAGCGAATTAAGCCCGAATCCCCAACCGAGTTTGCCCGCGAAACCTATAAAAAGAACCGCCGAAAAATATGTGGTCCCATACGCGAACGCCGTTACCCAGGGGCCGATATTCCTTCCTCCGAGAAAAAAATCGCCAAGTGACGATGTTTTTTTCATCCCCCACACACCCATCGCGACCATAAAAGAAAGAAATATCACGAGAATAGCTATCGCCATACCGCCTCCTTGGAATTGTGTTTAATTCTTAAGATTATCCGCTACATCAAGTATGAGCCGTTCCGAATCCTTCCAACCAAGGCATGGATCCGTTATCGACTGTCCGTATACTTTACCTTTAACGCTTTGCGATCCTTCCACGATATAACTTTCTACTACAAGACCACGTATCATCTTACCGAGAAGTTCCGAATGCTTCATACTTTGGATAACTTCCATCGCAATGCGCGGCTGCTCTTTGAAAAGCTTTCCGGAATTGGCATGATTCGTATCGACAAGCACGACCGGATTTTCAAGATTACGCTTAAGATACATATCCGCTAATCTTACAAGATCCTCATAGTGATAATTAGGGATATTCTGACCATGATTATTTACCGCGCCACGCACTATACAATGTGAAAGTGGATTACCCGTGGTTTTGACCTGCCACCCGTTATAAATGAAGATATGCGACATCTGCGCCGCCTGAACTGAATTAAGCATAACGGTAAGATCCCCTCCCGTCGGATTTTTCATACCGACCGGGATGTCAAGCCCGCTTACGGTCAGGCGATGAAGTTGGTTCTCAACCGACCGTGCACCGATCGCCACATAGCTTAAAATATCCTCGAGATAAGGATAATTACCGGGATATAACATTTCATCGGCAGAAGAAAGATGTGATTCTTTCAAAGCCCTTATATGCATCCTCCGTATGGCTTTTATCCCGGCTACGATATTCGGTTCCTCGTTCGGATCCGGCTGGTGAGCCATTCCTTTATATCCTTCGCCGGTAGTACGCGGTTTATTGGTATATATGCGGGGTACGATCAGTATTCTGTCCTTTACTTTCTCCTGGATCTTTCTTAACCTCACAGCATAATCACATACCGCATCTTCGTTATCCGCCGAACAAGGCCCAATAACGATCAGAAATTTTTTACTCTTCCCGGTAAAAACCGAACCGATCTCTTTATCTCTGCTGGATTTTACGTTCTTAAGATCCAGCGGCACCGGGATCTCACTGATTATTTCCGACGCACTCGGTATCTTCTGCATATATTCAAACGACATATTTCCCCCTCTGCACGTTCTATATCTTATACCGTAAAGGCGACAATTCGTAAATATAAAAATGTTAGGATAAGCCCACGGGAAAATATTATGGACAAAACCCGTCAATATCTTATAAAATATGGTATCCTATGACGGTCGATCTTACATTAAACGCATGACATAAAAATATTACCAAAAAGTTAAGTCATGGACCATTTCAGTTTATTTACAGATTTTGACGTCTACCTTTTTAAGGAAGGTACGCACTTCAAACTGCACGAGAAGTTCGGTTCGCACCTTGTGAACGTAAACGGTGTGGATGGAACATATTTTGCCGTATGGGCACCCAATGCCCGGCAAGTCTCCGTGGTAGGAAATTTCAATGAATGGAATACCGAAAAAAACATACTCCGCGCAAAACCCGACGGTTCGGGCATATGGGAAGCATTCCTTCCGGGCATAAAAAAAGGCGATCTTTACAAATATCATGTAAAATCCCATTACAATAATTATGAGGCCGCCAAAGCAGATCCATTCGCTTGCTTCGCAGAAATGGCTCCACACACGGCATCTATCGTATGGGATCTTTCCTACGACTGGAAAGAAAAAATGGATTTCCGGCGCAATAATCCCAAAGCCCCGATATCGGTCTATGAAGTACACATGGGCTCATGGAAACGCGTACCGGAAGAAGAGAACCGCTGGATGAATTACCGCGAGATGGCGGGAGAACTTGTAAAATATGTGCATGAGATGGGTTTTACTCATGTGGAATTCATGCCAATAACCGAATATCCCTTTTATGAATCGTGGGGTTATCAAGCGCTCGGATATTTCGCACCGTCAAGCCGTTTCGGCGAGCCGCAGGATTTTATGTACCTTGTGGACACGCTTCACCAGAACGGCATCGGGGTGCTGCTAGACTGGGTTCCTTCGCACTTCCCCACCGACGACCATGGACTCGCGCGTTTCGACGGAACATTCCTGTACGAACACGAAGACCCACGTAAAGGATTTCACCCGGACTGGCGAAGCGCAATATTCAACTACGGCCGTAATGAGGTCAAATGTTTTCTTGTAAGCAGTGCGACGTTCTGGGTGGAACGGTATCACGTGGATTGTCTCAGGGTCGACGCGGTCGCGTCGATGCTGTATCTGGATTACTCAAGACGCGACGGCGAATGGATACCAAATAAATACGGCGGACGCGAGAACATAGAAGCCATAGATTTTATCCGTCAGTTCAATAAGGCCGTACACGACACGCGCCCGCAGGCAATAACAATAGCCGAAGATTCCACGGCATGGCCTATGGTCTCGGGATCGATTCTAAGCGGCGGACTCGGATTCGATATGAAATGGAATATGGGATGGATGCACGATACGCTGGATTACCTGAGCAAGGATCCCGTACACAGAAAATTTCATCACGATCAGCTTAAACTCAGCATATCCTACGCGTTCTCCGAAAATTTTGTGCTGAGCCTATCACACGACGAGGTCGTGCACGGAAAAAGATCCCTGCTCGAGAAAATGCCGGGCACATACTGGCAGAAATTCGCGACGCTTCGTCTTCTTTACGGCTACATGTTCGGACACCCCGGGAAAAAGCTGCTTTTCATGGGATCCGAATTTGGGCAAAAATACGAATGGAACCATCATCAGAGCCTTGACTGGCATCTCCTTGAGGATCCTTTCCATAAAGGCGCACAAAAATGGGTAAAAGACCTCAACTGGTTCTACCGCAGCGAACCGGTATTGTATGAGACCGATTTTGATTACCGAGGCTTCGAGTGGGTGGATTGTTTCGACTGGGAAAAAAGCACTCTGACTTTCCTGCGTAAATGCGAAAGCACAGACGAAATAATAGTTGTCTCATGTAACTTCACTCCGATACCGAGAGAAAATTTTAGGCTAGGCGTACCTCACGGCGGAATCTGGAAAGAAGTACTGAACAGCGACGCCAAAGAATATGCCGGTAGCGGCGTCGGCAATATGGGCAAATGTGTCGCGGAAGAGATCTCACACCACGGCAGAGATTATTCCATACTGGTAACATTACCACCGCTCGGCATGATTTTTTTAAAAAGCAAACCCGATCCGAACATCGTCCCCAAAAAGAAAAAGATCGCGGCGCAAGACACCAAAAAAGAACCCCAAAAATAAAGCTCTCGGGTTTAAGCCCGGGGTTTTCCGCAAAGAAAAATAAATATCCAAACTCGAATTTTCGCACCGTTAAATATTCATCCGGCATAGCAACGGGGGTATGTACGTAATCTCCCGTTTGGTTGATTTGGCGAAACGAGAAGTTATGGAGTGGCTACTTTCCCCCAGAGAAGTTTGTGTCCTTTCGAACGTGGCATCGAGAGGCCGAGCGGGCACGGTTCCGGCTGAGCGACACATTTATTTCATGGATCCCCGACAAAAGCGTTCGGGGATGACTTTTTTAGCGAAGCCGGAGAGCAAGGCCGAACGCTGAGCGAAGAAATCCTCGCCGGGGATTTCGAGCGCCCACGGAAGAAAGGACGCAAACTTCTCCGAAAAAGGAAATCGTCTGAACGACAGAACTTCTCGTTTCGCCAAGTAGACATATTCACATTTTATGCTACGTCGGGCTGGTGGAATTTCCCGTTACCCGAATAAAATGAATTACGTCTCAGGAAGCATCAACCGCCTGGAGATCGAAAATAACAGGGTATTTTTCTAAAGCGCGCAGAACTTCCGAACAGGCAGAGGCGGGAATGGTACTAAAATAAAAGGACGGATGGGATCCATCCGCCCTTTTATTTTTTAGAACCGGTATATCTCGCGATACACCAACACTAAGAATTACTCTTCTGCCGGAGCTTCAGCCACTGGAGCTTCTGCTACCGGAGCCTCGGCCGCAGGAGCGGCTTCGGTTGTATATTCACCGGCCGTCGCGGCAGGCGCTTCCGTCTGAACAGCTTCCTGCGCATACGCGAAAGAACCGCAAACCGCCAGGAACATAAGTGTCATAAGTACTTTTTTCATTTGTTTCTCCTTTTGATTGTTTTTCTTTTGTTTGCGTTTACCGCAAACCACAACAATTATACATTTTTAACGGTTAAGATACAGTTAAAATAACATTAGAATTTTCTTATGCTGAGTAGTTCTCCAAAGGAACGTGTCATATACCCCTCCAGCATCATACAACACGCTCCTTCAGAGAAAGTTCCGAGCCCCGGGGCTCAAGGATCGACAAGGGGTAAAACCGCCGTCCAAAGCCCGAAGTCCGGCGAAGTTTTACTTCGCGCAGGTTTCGCCTGCCGGCGCGGCTTCTGTCTGAGTGGAATAATCACCCGCAACAGCTGGCGCAGCCGCTTCCTCGGCATACGCGTAAGATCCGCATATCGCCAGAAGCATGAGCATCATAATGGCTTTCTTCATTGTCTTTCTCCTTGTTTGTACTGTTTTTATATATTCGCGAGGTACTTCCCTCTTCTCGAATCTAGTTCAAGTATATACCTGTGTCCATTAAAACCGGATTAAAACAAAATTAGAAGTTTTTAACCATTATTGACCGGAAAATGAGGACCTAAAAATATATTCACGCAACAGGAAGGATCACAGTAAATACCGAGCCTTTGCCCGGTTCACTTGAAACTTTAATGTCGCCGCCATGGGCCTTAACGATAGAAAGCACGAGAGTAAGCCCCAGACCGTTCCCTTCGGCTCCTTTATCGTCCTTTCGAACGCGGAAAAATTTATCGAAGATCTTATCGATATTCTCCGGCGCAATCCCTTCCCCGTTATCCGAAACGGACACATAGACGCGTTTTCCGGATACACGCAGGGAAAGATCTATATTGCCACCTTTAGGAGTAAATTTTACTGAATTACTGATAAGATTAAAAAACACCCTTCGCAGATGTATCTTATCGGCTCGTACAAGCACTTCGGTCGAAGGAACATCAAGCGTCATTTTTATTTTTCTTTGGTTAGCCAAAATCTCGGCCTGCTCACACACTTCGCGCATAAAAGCCGTCATCCCTATATTATCGAATTTAAGTATATCCATTTTATAATCAAGCTTAGCCAAAAGCAAAAGGTCGTTTATAATGCGGATAAGCCGGTCTATCTCCTCGGAACTTACCCCCAGGACCCTTTTGTATTCATCTATATCCCTTTCCTGGATAAGGGCCAGCTCCTGTTCCCCTTTGATGATAGTAAGCGAGGTTTTAAGCTCATGCGCGACATTGATACTGAACTCATCCACATTCCTGAACGACACTTCGAGCCGCGCTATCATTTTATTCAGCGAATCTATCAGATATTTTATCTCCTCATCGGACGCTTCTTCTTTTATGCGGACATGAAGATCTTCCTGCGAGATATTATTCGCTATTGTCGTTATGGCCTTAACGGGACGTAATATACGCCCCGTCAAAAGGCGGCCCATAAAACTGGTGAAAAGAAGGATGAAAAATATACTTACGCCGATGAAAACCGTAAGATTACTCAGAATATTATTGACCGAATCCACCGCAGTGCCGACCTGTATGATATATTGCGTACGACCGCGCAAAAGGAAAGGACAGCTTATCACGCGCATATTGTAACCTTCGGAGAATATCGTCGTATATACTATCTTATTTCGAGAAAAAGGGATCTTTTCCTCGAAAAGTTTTTTCACTTTGTCAGTGAAATTCCCGGAAGTCACGATCGAATGACCTTTGGCATTGAGAAAATTTACATAATCATCTTTCAGGCTGGTCTCTTTCGTCTTCGATGTCCATAGCGTCCGTATGGCCTTTTTTTCCATATCCGAATAAAGGCGGTTGTTGAAATATATCGTATTGCCGTCGACCACCATGTACATCTGATCGCCGCCCTGGCCCACCTGAGAATACGTATTTATTATATCCGCTATAGCCTGTGTCTTTACACGCAGAACATTGTCTATCTCGCGGTAAAGATTGTGACGGATGGTATTAAAAAGTATGGCGCTGTAAACGGACAGGATCACGAACAACACCGCGGTGTAGATAACGCTGGTCTTTAAGCGTATCGAGACAAATCTCATCTTACTCACTCTTTCAGCGTGTATCCCGCACCCCTTACGGAATGTATCAATTTCTTCGGGAATCCTTTATCGACCTTATTATGCAGATAGCTGATATAAACATTGATCACGTTAGAGAACCGGTCAAAATCGTCGTTCCACACATGTTCGGATATCATCGTACGCGTCACTACGTTGTTAGCGTTAAGCATCAGATATTCCAAAAGCGCGTATTCGGTATTGGTAAGTTCAATACTTTTTCCGGCCCTTTTAACACTGTGTGTCACCTGATCAAGTTCGAGATCCGCCACTTTTAAAATAGGAGTCTTCCCCGTTTTTTTTCTACGCGTAAGAACCCTGGCACGCGCAAGGAATTCGGCGAATGCAAAAGGTTTCGTCAGATAGTCGTCAGCACCGGAATCCAACCCCGCGACTTTGTCGCTTATCTCACTTTTCGCGGTAAGCATAAGTATCGGCACATCGTTACCGGAAGCGCGAACGGCTTTACAGACAGACAACCCGTCCTTTTTAGGAAGCATCACATCGAGTACTATAAGATCATACGGATTCATACCGACAAGCGCCAACGCTTCCTCACCGTCATAAGCCAAATCGACGGCATAATGCTGTTCTTTAAGTCCGCGTTGTATAAAACTTGCGATTTTTTTTTCGTCTTCGACTACAAGAACCCTCATATCAAAGCTCGCCTTTTTGATGTTTTTGAACAAATTCATGCAACGTTCTTTGCTGGACATCGTCCAAGAACAAAAATTTCAATCCCGCGTCGAACCAACTCGGCACATCCTTGGAAGGATGTATCCATACTATCTCAGCGGACAGCTCAAATCTATCCTTCGCGTAATTTTTGTCTTTCGGGATCATATTTCTTTTCCGGAGTTCCTCAAGCCTCGAAGATGTCATGGAGTTAGGAAGATAAAAAACGACCGTTATTTCACTGCCTGCTATAAGTTCTCGAGGGATAACTATACGCATGCCACCTTCACTGAGATCTTTTGTATCGACCGTAAGCTGGATAAAACTGGTCGTACCTAAATAACAAGTGATCGGCACAGTAACAGGTGTACGTTCATACTGCCTGAGCTCTTTCGAGTCAGTCGTTTTCTGATCATCCATATAAGCCCTCTTTTTTTCTACGCCCTTCCGTACAGCACGGCAAGAAAGGCAAGTTTATCTATATGAGTCTTTTTTATTTCGCCGGGTTTAAGTCTCCACCGCCAGTTACCAGCCGGAGTGGACGGCTGATTCATACGAGCTTCCTGCCCCAGCCCAATAATATCCTGCATCGGGATTATGGCCGTATCGGCCACGGACATCTCCGCAAGTCTTATTATATCCCAATTAAGCCCTTTTATTGCCAATTTTTTATCTGTATAATCGAGAAACTTTTCTTTCTCATTCTCGCTAATCTCGTTATCAAACCATCCAACAAAAGTATTATTATCATGTGTCCCCGTATACACGACGCAATTCTTATCAAAATTATGCGGTAGATACGGATGATGGCCATTATTACCTCCAAACGCGAAAAGCAATATCTTCATCCCGGGAAAATGGTATCGATCCATCACTTCCCGGACATCCGACGTTATATACCCAAGATCCTCGGCGATCACCGGGAACTCATGAAAATGTCCTTTGATAGTGTCAAAAAAATCTAACACCGGAACGGGCTGCCACTTGCCGTTTATTGCAGTCTCTTCTCCGGCCGGGATCTCCCAGAATTGCACCAATCCGCGAAAATGATCTATCCTGACAATATCAAAACGACCGAAAGTAATGCCAAAACGCTTTACCCACCAATCAAAACTATTCTGTTTAAGCACATCCCACCTGTATACGGGATTGTTCCATAACTGCCCGGTTTTGCTGAAATAATCCGGTGGTACGCCCGAAACCTCGGTCGGATTCAAATTATCGTCCAGTTTAAAAAGTTCTGGATACACCCAGACATCTACGCTATCGTAACTTACATAGATCGGCAAATCGCCGATAATCTTGACCTCTAGTTGTTTACAATAGAACCTTAATGCCGCCCATTGTTCTTCGAACACATACTGAAAAAAACGTTGTCTTTCTATTTCGTCCCCATATTTCTCGAACGCCTCGTTTATTGCGTCTTCATCCCTGAGTTTAAATTCGTCCGGCCATTTGCTCCATACCTCACCTTTGAAAACATCCTTAAGTACCATAAACAGCGCAAAGTCATCAAGCCAATACGCGTTCGCGTCGCAAAAATCGTCGTAATCCGAAGGTTTCGAGCTCCTTTTAAAATTCTCATACGCCTTGTCCAGTATTTCTCCCTTATATTTGACTACGGCGTCAAAATCCGTTATCCCCTCTGGAAAGATCGGGATCGGATTTATGTCCTCTTCGCATAACAATCCTTTGTTCATAAGCCGTTCCGGGCTTATCATAAGCGGATTCCCCGCGAAAGCGGAACAGCTGAAATACGGTGAATCCCCGGCAAAATGGTTCGTGGGATTCAAAGGCAATATCTGCCAATACGCCTGTTTCGCCATAGATAAAAAATCCACAAAACGATACGCTTCTGATCCGAGATCTCCGATCCCGTATGCCGACGGCAGCGATGTGATATGGAGCAGTATACCGCTCCCTCTTTTTCCCATATCTCCCCTTTATTTGAAAATTATCTTTGTAAATATATTACCGTTAAAAACCCAAAATGCAAGAACACGCTCTATGCCTTGGCTTTGCGCTTCACCGAGATCTTCTTTTTAAATATAACAACTCCAAGCGGCGGCAATGTGATAAAAAGAGAAAACGGCTGTCCGAACCATCCCTGGCTCTGAGCCGTACGTTCACCACAATTCCCCTTACCACTGCCGCAATACTCAAGTGCGTCGGTATTCAGCACCTCTTTCCACACTCCGTCAAGCGGGACGCCCACCCTATAATTTTCACGCACGACGGGCTGGAAATTGCAGGCGATCATAAAAACATCTGGCGTGGTCCTCCCTTTCCGGATAAAAGTAAGCACGCTTCTCTCTCTGTCGTTACAATCAAGCCACTGAAAACCTTCGTTTGAAAAATCCAACTCATAAAGCGCTTTCTCTTTTTTGTATAGCACGTTAAGTTCTCTGACCAAACGTTGTATTCCTTTATGATTGGGATACTCCAGAAGGTTCCAGTCCAAACTACCTTCATGCTTCCATTCGACCCGCTGCGCCAGTTCCCCGCCCATAAATATCAGTTTTTTACCGGGATGCATGTACATGAATGCGAATAAAAGCCTTAAATTTGCGAACTTCTGCCAATCATCGCCTGGCATTTTCTCAAGAAGAGACCTTTTACAATGAACTACCTCATCGTGGGAAAGTGGCAGCATAAAATTCTCGGTGAACGCGTACCATATGCTAAAAGTGAGCTTATTATGAAAATTTTTTCTTGTGTTCGGATGTTTCTGAAAATAAGAAAGGCTATCGTTCATCCACCCCATGTCCCATTTCATCCCGAATCCCAACCCGCCGGAAAATACCGGACGCGATACCATCGGCCATGAAGTGGCTTCCTCGGCTATCATCTGAACGCTCGGGAAACGCTTATATATAGTCTCATTCAGCTTTTTAAGGAACGCTATCGCGTCCAAATTCTCTCTACCGCCATATTGATTGGGTATCCACTGCCCCGGTTTACGCTGATAATCCAGGTACAGCATCGAAGATACCGCGTCGACCCTCATTCCGTCTATATGGAATTCCTCGAACCAGAAGACAGCGCTGGACATAAGAAAACTGCACACTTCTTTTCTCCCATAATTAAATACACAACTTTTCCATTCAGGGTTAAATCCTCTCCGAGGATCGGGATGTTCATAAAGCGCCGTCCCGTCGAAATACGCTAATCCATGCCCGTCGGACGGGAAATGCGACGGCACCCAGTCCAGTATTACACCGATCCCGTTCTGGTGGAACATGTCTATCAAATACATCAGGTCCTGCGGGGTACCGTAACGGCATGTGGCCGCGAAATAACCCACTACCTGATATCCCCAAGAACCATAGAACGGATGTGCCATCACCGGCATGAACTCTACATGGGTAAAACCCATGCTTTTTACGTACTCGACAAGTTTGCAGGCCATTTCCCTGTAACTTAGAAAACGATTACTCTCTCCGGCTACGCGCTGCCATGATCCAAGATGCACTTCATAAACTGATATCGGCGAAGCGAGCGAATTCCGACGTTTTCGGGTCCGCATCCAGTTTTTATCGTCCCACTGATAATCGAGATCCCATACATACGTACCGGCATTCGTGGCGTTCTCCCAGTAATGCGCGAAAGGATCGCCTTTATCGCCCTTGTGATTATTATTTTTAGAAACGATGTGATATTTGTAAAGTGTGCCGTGATCCACTCCCGGGATAAAAACTTCCCATATCCCGGACTCTTCAGCCAAATGATGCGCGTCCTTGTTCCAGCCGTTGAACGCACCTATAACCGATACCGACCGAGCGTTAGGCGCCCAGACCGCGAAACGCGTTCCCTTCACGCCGTTCTCTTCGGTGATATGGGATCCGAGTTTCTGATGCAGACAACAGTGATCCCCTGACGCGAAAAGATATCTGTCGTATTCAGTGAAAATTCTGTCCATAAGAACCTGTTTTTATCAAAAATATTCGAAAGGTTCGCGAACTATACCGGCTAAATGCGTCTATCCTGGCCGTTTTGTGTTCCTCGCGATCATTCGTGTCATTTTTGATCTCCCGGCGTTCGACTCGCGCTGATGCATAATTTATTTCTATCTATTGCCTCGGATCGCTCCGGTACTCACCCGCCCCGGATAGCCCCATAAAGATCACGGCTGTGTCAAAGCATATGTTTTTTATATAAGAATACGCCGGATCATTCCAGCTCGGACCTGAACGGAAAAACAAAACAACCCGGAACTTTCATGACCTCGTTAGTGTCCGAATCGATACGGTAATGGTGCGTAAGACAGTACGGCATTTTATCCCAGATAAAATTGTATTTATCCGTTCCAAGAAGAAAATACAGCTCGACCCTTTTATGAAAAAAAGATTTTTTGAATTTTTTCACATTAAAACCGGACTCCCAAAAGACCTTAAGCATCGACGACAATCCATTCCAGTTGAGGAATGACAACATAAGGAAAATATATCTGGGCAGAAAATAAAGGCATGCGAAAACCTGCCACAAGACCCTCATAAAAAAATTGTTGGAGAACTTTTTTCGCACCGACAGTATATTATCGGCGAGCGCGTTAGCGCGCCTTCCGAGTTCGTATATATTTTTATCCGAGTCTTTGACCAAAAGATCCACTATCGAATGATATTTCCCGTCCTTGTCCTTCCAGATAAGGCCCATTTGCCCGCAGAACGGGCTCGGAGCGGCTCCCATCCAGCTTTCAACATCAAGGAGCCTCATGTTCTTAAGCGGGTTCAAAAGCGCGTAAAACAGGCTTATAGATACCGTGGCAACCTTCACGCCCAAGCTTTTCCTTATGTACATTTCAACGCAGTCCCCGGTAAGACGTTCATCGGCAAGATTCTTTTTCTCGGTCACACGCCCGCAGAAAACCTCAGGCGATATCATCAGACGTTTCACTATATCTCCGTTATCCATCGCAAAATCTATCGCGGGATGGATATTATCAAGGTTCACGCCGCGCACGGCCGTGAAAGAAAGTATTATCCACGCTTTCCCGTTCTCCCTGATATTCTGCAGTGCTTTTCTAAGCGAATCGTACGCGACATAACTTCCGCGGATATTCTTGCACGCCTCCCTGTCCGTTCCGTCGAAAGCGAGATAAAATTTCTTTATACCGGCGTCATGTATACGTTTACTGAACTCTTTATTGGCCGTTGTTATGCAATTGGTGGCGATAAAGGCCCTCTTCATAAGACCGTTCTCTCTTAAACGATCAAGTATCCGGAAAAAATCCTTGTGGATGGTAGGTTCGCCGCCGATCAATATCACATGCGTATTTTTATCTTCCTTAGCGATAGTGTCCAATATGCGATTTACGTCCTCAAGCGGCATATCCTTCCCCTTGGCCGCGGCGTCGGCGTAACAAACCGGACACAACATATTGCATCTCGTGGTTATCTCTATGAACGCGAGCGGAGACTTCCTGCCCACATGTTCTTTGCATTTAAAAATGCCGTGTTTGCACTTTTCGCTGGAACATTTATTGGGATACATATGATCCAAAAGACTCATACGATCACGAAAAAGAGCTGGTTCGGAAGAAAGTTTATCAATTATCGTCCCGTGTTCCGGACATATTTTCTGGAGAAGCACGGCCCCATCCTTCTCTATGACTTTGCCCGGAATTATCTTATCACAAACTGGACACACCCCTCTAATCACTCTGTCAAACATGTTCCTCCGTTTTACCGTTATTCTGTGACAATCCTTTAAAATAACCTTCTTTGTTGTAAACCTCGGCGATATCCTTCATTATGACCTTTTTGAACTTTTCCCAGATGCAGAACGGTATGGATTTTACCGTATCCGTTTTAACGTCGATGTAGGCGAAACATGACGCGCATTTCTCCAAACGCTCGCTCTCTACAGTACAATCATCCTCGAACGGTAAAAGCAATATCTGCAGGATACTTTTTATTTCCGTATCCTCTTTCAATATTTTCTTCGGCGGCTTTCCTGTCGCGAAAAGAAAAATAAATCTCATAATTTTCCCAAAGCATTTTAACCCTTTAGCCCCAAAGACAGCGTTGAAATCCACGTTTTTCAAAAATATCCCGGCGAGTCCGATACCGATAAGTATTTTCCTGAAAGCGCTGACGGCCTTATCCGTATAATTCCCGACCTTTTTATCCAGCTCTCTAATATCCTTTACCAATCCCCAAAAACCGTATCGCAAATAGCTGGATATAGATAAATACTTTTTACCGTTAGATACAAGCAACGTAAAACTTTCGCAGTTCGGGTGAACCCCCAGAAACGGCATATGTTTAACCTTGAACACTTTGGCGAGATTTTTAAATTCCAGCGACCCGAGCGGCACGAATTCCGCCTTTCCGTCGGTGGCGTCGCGCACTATTTTCTCCACGTCTTCCTGAGTGGTTCGTTCCGGTTTATACTCAAGTCTCTCCTCCGACCACACATGCGTAAGCGGCATAAGGAACATGCCTCTCAATAACCCGGAATTTTTCTGGCAATATTCTAAAAATTGAGGCATATCCGCGCCGTTAAAATTTTTATCTATAACGGTCATCAAAACAACTTTTCCTTTTTTATGCTGCGAAATATTCTCAAGCGCCTTATATTTCAGATCAAGCGATCCCGGGAACGCCCTGAGTTTCTCGTACATTTCGCGTCTCAAACCGTCGAACGATATCAGCACCGAAGCGCCGCTGGCCATCATTTTGTCGCAATACGCCTTATCAGAAAGTTTCAAACCGTTCGTCACAAGCCTTACGGATAATCCATATGACCGCGCCAGTCTTATAACCTCGAATATATCATCACGCATCGTCGGCTCTCCGCCGAAAAGCTGGACCGACGGCGGGAATTCATATTTGGAATAATGTTCGAATATCCTTTTAAAGAAATCCATCCTTGGCTCGAACTCAAACCCCATGGACGGAACATTGGTTATACAGATCGGGCAGTTCATATTGCATCGATTCGTGGTCTCGATGAATATGATATTCGGCTGTTTATGCTCACACTCAAGGCAGTTCATCCCGCATCCAGGATAGTTCCTGTCCGACATGAAATCGCGTTTTTTTCGGTACGCGGCCGAATCGTTCGACAAAAGCTCGGAAGTGACACCGCAATCCGGACATTTTTTATCAAGATATTCCTTATTGCTATCTACACGATGCTCCGCGGGAACGACCTTTTTACATTTACTGCATATACTCGAATTCATCTTCATCTCCTTGAAAAGCCCTGAATGGGCATTCATAAAAACATTAAAATTATAGCAAAAGCCTCGTCAAAGACAACGAAAAACAGCTTACTCCTGCGCCTCGAACGGTTGATTCGTGACAAGAAGATATTTTCCCGACGAAGCCACTATCTCATAGGTTTTCCCTTTACGTATCTTCTCAAATTCTTTCGCATGTTTTTTCCTAACTATCGCCCATACCCTGCCATTGTCCGCTAGATAATTTTCAAGATCGTCATAGGTATGAACATCCGGGACATTAACTCTGTCGGTATAAAACGCCACGCCCCTTCGCCCGTCATTCTCACCGGCGATCAGCTCGTTTTCTTTCGCGTATTCTTTCGCTAGAGTCCCCAGAGATTTGGTGGACTCATATTCTCCAACGATCGGAGATACCATGTTCATGATCGGGATAAACAGGACTACGACCCCTCCCACAAGCGCGAAAAATCCCGCGCGCATATCTCCCCGAACAGCCTTGAAAAACGAATATATCATGAAGCAAAGCAACATGATCCCGTACCCTACCACCGGTACGGCCATGCTCGGATACTCTTCTTTTAAAACAAAAAAACCTACCGGTATACCTATCGCACCGGCCAAAACAAGGATCCCATAAGCCCATTTCATCGCCGGGGAACTCGTGTAATCGCGATCCCCTTCTATTATTTTTTCCCAAAACCGCCCAAGTATAAGCCCCATCGGAGCAAAAAGCGGGAAAATATACGTTACAAGTTTTGTGCTGGAAATCGAAAAAAATATGAATACCACAAGAAACCACGAAGTAAGGAATAATTTCCCACCTTCGAAAACAAAAAACGACCGGTCTCTTTTGTGCGAAAACCATAGGGCCGAAATAAAAAAAGACGTCCATGGCAATATCCCGAACAACACTACCGGAAAATAGTACAACGGGGATATCCCGCTTTTATGCTCCGGCGTCGTGAAACGGGTAATATTCTGAAAACCGAAAAATTCGGATATAAAAGACTCGCCATGCACATGTGTAGCCATAATATACCACGGTAAACATACAGCCAAAAAACCGGCTATTCCAAAAAATATCGGCACGAGTCTCAATCTCCGCCATCGATCGAGGGGAATAACATACAAGGCCATGACCATCCCCGGGATAAAAAGACCGATAGGCCCTTTAGTCAAAACCGCTAAAGCGGCGCATATCCCGCATAAAATATAATCGGATGTTTTCGATCCCCTAAACGCCCTGATAAAGAAAAACAAACAGTATAAAATAAAGACCGAAAGTGTCATATCGGTGACACACGCGCGTGAAAGAGCAAGATGCATAACGGAAATACTCATCACCAGCGCGGACAAAATACCAGCTACCGGGGAAAAAAGCACGCTGCCCAGCAGGTATACCCCCAAAAGACCGAGCCCCCCCATAACCGCCGACGGAAATCTCGCCGAAAATTCGCTCACACCGAATATCTTATAGCTTATTTCGATAAGCCAGTAATAAAGTATGGGTTTTTCAAACTGAGGTTTCCCGAATAAGGTCGGCGTGACCCATTCGTTAGCTTCGACCATTTCTTTTGCGGTCTGAGCATAAAATGGCTCGTCCGGATCGGTAAGAGGCATATCCCCTAGCCCGTACAGATACATGTACGATGAGAGCATGACAATCGACACCACATACAGCAGAGTTTTCTTCAAAAAAACACCCTCTCAATCTTTTCAAAAAAATAAGGGCAGAACAACGCGAAATGTTTATTTCAAAATATATTATATCGCCCCTTTTGTCCAGCATTTTATTCTATTTATTATTTTTATTTCTAATATTATAAGTTCCCATTATACTTAAGGTTATGGCATTGTCACTGCTAAGGAGATGACGATTACAATGCATTATGATGATTTCCAGCAAAAAGCGATCAATTATATAAACGAAGGGTTTTCCGTCATCGTTTCCGCCCCCACCGGAGCGGGCAAGACCGTTATCGCAGAACACGTTATAAACGACTGCCTCGCGAAAGATCTTAAAGCCATTTACACTGCCCCCATCAAAGCCCTGTCAAACCAGAAATTCAGGGATTTTCAGGAACATTTCGGAGACAAGATCGGCATATTAACCGGCGACGTCAGCATAAATCCTCTGGCGCCGATACTTATAATGACAACTGAGATCTTCCGAAATAAAATACTCGGCGAAGTCTCGAGCTTAGACGGATATTCGTGGATTATATTCGACGAGGTACATTACCTCGACAATTACGAACGCGGCACGGTCTGGGAAGAATCTATCATGTTCCTTCCGGAACACATGAAAATACTGGCGCTTTCGGCCACGATACCGAACATAAACGAACTTGTGGGATGGATAGAATCCGTACATAAAAAACCCGTCCGTATCGTCAAAGAAGACAACCGTCCGGTACCGCTCCATTTTATATTCCAACATGAGGACCGTATAATAAACAATATCCATGATCTCCGTTTTCCCAAACGGCGCCGGGGAGACAGACACAGAAAAAATTTCCGGGACAATTTCCGCACAAAACCGAACAAACTCGGCACGATGATCCGGGAGTTGGAAAACAATAAACGTCTACCTTGCATCTTTTTCGTTTTCGGACGAAGACGCTGTGAATACCTTGCCGAGGAACTACAAGGGGTCAGTTTCACTGCAGAACATGAAAAAAAAGAAATACTCCGGTTATATGATGATCTTTGCGAACGCTTCGACCTCAAGGACGAAAAGAGCGCGTCGGAAATGCGCCCCATCATCGAAAGAGGTATCGCCTACCATCATGCCGGCATGCTCCCCACCCTTAAAGAAGTAGTTGAGAGACTTTTCACAAGCAAACTGATAAAAATAATTTTCACCACCGAAACGTTTGCGCTCGGCATAAATATGCCGGCAAGGACCGTGGTATTCGACGAATTAAGAAAATTTTACGGTGACAGGTTCGCGAATCTCAAAACGCGCGACTTCTATCAGATGGCCGGACGCGCCGGACGCCGCGGCATAGACACGGAAGGATTCGTGTATTCCCGCATCAATCCGCTTGATGTCGACTATCCGGAACTTAAACGAATGATCTACGGCGAACCCGAGAAGGTATGTTCAAGGTTCAACGCATCATACGCTACGATACTGAACCTTTACGACAAACACAGCGAGAACCTTTACGACATATACCCGCGCTCCTTCCATTATTTTCAGGAAAGACAGAATTCTCACAAACGCGCGGTGGATTTTATGCGAAGGAAAGTGGAAATATTGAAAGATCTTTCCTACATTAAAAACGGGGCTTTGACCCAAAAAGGCCGTTTCGCCAGCAAGGTCTACGGTTATGAACTCGCTTTATCCGAACTTCACGAAGAAGGCATACTCGACCATCTCCCTGCCGTGGATCTCGGGATATTATTCATCGCGCTGATCTACGAGCCGAGAAAGAACATGGAGTCGCCTGAAATACCTAAAAACGCACACCGTCTGCGTCATATCACCGACGGTGTCATGGCAAGAATAAATAAAAGAGAACACAAATTATATCTTCCGCTCAGCAAAAACTACTATTATCATCTGACGACTCCCCTGGAGATGTGGATGATGAAAGAACCTTTCGAAGTGATACTGCGCCACACCCAGGCCGACGAAGGCGAAGTGATACGCACCTTCAGGATGAGCATACAGATATTCCGAGAAATACTTGAAACGAACATCTCACATGACTTCAAAGACAGGATACACAAAGCACTGCAGCTCATAAATCGGGATATTATCGATGCCGAGAAACAGTTGCGTGTCACATGATCGGGACTCGTCACATCGGATTTGATATAACATCCAAATAAGGTATACTTTCCAAGGATCACAAAAAAACAGGAGATCGACATGAAAAACCTGATATTTTCCGCGTTTATTTCTATGTTCATTCTATCGTGTTCCGGCTTTTTGCCCGCCCTTGCCGATCAGGAAATAGACGAAGAGATCGGCGACGATAAGACCGACAAAGATTATTATCAACAAGAAATGAACAAAAAGAACAAACAAACCAATATCACCCCGCGCGAGGAAGACGATATGGCCGAGGAAATAAGAACAAATGTGTGGAACGATAACGACGATCTCGCCGTAATGGATTCGGAGGATGACGGCGAAGGCCCGGCTCCGGCGCACATGATAAAATGAGAAACACGGCTAACAAACTGGGCATATGTATCATAGCTCTTCTTTTCGCGGCCATTATACTTTTAATAACCGATAACCGCACCGGGGATTACTGCGCCCGAAACATGCTTTTCGGAAAAGCCACATGGTACAAAGACGAATATGTCGCCGCCGGCAAAAAATACACCGAAGGTTATTATGCCGCAATGTGGGACGTGCCGCTCGGCACGAAAGTGCGAGTTACAAACATGAAGAACGGCAGAAGCGTGACTGTAGAGATCAACGACCGCGGCCCCAATAAAATGCTTGTGGCAAAAGGACGTGTCATAGATCTGGCCAGGCAGGCGTTCCTTGACCTTGGCGACAGCCTAGACGCAAAACCTTTAGATGTGAAGGTAGAGATATTGAAAACTAAATAAGTTGGGAGCTGGGAGTCGGGAGTTGGGAGTTGGGAGTTAGGAGGGTTCACCACCTACTCCAAGCTCCAAACTCAAAACTCCCGACTCCTAACTCCCAACTCCAAACTCAATCAATGAATTTCACTACGGTGTTCCGCCTCGGCGAGATAATCTTCTTCCTTCTCTTCCACTTCGCCCTCGAACTTTATGTGATACCGTTTACGTTCAAACTTTGAGAATATACTGTATACACAAGGAACAACAAACAACGTAAAAAGTGTCGACACAAGAACACCACCAATGACGGTGACCGCCATCGGTATACGCGTTTCGGCGCCGGGCCCCAACGCCATGGCCGGTGGTATCGAAGCCGCGATAGTCGCGAAAGACGTCATCAAGATCGGACGCAACCTGATCGGACAGGCCTTCAACAAAGACTCTCTCACATCAAGCCCCTTATCTCGCTGCTGGTTCGTAAAATCGACGAGCAATATCGAGTTCTTCTTAACGATACCCATAAGCAGTATTATACCGATAATACTGTAAATATTCAGCGATTGCCCAAAGGCCCAAAGAGCTATAAAAGCTCCGGATATACTGAACGGCAGGGCCATAAGAACCGAAAGCGGATGTACATAACTGTTGAACTGCGACGCCAGCACCATGTATGCCACAAGTATCCCGAGCCAGAAAGCGATAAGAAGACTGGCAAAAGACTCTTTGAAAGTTTCGCTGCTGCCCCCGAACACGGTGTAATATCTTTCCGGGAGAACTTCTTTCGCTATGCGTTCGGCTTCTTTAATAGCGTCCGTCTGAGATTTACCCGGCGCGACGTTAGCGAATATCGTTATCGCACGCTCACGGTTACGCCTGGTTATCGTAAGCGGCGTATTCTTTTTCTCTATCCTCACCACATTCTTAAGCTGGACCATTTCTCCCCTGTTGTTCCACACCCAAAGCCTATCCATATCTTCCGCGGTCGTACGCTGCGACGGGTTAAGACGTATCCTGATATCATACCGCCGGCCATCTTTAGTATATTTCGCTATTCTTTCCCCGCCTATCAGAGCGTTGACCGTGCTTCCTATCTCGGATACAACAACCCCGCGCTTATCGGCTTCCTGACGGTTCGGGAACACCCTGACCTCGGGGACTTCTTCCAGATAATCAGTATCGATATCTATCATCAGATTGCTCGCCGCCATACGTTTTCTGATCTCGGCCGAATACTGTGCGAGTTTTTCCCAATCCGGGCCCCTGACTGAAAACTCCACCGGAAAACCTCTCTGTGCCGAGAAACCGGAAAGCGAAAGGTCCTGCATCATGACCTTGACGTCCGGGATCTTGTTCAGCTCAGTTCTGAAATATGTCATCAGCTCGTTCTGCGACCTCGGCTTTTTGTTTGGAGCGATCACGGGCCGGTCTTTCGGATCTTTGAAATTTATGAATATGGACCCCGAATTCACCTCGCCACCCGTAAACCCGCCTATCGCGGCGAAATACCCGTCGACTTCCGGCACTTCCATTATTTTAGCCTCTATCATTTTGAATTTCGAGTCAGTAAAAGTTATAGATGAACCTACCGGCGTTTGCGCGCGGCATAACAGCATGCTCTGATCCTGAGAAGGAACGAACTCCTTTCTGAGAGTCTTAAGGAACATGAGCGACGTGAAAAAGAATATCAACGCCACGAATATAACAAGTTTTTTTCTGTTCAGGACTTTAGTCAAAAGAATTGCGTATATTTTGGCCAGCGATTTAAACCCGCCGTCCACTATCCTTCCCAAAAATGTAGTCCTTTTCTTAACCTCAAGAAACTGCGAACACCGCATCGGCGTAAGCGTAAGCGCCTCAAGAAGTGATAGCCCTACGGCCACCGATATCGTTATACCGAACTGACAGAAAAATTTTCCCACGATACCGGACATAAAAGCGACCGGCATAAAAATTGCGATCAGCGCTATCGTGGCCGCCAACGCCGCGAACGTTATCTGCCGTGCGCCGCGCCGCGCGCCTTCTATCTTGTCGTAACCACGCTCACGGTATCTTACAATATTCTCAAGCACCATGATCGCGTCGTCGACAACTATACCCACGGCAAGGGACAAGCCTAATACCGTGAAAGTGTTCATCGTATACCCAAGAAAATATATCACGATAAACGTACCTAATATCGACGTCGGGATAGCGAGTAAAATATTTATAGTAGCGGTCCAAGACCCGAGGAACAACCAGCACACAAGCGATGTGACGATTGCGGATAAAAGCAATGTGAAATTCAGCTCATTTATGGATTCTTCGCTGAACTTTGATCTATTGAACCTGACCTCCACATTTATATCTTTCGGCAGAAATTTTTGCACCGTTTTGAGTTTTTTCAGCACTTTTCGCGCTACTTCGATCTCGTTACATCCCCGCTGTTTGCGTATACCGAGGCCTATTGTCGGTTTGCCCGAAGACCTCGCGATCTTTCTAATGTCGGCGAGATTATCCTCAACCGTGGCGAGCTGTTTAAGATATATCGGTTTAAAAACGGGCTGACTTCCGCGTGTCGGCACTATTATCTCCCCGAACTCCTCCACGGTCGACGCCTCTCCCATCATCCTGACGTTGTATTCCTTTTTATCGGTCTCGATCCTGCCTGCCGGCAGTTCCTCGTGGCCGGACTGAACGGCGGTAATAACATCCGATACCGTAAGCTGATAATCCTCCAACTTATCGGCGTCCACCCATATCCTCAGGTTCCTGTCGATATATCCGCCAAGAAAAATATCACCCACACCGCTTATGCTGGCGAATTGCCCTTTCAGATGATTCTGCACATATGTGGCGATATCCCTTAAAGAACGGGTCTCGGAAGTGACTGCCAGCCATATTATCGGATGGTCGTCGGGATTGATCTTCATCACTATCGGCGGATCCAGATCTTTCGGCAATGTCCTCTTGGCCTGGTCCAGTTTATTCTGAATATCCTGAACGGCAAGATCTATGTCGCGGTCCAGATCAAATTCAACGGAAACATTGGCAGTGCCCTGACGCACGGAAGAGGATATTTCTTTTACCCCCTGTATGCTCATAAGAGCGTCTTCCACGATATCCACAACGTCGGTCTCCATTACTTCGGGAGCCGCGCCTTCCCACGTCAGCGTTATCGCGGCCACGGGAAAATCAACGTCCGGCAACTGGCTCACACCTATACTTTTGAAACTTACTATACCGAATATCATAAGCGCGGCCATAAGCATCCACGCGAAGACCGGGTTTTTAATGGAAAAATCAGATAATGTCATTCAAGCTCTCCTTTACATTGTCGCCTACCGATACACGCAACTGCCAATACAGACGTTTCGCCTCATAAAGCGCGTGTATGTAGTTCCTTTCCGCGTCACGCAGAAGTTGTATCGCCGTCAGAACCTCAAGATTGCTGACAAGGCTCAGTTCATAATCTTTTTTCTGAAGCATAAAATTCTCGCGCGCCGCGTCCAACGCGTTCTTAAGTTCACGCGCAACCGTTATAGCCGTATTCAAACTGGTATACGATTCTCTGATATCATACGGGGCATGACGTTTTGTCCTTTGATACGTAAGCTCGCTCTCATGCGCCTGAAGCCTGGCTTCTTTAGATTTTCCTATAACTTCGGTACCTTCGAATATCGGCACTTTAACCGCAAGCATAACGTCCCAGTCTATTCCTTTATATGAACCCGATCGGTTGGTATACGCGTTCGAATCAAGACTTACCGTAGGGAGAAAATCGCTTTCCACTACGACGATATTTTTCTTAGAAAGTTCCCAGGCATATTTCGCCGCCTTGATATCCGGGCGCTGCTCCGATTTCGCCACATAAAATTCCTCGGGCTGCAAATTATACGGAAGGCTATAGACGTCATCCAGCTCACCAACTGGACCTCCGACCAAAAACTCCAGGAGTTGTCTCGCCACCACTTCCTGGTTTTTGACATTCTCTATCAAAGCTATCGTGTTATACAACTGCACCTTCGCGTTCACGACTTCACTGGTACGAGACCTGCCAAGTTTTTCCCTCGCCTCAAGCTCTTCAATACGTGAGATCAGCGCCTTCTTCACCCTGTATAAAGCTTTCAGATCGTCCCTTTTCTCAAGTAAAAGATAGAAAGAGTTGGAGACATCTACAAATAAAAGCTGTTCCGCGCGTATCTTTTCCTGTATACGCTGATCCTTTTCATATGTGCTTCCCTGTATAGCGGCGAACGCCTTGAATCCGCTGAACAGCGTTTCGGTCATATTAAAAGCTCGTCCCGAACTTTTTGGCTGAAAAGAACTTCCGTTCGTTTTACAGCTCGCGTCCTGCTGAAAATCGTCTGAAAGGTAGGATACATGCGGCAGCATGATGGAAAGCGCCTGAAGAAAATGAGCTTCTGTCACTTTTATCATGTCCTCGTTTATTGCGATAGTCTCACTCTGGACCAGCGCTTTCGCGTAACAATCCGCTAAAGTAAATGCGCCGTCCGTCGGTTTAGCGTTATCCACCGCATCGTATATCAATTCGCCGTTATCGTCTTCCTTAAGCGCCTTGTTCGCCGGATCATTCTTTACGGACGGATCCGCGGCCTGGCCCCCGGCATACGCCGGTGCCATATCTGTAAACGTAAAACAAACCAACAACATCCATACGAATAATTTTAAAAATTTATTTTTCATCTTTTTTGCCTTTATTTTTTTTATCAAGTTCTTCCTGTACACGCCGTAATATCCTTAAATAATCTTCTCGTTCCGCTCGGGACAATGTGCTGAACACCCTGGTAATAACATCTCGTTTTCTTTTTAAAATATACTTTACCGCTTCCTCGCCTTTTTTTGTAAGACTAATCTTTATGATCCTTCTGTCCCCCAGTTCGTTCCCCCGCGCTACATATCCGTCACGAACCAGCCTTTCCACTATTCCCGTTATCGCGGGGCTACTTATCGACATGTCCTTCGCCATATCCGACATCTTAAGCTCTCCGTGTTTCTCAAGAAGCCCAAGCACAACTGACTGGGGGAAAGTCATCTTTGCCCGAAAGATCTCTTTGTGCTGCTGTTTTAAGAACTCACGCGATACGACCTGCATAATATTTACTACTTCTTCAGCAAAATCGGATATCTCGGATCTTACCACGCGCACCTCCAAATATAGTTAACATAGTTAACATTTAATGCCGTTTAATATATCAAACGGCCGACGTATTGTCAAGAACGGCCTCAACAATTCAACGGTCACAACTAATTGATATAATCTTTCTGCATAGCTACGGTGGGCATGTATGCGATCTCCCGTTCGGTTGACTTGGCGAAACGAGAAGGTATGCCCGCAGACGATCTGCTTGTCGGAGAAGTTTGTGTTCTTTCTTCCGTGGGCGCTCGAAATCCCCGGCGAGGATTTCTTCGCTCAGCGTTCGGCCTCGCTCTCCGGCTTCGCTAAAGAAATCATCCCCTAATGCTTTTCGAGTCCGCCGTAGCTGTGTGAGCTTTTGATATAAGAGCGAAGGAGGAATCGGGGATCCATGAAATTAAAATAAATGAGTTGCTCAGCCGGATCCATGCCCGCTCGGCCTCTCGATGCCACGTCCGAAAGAACACAAACTTCTCCGGGAAATCGTATCCACTCCAGAACTTCTCGTTTCGCCAGGCAGCACAAGATCGCGATCTTTCAATTATGCTTCCACCATGCGCATTGAATTGAGGTATACTGTACATATAAACAAGGAGCCGCTAATGGAAAACTCTGTGCGATCGATATACATACACGTCCCTTTCTGCACCGATAAATGCGACTACTGCGCCTTTTATTCTGTCCCCGGAGCGCATAACGACACAATCTGGTTCTATCTGGGCGCCCTCGAGGAGGAGCTGCGAAAACGGACATCCGCACTTGGTCAACCAAACACTATTTTTATCGGCGGTGGTAACCCTTTATCCCTCCCGGACAAAGAATTCGACATATTGCTATCGATGGTTGTAAAATATCTTACGCCCGGAGCAAAAACTGAATTCACGGTAGAAGCCAATCCTGAATCTATATCGAAAATTAAAACTGCGATACTAGCCTCTCATCCCGTCACGCGGATAAGCATGGGGGTACAATCATTCGATAAAAATATCCGGGGGATCTTGGGACGAAAAGGCGCGCTTACGCGTTTAGATAAAAAATTCTCCGGCTTAGTCTCTGCCGGTATCAAAGAACTGAATATCGACCTTATCTACGGCATACCCGGACAAACATTAGCACAATGGGAAGAGGATCTTTCGAAAGCGGCGGCTATGCCTATCACCCATCTTTCCGCTTACAACCTTACCATCGAAAAGCTGTCGCCGATATCTAAACGTATACGCGAACATGATATTAACGATATCCAATCGACCAAGATGTGGAAAATGGCCGAAGCCATACTTGCCCGGAAAAACGGGATAAAAAGATACGAAATATCAAATTACGCGAAAAAAGGCCATGAATGCAGGCATAATCTGGACTTTTGGCACGGCTGTGATTACATCGGTTTTGGCCCGGCGGCCGTCTCATCCATCGGCACCAACCGGAGCATTAATCCATCCGACATAAAAAAATGGGCGCGTGGAAAAAACATACGAACTGAAAAATTAACCCCGGAACAAAAAGCACGCGAGATACTCATCCTCGGATTAAGAACCGTAACCGGCGCGGACATGGACGACATTGCAAAAACGACCGGGATAAACATTATGTCTGTTTGCCGGAAGACCTTGGGGAAATTATCCCAAAACGGCCTTCTCCGGATAAAAAATGAACGGGCGATACCTACAAAACGCGGATTACTACTGGCGGACACGGTAGCGGTGGAACTTATTTAATACTTTTTCCTTTTATGCCATACAGTCTCTATCGTTTCTTTATGGCAATCTTTGAATGAAAAAGTCACATTCCCGTCCTTATCAAAAAAACGTTCGGCGTCTTCCATCGGAAGCCCGAGCATATCTATCGGTTTATCGCGCCTTATATCGGCAAGATCTTCCCTTACCTCTTCGGCAAACCTTCTGAGTTCCCTCGCCGGCTTCGCGAATACAAGATGCGTATCACGGTATTTTTTCGCGAGTTTAACAGCCTTATCCGGCGAGATCTTACCGCATTCAGCCCAAAAAACCGGCCTTCGGCTATCATCTAATTTTACGAGGTCAGGGCGATACTTATCATCGACATCGACGTCCACAAGAAGCTGTCCGAACTCCGGCGTATATAAGGCGTAAACCATCGCCTTTTGAATAATATGTTCGTCCGTTTCTGATTCCGTCTTATAAAAAATAACGTTATGTCCCCCTATTCGGAGATTATATCGTCTGGCCAGATACGGCCCTCTTGACCGCGTAGCGGGATTATTCATGTTCACTCCTTGATTTAGATTATATCACACATAGCCCTTCCTATGATATTATGGATTGGGGTTAAAATTTTATGCACAACAACAAAACAAAGATCCTATTCCGCTGGTCCGGGAAAAATATGTACACGCTGGCCGTACTTATCGGCCTTCTCGATGACGCTCTTTCCGAAGAAAAATTCCACATCGGCACGATAGAGGATCTTAATGATATCGGCGAACACCTTAAAGACGGCTCGCGCGTGGTCATCGCCTATTCTTTCTCGACGCCGGAAAAGGATATCGTCAAAAAAGAGATCGCTGATATCCGCACAGCCTACGGTAAAAAGGTTACTCTTATAGCCGGCGGCCCCCATGCTACCGCACGTACCGACGAAACATTGTCTTTTGGGTTCGATACAGTTTTCACCGGGGAAAGCGAAGTATCGTTACCGGATTTTCTTATGAAATTCAACGATGACCCTTCTTATGCCAGGCCGATCGTCCCGCCTCTTCCTATGAATAACTTCGACGATTACCCACCGTTCGCATATAAACGGGATTTTTTCGCTCCGGTCGAGATAAGGCGAGGTTGCCTCATCGGCTGCAAATTCTGCCAGACTTCAAAGATATTTCCATGTATACGCGAAAGAAGCGTATCGTACGTCAAAAAATACATGGAATATATAAAGACCTCTAAACGATATAACGCGTTCTTCCTGACACCTGACGCGCTATCCTACGGCTCAAAGAACGGCAAGATAGATCCGTCAGGCCTCGAACGTTTTCTCTCCGGCGTCAGATCGACGCGGGTTAACATCCACCTTGGCAATTTCCCGTCCGAAATATCACCAAGATCCCTCGCGCAAAACCCGGAATGCGCCGATATACTTAAAAAATACGTCAGCAACACAAAGATCATAGTCGGCGGACAATCTGGTAGCGATAAGGTATTGCGTTCAATGGGACGCGGACATTCAAGCGACGACATCTCTTCCGCCGTAAAACATCTGACAAGGACTGGTTTCACCCCGATAGTGGATATCCTCTTTGGCACGCCGGGCGAAACACGGCATGACAGAAATACTACGATCAAATTCATGAATGAACTTTATGAAAAATATCATTCGACGTTCAACATCCATTATTTCACGCCTCTACCGGGAACAGATTTCGAACACGACCTTTGCGAAAAGATAGAATCAGATATCCTGAACGACATATCTTCTTTGATACGCCACGGCATAGCGCATCAGTATGCATAGATAACCTGAGAAAGTTTGGAGTTAGGAGCTGGGAGTTTTGAGTTGGGAGTTGAAGGGTGGGAGTCGGCAGAGAGCAAGGTTACATTTAACCCTCCCAACTCCAGACTCCCAACTCCAAACTTACTCACCGATTATTTTTTGACATTTTCAAGAATGCACACCATAAGGTATAACGCTACGGAACAAAAAAGACCCTTCGCAAGAAAATACCACGCGGCGAAATCATTTTCGAATCCGCCTTCAAAGACCTTATTGCCCAAAAGAAAAGAATAAACACATATGACCATTACGATAAATGCGACTATACAGACCGATATTTTCAGATTTCTCATCTTTTTCATTTTTGCCTCCGTGTCTTATAAATATTTTCCCATTTTTTCTTTTTCCACCCATACGGCTTTGCAAACGCAGGGCTGGTTGACGGTAAAACCGTTATTTGTTTTACAAATTGCCCAAAATTTCTGCTAAACACTTGAAATGCCATGTTCCCGTTACAATATACTCTTTCTATTTTAGGATAAATTCTGAAAAATGCCACAAAATCATTCATCTCCGGAGTTTTGATCGCGGAATCGGACGCACCGGGCCTTATCCCGCTTTCATACACGTCCCATAACGCTATTCGTTTTTTTAAAAGAAGAGCCGTGCGTTCTTTGTACGGATACGCGCTATCCCCTCCGAGAATATCCATCATGATGGGCCAGAATTTATTATTCGAATGCCCGTAGTACTCGTATTTTATCAGGGAATCGGGCCCGGGCAGGGTACCGACTATAAGAACCCTACACCTATTATTGACTATCGGGGGGAAACCTTTTATGCGCGGCGATTTCGTGTTCATAACTATAGTTTTTTACCGGCATCTTGCCCGTCATGAACCGTTTTCAGTTTGATAGTGAATAAAAACTCGCTGCCGGAACCGACCTTAGAGGTAACCGTTATATCCCCACCCATAAGCCGTATAAGAGTTTTTGTTATGTACAGCCCCAGCCCCATACCCTTCCGGATTCTCCCGCCCTCAAACTCGTGAAACCTCGAAAAAGGCTCGAATATCCTGTCGATCTTATCTTTAGGAATACCAAACCCGGTATCCTTAACCGAAACCATCACAAGTCTATTTTTTTCACCCTTCTCAGGCGAAGCTATCCTTACCGCGACCTTAACCTTACCCTTATCTGTATATTTTACGGCATTCGTCAACAGATTAACAAAAATCTGTTTTAATCTTACATGATCCCCGATAAAGCGCCTGCTATCGGAAACGACATCGTATTCTATCTTTAGATCCCTATCCCCTATTTCATGTTTGGCCACATCCACCACATAATCCATCAACTCATAAATATCGAATTCCGCGGGTTGCAGCAGGACCTTTCCGGATTCTACCCTGGAAATATCAAGGATATCATTTACAAGAGCAAGCAGGTTCTGCCCGCTTTCATGCATGATCTTAAGCTGTCTGCGGAATTTCGCGTCGGTGATCTGTCTTTGCAGGATAGACGTAAAACCCAGCATAGCGTTCAGCGGCGTACGTATATCATGAGAAAGATTGGTAAGAAATTCCGTTTTAGCCTTGTTGGCTGTTTCGGCCTTTTCTTTTTCGTTTCTAAGAACTTCCTCAACTTTTTTCCTTTCCGCGATATCCCGAACAGATGCTATTATTCTCATATGGCCGTTCAACTTACAGGCCCTGAGGCCTACTTCAACCCACATTAATTCGCCGGAATTTTTTTTGGATCTCCACTCGAAAACCTGTGATCCTTCTGAAACGGCGCTCTTTATCTTTTCTTTAGCGACCTCAATCGTATACGGCGGATATCCCGCACTACCGGGGGAAATATTATTCCGAGTGATCTCATCGCGGCTTGCCCCAAACATCCTACACGCTTGCTCATTCGCATCCAAGATATTCCCGTCCTCATCATGTATGAACATCGCATCGCTTGTGGAATTAAATATCTCCTTGTAGTTCTGCTCGCTCCACCGCAATTCTTCCTCAATCTTGGCTTTCGTTTTTATTTCTTTCTCAAGCCGCAGGGATTCTTCCTTACTTTTTAGGTTCATATATCCCAAATCCGCTACTATATGCGCCAACTCGCCCAGAAATGCCGTTACGCGTTTCAGCCGATCCACATCAACCACCGGGATATCCTTAAGCGCCGCAAGATATTTTTGTTCGTCGGCACCGAACTCTTTGGCCTGTCTTTTAAAACGATCCATATCGGGTGTCCTAAGAAGAATCTGCCCTGTAGCAAGACTGGCTATATGTTTTCCGTTTATGATTATAGGTACCGCGCAATCGACAAGCCCATTGTCACATTCTTCGATCACGAGCTGATCCGGCGTAGATAGGTTATCAAGAAGACGCGCGTTACTTTTCGCGCAATTATCCAGAGAACGCTGAGAGGCTCTATGAAATTTGGTACAGATATCGCGCCAGCCGGTGGCGATAAGGATATTTTTTCCGGGGTGGTCGAGAAAGCCTATCGTAAAACCGGTAGCGTCCGTGAACTTCTGAAAAACAATACGAAGGCGATCAATATCGACCAGATCGCTTATAGAGTATAAGCCGTCGACAAGATGTTCTTTAGATGTTTTATCGGTCATGGACGTTTTCCCCCTGTTGATATTCTACCGGTGAATAATCTCATAATAAACATACCCGATTTCGCGAAAAGAACAAGTTTCTCCAAATAATTCCAAAATGCGCGTCCGCGTTTCACAGATCCTATCGTCTTAACACATCGCAGGGCAGGGAACATATTACGCGCATACCGCAGGAGATTGTGTTCTTTCTACCGGGGACGCTCGAAATCCCCTGCGAGGATTTCTTCGCTCAGCGTTCGGCCTCGC